>CAJOHZ010000028.1 GCA_905234695.1 uncultured Bacteroidales bacterium | reverse complement strand
CATGGACCATGAGCTGATGACCATGTGGCTGTCGGTGGACAGATATGCTGACAAATACCCATTCATCTCTCCTTATGCCTATTGTGCTTGGAATCCAATTAAGTTGACTGATCCGGATGGGGTTACAATAACATACTCTGGAACAGAGGAACAAATAACATTATTAAAAGGATACATGGATAGGTTTAAAGCAAGATGCCCACAACAATACAACCTATTGAATACATCAGCAAATGTCTATAATGTACAATTTACGCCTGAAAACGATGATGGTTCAGGCGGAAGTTTTACTTATGCGAGTGATGGCCATTTTAATGTTAACATAAAAGAAAATCGAGCTGAAACATCAAGCGACAGTTATACTGATATTGAAGTATTAGCACATGAACTTAAACATGCTGAACAATATGAAAAAAGGCAGCTTGGATTTAAAATAATACATTCTACAGGAATAGTTCTACCATATGCGTACGATCAACAAGATGAAATTGATGCAGCCATACAAGCAGAATTATTTGCACCTAACTCTTCAATGAATTTTGATAACTTAAAAAAAATAATAAATCATACAAAAGCCAAGTATAATTCGTTGCCCCATGATCAGATCAATGTATTCCAACAAAACAACAAAGAAGTAACAAACGGTGGAAAAATAGAGAATAATATAACCATTGACGGGAGAAATGCCATATCTAAATCCACAACAATCATTTATAATAAGAATTAAATGAAGTATGCAATTATATTTATATGTGTGTGCATGTCTTTTTTAAGCATTGGATGCAGCGTCCCGAAATGTATTACGGGAAATATCGAAGGAAAGTATTACTATTTTGAAGGTGGAGAAGATGAAGTAACAAGCCTTCCATCGATAACCTTATACTCAGACTCGACATTTGAGTATATAGCACCAGGCCTGGGTGGGCCCTATCACTCAACAGGAGTATGGAGCAATACAAAAAAAGGGATTAGACTATCCACACGCTTTACTTGCATAGGCGCGATTATAGAGCCAACAGGAATGTGTGAAAAGGAAGATTCTATTGAGGTTTTCTTTTCTTTCTTAGAAGGCAAAAGGTCGCTCAATGAAATCATTATTAATAAGTGTAAAGTCGTTTTAGATAGTGCAAATTATCTTCGAACGACAGCTAATTTTTTGAATGAATGCACGAATTTTATTGTTGATGGTTTTGAAATCTTTCCAATATGTCCTCATTGTTCTATAAGTAATGGAAACAGGTATACTATTATACTTGTTGATAATCAATATTATCCAGTAATTAATAACGAGGTATGGATTAGCAAAGACGGTATACTAAATCGCCCATTAAGAGATGGCACATGTATGTTTCGAAAGGAACATACTACAGGATTAAAGTAAAAAAATAAAGGGACATATATAATTAAGGCAAACCCAATGAAGTTCATATAGAAACACAAGAAAGGCGATATAGAACATCTAAAAGAATCAACACCATGATCACATACGGCATGGCAAGTCGTCAGTCACTACAACTAAGAACAATAAATAATTGAACCAAAAACACATGGCGTCTTATATAGCTCCAGTGTGCTCTCGGTAGTTTCCAGCCTGTTCCCCGTCTGTTTTCCGTCCAGAAGCGGGATAACAGTGGCATAACAGTTGTATATCAGCTTGATAAGTATAAAAACAACGGAGAAGGTATACCGAAGACACACCGAAGCCAGGTTGGCGACCAAAATGGGAGCCAACCGTGCTGAAACCAAAGCCAAGTCGGCGACCGAATAACATCAGATGGAGGTGTGCACCTCCGTTTAGTATTTAGAAACTGTTTAAATTTAATTGATGGAATTTGTTATACAGCAAGGCGAGCAGATTTGTCTTCTTTTTGAGGGAGCAATGGGGGACCATTGTGACCGAGAAAAGGAGGGAAAGATGCCGTTTTGATGTGTTAAGAAAAACATTGGATTAATTTTAAACAGTTTCTTAGTATGGCTTCGTGCGCCCCATGTGACAAGGGTGCGGCTTCGGTGTGGTCCTTATGTTCTTTCGGTGTTCCTTCGGTATTTCTCCAACTGTTTCCCTCAACTGTTCTCCAACGTAGGATAGGAAAACAGTGGGCGAACAGTTGAATATCAGCAGGGTAAGTACCGAAGGAAGGAAGAAGGATCATAAAAGGAACACAGAGAGACGACTAGGAGAAGATTAAAACTAAAAACTAAAAGGTAAAAACTAAAAAATTCACGCATCACGAGTCACTATAACTTAAACTAAAAACTAAAAGGTAAAAACTAAAAATTGTTGAATTGTTGATTGTTGAACTAAGGTCGGCGACCTTGTGGAGCCAATTGTTTATTTGTTTATCACTAAAAACTTAAACTGACAACTTAAACTAAAAACTAAAACTCACCAATCACTAATCACCAATCATCAATCACCTCCGGCGGTTCGCCGGTAAACTTAAAACTGAAACTATCCGTTATTTTTCGTATCTTTGCAGTCGGATTAGATTCTTTTGCAATTATGGAGAACACTCGCATTGTCAATGGCCGCCGCATCGCGTCGGACCGCATCGCCGAACTCGGCGAGAAGGAGATATTTGTTTTCGGAAGCAATATCCAAGGGGCTCACGGAGGGGGCGCCGCATGGTTCGCCCACCGGCAGTTCGGCGCCGAATGGGGCGTCGGCGAGGGCCTCACCGGCCGCACCTACGCCCTCCCGACCATGGAGGGCAAAGCCGCGCTAAAGAAAGCCGTGGAACATTTCACCGACTGCGCCCGCCTGCACCCGGAACTGACATTCCTTGTCACCGCCGTGGGCTGCGGCATCGCGGGATACTCCCCTGCCGATGTGGCGCCGCTCTTCCGCACCGCCGCCGAGCTGGAGAACGTCTACCTGCCCCAGGCATTCGTCGACGCCATGGGGTGAAGATTCACTCATTGTGATAAGGCTATGCTAACGCATGTCCTTGGGGCACTCGGAATAGAATGCAAGCAAGCTTGCTTTCTCTTCACTCGTTGTGATACGGTTCTGCCCAAGGGCAGGCCTTGGGGCACTCGGAATAAAATGCAAGCAAGCTTGCTTTCTCTTCACTCGTTGTGATACGGCTATGCTAACGCATGTCCTTGGGGCACTCGGAAAAGCAAACAGATACAAAACGTAATTTGCATCTGTTTGCTCTTCACTCGTTATGATACGGCTCATGTTTTAGGATGGTGAAGGCGCGGTAGAGTTGCTCGACGAAGAAAAGCCGCACCATCTGGTGGTTGAAGGTCATCTGCGAGAGCGAGATTTTTTCGTGCGCCACCTTGTAGACACTCGGGGCAAAGCCGAAAGCACCGCCGACGACGAAGACCAGCGTGCGGACACCGCTGTTCATCTGTTTCTGCAGAAATTCCGAGAAGCCCACCGAGGTATGTTCCTTGCCGTGTTCATCGAGCAGCACGATGCGGTCGGCCCCCTCCAGCCGTTTGAGGAGCAGGACGGCCTCGCGTTCCTTGATGTCGTCGGGCGACGCCCCTTTCTGGTCGCGCAGGGCGGGGATGACTTCCAACTCGAAGTTGACGTAGTGTTTCAGCCGTTTGACATACACCTCGATACCTTCCTGGAGGTAGGGGATGTCGGTCTTGGAGATGACAAGGAGTTTGATATTCATGCGTCGGGGGTTACAGACAAGATGATGAAAGGGGCCAGCCAACGGAAGCCGCCGGTGGCTATCAGTCCGTTCAGCAGGCGTGAAGGCAACGCCTTCCCGCCGGAGCGGAGGGTATTGTAGTAGCCGCTGGAGACCTCCAGGCGGGCGCCGTAGGGTTCCAGCAGGCGGCGGTAGGCCGCGATTGGCAGAATGCGCTCTGTCCAGCTGCCCGTGGCGGGGTCGCAGGTATTGTAGCGGTCGCCCACCTCATAGGGCTTGCCGCTCCGCACCGCCGCAAGCGCATCGTCATAGGTCAGCCCACGGGTATGGGCGGCCCAGCCATCGAGTGCGGCGGCATCGAGCTGCGGGCAGTGTTGCGCAATATAGCGGCGACGCAAGGCACGGAAGCCTTCCTCGCCGGGACGCCCCAGCTCATCGGCCCGCATCACCCTGTGCAGGCGATGGCGGACATGGGGGTTGTAGGGCGTGGAGCCCGTGGTGAAGAGCATCCGCATCCGCGGGTTGAGGGCATAGAGGTCGGCGAGGAAATCCTCCAGCCGATAGATATGCTCTACCACATCCATCCCCGCCACGAAGTCGGGGCACACGCCCCTCCCCTCGCACCACTGACGCAACGTGCGCGCGTCGCCCTGCAGGATGTCGTCGGGGCCGAAGCCCACACTCGCGGCGACGGCACGCACCGTCGCCTCCGCCTGGGGGTTGTAATCGACATATATCACGCGTCCCACGCCCCGTTCCTTGGCGGCGAGGGAGAAGAAACCGTGTCCGCCGCCGTAGTCCACCAACGTGGCCTCCTGCGGCGTCCGGCCCGCCAGCAGCCGGTCGAGACAGCGGCGGTAGATATCCAGATAGTAGTCGATGTTCGGCAGCATCCGCAGGATGTAACGGCGGCTGTAGTCGCTGATGGGCAGCGTGGCGTAGTCGATATGGCGGAGGGTGTCGGCGAGCATAGGCGGGGTCAGTTGATATGCAGCATCCGTGTCAGGAAGGGGACTCGGCAGCGGGTGAGCCGGCTATAGCGTACCGGCTGGGCGCCATAGAGGCTATAGGAAAGGGCGATGCCGGGGTCCATACTGCCCTCGAAGTCGAAACTGCGGGTGTGGCCCGAGAGGCGTTGCATCATCCGCCAGAAGAGCAAGGCGGAGGCCCCGTTGGCATGGTGGACTGGATGCAAGGCCGACAGCAAGGAATAGGCGCTGTGGTCGTCGTAGGCCACGAAGCGAGCGGCCTGCAACTCGCCCTCGCCGTCGCGCAGCGCCAACAGAAGGCCCTGCTGCCTGCGGCAGGCGGTCTCCACCACCCGGACAATGAAATCGTGCGGCAGCAGGTCCTGCTGTCCGCGGGAGCGCCAATAGGCGGCATGGAAGTCGGCGAAGGCCTCCGCCGAGAGGGTCTCGTCGAGGGTCAGCAGCCGCTCCGCCCGCCGTATCTGCCGCTGGCGGCGGCTTTTGTCGAAACCGTCGTACACCCGCTGCAGGTCGGAGAGGTCCTCGATGCGGTAGGTGACGCGCTCGGTGCGGGTGAACCGTTCCCACCCGTCGAAACAGGTTACCGAGGGGGCGAAACTCTGTTGGAACAAGGCCGGGTGCATGTCGCAGACCGCGGCGGCCAGACGACGCGACGAGGCAGCAGTGTCGGTGCCGGGGCGGATCCAGGGACCGTTGTACTGCGTCAACTGGGGCTGCAGCACATAGCGCAGGCCGTACCGACGCCCCGTGAGGTAGGGCATCGCCGCCTCGACCCTGCCGTCGGCATCGGTCGACAGCAGGAGATCCCACTCCTTGCCGTGGCAGACGGCCTCCATCCACCAATATTGCAGAAACAGAGGAATCGCAGACCCCTCTGTTTCGCATAGTATCCTGTATGTTTCCTTATGACTCGGCACGGCGAGGCGTTGGCTCGCGCAGATGGCGACGTTATTGCATCACCACGCTCACGCGGTTGTTGGCCAGTCGGCCGCTATAGGTGTTGTTATCGCCAATCGGGTCTTCTTCGCCCTTGGCGGCAATCTCGATGCGGTGTTCGGCGATACCGCGCTTGACCAAGGCCTTCTTGACCTCCACGGCACGCTGACGAGAGAGGCCCATGTTGTACGACTCGGTGCCCACGTTGTCGCAGTAGCCGGTCAGCAGCACCTCCAGTCCCGAGTTCTCCTTCATATACTCCGCCAGGTCGTCGAGCAGCGGTGTGTAGGACTCCTGGATGGTGGCGTCGTTGGGGAAGAACTTCACATCGGCATAGGTCTTGGCTCCAGCGGCAGCGCTGGGGAAGAGGTCGATTTTCTTGGCGCTGAAGTCCACCACCAGACCCACACGGATGAGCTCGTCGGTGGGCTGTTCCTCGATGAAGTAGGCCTCGTCTTTCCAGTAACGGTAGTCGACCTGCACCACCTTGTAGGTGATTTTGTTTTTCATCTCCTGCTCCAGCACGATATCGCGGAAGTAGTCGAGCGATATCAGCGCCTCCATACGGGCCTCGGAGGTCAGTTCCTCAATTCTGTCGGGGTCGGTGACGGTGGGGTTGACGGCAAAGATGGCACAGATATGCATCGGGATACGTCCTGCGGAGGTGATGTAGTTCCATACGGGCTGGAATTCCTCGAAGTTGCGTTCGCTGGCCCTCATCCATCGTTGCTGGCGGAACTTGTTGTAGTCGTAGTTGATGTAGTAGAATGTCTTGCCGTTGAAAGTGGTGAACTTATACACCGTGTCGTAGGCTGCTTCGCGCACTTTGTGTTTGCCGGACTCGTCGATGATAGGCTCGGTCTTCTTGCCTTTCTTCTTGCCGGAGAGGTCGGGCTTCGTCACCTGCTCGTAGAGGCCGCCCGGGGTGGGATGCCACGAGGTGTCGGTCTTGTTACCCAACCACATACGTTTGTTGGTACCCTCTTTGATGACATCCGTCGTATATTTCTTTTTGCGGTACTGAGCCTGCACATCGACCGTAGGTGCCAGCAGCAGAGCCGCCATAAACAATAGGAAAAAACCTTTTTTCATCTGTGATAAATTTTCTGTATAACGGAGATTGTTGTGTTTTATTGTTGCGGATCCACCAAAGTGCCGTTTTCGCACACCAGCATCCGCGACTGGAACTTGTCTATCATCATGAAATCATGGGTGGAAATCAACATCGTGGTGCCTGTCTGGCGGTTGATATTCACCAGCAGTTGGATGATGTCGGACGAGGTGGCGGGGTCGAGGTTGCCCGTGGGCTCGTCGGCCAGGATAAGGTCGGGGTTATTGATGAGCGCCCGGGCGATGCCGACACGCTGCTGCTCCCCTTCCGAGAGGCGGTAGATGGAGGAACCCGCCTTGTCGGCCACGCCGACGGCTTCCAACGCCACCATAATCTGATGGTCGATGTCGGAACGTTTCCAGCCCGTGGCCTGCAGCACGAAGGCGAGGTTGTCGTGCACGTTGCGGTCGCGCAGCAGACGGAAGTTCTGGAAGACGATGCCCACCTTGCGTCTCAGCAGCGGCACCTGACGGCGTTTGATATGCATCAGGTCGAAGCCGCACACCGTAGCCTCCCCCTCGTCAATCTCGTGGTCGGCATACAGGGAACGCAACAGCGAAGTCTTGCCCGCACCGCTTTTGCCAATCAGATATACGAACTCGCCGGCAGAGATATCCATGTTCACATGCGACAGCACCGGACCCTCGGCATGACTGATAACCACGTCTTTCAGTGAGATAATTGGGGATTCCATAGAGACTATATTTCAAAATGCAAAGATACTTGTTTTTTCTTGCGTGGCACAATTCCGGATGGGCTTTTTTTTCACCGCAGGATGTTAATGCTGTGGTTCCCAGCTCAGCCCCGCTTCCAGAAGGAGGGAAGCATGAGGACAAGGACGGTCATGCACTCCAGACGACCCATGAGCATCAGGAAGGAGCAGACCCCTTTTGCCGTGGCGGTGAAGGCGGCATAGCATCCGAAGCCGCCGCTCAACCCCAAGCCGGGGCCGTAGCCCGTGATGCAGGCCGCCGCCGCGCCGATGGATTCGGTGGCGTTGATGCCGCAGAGCATCAGAATGACGGTGCCGAGCAGGATGGTGGCGACATAGACCATGAAGATGACCATCACGTTGGTGATGATATGGGAGGAGACGGGCCTGCCGTTGAGGCGCACGGGGTCGACGGCATGGGGGTGCAGACGGTCGCGCAGTATCTTGCGCACGTTGCGCACCAGGATGAGCACCCGCATGGCTTTCAGTCCGCCAGTGGTGGAGCCGGCCATGGCGCCACAGAGCGAGAGAATCACGAAGAGGAAGAGGATGGGAGTCCACCAGAGGGAGGTGTCGGCGGCCAGCGAGCCGGTGGTGGTCAGCACGCTGACGGTCTGGACCACACCGCAGCGCACCGCCTCAGCCCAAGGGTAGTCCATGCGGAGCCGCAGGGCCAGCGTGACGAACAGGGCGGCGACACCCAGGAGGAGAAGGAAGAAGGAGAGTTGGTCAAGTTTGTGTTTCAGACGGTCCCATCGGAAGGTGAAGAAGTTGTAGAGCAGGGCAAAGTTGATGCCGCTCATCAGCATGGCCCCGGCCACGAGGTACTGCTGCAGGTGGGTGAGGCGCTCCAGGCTGTTGTTGTATATCGAGAAGCCGCCGGAGGAGATGTTGGTGAAGGTGATATTGACGGCATCCCAGAAGTGCATCCCGCTCCTGTAGAGGAGGAAGACGAAGAGGATGGTCAGCAGGATGTAGACCCCGAGGGTCTGGCGCACGGTATTGGCCATCGTGGTGGACTGCTTGCCGGTATTGTCCGCCCCCGACACCTCGGCGGTGTAGAGGCTGTATTTGTTGATGCCCATGGAGGGCACGACCGCCAACACCAGCAACACGATGCCGAAGCCACCGAACCACTGGGTCATGCTGCGCCACAGCAGGATGGAGGCGGGCAGCGACTCCACCTCGGGGAAGACGGTGGCACCGGTGGAGGTGATGCCCGACATGGACTCGAAGAAGGCGTCGGAGAAGCTCGACAGCGTGCCAGTGGCCAAGAAGGGTATCATGCCGAAGAGGGCCAGCACAACCCACATCAGCACCACCAGCAGATAGGCCTTGCGACGGTCGGCGAGGGTACGCACACGGCGGAAGCGGAGGTACAGCAGCATCCCCGGCAGGAGGGTAGCAACGCCCGAGGCGGTGATGGGCAACCATGTGCCGTCGGAAAAATGCCACGCCGGAATCAGGCAGCTCAATATCAGCAGCCCCTCCGTCATCAGCACGATGCCCAAAAACCGTAGTATGTACTTTATATCGTTGATAGTCTTTGTTTTTTGTTTAACCTCTGCGCCAATAGGCCGGCGACACCACCGCCAGCAACGCGAATATCTCCACCCTACCCGCCAACATCAGCACCATAAGGGTGTACTTGCCCACCGCAGGCAGCAGGGCATAGTCCAGATGGCCGCCCAGGTTGTTGAACAGGGGCGACGGTCCCAGGTTACTTATATTGGCGGCGGCCATGCAGACCGCATCGGGGATGGTGCAGCCGCAGAGCGTCAGCACAAATGCCCCGCCCACGATGAACAGGATATAGAGGAACAGGAAGGCGAATATCTTCTGGATGTAGTCGTGCGGCACCACCTCGCCGTTGACCTTCACGCGGAAAACCGCATGGGGGTGAATCATGCGGGTGAAGTAATTGCCGATGAATTTAACCAGCACTATAACGCGCCGCATCTTCAGCCCGCCTCCCGTCGAGCCCGCCGAGGCCCCGATGACGATGAGCACAAACGTCAGCGTGCTCACCAGGAACGACCAATGGGGCGGCCGGGGCAGATAGAAGCCGCAGGTGGACATGGTGGAGGACACATGGAAGAGGCTGTAGCGGACCGACTCGCCCAAGGTGTTACCCACCGAGAAGAACGCCACCATGCAGATCATCACCGAAAGGAGGAACACCATGGCATAGACCCGCAACTCCTCGTCGCGCCACAGATGGCGCCAATGAAGGGTGAAGCAGCGGTAGAGCAGGGCCACGTTGACACCGCTGAGCCACATGAAGACCATCACCACCGTCAGCGAGCCCGTCCCCAGCATCGACAGCCCGTCGGCATGGGTCACGAAGCCGCCCGTGGAGACAGTGCTGCAGGCCAGACTCACGGCATCCACCAGCGGGGTGCCGGTGAGGAGCAGCAACGCCGCCATCGCGAGGGTAATCAGCATATAGATACGCCACATGCGGGAAACACTCTTGGCCAGCCGCGGGTGCAGCTTGCGCTGCTGGGTGCCCGAGAACTCCGCGTCGTAGAGCCGCCCCGCGCCGCCGGCATACAGCTTGCGCATGATGGCCACCACGAACAGCAGCAGGCCCAAGCCGCCCACCCACTGCGTGAAGGAGCGGTAGACCAGCAGGCTGGGCGGAAGGTCCTCGGGGTGCGCCAGTATGGAGGAGCCCGTGGTGGTGAAGCCGCTGAACGACTCGAACAGGGCATCCGTCAGCGACCCGAAGCTGCCAAGGAACAGATAGGGCAGCGTGCCGGCGATGGGCACCACCAGCCAGATGATGACGGTAATCCAGAAACTCTCCTTCTCGTGCAGTTCGTAGCCCGCCTTGCGCCCCAGGATATTGCGGAACAGCAGTCCCAACAGCAATATCATCACCGCCGACAGCGCCAGGGCGAACTGCGCCCCGTCGCGGCTGTAGAGCGATGCCGCCAAGGGCAACGCCATGCCGACAGACAGGTAAATCAGCAGCATTCCCGTAATGCGGGCAATCAGCCGGAAGTCAAACCGCCGGAATCGCAGCAATGCCGCAGGCCGCTCGATGATGATATTGAGTTTCTCTGGTTTCACCTTGTATCGGTAGGGTTATTCCTAGCCTGTGTCAATCGAACAGCCGCGACACCTGTTCCATCACCTTGGGCAGGGCGAAGACCACCACCTTGTCGCGCGCCTTGATTTGGGTGTCGCGGGTGGGGAATATCGTTTCGCGGCCGCGGATGATGCCGCCGATGGTGGCTCCGGGCGGCAACGCAATGTCGCGGATGGGTTTGCGGGTGGCCGGGGCCCATTTGCCCACGTTGAACTCCACCAACTCGGCATTGGTGCCGCTGAGCCACTTGCTGCTCACGGCATCGCCCTTGACGATGAAGCGGGCGATATAGCTGGAGGTGATAAGTTTCTTGTTGATGATGGTGTCGATGCCGATGTCTTGCGAGAGGCTGATGAACCCGGTGTTCTCCACCAAGGCGATGGTACGCTTGACACCCAGTTTCTTGGCATGGAGGCAGGTGAGGACGTTGGTCTCCGACGAGTCGGTGACGGCTATGAAGGCATCGGTATTCTCCAAGCCTTCCTCTTTCAGCAACTCGATGTCCGTGGCATCGCCGTTGATGACGAGGGTGTTGTGCAGCAATGTCGACACCTCTTCGCAACGGGGACGCGACTCCTCGAAGAGGGTGATACGCATCCGGTCTTCGAGGGTCATGGCGGCATAGCGGCCCACACGGCCCGCCCCCACAATCATGGCCTTCTTGATGGCCACATCGGTCTTGCCGGCCACCTGCTTGATACGTTCCATCTGGTTGGAGCGGCTGATAAGGTAGGCCAGGTCGCCCTGCTGCAACACCGTATCGGCATGGGGGATGATGGTCATGCCGTTGCGCAGGATGGCCACAATGCGCACCTCCAGCGTGCTGTACAGAAGTTGCAATTCCTTGACGCTGTGGCTCACCACCGGCGAGTCGGCCTCCAGACGGATGAGGTACATCGTCAGCAGGCCGCCGGAGAAGTCGAAGAATTCCGTGGCCACCGTGTTGTTGAGCAGGTCGGTGATTTCCTTGGCGGCAATACGCTCGGGACAGACCATCTCGTCCACTCCCAGGTCGCGGAACATATCGCGATGCCGCGGTAGCAGCAACTCGGCATTGGTGATGCGCGCCACGGTCTTCTTGGCCTTCAGTTTCTTGGCCAGCACGCAACTCATCAGGTTGATGTTCTCGTCGTGCAGCACGGCAAGGAAGAGGTCGCAGTCGGCCACATTGGCGTCGGCAAGCACTTGCGGCGAGGTCGACGAACCCGCGATGGTGAGCAAATCGGTCTCCGATTCCAGCCTTTTCAAAAGGTCGGAATTGGGGTCTACCACCGTGATATTATGGTCCAAATCGGTCAGCGACTTGGCCAGATGGAAGCCCACCTCGCCGTCGCCAGCTATGATTATATTCATTTTTTTTTGTAATTTTGCAGCTGCAAAAATACGAAATATTCCCCATATAGCATGAAAAACAGCACAGAAAAACTACTTTGCGCCCACGCCACCGTGCGGCAATATCAGGAAAAAGCGATTCCCGACGACGTGATGGGGCGCATCATCGAATGCGGCAGCCGCGCGTCGAACACCGGCAATATGCAGCTCTACAGCGTCATCGTCACCCAAGAGGCGGAGCGTCGCAAAGCCCTGTCCGACCTGCACTTCGGACAAGGGGCCTCGGCGCCGGCCCTGCTGACCGTCTGCGTCGATGTGAACCGCTACCACCACTGGTGCCGCCAACGGGGATGCGACGAACCCTACGGCAACCTGCTGTGGTTCCTCAGCGGACTGGTGGACGCAAGCCTCTTCGCCCAGAACCTCTGCGTGGCCGCCGAGAGCGAAGGGCTGGGATTCTGCTATCTCGGCACGGTGATGTACAACACCGAAGCCATCGCCCGCCTGCTCGAACTCCCCAAAGGCGTGGTGCCCGTCATTGCCCTCTCCATGGGCTATCCCGCCACCCCGGCACCCCTCAGCGAGCGACTGCCGATGGAAGGCATCATGCACCGCGAAGTGTATCACGATTACAGCGACAGCGACATCGACCGCATCCACGAGGTGCGCGAGAACTTCCCCTTCAACCAGGAGATGGTGCGACAGAACGGCACCCGCAACCTCGCCGAAATTTTCACCAAAATCCGCTACCCGCACAAGGCCAATGTCGACATCTCGAACGCCCTGCTGCAGTTCCTGCACCAAGCCGGCATGATGGACCAATAACGCAGACTCCGTTCCAAAATGTGAAAAAAATTCACATCTCAGTCGCTTTTTCTCTCTAATTCGGAAAAAAAGCGTACTTTTGCAGATTATTTCTATTCCATAACAAGAACAATCAAATATTCGGAGGTATCATGAAACTACGCATCTCTAATCTTGGAGTAATTGAGACAATGGAAATTGACATGGCAAAGCCATTCATCCTTTTTGCAGGTGACAATGGCACGGGAAAGACATATGCCTCCACATTTTTGTATTGCTTGATCAAAAACTTTGCCTCCCAACTCCTTCTGCAATTCTCAAAAGACGAGAAGCAACTTCCAGCCAGCAAACAGACAAAAACCGGATGGGAAGGCAACCTAGATGCTAACGAACTGTACAATACTTTTCTAGCAATTCTCAAAACAAGAAAAAAACGAATTCTTGAGATGATGAACTTAAACATTCGTGAAGACAACTTCAAGTGCGAGCTCATCACCTCAACAGAGGAATGGAGTGAGGAACTAAAGAAAAAAGAAGTACAGAAAAGTTCTACATCCATCAAAATTCTCAAGAAGGGGAAAAATAATAATTATAGCATTGCCGCCACAGAACAATTTGACAAAACTCGGGCTCAGGTCATACTACTCATGTCCCTATACTTCGACAATATCATAGGTACACATTTCCTTCCCGCTGAACGCAATGGCATATACACTTTCAGCAAGGAACTATCGATAGGAAGACTGCGTGATCCCGACATTATGACCAGCAATCGATACCCTAGACCAATCGCCGATGGACTTGCCAATGCAGAGGATTTGGCAAATGCAAAAAAAAGACAATCAAAGTTCTACATACTTGCCGACGAGATAGAAAATGATTTGCTACACGGACATTTGTCTGTGACAGATGATGGAGACATTCAATTTGCAATAAACGGGAAGGATAACATTAGCATCAACGAGTCATCTTCTGCCATAAAGACATTGGCACCAATTGTCTTTTATATCAGACATATAGCAAACTCTTCAATACTCCTTTTTATTGACGAACCCGAACTAAATCTACATCCAAAGAACCAAATCTTGCTGGCAAAAATCTTCGTGAAGATGATTAACGCCGGACTGCGACTTGTCATCAGTACCCATAGCGACTACATCATCCGTGAGATTAACAACATGATTATGGCGGATGCATTAACCAAAGTTGGCAGTGACCTGCCCGAAAAGCAGGGTTACGACAAGAGTCTATGCCTGTCAAGTGACTTGTTTTCTCCATATCTGTTTGAAGTTGGAAAACGTGGAAAGGTAACTGTCAAACCTCTCGATGTTGACCGTTACGGATTCTCTATGCCATCTATTGACGAAGCCATCAATCGGCAAAATGAAGTGACAGATACCTTGTACGAAGTACTGAAATATGATTATCCTAATGAATAAGAGATGCAGGACATTGAGTATATAGGAAGAATTATCAACACCGACTACCTGCAAACGGGCGAAAACGCTTTGACAATGGTAGAGGCAGCAGACAGAGGAAACAAGATGCCTGAGCAACGAATTGTTGTGGAAAATAGTTCCCAGTTCATTGAAGGCATGAAACTATATTGTTTCAACACTCCCATGGCCACACCTCTCTTCCCCTTCTTCAACCAAAATATAGATGACCCAAACAAAGCCCCCGAAGGACTTCTTAAGTTCTGCGACTACATCCTTCTGGTTCAACACAAGAAAGGATTATTCGTCTTTTTATTGGAAATGAAACGAGGGACGACCGAGGGAGCCGACGACCAGTTGGAAGCGTCCAAAGTCTTCTTTGAATATGTATTGAAATCTGCGGAACGCATCAAAAAGGAGAACGACTGCGACGATTTTTCCTCCGAAAAAATATCATTTCGAAGAATAGTACTTCAAGATAATCATAGCAATAAACGGACAACCAAGCCCAAAGAGATAAGAAACATGACGGCAAAGGACTTGAATGGCATTATAAAACACCGGTGTTCCAACACTTTCCGTCCAATACACTATTGTCGATAAACCGATAATACCGAAAACAACAAACTTCAAAAAAGATGGAAATCACACGCACTTTCGACCTTCTGGACCATCTCGTGGCCAACTACCCCAAGGACGATATTCTGGCGGGCAAGGTCAACGGCGAATGGGTGAAATACAGTTCGGCCGATTACTACAAATATGCCCACTATCTGGCCTGCGGTCTCATGGAATTGGGCCTGCAGCCCGGCGACCGGGTGGTCACCATCTCGAACAACTGTCCCGAATGGAACTTCATCGACATGGCCCTGGCGCTGTCGGGACTCATCCACGTGCCCGTCTACCCCACCCTTAGCACCGACAACTACCTGCATATCTTCACCCACTGCGAAGCCCGTATGCTATTGGTGAGCAACAACATGCTACTGAAACGCATCCGTCCCGCCCTGGAGCGCATGGAGAACCCGCCGGCCATCTACACGCTGGCCAGCATCGAGGGCGAAAACCGCACCCTCGAAATCCTCAAGGCCGGTATCGCCAGCCGCGAGAAGAACCTCCCCCTCCTTGAACAGCGCAAAGAGGCCATCAAACCCGACGACTGGGTGACACTCATCTACACTTCCGGCACCACCGGCGCCCCCAAGGGGGTGATGCTATCCCACCGCAACCTCTGCAGCAACTTCCTCGCCCATGCCCGTGTCAACCCCATGGACAGCCACTGCCGCGCCCTCAGTTTCCTGCCGCTTAACCACGTCTATGAGCGCAGCATGAACTACCACTACCAGTACAAGGGGGTCAGCATCTACTATGCCGAGAACATGGGCACCATCCAGCAGAACATGGCCGAAATCCATGCCCACGGCTTCTGCGCCGTGCCCCGCGTGCTGGAGATGGTGTACGACAAGCTCTACGCCGCCGGCAAAGACTTCACCGGCATCAAGAAGGCCATCTATACCCGCGCCTTCAAACACGGCGCCCGCTACGACTATACCCTCGTCAAGAAGGTTTCGCTCGGCTACCAGCTCTCACAGATATTCTACGACCGCATGGTATACCGCCACTGGCGCGAGCGTTTCGGCGGCAACCGCCTTATCGTCATCACGGGCAGCAGCAGTATCCAACCCCGCATGGTGCGACTCTTCGCCGCCGCCGGCATCAACATCTACGAGGGCTACGGCCTCTCCGAGACCTCGCCGGTCATCGCCGTCAACGACCCCGTCGACAACATGGTCCGCATCGGCACCGTGGGGCCCGTCCTCAGCGGGGTGGAGGTGAAATTTGCCGATGACGGCGAAATCCTCACCCGCGGCCCGCACGTCATGCTAGGCTACTACAAAGACCCCGAATACACCGCCCAGGTCATCGACTCCGAGGGCTGGTTCCATACGGGCGACGTGGGCGAGTTCGTCACCAGCCTCACCGGCACCCGCTACCTCCGCATCACCGACCGCAAGAAAGACATCTTCAAGCTCTCCGCGGGCAAATACATCGCCCCTCAGTTGCTGGAGAACAAACTGCGCGAGTCGGACTATATCGAGCAGGCCATGATTATCGGCGAGAACGAAAAGAGCGTCGCCGCCATCATCTCGCCAAACTTCAACACGCTCCACTATTGGGCGCTGAAATACAAACTGCACTACCGCGACAACGCTGAACTACTGGCCCTGCCCCAGACCAAAGAGAAGTTCAAGAAGGTCATCGAGGGAATCAACAAGGGCTTTGCCGCCCACGAGCAAATCAAGAACTTCCGCGTGGTGGACGAAGAATGGACCTCCGCCAACGGGCTCCTCTCCCCCACCCTCAAAATCAAGCGCAACATCCTGCTGGAGAAATACAAAGGTCTTATCGCCGAAATCTACGGACACGAGACCCCCAGCAGCAACCCCATCCTCTCGGCGTTCCGCAGCATCGAGCTGCCCAACTTCGGCTTCGGAAAGAAGAAGTAGTCCTGCGAGGATAGATACAACAAAAAAAGCCGCCCTCACGGGCGGCTTTTTTGTTTCCTTGGCATGGTGTTATTTCTTCACGCACTCGGTCTTAGAGGTGACACCCATAGTGGTGGTGCTGCTGTTCAGGTCAGCGCAGCTGCCACTGGAGATGGTAGTCTCAGTGGTGGTGGGGGTGAGGCCAGCCATGGTGGTGGTGCAAACACAGGTCTTCTTGCAGGAGGCGAAGCAACCCATCAGGGCGATAACGCCGATAGCCAAAATAACTTTCTTCATTGTTTGAATGTTTTTGGGGTTAATAATAAATTGGATTTATTTGAGGATGCAAAAGTACACATTTTTTCCCTTTTTGCAAGTTTTTCTGAAATAAAAATTGCCTATCTTAAATAATTTATTAAATATCAAATTATTATAGACTCCACAAAATTCCCGCCATGAGGGTGTAGTCCTGCTCAAGAGTAACAATTCCCGCCTGCCAGCCGGCACTTTTGTACCCTGCCTCGATATAGGGGTTGCAGCGGCCAGGACCCGCCGAGGGGCAGCGAGCGGTATTCAGCGTCAGCCGAAAGGCGGCGCTTCCACCCACGGCGGAGGTTTCGGTGAAGAACGACATCGCCTCGGGTTGCCACCACAGCTGGCCCGTCACGCCGACCAACAGGCGCCCGCCCCACAAGGGGGCATCCACCACACCGGCTTCCAAACCGCCGAAATGGTGATGGTAGTTGTTGTAGTTGTGCAGCACCGTATAAACGTTGAGAGGCCAGTTGCCATTGGCGCCCACCGCCTGCAGCAGCAATTCAGCGCAGTTGTCGTCGCCGAAGGGGGTGAGGTAATGGCGCAAAGCGAAGTTGCCATAGTATTGTCGGTTACCATGCAAACCCAAGTTGATATGCGAGAAGCCCACCATCAGAGGCGAGACACAGTTGAGCAGGTCGAGGGCCGTCTGGCGGCGCAGGTAGGCCACCGCCTCCTCCCCCAGCTGGTCGGTGACAATATAGCGGTTGATGCCCACCCCCGTGGGATGGGTGCCGCGGTCGGCATACCGCTCATCGGGGTGGAAAAGGCCGTATGCCCAGGCCATCATGTCCATGCCCGTGAAGTCGCGGCTGGCCACGTCGGTCTCGACGGCATTCATTGCTTCCACATCTTCATCGCCCAGACCGAAGGCGCAGGTGGCCAGGTAGGCGGTATTGTTAAGGGCGTTGTTGAGCAAGATAAGCTCGTTGTCGAGCCGCTGATGGTAGAAGAAGTCGTTACGCTGCATCCGCACGTTCTGCTGCGTCTGCCCTTCATGCCCCGCTGCCATGAGGCGGAGGAAGTCGGGGTGGTAAGTATCGCAGAGCATGGCCATCTCCTCGTCGGTCTCGCGGCTGACGGAAATCACCGTGCTGCCCACCTTGAAGAGCAACACCTCGTTGAAGCTGTTGACCCCGCGCCAGGTCATCACGGAGCGGTGGTACTCCTCGTGCAGCCAGGCATACCCCAACGGGAGCCACGTGCTCACCAAGTCAAAACCGTATATCGCCCATCGGGTGTAGGTACGACTGCGTCGGGCATCGCTGCTGTAGGGAATCTGCTGCAACCCCCAGTGGGCAACGAGGTAGAGGTCGTTGGAGAGGGTCGTGGAGAAGCCCATGCCGGGGTTCATGTACGACGGCATCCAGCCACCGGTGGTGACCATTGCCTGTTGCTGGTAGGGCATCTCCAGCAATGGCAAGTCCAGATAGAGGCGACGCGGGGCGACATAAGCCCACCCCTGCACCTCCTGCGGCGCCACGCCAAAGTCCTGCGCACGGAGGGGCGGCACAGACATCAACAAGGCCGAAAACAGGGTCGCGGCAAAGAGCCGATTTTGCATTTTTCTCACATCTCAATAACGCATACAACAGCGTTTTATTGCCCTATGCTCCAAAAAGTCCACTTTCAGAATCAGATACTTGTACTTTTTTTGCAAAAATAATTTGTCCATATCGGAAAATGTTCGTACTTTTGCACCCGCTTTCGACAAGCCGGAAAGCCGAAAAATGATCTGTTAGCTCAGTTGGTTTAGAGCGCTTGCTTGACAGGCAAGAGGTCACAAGTTCAAATCTTGTACAGATCACCCAGACAACAACGAACGGTCTGTTAGCTCAGTTGGTTCAGAGCGCTTCCTTCACACGGAAGAGGTCGACAGTTCGAATCTGCCACAGACCACCACAAGCCTCCCAAACGGGAGGCTTTTTTTGTAGTCGTCCCTCCTAGCCCATCGCCAACTATGCCGACTTGCAAGTCCCTTTATCAATCAGGGCGTAGATGGCGTCGCGGGTAAGGGCGTAGAGCAATGGGGTGAGCCGGGCGCTCAGGAGGCCCAGCAAGACCATCAGCAGGGCGTAGAAGAGTCCCGAGGCGATGCAGCAACCCACAAACAAGCCAATAAGATACAATGCCGTAAGGAGCATCCGGAGACCATAGTCGATGGAACTGCGGAACTGAGGGTCTTTAATCCACTTTTTCACCACGAGGAGCGTGGGCAGATACACCACCGGGTTGGCCAGCAGCCACCACGGTAGCATCGGCCACACCACTATCAGCAGCAACACCTCGGCGGCCAGCGTCAGCACCCCTTTCTTCAATGTCCAGCGGCGCGAGGCAAACCACAGCGGCACCCGTCGGCGGCGACAGTCGGCGGCGAAGGCATCGCCCTCGTCATAGCACTGCTGCCGCTGTGCCTCGTCCATGTGCGCCAGCTGCGAGCTGACAAAGCGGCGCGCCACCGAACGTCCCGACACACTGTCGGGCAGGCCCAGCCGCTGCACCACCTCCTGGGTGCGCAGGTGGCAGTAGGCGTATTCGGAATCGTAACGGTCCATACTTCCGACATGGTGCATCACACTCTTCAACCCTTTCGTCAGCGCATCGCGCATGTGGTTCAGGGCCACCGGCTCGTTGGCGAGGAAATCCTGCATGAAGGGGCGCACATCGATGGGAGTCCCCACCGTCATCGCCACACTGCTATAGGGTTGCTCGTACTCGTCATAGTCCAACCCCACGGGGACGATATAGAGTGGTTTACTGCCTTCAAAGTCGAACTCAGGGGCACTCTCTCCCACCCCATTGATGGCCTTCCAGGCCTCGCCAGCAATGCGGAACATCCCCTTCACCAAGGGTCGCAGCTGGTGGCGGTCGTTATGGGTGCCTTCGGCCATGAGGCAGAGCGGCACTCCATGCGTCAGCACCTCCACCGATTTGCCGAATGTCTCGGCGTTGCGGCCCAGCTGGTCGCGACCGTCACGGATGCGGTAGGCAGGCATGATGCGCAGGAATGTCAAGGCCGCCCGTGCGGCGGGCTTGGCAAAGATATCGGCACGGGCCAGGAAGACTATCGGCCCGCCGAGGGCTTGCAGCACCACCAGCGGGTCCATCAGGGCACTTTGGTGGCAGGGGGCCAGAATATAGGGGCCATCCTGGGGCAGCCGCTCGGTGCCACGCACATCGATATGGCGGTAATGGCAGCGTGTAGCGTAGTTTACTCCGGGGAGCAGGAAGCTGTAAAAAAAGTTAAATTCGTATATCGCCTTTTTCATGCTGCAAAAATACAAAATAAAATCCATATTTTTCAGTTATTGGAAAAAGAATGCGCAACACTGTTCATATACTCCTACTGCTCACCCTGTTGTCTTTCCCCCTTTCGAAGGCCTGCGCACAGACCCACGAGGTCCGAAAGGTGCGTTTCGGCATCATTGTGGGGGGAGATACCATCCCCTATTACCACCTGAACGAGGTGAAAGTGGTCGCCTCGGGCTCGCTGCTCACCGCCGAAGAAATCAAGAAAAACCAGCGGCTCATCCGCAACGTGAAGAAGATGCTCCCCTACGCCAAAATCGGCAAACAGCGCCTTGACGAGTTGGAACGCCGATGCCAAGGACTTTCCAAACGGGAGCGCAAGGAGGCCATCAAGGAGGCCGAGAAGACCCTCTTGGCCGATTTCTCCGACGAACTGAAGGACTGCACCTTCTCGCAAGGACGGGTGCTGCTGAAGCTCATCGACCGCGAAACAGGTAAGACCTCCTACGCCCTCGTCGACGAGTTGCGCGGCAAGCTGCGCGCCGGTTTCTACCAAACCTTCGCCCGCCTCTTTGGCTACAACCTCAAAGCCAACTACGACCCCAAGCACAACAAGGAGGACAACCTCATCGAGCGCATTGTCCTCTCCGTCGAACGGGGAAAACTGTGATTAGTGACCGGCGAACCGCCGGAGGTAATTAATGATGATTGATAAACAATTAAACGATTCAACAATTCAACATAGTTTAGTGACCCGTGAGTTTTAGTTTTTAGCTTTTAGTTTTCTCTATTCAATATGCAAGGCTACTGTTTCCTCACTGCCGTCCCCATGCGGCGCGACCCCTCCGACCGTTCCGAGATGGTGAACCAACTGCTGAAGAACGACACCTTTGAAATCCTTCGTCAGGAGGAGCGTTGGAGCTATATCCGATGCGACTACGATGGCTACGAAGGCTGGGTGGACAACCTTCAGTGGAAACCCTGCACGCCCACGCCCCCCACATCCGAGTCCCTGCCACCCGCTGACGACAGTCCCGCCGATGTGGCGGTGCGCGACTATCTGGGAGCGCCCTACCTTTGGGGTGGCCGCACGGCGATGGGCATCGACTGCTCGGGCCTCACGCAGGTCTGCTTCAAGGCCTGTGGCATCCAACTACTACGCGACGCCTCCCAGCAGGTCACACAAGGCGTGCCCGTCAGCCTGGAGGAGGCACAGAAAGACGACCTTGTCTTCTTCCACAACCCCGAAGGGAAAATCGTCCACGTCGGCATCATCCTCTCTCACCACTCCATCGTCCACGCCTCCGGTCAGGTGCGCATCGACCGTCTCGACAGCACCGGTATATATAATGAAGAAGCGCACAGGTATACCCATGCGCTCCATTGTCTCCGCCGCGTACGGCGGGAGCCATTCCAAAAATCGTAATTACTTAAAGAGTTCTTCGATTGCCGTACGGTAGTACTCGGCAATGTTCTTGCGGATAATCTTCAGCGTAGGCGTGAGGAAACGGTTTTCTGTGCCCCACGGCTCGGTGACCAGCACGAAGCGTTTCACCTGCTCGTAGTTGCCCAGCACGCCGTTGTACTTGTCCACCACGCGCTGGTAACGGGCCTGCACCTTCGGGTCGGCCACCATCTCCTCGTGGGTCTTGGCGGTCACGCCGTGGCGACCGCACCAGTCCTTCAACATGTCGAAATCGGGCGCGATGACGGCGGCGGCAAACTTCTGGCCCTCGCCGACAACCATCATGTCGAGGATAAAAGGCGACTCCTTGAATTTCTCTTCCAGCACCTCGGGGTTGACGAACTTGCCCATCGAGGTCTTGAACATGCTCTTGGTACGGCCGGTGAGGAACATATAGCCGTCCTTGTCCAGATAGCCCGTATCGCCGGTGTGGAACCAGCCTTCGCTGTCGATGGCCTCGGCGGTCAGTTCGGGCGACTTGTAGTAGCCTTTCATCACGTTGCCGCCACGGCACATCACCTCATGAGTGTCGGGGTCGAATTTCACCTCGATGCCGGGGAGCACAAAGCCCACCGACCCCACGCGACGTCCCTCGGGGGCATAGCTGTTGGTCACCGCCACCAGCGGCGAGCACTCCGTGAGGCCGTAACCCTCATAGAGGTCCAGACCCACGCAGCTGAAGAATCGGGTCAGACGGGGCTGGATGCTCGCACCGCCCGAAACCAGCATGTGGAAGTTGGTGCCCAAGGCCTTGCGCACCTCGCTGTACACCAGCTTGTCGGCAATCTTGCGTTTGAACTCATACCATGCCGTCCGGTTGCTGCCCTTCAGGTCGTAATCAAATCCCAAATCGATGGCCCAGCTGAAAATTTTCTTCTTCATACCGGTGAGTTTCTCGCCCTTGCGGTAGATTTTGTCGTACATCTTCTCAATGAAACGCGGCACGGCGGCCATCATGTAGGGGTTCACCTCCTGCGCGTTCTCGGCCACCTTGGCGATACTCTCCGCATAGTAGGTCTCCATGCAGAGGTACTGGTACAGGTAGTTCATCATGCGCTCATAGATATGGCACAGCGGCATCCAGCTGAGGGCGCGGGTCCAGTCTTTGCCGGGCGATTCTTTAATGCCCAACACGTTGAGGATAATGCCCCGATGGGCAAGCATCACACCCTTGGGGGTACCGGTGGTGCCGCTGGTGTAAATCATCGTCGCCACATCGTCAGTGGTGATGGAGTCCTTGATTTTCTGCAGCTCTTCGGGCTGACGGTGGGCGTCGCCCAATGCGTACAGTTCGTCGATGGAGGGGGCTCCCTCCACGGGGTTGAGGGTGTAGACCTCCTTCAGCAACGGCAGCTGCGAACGGATGGAGGCAATCTTGTTGTACAAGCCTTCGCTTTCCACCACCATATAGCGCACCTCGGCGTGGCTGAGGATGAAGAGATATTCGCTCTCGCTGATGGTGGGGTAAATCGGCACCAATACGCCACCCATCATCTGCACACCCATGTCCATGTAGTTCCATTCCGGACGGCCCGTCGAAATCAGGGCCACATTCTCGCCCCGCTGCACACCCAGGTGCATCAGCGCATAGCTCAGCAGGGTCGATTTCTCAATATACTCGTCGATGAAGTGTTTCTTCCATTCGCCGCCCTCTTTGCGAGAGAATACGGCACGCTCGGGGGCGAGAGCCTTCCGGCGATCCATCAGATCAAACAGTCGTAGGGGTTCTTGCATAATTTTAAGAGTTTTTGTGCTTTTTTCGGGCTGCAAAAGTACACACCCACACGCATACGTGCGGTCAATATTCCGTGTGGGATTGTTAAAAGTGACGAAAAGCACCCGTTTGGTGCCGAAACAAGCATTTTCTGGGGCTGTTTTTCGACTTTTATCCGTTCGTCCCACCTTTTTGGTGGCGAATAACGGCCCTTTTGCGCCTTCTCCGGCCTCTCGTGGGACAGAAATCGCATTTTCTTTTTTCTCGGATTGGGAAAAAAGTTGTATCTTTGCATTTTATTAATTATACCCTCTTTTTGCCACATGGCACTCAGCGAGAAGCAACTCATCGACTCCCTCAAGGCTCAGGATTACAAGCCCGTCTACCTGCTTACAGGCGACGAGAACTACTACATCGACCAGGTGTCGGACTATATCGAAAGCAATATCGTGCCCGCCGAGTTCCGCGATTTCGACCAGACGGTGGTCTACGGACGCGACGTGGACATGTCCACGGTGGTCTCCTACGCCCGCCAATTCCCCATGATGTCGCCCGTCAAGCTGGTGCTTGTCAAAGAGGCCCAAGACATCCCTGTCAAGGACTGGGACCTGCTGGCCACCTACCTGGAGCACCCGCTGCCGCAGACCCTCTTGGTGCTCTGCTACCGACACAAGAAACTCGACAAGCGCACCAAGGCCTATAAAGCCATCAACGACAAGGGGGTGGTTTTCGAGCGTGCCAAGCTATACGAGAACCAGCTGCCCGACTGGATTGGTACCTTTGTCAACCAGCACGGCTACACCATCACCCAGAAGGGGGCCGTCCTGCTGGCCGAATGTCTGGGCAACGACCTGGGCAAGATTGCCAACGAACTCTCCAAGGTTTTCATCTCGATTCCCGCTGGCGGCGTGGTCAACGAGGAAATCATCGAGCGATACATCGGCATCAGCAAAGACTACAACGTCTTCGAGCTTCAGACCGCCATCGGACGGCGCGACGTGGTGCGCTGCAACCGCATCGTCAACCATTTCGCCGCCAACCCCAAGGACAACCCCATCCAGATGGTGCTCCCCACACTCTACAACTACTTCATCAAGATTATGGTCTACCACCAACTGGAGGACAAGGACCAAGCGGCGTCGGCGCTGAAGGTAAACCCCTACTTCGTGCGCGACTATGCCACGGCGGCGGGCAACTACCCGCTGGGCAAACTGGCCTCTTGCATCGGCTACCTCAACGAGGCCGACCTGCGTTCCAAAGGAATCCGCAACGCCGGCACCGTCACCGACGGCGAATTGCTGAAAGAGCTCGTCTTCAAAATCATCCATTAATTCCATTCCCTCCATTAGCTCCATTCCATGAAACGACCTTTACTCATATTCCTTCTCCTTCAATTCTCAATTCTCAATTTTCAATTTCTTTCCGCCCAGACCATCAAAGGGGTGCTCACCGACGATGCCACGGGCGAGGCGGTGCCCTTTGCCAATGTGGTGCTGGAAGGCACCCGTTACGGAGCCGCCACTGACCTCAACGGATTCTACCTCATCAACAAGATGCCCGCAGGCACCTATACCCTACGGGTGCGCTACGTGGGCTACGAAGAGCATACCGAAAGCGTCACCCTCGCCAAGGGACAGACCCTCACACGCAACATCACCCTTAAAAGCACCGCCACCATGCTCAAGGATGTAGTTGTCACCGACAACCGCATCGAAGAACGCAAGATACAGACACAGGTCTCGGTCGAGAAAATCACTGCCTCGCAAATCCAGCAGATGCCCTCCATCGGCGGCACCGCCGACCTGGCGCAATACCTCCAGGTACTGCCCGGCATCAACTCCACCGGCGACCAGGGTGGCCAGCTCTACATCCGCGGCGGCTCCATGATACAGAACCTCTGCCTCCTCGACGGGATGATTGTCTACAATCCCTTCCACTCCATCGGTCTCTACTCCATCTTCGAGACCGATGTCATCCTTAACGCCGACATCTACAGCGGCGGCTTCGGCGCCGAGTACGGCGGCCGACTCTCGTCGGTCATGGACATCACCACCCGCGACGGCAACAAGAAACGCCACAGCGGAAAGATTGGCCTCAATACCTTCGGGGCCAATGTCCTCTTTGAAGGCCCGCTGAAACGCGAGCACGAGAACAGCCCCGTCACCGTATCCTACCTTCTCTCTGCCAAAAACTCCTACCTCTCCCGTTCCTCCACCCTCATCTACCCCTATATCGAGGGCGGCCTCCCCTTCGACTTTCTGGACCTCTACGGAAAACTCTCCGTCAACTCGGGGTCGGGCAGCAAGATTAACCTCTTCGGCTTCCGATTCGACGACCAGGTGCTCGGCTACCAGGCTCTCGCCGACTACCACTGGCGCAACTACGGCGCGGGCACCAGTTTCATGCTCGTCACTGGCTCCAGTTCCATCCTCGAAGGCAACGTGGCCTACTCCGACTACCTCATCAACCTCGCCGACGCCTCGGGCTACGACAAGTACAGCAGCATCAACGGATTCAATATCGGCCTCAACATCACCAACTTCATCGGTGCCAACCGACTGAAATACGGACTCTCCATGGAGGCCTACTCCACCGACTACCAACACTACAACGCTTTCGGCATCCGCACCCGCCAACAGGAGAACACCAACAATATCGCCGCCTACGGCACCTACAAGATTGCCACCGGCAAATGGCTCATCGACCCGGGGCTGCGCTATGTCTACTACACCTCCCTCAGCACCGGCAGCCTCGAACCCCGCCTGGCGGCCAAATACAACGCCACCGACCACTTCCGCCTCAAGATGGCCGGCGGCTTCTACAGCCAGATATTCCTCGACGCCCGTTCCGACAACGACATCGTCAATCTCTTCAACGGATTCCTCACCGGCTCGGGAGCCCTCGACAAGCCCTCCACCTTCCAAGGGAACGACATCGAGAACTGCGTCCAGAAAGCCCAACATATCATCTTCGGGGCCGAATACGACTTTTCCAACCACCTTACCGCCAATGCCGAGGTCTACTTCAAGAACTTCAGCCAGCTACTCAACTCCAACGTCAACAAGATGTTCGACCGCAACGACCAGGCCTACGGCCCCCGCGGCGAATATGCCAAGGAGGAGTATCAACTCACCGACTACGTCATCGAGAGCGGCATGGCCTACGGAGCCGACCTCAGCCTCTGTTACGAAATCGAGCGGCTCTACCTATGGGCCACCTATTCGCTGGGATGGGTCACCCGCACCAACGAGGAACAGACCTACTACCCCCACTACGACCGCCGCAACACCATCAACCTGCTGGCCACCTACACCGCCGGCGAGTCACACCAATGGGAGTTCAGCGGCCGCTGGAGCTACGGCAGCGGATTCCCCTTCACACAGACCCAGGGCATGTATGAGCAACTCACCTTCGGTGGTGGCGGAAACATCGCCGACGACTACCGCCTTGCCAACGGCACCTACGGCGTCACCTACGGCGAACTCTATACCGGACGCCTGCCCAACTACCACCGCCTTGACGTAAGCATCAAGCGCAAATTCTCCATCGGCAAGCGGTCGTTACTCGAACTTAACGCCAGCGTCACCAATCTCTACAACCGAAACAATATCTTTTATTTCGACCGCCTCACCTTCTCCCGTATCGACCAACTGCCGATACTCTACTCCGGCGGGTTGACTTTTAGCTTTTAAACAAGTAGAATGGAGTTAATGGAATGAATGGAGGTAATTGAATTAATTGACTCCATTACCTCCATTCATTCAATTAATTCAATTGCCTCAATCACTTTAATTCCCAATCTATGGGGGGCTGCCCTTGCGCTTGCAGGTAGGCGTTGCACTGCGAGAAGTGGCGGCAGCCGAAGAAGCCTCTGTAGGCCGACAACGGCGACGGATGCGGTGCTGTGAGCACCAGATGCCGCCTGCGGTCAATGAACTGCGCCTTGCTGATGGCATAGCTGCCCCAAAGCATGAACACCAGCCCCTGCCGCTGCTCGGCGAGGGCACGGATTGCCGCATCGGTGAAGAGTTCCCAGCCCCTACGCTGGTGCGACCCCGCCTGGTGAGCGCGCACCGTGAGGGTCGAGTTCAGCAGCAGCACCCCTTGGTCGGCCCACGGGGTGAGGTCGCCCTTGGTAGAAGGAATCTGCAGTCCGAGGTCGGCATTGATTTCCTTGATGATATTGACCAACGACGGGGGCACCAGCACTCCCTCGGGCACCGAGAAGCAGAGGCCCATGGCCTGTCCGGGCTCGTGGTAGGGGTCCTGCCCGAGGATCACCACCCGCACCTTGTCGAAGGGCGTGTGGTCGAAGGCGGCAAAGATGTCGCCCCCTTTGGGATAGCAGACATACTGCTGTCGTTCGGCCACGAGGAAGGCCTTCAATTGCTCAAAATAGGGGGCTTCAAACTGAGGCCGCAACACCTCCAGCCACGAGGGGTCAATCTTGGGAGAAACCATGGGAAATTGAGAATTGAGAATTAAAAATTGAAAATTATTTCTAGCTTCTCTAGTTCAACTAGTTGCTCTAGTTGCTCTAGAGCAGAAAACCGTTGAACCGCCGCTCGTCGCCGATGGTGGAGGTGTCGCCGTGACCGGGGAGGACGGCGTAGTCGTCCGGCAGGGTGAGGAGGCGGCTCTTGATTTTCTCTATCAGCAGCGGATAGTTGCCACCGGGGAGGTCGGTGCGGCCGATGCTGCCCTGGAAGAGGGCGTCGCCGGTAATTACGGCCTCCTCGCCGGGAAGCACATAGCAAATGCTCCCCGGACAATGGCCCGGCACATGGCGGCACTCGATTTTTGTCTCGCCGAGGGTGAGGATGTCGTTGTCTTGAATTTCACGCACCTCCATACCATCCATATTCTCCACCTCGAAGCCCATGATGGAGGCGTAGGCCTCGGCCTGGCGCAGCAGTTTGACCCCGTCGGGGTGCATGGTGACTGGCAGGTGGTAGCGGCTGCATATCGAACGCAGCCCCGCAATATGGTCGATATGGGCGTGGGTAAGCAGGATGAAGGCGGGCGTAAGGCCGTGGTACTCGATGTATTGGGTAAGCTGGGCCTCCTCGTAGGTAGCCTCCGCGGCGGGGTCGACGATGGCGCACTGCCGCGGGAGCCCACTGGAGTTCCGCTCATCCTCCATAACGAGGTAGCAATTGACACCAAAATGATTGAAGGTAAAGCGTTTTATCATAACAAACCAATGGAACTTAATGGAAGTAATTGAATTTAATGGAAATCAATTGATTCTATTACACTCCATTACTTCAATTCCCTCAATTTTCCATTACTTCAATTCCTTCAATTATCAGCCCAGCCAGGCGTCAAACACCTCCCGGCGCAGGGCGGGGATTTCGAGTTTCATCTTCTTGCGGAGGCCGCCAAGGTCGTTGAAAAGCTTGTTGGGGTTGGCGGCTTTCAGCTGCTCGTAGTTCTTGATGCCGGCCTTGGCCAACACAGGAATCCAGTTTTCGTCAACGCCGTGCTGGGACAGGTCGTCGCCTTCGTTATTATCGCCAGACATGGTCAGGGGCTTCATCTGGGGGAAGAGGAGGACATCCTGGATGCTCTGGGCGCCGGTCATCATCATCACCAGGCGGTCGATGCCGATGCCCATGCCCGAGGTGGGAGGCATACCGAACTCCAGCGCGCGCACGAAATCCATATCGATGAACATCGCCTCGTCGTCGCCCTTCTCGCTGAGGCGCAACTGCTCCTGGAAGCGCTCCAACTGGTCGATGGGGTCGTTGAGCTCGCTGTAGGCGTTGGCCAGCTCCTTGCCACAGACAAAGAGCTCGAAACGCTCGGTAAGGTTGGGGTTGTCGCGGTGCCGCTTGCAGAGAGGCGACATCTCGATGGGATAGTCGGTCACAAAAGTGGGTTGGATGAGGGTGTGCTCGCACTTCTCGCCGAAGATGGCGTCGATAAGTTTGCCCTTGCCCATGGTGGAGTCGGTCTCCACGCCAAGGGCCTTGCAGGTATCGCGCAGCTGGGCTTCGTCCATGCCTTCCACGTCGTAGCCCGTCATCTCCTTGATTAGCTGACACATGGGCACGCGACGGAAGGGTGCCTTAAAGTCGATTTCGTTACCCCACACGCTGACCTTGGTGGTGCCGTGCAGCGTGTTGGCGATGCGGGCCAGCATGGTCTCCACGAAAGTCATCATCCAGTGGTAGTCCTTGTAGGCCACGTATATCTCCATGCAGGTGAACTCGGGGTTATGGGTGCGGTCCATGCCCTCGTTGCGGAAGTTGCGGCTGAACTCATACACACCGGCATAGCCACCCACGATGAGACGCTTGAGGTACAACTCGTTGGCGATACGCAGATAGAGGTCGATATCCAGCGCGTTGTGGTGCGTGATGAAGGGGCGAGCGGCGGCACCACCCGGGATGCTCTGCAGCACGGGGGTGTCCACCTCCAGATACCCCTGCTCGTTGAAGTAGTCGCGCATGGTGTTGACAATCTTGGCGCGCTGCACGAACACTTCGCGCACTTGCGGGTTGACAATAAGGTCGACATAACGCATGCGGTAACGCTGCTCGGGGTCGTTAAAGGCGTCATACACCACCCCGTCTTTCTCCTTCACGATGGGCAGGGGGCGAAGGCTCTTGCTCAGCACGGTGAGCTTGGTGACATGGATGGAGGTCTCGCCCATCTGGGTGACGAACACGAAGCCCTCCACGCCGATGATGTCGCCGATGTCCAGCAGCCGTTTGAAGACGGTGTTATAGAGTGTCTTGTCCTCGCCAGGGCATATCTCGTCGCGCTTGACATACAATTGGATACGTCCGCAGTCGTCCTGCAGTTCCACAAACGAAGCCGCGCCCATGATGCGGCGGCTCATGATACGGCCGGCCACGCTGACATGGGTGAAGGCCTCCGGCTCACGAGGGAAGCGCTCCAAGATATCCGCGCTCTTAGCGGTCACATCATAGAGGGCTGCGGGATAGGGGTTGATACCGAGATTTCTCAGTTCCGCCAGCGAATTTCGGCGGATTTGCTCTTGTTCGGTCAGTTCTGCCATAATATAACAGTCTATTTCTTAATTTTTTACAATTCCAATGAACAAAAATATCAACTTGCTAAAATACGAAAAAAAATTGATTTTGCCACTTTCTCCACCGACATGTGGCCTCGTCCTTCCTTCGGTGTAGTCCTTATGTGACGCTTATGTTCTTTCGGTGTTCCTTCGGTATTTCTCCAACTGTTTCCCTACTGTTCTCCAACTGTTCTCCAACGTAGGATAGGAAAACA
>CAJOHZ010000027.1 GCA_905234695.1 uncultured Bacteroidales bacterium | reverse complement strand
AATAATAATCAACTCAACGATTTCAAAGAACTCAACAATTCAAATGGACAGTTATTGTTAAACTTTTAATATGTTAATTTTTTAGTGGACACTAATGATGGATTATCATAAAACATTAGGACAAATGGATAATAGATTTCTTCATGTTCCGTCTTCATGGCTTCTTTGAAATATTTGATGGCTTTTCTTTCTTTTCCAACGGTTTCATAAAACAATGATGCCATCCAATAGTCATCAAAAGACAAGGTATCTGACGACAATAATTCCTTTGCAATTTTTTTTGCTTTTCTTTTTTCCCCTAAGTAATAATACGCCAATGCGGTATTCCATGTAACAATCGAGTCTGCCTCTAAATCCACAACTTTTTGGTAATCTTTGTTTGCTTCTTCTAACAGACTTTTATTGCGATATGTATCTCCACGTAAGGAATATGCGTCTGAAGAATGCGACAGGGCAATATACCAGTTGCTTTGCAGCAAAGCTTTGTCGTAATTTTTGTAGACATTATTCAGCAATATACAGATAGGTAGAATGTCTTCATTCAATATAGAATCAGGAAGTGTATTGAGGATGACGAGTGCAGAGTCAAAACTGTTGGACCTCAGGTAAAGAACCGCCTTGCACAGCAGAATGGTGTTATTCATGTTTTCCACAACTTCTTCGTCTATAGTGTATGGATAATATTCTCCAAAAGAATTATCGATTGGATTATAGTTTTTTTTGAACATATGATAAACATCTATCGCCTTCTCCAACTCTTGTGCCTCGACATACGCATCAGATGCGCATAAAAGCAGTGGTGCATAATCCGAATAGAACACTTTCCTTTTTTTATACAACTGCACTATTTCGTCGTACCTTTTTCTTTCGGAAAATGAACTCAATATAAGATTCAATTCATCCAGGCTAATGATTCTATCTTTATTTGCAAGTATATCTGCCCACGCATTAATCAATTGTGTGGCCCGAACACTATCCTCTTGCCAACAATACGCCAAGTACAACCAAGCAGAATCCCTGTCGAGGTTCATCGCGTCATCCAAATGGTCACATGCCTTACTTACCAAACCAAGTTTCAAATCAATGTCTGACATGAATATTTTCCAAGTGGCATTGTTTATTTTTTTTGGACTAGTGGACATTAACCTCACATAATCAACATGTGCCGCTTTATAGTTTTGTCGCTGATAGTGCAATGTCATTAATGAAAGAAGGGCTTCAGTAACCATGCTGTCATTTTGTCTCTGGGCAACCACCTCTTCGAAATCGGTTATGGCGCTATCCAACATACCTCTGTTTAGGTAAATGCAGGCTCTGTCAAATCTGGCTACTGTGTAGACTTCTCGCATATCCCAGTCCATAAGTATATCCATGTGGTATTTTTCCGCTAACTCCATTGCCCTGTTAAAATATTTCATGGCAGAGTTGGAGTCCTTCTCGAGCGAAGTATAGATGCCCTTAATGCAATTTGCTTTTATTTGAAATTCCCTGTCTTCTCCAGATAAATATTTCAACGCCTTGTTTATATATTTATCACCTTTCTCACCGCTTATTCTTGCCATGTAGTACAATGCTCGGCCGTTTTTTGGATTGTTTTTTAACTCGACCCCTAAATAATACTTAGCATTCTTGATGTCTCCAGTCAGGAATAGTCGTTCTCCTTCTTTGTAATAATCAATAGAAACAAATGTATTTTGATTTGTATTTTGTTTCACAACATGTAAACCGTTTATGTTAGTTCCGACAGGTTGTCCTAAACCGATGCTGCTTGTTCCCAAACCAATATTGCCGGTCCCCTGTATTACAGGTTGAGGTGGCGTTAAATTACCATTTACAAGATGATAAAATCCTCCAGTCAGCGCACCTCGTATCAATGGCTTAACAAAACCTTGAGCTGACACAATACCTTGCATTGCAAAAAGTATTGCGAAAGTAATAATCATTCCCTTTTTCATTGTTGTTTTTTGCCTGTTATAACTCATCGGCCCGTCGGGTTTACTTATTCATAATTAAATAATTGTCTGATGAATTTGTGTCGTTTAAAATATTCTAAGATTATCTTTATGGAAGAACAATCCGTTTCTCCACTTTCATCAGTGGCTTGTCCAACAAACTCGTCTGAAATCCTTCGTTAGAATGAAGTACAGCTGGTTTGGAGAGCCCTTGGGGTTGTGGATGGCGAGAAACTGCTGATGATAGCACACCAGAAGGGGCCAGGGGATTCAAGTTTGAATATGCAGAATGTCTTGTGGATGTCATTGGGGTGGAAGTTGTGGCAAGATTGTCCAACTCCGAAAGCCCAGAATAACTGACGGGAGAACTCAACAATGTTCTTGGCTGACAAGACTCAAGAGTCTGCATCGCTGGATTCTTCCATGAATCCGCAGTGGGAATACTAATCTTTGAAAGGGTTGCTGACTCGGCGGGTGCTGGCAAGGAATTTGGAATGTTGACCGTAGAATGAGAAATCCTCGACGGAAGAGTGGATGAATATGTGAATGTTGTGACTGGATAATAATTGGTTCCTCCATCAGAATAGGAGCTCGGACCAGTGCAGCTTCCCAAGAGTAGGACGTTTAGGCCAATGCCTAGAATTGCCGAAATAAATACTTTTGTTTTCATAATTATTTTTTTTGACCAGTTATATTCCGTCGGTCCCATCGGTTTTTGTTTGACATTAATTGCTTTACTCATATAGACGTCAAACTAGGTCAAATCTCCCACAAGGAATGATTTTTTTTATTTTTCTTTTGTTTTATGCGTTTTTATAATTTTATCTGCCTGTATATGAATATAATTCTTTAGTGCCCAACGAAAGATTCTTGGAAGTTTATCAATCCCCTCGCGTATCGTTGTCAGCTCTTGTTTCAGACATTCGGCTTCTTTCCAAGCGGCAGCTTTTTCCTCGGCGGTAATTTGGTAGCGGTATGCATCCAACTCCTCTTGTTGCTTTTTTTGTTTGGCTATGCGGCGTTGCTCTACTTGGCGCTGCACCTGTGAGGGACTCCAGTCTGTTGTGTCGGCAACGAAATGCGTGCCACACTTACCACATTTTACTGTCATCTTTCCTTTGTTGATTTCGCGATAGGGATAACGTTTCCCGCATGAAGGACACACTACATCAGGGCGGAGTTCAACGACACCAACCTTTTGTTTAACATCGTTGTAGAGATTGTACAGTGCTGCCTCAAGAACCTTGTTGGTTCCGTCTTTCTCGTTGTTTTGCCCTTCGCAATAGGCTGTGTATAGAGTATTGAAGATGCGGAGACTTCGGCTTTGGCCTGTGCGGAATGCATCATTGAATGAGGTGAAGTCTTTGTCGAGTTTGTCGGCTTGTTGTTTCAGTTGTTGACGATATATGTCGAGCAGACTTTCCATATTGGAGATGTATCGCATGGTTTCCGAGAACACCTCCGAACGTCGTTCCAAGGTCTTCTTGTTAAATTCCTTTCGGTCATCTTCCGACTCCCAAATACGCACAGCATCATCAACCATTACATCATTTCCGAAAAGGCTTGTACTCTGGCTGCTGATACCTCCGCACACAACAGCGACAAGATGATTGGTGACCTTGTAGTTGTTTGGGTTGAGATAACCAAGATTGTGCTTGACTCCGCGCACATTTGTATTATAGCCGTCAAGTATGAGTTGCCCAAAACCAAGATAGATAGTACATAGCTCGGTGTATACCTCAGTCATATTGTTTATCATAGGCCTAATTCCATGGAGGTGAATCACCTGATGGCATATCTCGTGGGCCAGTGTAGCAAGAATGGCCTTCCAGTTGTCTTGCATGTTTATGTTGACTTCGATATGGACAAATCCATCGGCGGTATCGCCTGGAGTAGTGCATCCGGCCATGCTGTCATCCAGTTTTGCAAATCTCGCATCAGCCTTGTAACTACCCATACCGGCAAATGCCAGCATTTTCTGACATTCCTCGTTCATCTCACCAGGTGTCACATGACTGAAATTATAGTCGTTGTGTTTGTGGGATTCCTTGTATATCTTGTACTCTCGTTTGGGCAGTTTCTCTTCCAAGTTGCAAAGATAACTCAGTATCTCCTTGGGAGACATAAACATCTCTTGTGCCATATTTCAGTTCTTAAGTGTTGGATATTTGGTTGTTGATTGGTTTGAGTTTTTCTTTTTTATATACGTCGGCACCATCCAGACCAACAATAGCAATCCCGGAACTATGAATGCATAGGCGAGTGCGCTTCCGCCCAGAATGGCCAGCAGTAATCCAATCAGCAGCAAAACGGTGCCAAGTATAATAAAGCTGCGACAGTCGGATTTACCAAGCCTATGTCGCTTGTTAATCTTTAATTTTTTGCGCAGTTTGATATAGTTGATGAACGAGGCAATGGCTATAAACAGTCCGATAATACCAATTGCGATATTGAAGTATCGATTATTATTGCATACAACATTCGTTATTGCCAGGATGGTTAATCCCAGACCTATAATCATCAGCCATTTCGATTTCTTATACTCCGATAGGTTCTCCTGTAATTCTGAATATTTATTCATTTCATATTGCGTATTTGTTTAATCAATTCAAAAGCCTCGGTGATATTGCGGAAGCGGGCTACCAACTCTTCCCTATCCTTCCCATTGAGGTTGCCGTGTCTGTCGGGGTGGTATTGTTTGGCCATAATTCGGTAAGCCTTGCGCACTTCGCTGTCACTTGCATCGGGAGAAAGACCCAGTTCGGCATATAGTTCAATCTGCTTCTCTTGGGAAAGAGTTGTGTCAGTATCTTCATGTGTTTCTTTGTCATCAGAGGCTTCGGTATCCTCATATTCGTATATGTGTTTTCTTTCTTCGTCAGTCAAACCGTCATCGCCGAAAATACCACTCACTAGCCTGATGAATCCCCAGATGATTGCACCAATGGCGATAATACCGCCTCCAAAAAAATTAGAGTTGAAGGAAATATACGTTACCACCAAACCTGCAATCAGCCATATTGCACCAGTAGTTGCATTTTTATTGGCCAAGCGACGACTTGTGGCTTTGATATCGTTTTCGTCCTCACTCAATGACTGAAAATCAAAATTTCCCGCAACAAACCACTGTCCATTCAGTGACGATTCGGAAACTGGTGTATCGACCGAAAGATTCAGCTTTAGCATTTGTCTGGCAGTTCTTGGGCCATGCTCTATATTATTTTGTTTGTAATAGAACTGATAGCAACCTCCATCCATCCGCAACGTGTGAGAATCATGACGAATATTCTCTCCTTCTGGCTTTTTTTCATCTGCCTCCGATACATTGAAATCTATAGACCCGACGGTTTTCCACCGTTCATTGTCAAGATTGTCTGTTATCGGTGTGCTGTCAGGAAGGTTTAGGTCAATTATCTCCAGGGCGGTATAAGGGCCAAGAAGTTCGTTGTTTATTAATATCCAATATTGTTTGTCCATACTTTAAAATATACAAGATTTTATTAATGCAAGAATAACCATAATAATAATGCCGATGATAATTTGTACCCAATAATGGTGCTCGCTGTCATCGTCCACTTTTTTTACGCATTTTTGCGATTTCAGCTTTGTCAGTTTGTTCTCGTCTCGGTCGGCGGCCCTTCGGTACTCACCTTGTCCCCATTCTGTGGTGTCTTTCCCGAGGTCATCCCTGTGTGGCAGATATCTGCCCCATTTTGATTCTGTCGAAGGGTCTGTCAAGGGAACCACAAGATTCGAAGGGTGGTTACCCGACTGTAGCCTTGGTTTGATGCGTCCCAGCTCGTCGAACATAAGGAAATCCTCTATGTCTATAGTTGCCTCGATTACTGCTTGCAGCTCTTTGCTTTCATCAATGGCTGCGGCCACATCCTTCTCGCTTCTCTCCGACAGGCTACCCTCAAGAAAAGAGGCCAATTCTTCGTCTGAGATTTTGTTGTTTATATCCATGTTAGTCATCCACCAGATTATATAAAAAGCAACATATTAATATTATAATAACAATAACATACCAGGGAAATCCGAATTTGATGCCGTAAATCAGGGATCCGACAGCACTGAATGAAAAAATGTTTTTTACAAAGTCCATATTGTTTCTCTTTTAAGATTGTTTCAATCATATGGACACTTTTTCTTCGGATTTCTCCCACAGCATTGTTTTTTTATAACATTAGGTCATTTTTCTCTGATATACTTCTTTAAACTGCCTTCGCGCGCGTTCATGGGTGCGATAGTAGTCCGACATTTTCTCACCCATCTCTTTTGCTGTATCGTTGTGGTCTAACCCTTCTATGTAGTGTAGTCTCATTAGTGTTCTGTATCGTTCGTTGCGCATAAGTTCAAGGATTTTCTCGAAATCCTCGCGGTCAAGGCCGACCGTTGCCGAAATGCCACCATCATTTGATGCTGGAATATCCTCGGCCGACTCGAAGAAAGTTAACTTGCGGTGCCTTTTGCCTTTTGTATAATAATAGTGAACTGATACTACTTTCATCCATCGAGCAAGTCGGCATTGAAAATTAAATAGTTCCAAACGTGTTTGCGTGCTGTTCTTTGGTGGTGTCATTATATGCAGGTGTATTTCGTCTGCAACTTCTATCTCGTTGTCGCAATCGGTGTAGTAGAATCGGAACAACTTGCAAAAAAGAGGCCAATACATACCATAAAAAAATTGCCCCGTTTCTAGTTCCATTTTTTTCAGGAGACACCATACAAGAGGACGGTCTTCCATTTTTTCTATAAGAGGGAATGGAATTGGTGGTTTCTTCATTGAATGATTTTGTATTAAGGGTAATAAAAAAGCCGTGAACTATTTTTGTTCATGTGGAGGTTCGCCAAAACCTTATCTGCAAACAAGAAAGCTCACGGTGCCGTGAGCGTTTCCCCTTTCTAATGCAGATAATGTTGAAATTTGGCGATTTCCACATGCTTCAGAAAAGCGAATACGCTTCAAATATGTCTTTATTATTCTACTATTCTCTTTGTCTTTAAACCATATATTGTTATGTTTGTTTGTCGGTGCAAAATTACGACAATTTTTCCATTTGGCAAAATTTTTTTTTAATGGCTTTTGCTATGGGAGAAATATATAAAAAAACATTTGGCTATGTCGCGGAAATTTCGTACCTTTACAAATTGTTTGAGATACGGAAGTGGCCGTGAGGCTGGTACACTTTGACTTCGTGGATGTGAAATAACGCAGTTTGGTAGGCGTGTTTTTTGTAAAATAACGCAGTCAATCCATTTTTTTAACCTATCTTTGCACGCAAAAAGATTGCGCATGGACTTTGTACTTTTGCAGCCGAAAACAACATCACACATTAACACATCCCCCCTATGCCAGCAAACAAAAACGCCGAGACACGATACAAGATACTTGACAAGCTCCTTGCCAGGCGGTATGCCAATTATACTATGGAAGACCTTAGGCGACTCGTCAACGAGGAACTATTTGAAATTAAAGGCAAGGGGAAGTTCAAGCCGGTCAGTATCCGTTCCATCCAATACGACCTCAAATATATTCAGGGGGAGCCGTTCATGGCCGACATCGAGAAATATCCCTTCAACGACGTGAGTCAGAACAACCCGGACAAGGCCGTCAAGAAGACCTGCTATCGATACCGCGACCGTTCCTTCTCCATCTACCAGCAGAAGATGAAAGATGACGAGAAGCAGATCCTCGGCGAAGCCATGAAGTTGCTCGGCCAGTTCGACGGGCTGCCCAACCTGGAGGGGTTGGAGAAGCTGCGTGCCGGACTCAACATCAAGTCCGACCGCCAGATTATCTCATTCTCCAAGAATCCGCTTGAAAACAGCAATCTTCTAGGAGAGCTCTTCATTGCCATCTCGGAGAAGCAGGTGATAGAAATACATTACCATACATTTGCCGCTCCCGACGAAGACCGGCATACGGTGCTCATCCCTTACCTGCTCAGGGAGTACAACCGCCGATGGTATTTGATTGCCGCTGCGGAGGATACCGGCAAGATATTGAATTTCGCACTCGACCGTATCAACCGCGTCGTTTCCCTTCCCGGTCATCGCTATGTGGAATACAAGGGCGACCTGAATGAAAGGTTCGAGGACATTGTCGGGGTGTCGCTCTATGACGACCGCCCCGTGCAGACCATCCTTTTCTGGGTCAGCGACCGCTCGAAGGACTATGTCGACACCAAGCCCATCCACGAGTCGCAGAAGCACTATCGCAATGAAAAAGAAGCCGAACTGCGTAGGCAGTATCCGATGCTCGAAGGAGGGGCCTTTTTCACTATTGATTGTATCGAAAACTATGAGCTTATCCGTGAGCTGACCTCATTTGGTGCCGACCTTGTGGTGTTGTCGCCCGAAGAGGTGCGACACAGTGTAATTCAGCGAATTGAAGAAATATACCAAGTCTATCATGTGTAAGGGAAACAGCCATTATGCAATTTGAATTATGTGTTTTTCATAATTTATTTTGCATAATGAGAAAAAAGTTGTAATTTTGCAATCGAAATTATCTTAATGCACATTAAATTAATTGACGTTATATGAGATTCTACGACAGGGATAAAGAGCTGAATATACTCAATACAAATTGGAATCAGACAACAGAACGGGGTCGATTGACGGTAGTCACAGGACGACGTCGAATCGGCAAAACCACCATGCTGAGGAAGAGTGCCGAAGAGGGCAATCAGCCGCTCCTCTACCTCTATGTTTCGAAAGACAACGAGCGTGTACTGACAGGCAAGTTTCAGGAGGCTGCCGAGCAGGCACTGGGGCTCCAGATTTTCGGTCGGTTGGAGACATTTGCCCAGTTCTTTGAACAGTTGATGCGTTATGGCCAGCAGAATCATTTCACCCTGATTTTTGACGAATTCCAGAATTTCATCAAAGTCAACCCTGCGATTCCAAGCCACATTCAGGACATTTGGGACAAAAACCACGAGAAGGTGAAAGTTAATATGGTGGCTTGCGGAAGTATCTATAGTATGATGCACAAGATTTTCGACAATGAGGACGAGCCGCTCTATGGACGGCAGGATTGCCGCATCAACATGCAGCCCTTCCGCATAAGTGTGCTCAAGGAGGTACTGCACGACCACAACCCCAAGTATACCTCTGAGGATCTACTCTGTCTCTATATGCTTACCGGTGGTGTGGCCAAATATGTTGCCTGGCTGATGGACGCAAAAGCCGTCACAAAAGCCAAGATGCTTCGCTGGGTTACACAGGCGGGTTCACCCTATCTCTCCGAAGGCACAGAACTCATCATGTCGGAGTTTGGCAAAGACTATACCAACTACCTGAGTATTCTCCAGCTGATAGCTTCGGGTCTTACCACGCAGAGTGAGATTGACGGAGCCATCGGCAAGAACACGGGAGCCTATCTCGACAACCTGGAGGTGGAGTACAGCTACATCCACCACCGTCAGCCGATGTTCAGCAAGCCAGGCGGGCGCAACTCACGCTGGCAACTCGACGACTGTTTCCTGCGATTCTGGTTCCGCTTCATCCTGCGCAACCAGGCGCTTGTTGAGATGGAGCGCAACGACCTGCTGCTCGAAATCGTCGAGCGGGGGTATGAGCAATATTCGGGACTTGTGCTCGAGCAGTATTTCCGTCAGAAATGGATGGAAGAAGAGCGTGTGACGCTAGTGGGCAACTATTGGGACCGCAAATGTGTAAACGAGATAGACATGATAGCCATCAATGAGATTGACAAGAAGGCGGTAGTGGCCGAGGTCAAGCGTCAACGAAAGAAGCTCAATTCTTCGGAGTTGGCCGGTAAAGTGTCCACCATCAGCAAAAAGCTGGCAAAATATGAAGTCTGCCAGATAGGATTGACGATGGAAGATATGTAATTAAAGAGTCGCGCAAATAAGTTGCGCAGGGACTTTGTACTTTTGCAGCCGAAAACAACATCACACATTAACACATCCCCCCTATGCCAGCAAACAAGAAAGCCGAGACACGATACAAGATACTTGACAAACTCCTTGCATCGGGAAGATTTGGGATGAATGTGAAAACTGAAAAAAATAGAATAAGAATTACGAATGGTTGATGCGAATCGGCTCAAAAAAGAGTGGGATTTATCTGTTTTTTTATGATTTGAGCCGATAATTGAAAAAATATTGCTATTTTTGCACCGATTTCTAAGATGCAATAACAAATATAAAACAAGACAAAAAAAGGACGATGAATAGGGTGCTGCCGTCAGAACAGCAATCCAAACATCCATAACGGTATACGGTTGCCGTGACCGACTTCAACATCATCTAGGGCCAGGAAGCTGTCGGGCTCATCGGAAATCTGGTCGAAGGTCTTGCCCTTGCCGCCCACCTCAAACAGGTATTTGTCATCAACAAGAAAATCGCCCCGTCGGGGATATTTTACATTGCCGATCACCATCAACTGGCTAAAGAAAAAGGTTTCCCGTTCATTGCCTTTTTCTACATTGGAACAGAGCACATGCATGAGGTTCGGATTGCCAAGAAAGACTTTGTCTGGTTTTACAAGATTCTTGTAGCTCTTGGCATTGGCGGTGAACAGCCCTAATAGTTGAGCTTTGTCGAGGGCATAAAGCATACGCAAGCCCAACTCGTTGTTGGTAGCCAGTTGTTTCCACAGCTCCGACATATTGGGCTCGAATGGTACTCGTTCGCTGATGATCATCAGAAGCCGTTTGACTTTCTGAAGGGTCTCAAAGGACACATTTTCGACAGCAGGCAAGTCGGAATCAATCACCACCGATATCGTCTCACGAAGACGCATGGGGAAATCCTCGATGGATTCTCTATAAAAAGGATAATACCCATGATGCAGGTATTCCTCGAACAGTGGAGCGACTTTGATGGCCTTGGTTATCCGCATGGCGTGCCGCACATGTTCTTGCAGCAACTCCTCGAGCGGAATGGCATCGAGGGAGATTACTCCTTCCAGCATGAGGTATTCACGAAACGACATGCCATAAAGTGTGTAGACTGTCTGACGGCGCGAGAGATCCACTTTGGCATTGTCCATAATCAGCAGCGAACTACTGGTATATATGATGCTCATGTCGGGGTAGCTGTCGTAGATGTTTTTCAGCGTTGCTGCCCACTGGTCGTAGCGATGCACCTCGTCGAGATACAGCCGCATAACCCCATGCTGCCAAGCCCAATCCACAAGATCCATCAAAGAGTGCGATGCAAACCAGAGGTCGTCAAGCGATGCATATAGCGTCTGGTCGATGTCGGCATAGTTCTCCAGGATATGCTGCAAGAGCATGGTGGTCTTGCCCACGCCGCGAGGACCTTTGATGCCGATGAGTCGGCTGTCCCAGTTGATTTGATAATAGAGGTAGCGCTTGAATCGCAAATCTATTTTGGAAATCTTACGATGATAATTGTCAAAAAGTGGCTGTAATTCATACGTATCCATAATACAACAATGTTATTATTTTGTTGCAAAGATACAATTTATATTTGAAGATGCAAAAAATATACGATTTTTTATATTTTTAAATGTAATTTTCTGGCAATTTTTTATAGTTTGAAATGCAAACTCCCATTGGCGCAAAAAGACTGCGCAGGTATTGTGTACTTTTGCAGCCGAAAACCAACAAGCAAACCAACACAACCCGAGTATGAAAAGCACTAACACGATCTTTGTCCGCATGAGCGTCATCTGCACCATCATTATGACCGTCGCACTGCTGGGTGTCGGTATGGTGGAGGAGATGACGGTGCGGTTCGCCATCTCGGGTGGGGCGGCGGTACTTGTATGGGGCATCTATGCTATACAAGTAATGAAAAAGAAGCATGACTTCTCCGACCAGGCGATGGCCGTGCTCACGAAAGCCGGCCTTATGTGCAAGAGGAAAGATGACGGCATCGTGGTGAAGCAGGGCGACGTGGTGATGAAGGCCAAGCTGTGGGAGGGAATCCATGGTATGAAACGAGTACACTTCATGTTCGACTTCGCTCCCAACATCATCGACTCCGTGCTGCCGGAGGGCGATTTGCCGCCTTGGATATAAAGAAATATTTATTCACCAAATTAGAAATCTCACAAGGGTGGCCACTCCTTGATGCTGGGACCGATGGCGGTCGTTGCCATTGCAGGAGGGATTCGGAGATTGGTTATAAACTGCAAAAATACAAATTTCTGAGAATAAAGCGGTTATTTCTGCAAATTTCCGAGAATAGGATGTGCTTACCGCAGTTTGGATTCGACTTCGGCTTTGACCCAGGGTTTGGTGAGGTCGAAGATTTGGTCGATGGGGCGGGAGAGCATCTCGACGAGGAGGTGGGTGTTGTCCTGATGGTCGATGGTCTCCAGTTTGGCGGTGACCAGCTGCCAGTCGTGGGCGGAGTAGAGGAGGGGCACGAAGGTGTAGAGGTCGAAATTGCGGATGACCATATTGTCGATGCCTTCGGTCTCGATGCGGCTGTGGGCGCGGGCCAGGCGTATCTCGCCCACCTCTTCCAGCACATGGAGGTATTTCTCGTACAGCACGTATTCGTTGAGCAGGAACGCCACATGGGTGTCGCTGAGGCCGTTCCATACGGCCGTGGGCATGGGCTTGGAGATGAATCGGCCAAGCATGAAGGAGCCCGCCTTGAGGCCGGAGAGGTGCTGCGGTATGCAGCGGTCGGCGGCCATCCGCAGGAATTCGGTCTTGTGGGCAGGGGAGAGGAGGTTGAACACGCGCGACTGGTCTTGGTGTGACCCCATCTTGCTTTCGAGCACTTGCTGCAGGTAGAGGTTGGCGTGGTCGTTGAACCAGTTGTTGACGAGCCCCTTGGCGGTATCGGGCTTGTCTTGCAGTTCCAGTCGGATGAGGCGGGCCAGTTTGTCCACATCGTCGATGACGGAGGCCTGCTTGCTGGTGATAATCTCCTGGTAGCGTTCGTAGGCGCTCTTCATTTCGAGGAAGAACTGCCGCTCCTCGTCGGAGAGGCGGACGGGGTCGCCGTGGAGGAACTTGGTGAAGCGGGCGGGCTTGAAGTCGGCGGAGCCTTTGAAGATGGTCTGCTGGCGGCTGGAGATGGTGATATGGTCGAGTTCGTGCAGTTCCAGTCCCTCTTGGTTGACGAGGGTATGCACGCCGTTTTCGCAGCGGTGGCGGATGCCGTAGTTGTGGAGGTCGAGCAGGGCGGGGATGCCGTAGCCGCGGCAGGCGGTGACGACATGGATGGCGGCGGGGGTCATGCTGAGGATGGCGTGGACCTCGTTGAGGGTGATGGTGTCCTCGGGTACGAAACGCTCCTGACAGAGGCATACCTGTTCGCCGCGGGCGGCGATTTCGCGGGCCTTGCCGATGGTGAAGCAGAGCACGGCGGAGATGGCGGTGCGGGGCAGCACGCTGAGTCCCTTGCCGAAGAGCTGCAGCCGTTGCAGGGAACGGTCGTCGATGGCGGCCGAGACAATCTGGCGCAGATGGTAGGGCTTGATGATGTCGATGACGTCGTGCTCCTGGATGCGTCCTTCGCGCAGCAGGTCGATGGCCGAGATAAGGGCCGCACGGCCGGTGAGTTCGGAGCGGTTGAGCTGCAGCACGGAGAAGAGGCTCACGCGGCGGGGGCGGGTCTCAACGGCGAATTCGATGGTGGCGGGCGATTTGTAGCGTTCCTCGATTTTGGCGAGCAGCGGGTGGAAGTGGTAGACGGCGGGGAACTCGTCTTTGATGTCGTCGCGGTTGTTGTAGGCGCGGTCGTCGGAGGTGACGTCGCCGGTCATGATTTCCTCGCCGAAGATATTACGGTAGCTCTCGATTTGGCTGCCTTTGCCGGTGCGGCTGTGGCGGCTGTAGAGCACGCCCGGGTAGGATTCCTCGTTGCCGATGGTCCACACCATGCGCTGGAGGATGAGTGAGGGGTGCGCCTGCCGGCCCTGCATGAAGGTGAGGATAAGGTCTTGGTTGTCGATATAGAAGGCGCGCACGTGCTTGACGAGCTGGAGGGCCTGATAGCTGGCATCGGTGAGCAGTCGGTCGCCGTCGTCGCGGGTGGAGCGGATTTCCTGCTCCATGGTGGCGATGCGCTGCTGTTGGCTGTCGGGGTCGAGTTCGATGTCGGAGATTTCGTATTTGCGTTCGATGCCCAGCATCTCGCACAGGGTGTGGAGGGTGGAGAGGTAGACGCGGTTGGCCATGCTGTCGCCGTGGCTGCGGCGCAGGGCGCCGTAGGCGGTGCGGGTGACCCCCACGTTGAGCAGGGTGGGCATGAGGCCGGGGATGTACTGCGGCATGGCGCAGCGGATGGCGAAGACCAGCGGGCGACGTCCGTCGCCCAGCCGGTTGTTGGTCATAATCTCCAGATAGCGGATGGCCTGTGCCAGCCGCTCTTCCAGATGCTCGGGGTGGCGGAACGACTCGGCGGTGAGGATGACGAAGTCGGGCACGGGGTAGCAGTTGTGCGTCAGGTCCACCAGCATACGCCCTTTATAGCTGATTTGGTCGTCGGTGAACTGGCCGTCGGTGAGGGCGGTGATGAGTTCTTCGTTTGCCGGTAGCGGATGGCTGTTGACATAGTGTATGATTTCTTCGCGGAAAGCCTGGCGGCGGCTGGACAGCTCCTGTCGCTGGGCGGGGGTGGCGGTGCCGTCGTTCTCGGCCAGCAGCAGCTTCAGGTATTGCTCCTGCTCCTTGCCGCGGGATTTCAGCAGGAGGTACATGTCGTACCAGCGGGGCGGGAACTCGCGGCGGGTGGTCTCGCCGTCGAGGGTATAGATGACGGTGCCGGGCTTGTTGCCTTCGAGTACGTTGTCGGCGTCGTCGACGTTGCGGTTGAACACTTCGGGGCCGTCCTGGGCATAGCGGCACACCATATTGTAGTTGGGGTAACTGGCGCGGATGAGTATCTTCATGGTTGGGGAGTTAGGATGATGTTACAGGCGGAATCGATGATGTTGTCGCGGCGGCTGTCGAGGGCGGCCTGCCGGTTGAGGCGCAACGGGATGTCGGGGGGCACACCGTTCTCGTAGTTGGCACCGTTGAGGGCGAGGGTGCGGGTGACGGAGTAGCGGTAGCGCCAACCGTTGGGCAGCACGCCCATGGTGGGGAGCCCTGTGCCGCCGGAGGTGGTGTCGCCCATGAGGCGTATGTTGTCGTAGGCTTGGGTGCAGATGGCGAAGGTGCTGGTGGCGCTGAAGCAGCCGCGGTCGATGAGCACGATGACGGGCAGGGTGTAGGCATCGCTGTCGGCCACTTGGGGGGCGTAGGTGTCGGCCAGCGGGGTGAAGTCGTTGCGGCCGGGGCCCGACTTGATTTGGCTGCTGTAGAGTTTCTGTCCATGCGACGGCATGAGACTGAGGATATTGTGTACGTTTGAGAGGTCGCCGCCTCCGTTGCCGCGCATGTCGAGAATCATGCCCCGGGCGTTGGGGTAGCTGTGGATGATGTGGCGGAACTGGCTGACGCCGATGGCGCTGCCGAAAGAGGCATAGCGGATATACAGTACCTGTCCGTCGCGAAGTGGGGCGTGGGCCATGCCGCCGGTGGTGCGGTAGCCGGGGGTGAGGTAGGTGAGCACCAGCGCGTCGACGTCAATGTCGTCGTCGGCATAGAAGCGGTAGTAGATGGAGTCGGAGTGCGAGGTGTTGTAGGAGTTGAAGAGGTTGACATGGCCGTCGTGGAGGGTGTTGAGCATGGCGGCGCAGGCGGTGAAGAGGCTGTCGCTCTTCATGCCGTCGTACACTTTGGGGCGCAGGCTGTCGTAGACGGCCTGCCAGTCCACCTGCTTGACATCGAACATGGAGTAGCGCTCGTCCATCTGGTGCCACAGGTAGTCGAAGGTGGCCGTGGCGGTGGTGGGGCTGTCGTCGGGCATAAGGAGCTTCTCGCACGAGGCGAAGAGCAGGCATGACAGTATCAGGGGCAGGCATCGTTTCATAGGGCAGGGGTGTTGGGTTGGGGACGGCTGAGGGAGAACTCCAGGCTGAGGGAGAGCGTGTGCGACGCCTGGTCGAACCTGTGGGGGACCTCCGCTGCGGTGCGGGAGGTGAGGTGATGCCACAGGTAGGAGACGCCGATGCGGTTGCCGTTGGGCAGCAGCAGGGTGACCCCGATGTCGGTGGCAAGCCCGCAGGCCCCGACAAGGTACCAGTGGTACTGCTCAAAGGTATTGGCCACAGGGTTGTGGATGTCGCGGTCGTAGTTGGCGATATAGGCGTAGCCCGGCCGTAGGGTCAGGGCGGCAGGCGTGAATGCGAGGTCGCCATGGAACTGCCAGTGGGGCAGGCGGTATTCGGCGCGGGCGGCCAGCGAGAGGGTGGCGAAGTCGGACACCCCCACGGCGGCGTTTCCCAGCAGGCGGCTGTAGCGCAGGTCGGCGGTGTTGCCGAGGGCGGCACCGCCCCAGAGTTCCCAGCGGTGGCGGGCAAGGCAGAGCCGCCACGCCTCGATAGCGGATACCGACTGTCCTCCGAAGCAGTCGACGTTGAGCGACGCCCCATGCCACCCGTAGGCTCCGACGGTGAAGGCGGAGGCGGCATGGAACCGCCACCGTGGCAGGTCGACGGCCACGGTGAGCCCCGGCCGGAGCTCGATGCCGTGGTAGGAGCGGGGCGAAGCCCCAAGGTCGCGCCACATCCCGTAGCTGCCTCCGGAATGCATCCCGATACGCACGGAAGTGCCTCTTGCCGACTGCTGTGTGCTGTCGGGCAGAGATTGGGCTGCCGCCGTACCGCGGGAGGGCGGAAGGAGGATCAAGAGGGTGGCGAGGAGGAGGGCAAAGAGGGGCCTCATACTTTTTTTTCGCGAAAAAGGTGTCTAATCAAAAAAAAATGGTTACTTTTGCAATTTGAATACAAAAGTACACAAAATATTCGAAATAGCAGATAAAAATAGTCACAAAACAAGAATCAAAATTACATAACAATAATGAAAACAAATACAAAGAAAATGTTTTGGGGGTTGCTGGCGTGTGCCTTTTTGGCCACTGCAAGCCTCGTTTCGTGCGACAATAACCCCTCGAATGATGAAGAAATAGAGGCGATGGAGGCCCGATTGAACGCAATCATGCTCGAACACCAGCAGATGCAGAGCGACTATGAGAACTACACCTCGCTGCTGGCCGAGAAGGACAGCGCCATCCAGTCGCAGGCCCGTGAGATTGAAAGCCTCATCCGCCAGCTGAAGGCCGCCAAGGCCAAGAACAAGGCCTCCGCCGCTCCCGCCACCACCGTGGCTGCCGCCCCGTCGAAAGCCGAGGTTGAGGAGATTTCCCGCCAGTCGGCCGAGTTGCAGGCAAAGCAGAAACAGATTGAGACCTTGGAGAACCGTCTGGCCGAGCAGGACAAGAAGCTGGCAGACCTAGAGGAAGCGGCCCGCAAGCACACCGCCGAAGGCACGCCGATGTCCAACAGCGACCGCAAGGCGTTGGAGCGTATGCGCCAGCAGGTGGACGATCAGGACGACCTCATTGCCAAGCTGACCAACGAGAATGTGCGTCTGACCAACCGCAACGACTCGTTGACCTCGCAGGTGGCATGGCTCATGACCCAGCAGGTGCAGGGCGACCAGACCACCCAGGCCAACATGGAGTATATTGCCCAGGTGTCGCAGCTGCAAGACCAGGTACAGAGCCAGCAGCAGGAGATAGACCGCCTGCGCAAAGAACTTGAGGAGCAGAAAGCCCTTGTGGCCGAAGCCGAGAAGCGTGTGGCCGAAGCCGAGAAACAGGCTGCCGAGGCCGAGAAGCAGGCCGCTGCCGCCAAGTCCGAAGCTGCCAAACAGGCCAAGTCCAAAGGCTCCGTCAACAAGAAACTCACCGAACTGCAGGATCTGTGCGACAGCTATGCCGCCGAAATCGCCCAGCTGCGTGAAGAGAACACGAAACTGCGCCACGAGAACGACAGCCTGCGCGGCGAGGTGGTGACCATGCGCCAGAATGCCGAGCGCAACGCCTTGGACAACGCCCGTCTGACGCTGAAGGTGAACCGCGCCTCCATGCTGGTGACCAAGGACCTCGCGGTCACTTCCCTCAAACGCATCTCCAACAATGTGGGCAAGGAGACCAACCGCGCCGCGTCGGTCACCTGCATCCGCATCGAAGGTATGATACTGACCAACTATGTCGTCGACCCCGGTACGGTGATGCTGTATGCCTGCCTGACGGACGCCCAGGGTCAGGTGATCTGCAACGGCGCCCCCGAGTGCCCCACGTTCGAAATCGACGGTGCCCCGATGCCCTACACGATGTCTCGGTCGATAGAGTTCACGGGCGAGGCCCGCACCTTCTCCATCCAGTGGGACAAGGCCGACAACATCACCCTGCAGCCCGGCACCTACAAGATGCAGCTCTATGCCAACGGCAACCTCATCGGTTCCCAGTTGTTCAAGTTGAAATAAACGCATTCGACGCTCCGCCTCGAGGCGGCATGCGCCAAATCATACCGCACAGTGTCGCTACAGGACAAATACAACGATTTCCGACAGACACACCCTGTGTTTGTGTATGAGAGTTATCAGTATGATGTGCAGCCCGATGGGTTGCACATCGTCTTTTCCTTCCGTATAGGCGACCATATCGAGTTCCACCCCACAGCCTTCTTTCCGCGCCGTCCGTTCCTCTCGTTCGACCAGCCGCGTGCGGTGATGGATGTGTTGGTGTTCAATATCGGCATGGCCGAGTTGGTGAGCTATTGGAAAAGCTACTGCCCCCCACGGGTCGAGGTGCGCTGTGGTGCCCTCACGGAGGGGCAGGTGCAATTCTGGAAGAAGCTCTACTACCACGGTTTGGGCGAGTTCTTCTATGTCAACGGCATCCAGGCCTCCCAGGAGGAGTTCATGCAGATTGTCTCGCTGGGCGAGTCGTCGTCGGTGAGGGAATCGCTTCCGCCGCTGTCGCGGCAGAATTACCTCGTGCCTATCGGCGGGGGCAAAGACTCCGTCGTCACCCTCGAATTGCTGCAGCAGGCGTTGCCGCAAGGCATGCGTCCCATTCCGCTCATCATGAACCCCAGGGGCGCTACCGTGGGCTGTGCCGCCGCGGCAGGCTATGCGACGGACGAGGTGCTGGAGATTCGCCGCACCATCCACCCCGCGCTGCTGGAGGCCAACGCCGCGGGATGCCTCAACGGGCATACGCCGTTCAGCGCCATGCTGGCGTTCTATACCCTGCTGGCTTCGCAGTTGAGCGGTGTGGCCAATATCGCCCTCTCCAACGAGAACAGCGCCAACGAGTCCACAGTGGCGGGCTCGTCGGTCAACCACCAATACTCCAAGAGCCTCGACTTCGAGAACGACTTCCGTCGCTACGTGGCCGAATACCTCTCGGGAGACTACAACTATTTCAGTTTCCTCCGTCCGCTGTCAGAGCTGCAGATTGCCATGCTCTTCAGCCGCGAGCCGAAGTATTTCGATGTGTTCCGCAGTTGCAATGCGGGCAGCAAGCAGGATGTGTGGTGCGGACGTTGTGCCAAATGCCTCTTCGCCTACATCATCCTCAGCCCCTTCATCGCCCCCGAGCGGTTGGAGGCCATCTTCGGCAAGAATATGCTCGACGATGCGGAGATGCAGCCCTTCTTCGACCAGCTCACCGGTCATGCCGCCACCAAGCCCTTCGAGTGCGTGGGGACGGTGCAGGAGGTGCACAGCGCCCTCTCGATGACGTTGCAACGCTGGTATCCTGAGCAGCGTCCCTGTCTGCTGGCGGACTACCGTCCCGTTCCTCCTGCCACGCCGCTCCATACCCTTTTTCCCGACCACAACCTCAGCCCCCGCGAAGAGGCCCTTCTCCGCGAGGCTGTCCAATAACCGTCCGCCATGTATCGAGAGTCGCAGTTGAAAGCATTGTTGGAAGGCCGTCGCATACTGATTGCGGGCTACGGACGCGAGGGGCAGAGTAGCCATCGGCTGCTGCAACGTCTGCTGCCCGGAGGGGAGGCCGATGTGGCGCATAACGACGAAGAGATATACACGCTGCTCTCGCAGCATACATACGACTTGATACTGAAGTCGCCCGGTATCTCGACCATGAAGTTCGAGGGGCGGTGCGACTTGGACACCCTCACCTCGCAGACCGACCTCTTCCTTCAGGTTTATGGCGACCAGACCCTCGCCGTCACCGGCACCAAGGGCAAGAGCACCACGACCACGCTGTTGTGGCATCTGCTCAAGGAGACCTTCCCCCAGCGTCATGTGGTGCTGGCGGGCAATATGGGCATCCCGCTGTTCGACGTGCTGGAGGAGTTGGACGACCGCTGCCTTGTGGTGGCGGAGTTCTCATGCCATCAGCTGGAGAATATCCATCGGGGTCCCCATGTGGGCATTCTGTTGAACCTGTATCAGGAGCATCTGGACCATTACCACGACTACCGGGGCTATCAGATGGCCAAGATGCAGCTGGCCTTGCGCCAGCAGGCGGGCGACCACACCTTCTACTGTACCGACAGCCCGGTGCTGGTCGAAAGGATGGAAGAGCAGAAAGGTCACATCGCCGCCACCCTGCATCCCTACAGCCTGCACGAGGCGCAGCAGTCGCCCGTGGCTCAGTGGCCCACGGAACTGCGGGGCGACCACAACCTATGCAATATCTTTGTGGCCTGCGAGGCCGCCCGTCTGACGGGCGCTACCGATGCCGGCTTGCGTCCGGCGCTGGCCACTTTCCACGGGTTGCCGCATCGGCTGGAGCCGGTGGGCACCTATCGTGGTATCCTCTTTTACAACGACTCTATCTCCACGATTCCCGAGGCCACCATCGCCGCCATCGAGGCGTTGCAGCAGGTCGAGACGCTTATCCTGGGCGGCTTCGACCGCGGTATCGACTACCGGGTACTGGGTGACTACCTGCGCGACCACGAGAAAGGACGCGCGGTGCGCAATCTGGTGTTTGTCGGCGCCGCAGGACGGCGTATGATGGAGGAGTGGCTCCTTGCCGACAGGTGCACGCTGCTGACTTGCGACTACGATACCGTGGTGGCATGGTGCTATGACCATACCGCCCAGGGGCATATCTGCCTTCTCTCGCCTGCCGCGGCCAGCTACGATGCCTTCAAGAACTTCGAGGAACGCGGAGCCTGCTATAAGAAACTTGTTGAATCCTTTGCCAACTGACACATGACCCTCACCGATATACGACACGACCTCCACCAACATCCGCAGACTGCCGGCAACGAGCAGTATGCCCACGATGCCGTGGTGCGTCATCTGCAAGGGCTGCACCCCGACAAGGTGTACACCCATGTGGGTGGCTGGGGCGTGGTTGCCGTGTGGGGCAAAGACCCTCAGGCCGCGACGGTGGCGGTGCGTGCCGACATCGACGCCCTGCCGACAGGCCATCACTGCGGCCACGACGGCCATACGGTCATCCTGATGCGGCTGGCGGAACTGGTCGAAGTACGTCGGCCCGAGCACAATGTCCTGCTGCTCTGGCAGCCGGCCGAAGAGACTGGCGAAGGGTCCTGTGCGGTGCTTGAGAGCGGCATCTTGCAGCAATACAATATCAAGGCGTTTTATGCCTTGCACAACCTCCCCGGCTATCCGCTGGGGACGGTGGTGCTCTGTCCGCGTACCTTCGCGGCGGCTTCGACGGGCGTCATCTATCACCTTGACGGCCGCGAGACCCATGCCTCGACCCCCGAGATGGGACTCAACCCCGGTCTTGCGGTGGCCGAGATTGTGCAGCGCTTCGCCGCCTTCAACACCCATGCCACAGACGAGGAGTTCCGTCAGTCGACGTTGATATGTGTCCATCTGGGCACTCCGGCCTTTGGCACGTCGGCGGGCCATGCAGAGGTGATGTTCACCCTCCGCGCCTTCTCCAACAATACGATGGAACATCTGCTGGCCGAGGCCAACCAGGCGGTGGACGACATCGCGGCACGCCATGGACTGACGGTCGCCCGCGCGCTGAAAGAACCCTTCCGCGCCACGGAGAACAACGGCGACCATGTGGAACGTATCGCCCAGGCGGCCGAAGAGATTCCCCTCCGTGTGCGCTACCAGATAGAGCCGTTCCGCTGGAGCGAGGACTTTGCTGAATATCTCCTGCAGTTCCCCGGAGCCATGTTCGGCATCGGCTCGGGCGAGCATCATCCCGAGTTGCACCATCCCGATTACGACTTCCCCGACGGCCTCGTCGAGCCGGCGGCCCAGCTGTTTCTCAGACTGGTCGCCGACCCTCTGCCGAAGAAATAATATCTACATGTATAAAATGAAAAAACACTGAATATGAAAAGAGTATTTGTAACAATCGTCCTGCTGTCCCTGTTCGGATTCGCCAAGGGACAGGTCCTGAGTCAACCCGAGTTTGAAGGGCAGAGCTGCACCAGCATCATGGTGGGGTCCAAGGCTTCCACCGATGGGAGTGTCATCACTTCGCATACTTGCGACGGCCGCTACCGTACATGGATGCACATAGAGCCCGCCGCCGACCACGCCGAAGGCGAGATGCATCCGGTCTACAAAGGCACGCTGCACACCACCTTCCGTGGCGACACCACCGGTGTGCGTCTGGCCGGCGCCATCCCCGAGGTGGCCCACACCTACGCCTATCTCAACACCGCCTACCCCTGCATGAACGAGCATCAGCTCTGCATGGGCGAGAGCACCTTCAGCGGCCCCGATACGCTGGTCAACCCCGCCGGCATGTTCCTGATCGAGGAACTGCAGCGTATCGCCCTGCAGCGTTGCACCACGGCTCGCGAGGCCATCCGTCTGATTGGTGAACTTATCAAGATATACGGCTATGGCGACGGCGGCGAGTGCATCACCATTGCCGACACCAAGGAGGTCTGGCAGATGGAAATCCTGGGCGAGGGCAAAGGCAATATCGGTGGTCTCTGGGCCGCCCAGCGCATCCCCGACAACCATGTGGGTGTGAGCTGCAATATCCCGCGCATCGGCCGCCTGCAGCGCGACAACAAGGAGTATTTCATGTGTTCCGACAATATCGAGTCGGTGGCCCGCCGCTACGGCCTGTGGGACGGCAAAGAGGAGTTCATCTTCTGGAAGGCCTTCAACAGCAGCTATGCCAATGGCAAGAACTTCCGCGAGCGCGAATACTTTATCTTCAACGAGCTGGCTCCGTCGCAGCATTTCTCGATGGATATGGATGAACTTCCGTTCTCCATCCGTCCCGACCAGAATGTGGACGTGCGTGCCGTCATGGAACTCCTGCGCAGCACCTACGAAGGCACCGACCTCGATATGTGCAAGAATATTAAGATGCCCACTACCCGTAAGGACCGCAATGGGAACAGCTATAAGGACACTCTTGTCAGCCCGGTGGCCAATCCGTGGCTGTCCACTGCCATGCAGCGCACCCTCAATCAGATTGCCCCCGGCACGGTGGAGTTCCGCCGTACGGTCAGCGTGGCATGGTGTTCCTATTCGTTCGTCTCCCAGTCGCGCGAATGGCTGCCCGATGTGGTGGGCGGTGTCAGCTGGGTGTCGGTCGACAACCCCGGCCAGTCTCCCCGCGTGCCTATCTTCTGCGGCACCACCGAGTTGCCCAAGCCCTACAGCATCTGCGGTCAGAAGGAATACAACCCCGATGCCATTATCTGGAAGTACCGCAAGGCCAACAAGCTGGCCACGGTGGCATGGCAGCGCACCAAGGCTTCCATGTGCAGCGAGCTCAAGACTTTGGAAGATAAAGCCTTCAAGGGCCTCGATGCACTGGAGCGCGAAGTCTCCCGCTACGACCGTATAGGCCGTCATACCGATGCGTCGGCGGCCCTCAACAACTACACCCGCGAACAGTACGAGAACAGCTCCTTTGCATGGAGTAAACTCGAAGCCAACTACTGGCACCTGTTCGGCATGGGCTTCTAACTTATGGAAAAGGAAAAATGAAGCGGCCCGCCATCTGGCGGGCCGCTTTTCTTATTGGGCTATCAGAGTGTCTCAAGAACGTTCTTGTACCCTATCTCCTGTAGGAACTCGTAGGCCCCTTCGGTGCAGAGCAGGTCTTCGGGCATGTGGGCGTCGGTACTTACGATGACGGGGATGCCCAAGGTGTTCATGTGGCGGAGGGTCCCTTTGGCGGGATAGTAGTCGTAGTGCCTCCCCTTGTAGATGCCGCGGGTGTTGACCTCGCAGATGCAGCCCGTCTCGTGGATAAGCTGGACGGTCTCGTACACCAGGTCGAGAAACCACTTCTCGTCGTAATGGAAGTAGCGGTCGCGGTTGTGCATGACAATCTTGTCGAAGTGTCCCACGATGGTGGGCCGCTGACTCTCTATCATGCGGTTCGTCTGGTCGAAGAAGGCGCGCACGCCTCTCCGTATGTCGCCATGGAAATGTCGCTCCAACCCTTCATCGTACGTCTGGTAGCGGCTGCCGTCAATCATCCAGAGGTGGTCGCCCGCCTCGGCGGGGTGGCTGCGCAGGTACTCGATGCTGTCGGGGTTGGGGATGAGGTGGATGCTCCCGATGCAGTACTCCAGCCCGCCCTTCTCGATGAGGGGCCGGAAGTCCTCGCAGAGTCCCGGTACATAGTCTATCTCCAGCCCCAGGCGGATGGAGATCCTGTCGGCATATTCTGTCTGTAGGGCGCGCACCTCGTTGCAGTAGTCGAGGTATTGTGCATCCTTGATGGAGAAAGTGTTCTCGTAGGGGAGGGGAGAGTGCCCTGTGAATCCGAGGTGGGTGAAGCCGTGCGCCACGGCAAAGTCCACCATCTCGCGCAGCGATGCCTTCCCGTCGCAGTAAGTGGAGTGGGTATGGTAGTTAGAACGCATAGACAGCACTGAGTGAAAGTCGCAGGTTGCCGACGGGCTCCGTGTAGCCCGCATAGGTGTATTCGGCTTCGCCGACGAAGGAGAGTCCCTTCTCGGTGGTGTAGGTGAGGCGGGGCTGGACTCGCCAGAGGTATTCGATGTCGTGGCCGCGCCCGAAGGCGTAGGCGTAGTTGATGTTTCCGTAATCGGCATTCTTGGCATAGCCCATGAAGAGACCGGGCCGCCAGTGGCCTTTGCCACGCTCGATGTCGAGCCACACGGTGTTGAAATGCCAGTCGCGGAAGGTGCCGTCATCCAGCATCAGGTAGCCGCCGAGGGAGCAACCCTCGTAGAGGCTGTTGTTGAGCAGCGTCTGTGTCTTGAAGGTGACGGGGCCAAGGGAGGCTTTGCCGAAGAGACTCCATGAAAGGGAGGAATGGGTGGTCTCGGGTGCCGCAGTGCCTTTGGTGTTCACGATGGGCTGGACGGTCTTGTAGTTGACGGCGGCGCCGAGAAGGAGCTTCCCGCTATGGTAGCGTACCTGGGCGTTGAGTTCGGGGACGAGGGTATGGCGGGCGAACTGGGTCGACGAGGTGTGCTCGCCGTCCAGCAGGCCTTGACTCATGTTGTCGAGTTGCCATTGTGCCACGGTCAACAATTCCCAGTTTCCTGTAGGGAAGAAACTATACCTCACCTGTGGTTGGCGGGCGTAGCAGTGGAAGGGGGCACCCATATTGAGGGGGTTGGTCATGGGCATGATTTCGTGGATGACCATGGGGTACCAATACTGTCCGGCAGTGAGTTCATGGCTGTCCCAATACATCCGGAAGTAGGCATGTCGCAGGCGCAGGTTGTTGATGGTGGCGTTGGTGGAGCCCGTGAAGTCGCCTTCGATATAAGCCATGGTTGCAGCCCCCAGCATCTCGGGGCCGTTGATACGTAGGCCCAGGCGTGCGGTGATGGCCAGCATGTCGGCCTGCCAGCCGTCGTTGATGTCGTGGCCGAGGCTGTCGCGGAGGATGGGCTTCGGGTAGAAGAGCATCATGTCTTCGCGCCCGCCCACCACGTTGCGGCTATCGGCATAGTAGTGCGGGTTGACGAAGCCGTGCCAGTCGAGGCTGAACGGGTTCTGCGCTTCTAGTTGAATTAGTTGGACTAGTAGAACTAGTAAAACCAGGTACTTTTTCATTTCTTGCTTCCTCCAGCCAATGCGAGAATGAGGCCCAGGGCGACGCCCAGCAGGGCGGCGAAGAGCACCTGGAAGGTCGGGGGCAGGATGAAAGTGATGGTGTGCATCGGGAACCAGAAGAGGGGGATGGTCTTCTTGATGACCAGATTCCACTGCACGTCCCAGTTGACCTTCTTGCTCATAATCTCGCGCATCTTGATGGGACGGAAAAGTCCGCGCACCGTACCGCCGTTGTCGGTGATGTGGATGTCGGTACATTTGTGGAAGGTCATCATCACGGGGGCGAAGATGCTGTTCATCAGTACCGACACGGCAAAGGCGATGCCTACTTTGGCCCATGTGAGCGGAGCGGCGGGTCCGCCAGGTGTCGCCGGAAAGAATGCGTCATGGATGGTTGGGTAGTCTGCGATGCCCGTCGAGGCCAAGAAGTAGGGAGTGCCAGTGCTGAAGATTTTCATGGCCATAGTGATGGCCATGCCGAGGAATCCCCACACAATCATGCGGGGCAGCACGCCGAAGCCTTTCTTGTTATAGACCCCTTCGCGGATGCGCAGGGCCAACATTTCACCGAAGGTGGCGAGGATGGCGAACTTGAAGAAGGCCATGATGTAGGGGTGGGTGTCCGTCAAGTGTTTGAAACCAGCGAAGAACCCTGTGGCCGGGATAAAGAACGGGGCCAGCACGACCACGATAATCAGGATAACTAACCAGTCTTGTTTTTTCATGGTGGTTGGTGAGTTTTAGTTTTTATTTTAAGTTTTCAGTTTCAGTAATTTTCTTACAACGTATTTTGTTGCTTATTATTGTGCGGGAGCGGGGATTATTATTTCCGTGCAGTCTTTCTTGTCGCTGCTGAGTCCAACCCACAGGTGTATCGGCGTGCCGGGCTTGGGGTATTCCATCTCGCCTGTGGCCTCGTTGTACTTCCGTAGCCAGAAGGGGTCTATGGGGATTTCTGCCCAGCCACAACCGCCGTCGTCGATGCCCACTAGCGTCATGCGGGGACCTTGCGGGTCGTCGTCTTCGTAGTACACCTGCACTAGCTGGCTCATCTTCCCAGCGGGCGATTCGCGGTCGGTGACGACACGCCCTTTGATGCGGTGTTCTTCGACGTCATATTCGAGCCCTTCCAGATGGTATTTGCCGTAGTTTAGTCCGTAGCCAAAGGGATACAACGGCTCCTCGGTCATGTAGCGGTAGGTGCGACCCTCCATGCTATAGTCGGCAAAGTCGGGCAGCTGGCGGGTACTTTTGTAAAAGGTGACGGGCAGTCGCCCGAAATAATCGTATTCGCCTGCCATGCTCTTGGCGATGGCCGCCCCCATGGCCTCGCCGCCATACCAGCAGGCGATGATGGCGTTGCAGCCCAGGGCCGTCTTGTCGAGGGCGATGGCGCTCCCGCTGCAGAGCAGCAGGACCACGGGCTTGTGCTTGCGCCGCAGTTTCTTCAATTCCTTGGCTTGCGCCTCGGGTAGTTCGATGCGGGTGCGGTCGCCCCTATAGAATCCAGGCATGTCGACAGGCAGTTCTTCACCCTCCAGCTGTGGGTTGAGGCCCCCGGCGTAGACAATTACCTCGGCCTCGCGGGGCTTGTCGACCAGCGTGAAGAGTTGCGCGAGTCCCTCGCGGATGCTCACCGTATGGTCGGGCGTGCCGTTGTAGTTGCCGAGGGGCATGAGGGTGTCGGTAGCGTTGGGTCCCGCCAAGTATATCTTCGTCCCTCTGCGCAGGGGCAGCAGGTCGCCCTGGTTCTTCAACAGCACCAAACTTGCCGCCGCTATCACTTCGGGCGAGTCGTCCTGTGGGTTCGGCATTGGCACCCATGCCTGGTTTTCTTTGGACATGGGCATCATGAGGCGCATCCGTGTCTTGAGGATGCGGCGCACATGCTCGTTGATTTTGCTTTCGCTGATATAGCCCGAGTCCACCGCCGTGCGTAGGGCATCGAGTCCGCTGCCGCATTCGAGGTCCACCTCGCCGCCGAAGGCTGCCGCCGCCGCTTGTGCCGCCGTGGCGTGGGTCTTGTGGCGCGGGATGACGGTGTCGCGCTCCCAGCAGTCGTTCAGCGCCCAGCAGTCGGTGACGATGAGGCCGTCATAGTCCCATTCGTAACGCAGAATGCTGTCCAGTAGGTGGTTGTTGGTGCAGCAGGGCTCGCCGTTCAGGCGGTTGTAGCCGCACATCACTTGTTGCACGTGGCTGTTCGCGATGATGTATTCAAAAGCGGGGAGGTAGGTGGTTCGGAGGTCGCGGTTCGACACCTGCGCGTCGAACTCGTGGCGCAGCCCTTCAGGCCCGCTGTGCACGGCGAAATGCTTTAGGCATGCCGCCGTCACGAGTCCCTCCCGTCCGAAAGCCAACTCATCCTGCTGCAACCCCTCCACACAGGCCAGTCCCATCCGAGCGGTGAGGTAGGGATCCTCGCCGTAGGTCTCCATGCCGCGCCCCCAGCGAGGGTCGCGGAAGATATTGATGTTGGGCGTGAAGAATGAGATTCCCGCATAATCCTTCGGCTCTCCAAATAAATTATCTCCAGGCATAGCCTGGTCCCAGAATTTCTGGCGTGCCTCGTAGGCCACCTGCTTGAAGACTCCTCGTATCGCCCAGGGCTGAAATGTCGCCGCCAGCGCGATGGGCATGGGCCATACTGTGGCGCGTCCGTTGCGTCCCACGCCGTGCAGCGCCTCGTTCCACCAGCTGTAGGCCGGCAGGCCGAGGGAGGGGATGGCAGGGTTGCGGTGCTCCATCAGCGACAGTTTCTCGTCGAGTGTCAGCCGCGAAAGCAGGTCTTCTACGCGCTCGTCGACGCCGAGGGTGGTGTCTTGGAACGGGAAGGTGGGCAGTGTCTGTGCCTGCAGGCATCCCGTTGCAAGAAGGAGGAGAAGTGTCCAGCGAAGCTTCTTCATACGAGGGGGATAAGAGAAAGGGCACCTTCCCTGCGTAGTGAGGGAAAGTGCCCTTTGGTTATCGTGGAATCCGCAGGGGCGGTACACATAATCATTCGAAGCTGGCGATGGCTTTCTTGATGATTTCCATGGCTTCGCGCAGCTGCTCCTCGGTGATGACCAGCGGAGGGGCGAAACGGATGATATGCTGGTGGGTGGGCTTGGCCAGCACGCCCATGTCGCGCATCTTCAAGCAGACATCCCAAGCCTCTTTGCCGTTGTGGGGCTTGATGATGATGGCGTTCAGCAGACCCTTGCCGCGCACCTTCTCGATCATCGGGCTCTTGAAGTTGGTCATCTCCTCGCGGAAAATCTTGCCGAGGCGTTCGGCGTTTTCCATGAGGTGTTCTTCCTTGATGACCTGCAGGGCGGCGATGGAGACCTTGGCAGCGATGGGGTTGCCACCGAAGGTGGAGCCGTGCTCACCGGGTTTGATGTTCAGCATGATGTCGTCGTCGGCCAGCACGCAGCTCACGGGCACAACGCCGCCGCCGAGGGCCTTGCCGAGGATGAGGATGTCGGGACGCACGCCTTCGTGGTCGCAGGCCAGCATCTTACCGGTACGGGCGATACCGCACTGCACCTCGTCGGCCATGAAGAGGACGTTGTACTTGTGGCAGATGTCGTAGCATTTCTTGAGGTAGCCCTCATCGGGGACATACACGCCGGCCTCGCCCTGGATGGGCTCGACAAGGAAACCGGCAATCTTGTCGCCGTGCTCTTTCAGCACCTTCTCCAAAGCGGCGGGGTCGTTATAGGGGATGCGGAGGAAACCGGGTGTCATGGGGCCGTAGTTGGCGTAGCTCTCGGGATGGTGATGGTGCGGCCGTGGAAGTTGCCTTCGCAGCAGACAATCATCACTTCGTCGTTCTTGATGCCTTTCTTGACGACACCCCAGCGGCGGGCCAGTTTCAGGGCGGTCTCGTCGGCCTCGGCGCCGCTGTTCATAGGCAGCACCTTCTCGTAGCCGAAGTACTCGGTGACGAATTTCTCCCATTCACCGAGGCAGTTGTTGTAGAATGCACGGCTGCTGAGGGTCAGCTGGTGAGCCTGGTCGCAGAGCGCCTTGACAATCTTGGGGTGGCAGTGGCCTTGGTTGACAGCCGAGTAGGCCGAAAGGAAGTCGAAATAACGTTTTCCTTCGCAGTCCCACACGAATGCACCCTCGCCTTTGGCGAGCACAACGGGTAGCGGATGATAGTTATGGGCGCCGTATTTGGCTTCCATCTCCATGAATTCTTCTGATTTTGTCATAGTTGTATAGTTCTAGATGTGTTTATTGTGATTCAAAAAGACGTTGCAAATGTACGTAATATTTTTTGAATATCCAAGAAATAATTTTGAACAGAGCCCGCTCATATTATGTATATGACGGCGGTCAGTCACGGTTTTTTATCTCTTGGTGAGCGTATAGGAGTTGCCTTTGAAAGTGATTTTCATGGTTGTTCCACTAACCGTGAAAGGAACTTTGACGGTATTGCTATAATCATCTTCCAGGGTCATAGTACCTTTATTCTCTGCGTACGTATAGGTTCCGAGCAATGCATCAGTCTGCATAACGCCTGTGCTCATATCCGTATAGGTTAAATCGGCGAGTACGGGACCATTGAACCCAACCTGGATGTTAATCACGCCGGAGACGCTGTTGGGGTCTTCCGCTCTCCATGCCCATTCTGTATCTGCCACCACTATGGCGTCTTCTTTAGGGGTGTCTGTGTCTTCCTTTTCGCAGGCACCGAAGGATAACATTGTGGCTGCCACGAAGAGCAGCATCGTCAGTTTTTTGATTTGTTTTACCATTGTCTTTTGTTTTTGGTTTTATTGATTGATTAACGTTTTCTTTTGTTTTCGGTTTGCAAAATTACGAATTTTATTTGAAACAATAAGAAACTGTTTAAAATTAATCCAATGTTTTTCTTAAAACATCAAAACGGCATCTTCCCCTCCTTTTTTCGGTCACAATGGTGGTATGCCTGCCGAGCTTGATGAGGCAACCCCATTGCTCCCTCATGAAGAAAAAAAATCTGCTCGCTTTGCCGTATAACAAAATCCATCAATTAAATTCAAACAGTTTCTAGATTTTTTTTTGAAATATCCGTAATCGAAAGGCACAAAAATAATCCCTCTGGCAAAATTTTTACCCCTTCAATGCGTTATTTATGCGTGAACAATGACGAGAATATTCTTGAGGTAAAGGACCTCTCGGTGGCCTTCGACGGCAGGACCGTGGTGGAGCGCGTGAGCTACACGCTGGGGCGGGGCAAGACCCTCGGCGTCGTGGGTGAGAGCGGCAGCGGAAAGAGCGTGAGCACGCTGGCGCTGATGGGCCTGCTGCCCAAGAACGCCACGGTGACCGGCCATGCGTGGCTGGCCGGAAAGTCGGATTTGTCCGACAGGGCCGACCTCCTCACCCTTGGCGAGGTGGCCAAGCAAGGCATCCGTGGCAATCGCGTCAGCATGATTTTCCAGGAGCCCATGACCAGCCTCAACCCCGTGCAGAAATGCGGGGCGCAGGTGGCCGAGATGTTGCGCCTGCACGAGAAGGTGTCGCACGAAGAGGCCCGCCGCCGTGTCATCGACCTTTTTGGCGAGGTGCTGCTCCCGCGGCCCGAGAAGATATACGACAGCTATCCTCACGAGATTTCCGGTGGACAGAAGCAGCGCGTCATGATTGCCATGGCGCTGATATGCCACCCCGACATCCTCATCGCCGACGAGCCCACCACCGCCCTCGATGTCACCGTGCAGAAGACCATCCTCGAGCTCCTGAAGCAGCTGCAGGAGCGTTATGGCATCGGCATCATCTTCATCACCCACGACCTCGGCGTGGTGGCCCAGATTGCTGACGATGTGGCGGTGATGTACCACGGCAAGGTGGTGGAACACGGTCCGGCGGCTCAGGTGCTGTACCACCCGTCGCACCCCTACACGCAAGGCCTTCTGGCCTGTCGCCCGCCGCTCGACAGACGTCCGCGGCATCTGCCCACGGTGGAGGAGTTTTTGAAAGGGAGAGAGGCGATAGGGAAGATGGATACGATAGACAAGGTGGATAGAATAGAGGCGATAGATGGGATGGATTCTAACCAGACCAACCCCTCAACTCCTCTTGTCTCGGTTCGCGACCTTTCGGTGACCTACCCCCTCAAGCGCAGTCTTTTTGGAAAGCCTTTGCAGCAACTCAATGCCGTGGACGGCATCAGTTTCGACATCATGGAGGGCGAGACCTTGGGCCTCGTGGGCGAGAGTGGCTGTGGCAAGAGCACCCTTGGCCGTGCCCTCTTGCGCCTGATAAGCCATAGCTCCGGCAGCATCCTCTATCGGGGCCGTCCGCTGGACACCTTCTCTGCAAAAGAGATGCGCGCCCTGCGCAGCAAGATGCAGATAGTCTTCCAAGACCCTTATTCCTCCCTCAATCCCCGCCTCACCGTCGGCGAGGCGATAAGTGAACCCTTAAAGGTTCATTCCTCCAGATTATCTGGAGAATCTAGAATGTCCAGAGTTCTGGAGCTCATGCAGCAGGTGGGCCTGGCTCCCGACTGCTACGACCGCTATCCCCACGAGTTCTCCGGCGGGCAGCGACAGCGGGTCTGCATCGCCCGTGCGTTGGTGCTTCAGCCCGAGTTGCTTGTCTGCGACGAGAGCGTCTCGGCCCTCGATGTCAGCGTGCAGGCGCAGGTGCTCAACCTGCTCAACGACCTCAAGGCCCAGTATGGCTATACCTATCTTTTCATCACCCACGACCTCTCGGTGGTGAAATTCCTCTCCGACCGCATTATGGTCATGGAGAAAGGCCGTATTGTCGAGTCCGGCCCTGCCGACCGCCTCTACGCCCATCCCGAGCATCCCTATACCCAACGGCTCATTGCCGCCATTCCCCGCATGTAGCGGTTTGGCAGGCGTGGTTATACGCAAGCGGGGCAGGCATGGCCTACCCCGCTTGTATAGTGTATGTCGTCGGCCTAGCGGCGACCTTTCTTTTCCAGTTCCTTGCCCTCGACGGTAGTGGTGGCGTGGGGCACAATCATCAGGCGCTCTTTCGGGATGAGCTTTCCGGTGATGCGGCAGATGCCGTAGGTCTTGTTCTCGATACGGATAAGGGCGGCGTCGAGGTCCTTGATGAACTTCTGCTGCCGTGCGGCCAGACGTGAGTTCTCCTCCTTGGACAGCACGTTGCTCCCCTCTTCGAGGGTCTTGAAGGTGGGGGCGGTGTCGGTGACGTCGTTGGCGCTCCCCGCCACGGCTTGGTTCAGCAGTTCAAGATTGCGGACAGCCTCTTCGCGTTTCTTCAGGATGATTTCCTTGAACATCTGCAGCTCTTCTGCCGAATAGCAGGTCTTTTCTGTGGTGGGTTCGTTATTCTCCATGGTTCGTTATATTGGTTTGTGAGGTGGGGCAGGTCGCCCGTTTTCCGGTGCAAAGATACAAATACTTTTGGATATACCTGTTAAAATGGTGGAAGAATTTGCGTTTATTTTCCCAGATACAACGCAATCAGTCCGTTGGGTGCGGAAATAAAGATGGTTTTTGTCTCCCTGTCAACCTTTTTTATCACCGGGTCGATGACGGGGATGAGTATTTCCGTGTCGTTTTTCATGATTTGGAAAAGGGGCTGGGCGGGGTATTCGATGATGGTGCGGATGGTGCCGATGTCACCGTACTCGTCGTCCACCACGCGGAACCCTGTCACTTCGTGGAAATAGAACTGGTTGCCGGTGAGTTTGGGCAGCAGGTCGAGGGGCAGGTACAGGTCGTGACCTGTGAGTGCGTTGGCCTGTTCGGGGGTCAGCTCCTCGAAGGTGGCCACGGCTTTGTTGCCGTTGATGCTGTCAATCTTGAAGAAATGGGGCACCAGTCCGTTCTTGGTCTCCACAAAAGCGGAGTCGAGTCCGGCGTAGTCGTCGGGGCAGTCCACGTCGAGGAACAGCACCAGCTGTCCTTTATATCCGAAAGTCTTGGTGATGCGTCCCAGTCGATAGCATTCGTCTATGGTCATGAACGTGATGGTTTATTAAAAAGGCGCACCCTTGAAGGCGCGCCTTTTGTGGTTGCATTGGTAGGAGGGTTCTCCGAATGAGATTAGTTCTCGGCGGGAGTTTCCTCGGCGGGAGTCTCCTCAGCGGCGGGAGCCTCTTCGGCGTTAGCCTCGGCGGCAGCGGCTTCGGCTTCAGCCTTGGCGGCAGCCTCGGCTTCAGCGGCGGCCTTGAGCTTGGCGGCCACAGCCTCGGCCTTGGCCTCGTTGGCCTTCTTCTCGGCCTCGAGGCGGCTCTTCTTCACGCTGCGCTCCTTGTTCTCGACTTCGCTCTTGATATTGGCAATCTTGCTCTCCTTGGCCTGGAGCCATTCGTTGAACTTCACGTCGGCTTGTTCCTGGCTGATGGCGCCCTTCTCGACACCGATTTGCAGGTGGCGTTTCAGCAGCACACCCTTGTAGCTGAGGATGCGGCGGGCGGTTTCGCTGGGCTGTGCACCGTTCTTGAGCCATTCGCAGGCTTTCTCAACATTCAGAACGATGGTGGCGGGGTTGGTGAGCGGATTGTAGGTGCCTAATTTCTCGATAAATCTGCCGTCCCGAGGTGCACGACCATCCGCAACAACGATGTGGTAGAAAGGTTGGTTTTTCTTACCATGACGCTGTAATCTAATTCTTGCAGGCATAATAATAAATTGTTTTTTAGATTGTTGGTTAAAAAGTGTGTTTCTTTTTCGAACTGCAAAGATACAAACTTTTTTTGATTTGGCAAACTTTTTTTTGTGTACATTTGTGGGCTAAATTCCAGTTACAAGTGCAACACTGAGTAGAAAAAAAGAGCACCAAAAATTTGGTACTCTCAGGTAAAATGACTACTTTTGTGTTGCATATGAA
>CAJOHZ010000026.1 GCA_905234695.1 uncultured Bacteroidales bacterium | reverse complement strand
CGAAAATCGGCACCAAATCCAATGGCGCAAATTGGAGTAACGATTCAGAACCCCCAGAGGGATCAATTATAGACATTGACACAATTCCTCATGGAATGAAATAATAATTATTGATAAAAAATGGACAGGAAATTTATAATGTTAATATTGGTGGGAGTGATATGCTCATTCACCATACATGCCCAAACGATGCAGGTATCATCAGAAGAGGCCACAACTGTCGCCATCTCCTTTTTCAAACAGAAATATCCATCGGGTAATGATTCTTTGGACAGGGTGGTATTCTATTGTAATGAGAGAGGAAACACGTTAATGTACGAGGCTCTTTTCAGCAACAAGCGGGCTTTGCTTATGTCAGGACATAAAGCATGTCATCCAATCCTCGGTGATTACTATTCCGGGGGAGCATCTTTGATTGAGCAATTGTCAGAACAGGCTCTCCTTGGCAGTATCCGAAACTTTATAGGTGGGTATATTGAACAGTTGAATTATATCTTCGAGAGCGGAGACACAACACCATATTACACTGCCGAATGGTTTGATTTATTGAAAGGTCGCGATTATGGCAAGGCGAAAAGTCCGGGTGTTGGCCCTTTAATAGAAACAATATGGGGTCAAAGTACCTCTAATAATTATAATTCCAACAATCACTCTGGGGATTATTACTCATACAATTATCACATTCCCGCAGTAGACACATGTACCCATGCGTTAGTCGGTTGTGTGGCTGTGGCCATGGGGCAGATAATGAACTATTGGCAAATGCCAGTACTTGAATTGTATTTAGAGAAACAATTTGATTGGTGCAAAATGAAGAATTCATTGAATACAACTTCTCCGACTTATACGGAGGATCGTGAAGCCGTTTCATATCTGTTGGCAGAATGTGCCAAAGCTGTTGACATGGACTATGGTTGCACTGGGTCAGGAACGACAATGGGTGCTGCCAGAAATGCCCTTGAAGAAACATTTCATTATAGTTCGGATATTGACCTTGTCAATAGGTTTTGGTCGTTCATGTCTGATGCATCATGGAAGGCAAAATTGAAGTCTGACCTCAATGCGGGCAGACCTGTATTGTATGCAGCGAATAGATATAACGAGTTGTTCGATTGGCCGGGACATGCTTTTGTATGTGATGGGTACGAAGATGATAAATTTCACATAAATTGGGGTTGGAGAGGATTTTATGATGGCTTGTTTTTAATAGATAGTTTACATCCCAAAGAAGACTGCTTCTATAAATATAACCATAGTGCCATCTTTAATATTCATCCTCAATATTTGGTGGATATATGTAACTATCCCTTGTCCCTGTTCAACTATTACCATATGTATTATGATTTGGCAGGGAATGAGACCCCCGAGGCATACGAAAATGTCCCTGCCACAGCCACGGTTCTCTATAGCGCCCCTGTGGATCCTGTCGTTCCGGAAGAGTGGCATACCATTCCGTCGGGTGTCTCGGCAGAGTATGTGGCTCACAAAGAGGTGGTATTGCTGCCAAACTTCACGGTAGAGCGGGGGGCTGAGTTTACGGCACGAATAGAGCCGTGTACCAGATGCGAAGATAGATTTGTTCAGGGCCAAGCCCCACAGGATGATTTGCCCAGAGGTATAACTGGAGATGTATCGGATGTGAGAGTTGAACAAAGCCCTTCCCAAGCATTCACCATGCCGTCACAGATACAACTCTTTCCAAACCCCACAAGCGAAGACGTAACTATAGCAGTGGATGGAGAAGTTGAGTCCGTTATGGTTTTCAACACGATGGGAATGCCAATGGGGGGATGGAGGATTCGTGCTTTGTCCGTTCAGCAGGTTACGCTGGACATGTCTTCTATGTCATCCGGAATGTATATCGTAGTTGTCAAGAAGACGGATGGACAAGTAGTCTATGGGAGGATTGTAAAGAATTAGTCCTCCAAACCCGGCGGGCACTCTGCGGTGCCCGCTGGTAACCATCCAAAACAAAGTCATGAAATCCACAACTATGAAAAGACTTATAAAGCAACGCCCCGCACAGGCATGACGCTGCCGCTGCGCGGGGCGGGAAAAAGAAAAGGCACCGTCGGGGCGGAGCCCCTAGATTACTTCACCCGAAGGAATAGCATTTTCTCATAAATTCGTTAAACAATAAATATCAAGCAAAATGAAACGTTTTACATGTATTTTAGTGCTGCTGGCCACGGTAACCGTGGCCAGCGCTCAGACTGACGCGAAAACGAATGGGAGTCTAGATGTAGGGGGGCTCTTCTTGGGGATCACAGGAGGCATGACGAACGGAATAAAGATTCCCCATAACCTTCCCGATGGCGGTATCGATCCCGCCAACCCTATTGTGTCGGGAGACGACAAGTACAGAGGCTTCGAAACGGGCGTGACCGCTGGATATGGGTGGGACATTACAGGCCGGTGGCGGGTGTCGCTGGCCGGAACAGTGATGTATGGAATGTTGTACCATCTGCAAACTCTTACATTTTCGTCCAAGGAGACCCAATCCCGGACATTCCAGATACCGTACATGGAAATCGGCATGCTTCCGCGCCTGACATACAGCCTCACGGATTACTTGTCAGTCGGGGCTGGCATCGGCGGGTGCCTCCGAACGAGTTCCTTAAACGAGCCTAACGTCTTTGGCTGCGATAAGCGTGAATGCAGGGATAAAATATCGAATGAGGCAGCATTGGTATGTGGAAGGACAGGCATTGTACGATGTCTTCTCCCGGACCGCATCACCGGAATACAGGGGATTTTTGTCGCCGAACGGACAGGTAACAGCTACCGTCGGCTATGAATTTTAACCATAAAACATATACACCCATGAAAAAATCATTTTTATTGATGATTCTTCTGCTTGTAGCGGAAGTCGTAGTTGCCCAGGATACAACAGACTCGTCAACGGTGTACAACCGTGGAAGCCATCAGTTGGGATTATTTGTCGCACCTTCTATTGGAAGCAAAGTGAGTTCACATTATTTTCTGTTAAAAATGCCTTTGGGCGGTCAAATTCCCACATATGACAATCATTATTGGGGCTACAACATCGGCGTTTACTGGGGATATGAAGGATGCAGTAATAAACGGTTCGATTTCGGCATGGATGTGGCTTTGTCATACGGGTGTGTGTATCTCAATGGGAAAAGTTACAACAGATCCGACGGGAGTTTGAAAGAGTCGTATTCAACGCACTTCCCGCATATGCAGATGCGTTTGTCACCGAGTCTGCTGTACCGCGTAACTCCGAAACTGACGCTGATGGCAGGAATAGGGAAATCTTACACCAGTAGACCATTCGAAGAGTTGGAAGGGATGCGGAAAGAGAACAAGAACAATGGCCGAGGGCTGCGGGAAGGGTTATATCATTATGCCGTATGTTTTAACGCCAGCTACGACCTCAGCCTCGGTGCGAGGTATAATCTCAACGAGCATTTCAACGTGGGGTGCCGACTGCAGTACGACTTTTTGGTATTCCCGAGCTCTGAGTTCAGTAACGGGACGGTCACCAAAAGTTGTGGTGGATTGACGCTTTCCTGCGGATATGTGTTTTGACCCTCGTCACCCCGCAGGGATCGCACACGGAGAAACTCTTCGTAATAAAACGTCATGAAACTTATAAGTCGACGCCCCGCGCAGGCATGACGCTGCCGCTGCGGCGGGGCAGGGAAAAGAAAAGGCACCGTCGGGGCGGAGCCCCTGAAAACCAACTCTGCGGACTCCGTCCCCGCTCCCGTGCCTCAGGCAGGAAACAGCTCTTCCCACCTTGGCTATAATAACGCCGAACCGATACATTTAGTATACGCCCGACAAAACGCCAAGGCAGGAAGGACTGAAAGAAAAACAAAAAACACCAACTGGCAGTAACAGGCCTCACTGCCGGAAGGTTGGAAAAATCAAAGAGACCAAATTAAAAATATAATTATGAAAAGAAATTTGATAAGTATCGTTTTGACCATCACTATAATAGTTATGGTTAGTTGCCAAAAAGAAACCACCAATGAAAACATCTCCCAAAATTACAGGATGTCAACTGATCCCAAAACAACTAGTCTATTTCAACATATAGGAGCCAAGCACAATAGTATATTATACGCGGTTGGGGAATATATGAAAGATACATTAGATTACTACGCAGTGCAAGGCAATTTTTCCGAAGAGGAAAAGGATAGATTGGCATCTAGAATTCTTTCTTCTTTTTATTATGTAATTGATAGTACAGGTGTTATATCATATACTGGAGACTCATTGCAAATACTTATGGATATGGCATACGATTGCCTTGATTTGGACAATATGGATTTATATGTGTATGAAACAGATATTCCAGAGGCTATCAATGAGATTTTGCATGATATGCCTCAAAATTTATCAATCAATGATATGACAGACTATTTATTCGATGAAATAGATATTATTATGAATGCGACAACAAGGACATACGAAGATACTTGTGTGGCAGTTTTTTTGAGTGTTTATGCAAATAGTTTATTGTTTTGGGATGATGCCTATACTAATATAAATAATCCATGGCATAACTATATACTTGCAGCATCTACCCACCGGGAGGAAATCCCAAGTAAGTTCATGTCCGGATTAATCAATTTCGTGAGAGGTACTGTGGCTCGTATCAGGTCTTGTTTTACAAATACAGAAGATAATCCCACACGTGATATAATCGCAAATGATGCCGGGGGTGCAATGTTTGGAGCAGCACTGGCTTTACACAACCCTGTAATAGCACTGAATCCATGGGCAGTAGTCAGTATTTCCGTATTAAGTGGAGCCATGCAGTCTGCGATTACTGCCATATGCAGGTAAATCGAACAATACTGTTAAAAACATTATGGATATGAAAAAGTTTTTTGTTCTTTCAGCCGTCGCTCTATTGAGTTTGACAGCCATGGCGCAAGAAAAACGCCACTCTGTTGAATGGGGATTTGGATTGGGGATGAACCACTATGCCTCATATCCTGCCCTGTCGCTCTTCTCGGGTAATGCCACCGAATACAAGTCCCAACCTGTTGCGTTGTATGTCGGACAGCGAACAGGAGACGTCCTTGTCGCGCTAAACTACCAGACATCGCTGCTTCAGACTTCGGCAACGGGTATAGGGGAGAAGGTTGGCATGCAAACCTTTGGGCTCAAATGCCGTTATTACGGACATTTGGGAGAACATCTGGATCCGTTTGCAGGCATAGGACTGGGGTATGGTTGGCTGCACAACAGCTACGAGTTCCTGGACACAACCTACACGTATAACCGACATGCCCTCTACGGAGAACTGGAAGTGGGCATTGTGTACCATACCCGGCAGCATGTATATTTTGGGGTTGAAGCCGTGGGAAGTTTCTTTGGCCCATTGGCTAACCAGAAATACAACAGACCGTCGGAACTCCTCCCAAGCACAAACAATGCAAATGATATCAGCTCTTTCGGCGTAAGAATTACCGTAGGATGGAATTTCTAGCAGGCTGGGGGAAACATTCTATAGAAGCATCTCAGGCAGGGTTAAGTGAATCTATGCCATGCCTGAGATGCCAAACTATAAAAGCCATTCATAAGGGAAATAATTCGTACCTTTGCAAACAAAAAACCATAAAAACAAAACATTATGAAAAAGTCTTTGATTCTTATCGGGTTGCTGGCTGGCGTACTTTCTGTCATGGCACAAGATACGCTGGATTATACAACCTCTCGGTATATGATTTTGAGAATATGCAGCCCGGAGCATGAACATGAAACAAGTATAAGTAAAGGACGTCTGGCTAACACAACATTTCGGGGCCCTATATATGTGACAAATGAATCCCTCCGTGTATATGGCGTGGCAGTATTGACTGACGACCCATATCCCCAAGCACATACTATTGATGGATTGAATGTCAAGATTGCACAGAAACGTGAGGGGGGCACATGGGTGGTAGAGGATTCTGCCAGGTGGCATGGAAAAGAAATTGACAGATATTTCTTTACAACACATAGGAGTGGTGGGGGCCAAGACAGTCATTACGTTATTCCTATATACGAAGTTTATTTCAACCACCCCATTGATGTAATGGATTCGTTTTCCGTAGGGATTGGACGATATCGCCCCTCCGAAGGGTATGACAATGACGATGCTGAGTCTGGCCCTATTTGGTATATAAATACCCGTAATATGGCTGCCACGGAAGCTGATTATCCAAGAACTCTCTATATAACAATTTGGGAGCAGATTATGGAACGGACTGACAATAGTTTTTGCTTAATATTTCCCATTCTGGTGCCGCCGGATACGGACAATTATGTCTGTGCGGGGGTGGACAGCGTGCGGGTGCAGGGGAGCGGCACGGGCTGGGTGAACGTGGCGTGGGCCCCGGGGAGCGACGACCAGGACCTCTTCCAGATAGCCTACGGCGTGCGGGGCGAGGACCCCGACCACTACGCCAGCGTCACCAACCAGGAGTCGCCCAGAGTCATCTTTGACAACACCATCGACACGGGTGTCTACTACTCGGTACGGGTGCGGGGCCGCTGCCACCACCGCTGCGCGGTGCACGACACGCTGATATGGGGCCCGTGGAGCGATTTGGTGCACTTCTATGTGGGCAACCACGAGCCCGGCACGGGCATTGCCGCCCCCGAGGCCACGACGGCCTTCACGCTGAGCCCCAACCCGACTAGCGGGGAGGTGACGGTGGTGCTGCCACCTCTTAGCGAGGGGGCTGTGCTGACGGTGGCCGATGCCACGGGGCGCGAGGTGCGCCGTCAGACTATTGCGCCCACAGCGGAGACCACCCGCTTGCGGCTCGACCTCAAGGGCCTCCCCGCCGGCGCCTACTTCGTCACCGTGGTCACCCCCCAAGGCAGCCACACGGAAAAGCTGGTGATTGGAGAGTTTTAGTTTTTAGTTTAAGTTTTTAGTTTAAGTTATAGTGACAAGGATTGAGACATTATTCACACCGGTGATGTTGAACCAGACGGAGACTATCTCTATATACCGCTGTACATGGTGCCTTGTCTATAATGAGATGCTCCCAAACAAATCTTCCGGAGGGTTCAATAAAATGGCGTTTGCTGCGTTATAGGTAGTGATGGAAGAAAAGAACATAATCGAGATTAAGAACAAACGCGCTGAATACGAGTACTTCCTCTTGGACGACTACACCGCCGGGATTGTGCTGACGGGAACGGAAATCAAGTCTATCCGCGACGGGAAGGCCAACTTGACGGATGCCTATTGCACTTTTATCGGCAACGAGCTTTTTGTGCGCCAGATGCACATCTCGGAATACCGCTTCGGCTCCTACCTGAACCACGCGGCCAAACGGGACCGCAAACTCCTGCTCAACCGGCGCGAGCTGCACAAGCTGCAGAATAAAATCAAGGAACGCGGTTTCACCATCATCCCCGTTATGCTGTTCGTCAACCCCGAAGGGCGCGCCAAACTGCTCATCTCGCTGGCGCGAGGCAAGAAGTTTTACGACAAACGCGAGAGCATCAAAGAGAAGGACACCCGCCGCGACATGCAAAGAGAACTGAAATAACCCCCACCCATGAAGGTATTCAAATTCGGCGGAGCCTCCGTCAACAGCCCCGATGCCGTGCGCAACATGGCAGCCATCGTACAGAAGTATTACGGCTCACCCCTCGTCGTGGTGGTCTCCGCCATGGGGAAGACCACCAACCGCTTGGAGCAGCTGGTCCCCGGTGTGCGGCCGACGGCGGAACACCCCGCCCTGCTCGAGCAACTGCACAGCTACCACATGGGGATTATACAAGACCTGTTTCCCGACCCGAAAAACCCCGTCTACGACGATTTCGAACGCCTGTTCGACCAATTGGCCCGACAGGCATCGCAACCGGCCTCCACGTACAATTTCGACTATGACCAGACGGTATGCTTCGGGGAGCTGATGTCCACCTCCATCATCAGCCATTACCTCACCCTGCAGGGGATGCCGAACCAGTGGGCCGATGTGCGGCACATCATCCGCACCGACGACCATTACCGCGAGGGACGCGTAGACTTCGACTGCACCCGCGAACAGGCTTGCCGCCTCATCGACCCCGCCTGTCCGCTGTATGTCGTCCAGGGATTTATTGCCGGCACCGCCGACGGCCACACCACCACCCTCGGACGCGAGGGAAGCGACTACAGCGCCGCCATCCTCTCCTACTGCCTGGAGGCGGAGAGCATGACCATCTGGAAGGACGTGCCGGGATTCCTGAACGCCGACCCCAAGTTCTTCCCGAACACGGTGAAGATAGAGCAGATACCTTACAACGAGGCCATTGAGCTGGCCTATTACGGGGCCAGCGTCATCCACCCCAAGACGGTCAAGCCGATACAGAACAAGCATATCAGCCTCCACATCAAGTCGTTCCTGCAACCCGACCAGGAAGGCTCCGTCATCGGCCCCTACCGCACTATCCGCCCCCTCACCCCCCTCTACATCGTCAAGAGCCATCAGGTGCTGCTGTCGGTGCTGCCCAAAGACTTCAGTTTCATCGCCGAGGACAACCTGCAGACCATCTTCGCCGCCCTGGCGGAACTGAATATCCGCGCCAACCTCATGCAGAACTCCGCCCTGAGTTTCTCGCTCTGTATCGATGACAACGAGTTGCTGCTGAACCAGCTGAGGGAGCGCCTGGCGCCCCAGTTCCGCCTGCGGTACAACCGCAACCTGCAACTGATCACCATCCGATACTACACCCAACAGATAATCGACCAGATGGTGGCCGGACGGCCCATCTTGGTGCAGCAACGGTCGCGCACCACCGCCCAGATTGTGGTGGGCACCACTGAATGAACATTATAACACACTGCACGCATGAAACTTATACTCCTCTCCACCACCCCCTCGCTGACGCGGCTGAACCGCCTTCTTTCGGGGAAAGCCTTTGCCGGAAGCCGTTTCTTTATCCTAGTGGACGAGCATACCAGCCAGCATTGTCTGCCACGGCTGATTGCGGAGGTGGAAGCCCTTCAGGAGGCGGAGTTTTTCGAGGTGCCTGCCGGTGAGGAGTGCAAAGCGTTGGAGATTGCCGCCCAGTTGTGGCAGTCGCTGCTGGAGAGCGGTGCCGACCGCCAAAGCGTGATTGTGAACCTCGGCGGGGGCACCGTGAGCGACCTCGGCGGCTTTGTCGCCGCCGCCTACCAGCGAGGCATCCGCTACGTGAACATCCCCACCACCCTTATCGGCATGGCCGACGCCGCCATCGGTGGGAAAACCGCCCTGAACCTGCAGAACTACAAAAACCAAGTGGGGTTCTTCCACTCGCCCGACATCGTCTGTATCGAGCCTTCGTTCCTCGACACCTTGCCCCGGAAGGAACTGGTCGGCGGCCTGTTCGAGATGTTGAAGACCCTCCTCCTCGCCGAGCCCGAGATGTATGAACGGCTGCTTTCGATAGCCTCCCGACCTACATTGAAAGTGCCCCCAGAGATGATTGCGGCTTGCGCCCACATCAAGAGCGCCATCGTCAAGAAAGACCCCAAAGAACATGGTATCAGACGTGTACTGAACCTCGGCCACACCTTCGGCCACGGGATAGAGTCGTTCAGCCACCAGCCGGGGCAACAGCCCCTGCCGCACGGCCACGCCGTGGGACTCGGGATGGCCTGTGCGCTGTACCTCTCGGTAATGAAACTGGGGCTGCCGCAGGAGGTGCTGGCACAATACCGCCAGTGTCTCTTCCAGCTTGTCGCCCCGCCGCGCTACAGCCTGCGCGACACCGAGGAGATACTGGCCTATATGCGGCACGACAAGAAGAACGCCGACGGAGAGCTGCGCTGTGTCTTGCTGCAAGCCCCCGGGGCACCTGTGATAGACCTTGCCGTCAGCGAAGCGGAAGCCCGCACCGCCCTCCTCCATATCACCGACTGAAGCCCCCGCGGAGGTCACACAATAAAAAGCGGACACGCGCCGTTATCGGAGTATGCAACTGGAACTACTGTCCCCTGCCAAGAACTGCGACCAAGGCCGCGAGGCCATCAACCACGGCGCCGACGCCGTCTATATCGGCGCCCCTGCCTTCGGTGCCCGTGTGGCGGCCGGCAACAGTATCGCCGACATCGAAGCCCTGGCACGCTACGCCCACCTCTACCACGCCAAAGTCTTCGCCACGGTCAACACCCTGCTGTTCGACGAGGAGGTGCCGGAGGCCGTGGATTTGCTGCACAGGCTATATGAGGCCGGTGTCGACGCGGCTATCATCCAGGACCTCGGCCTGCTGGAGTGCGACCTGCCTCCCATAGAGCTGCACGCCAGCACCCAGACCCACAACGCCTCCCTAGAGCGTGTAAAATTCATGGAACAAGTGGGGTTCAGCCGCGTGATTCTGGCCCGCGAGACCTCGCTGGAGCAGATGCAGGCGTTGCGAAAGGCAACCTCCATAGAGTTGGAGGCCTTTGTGCAGGGAGCCCTCTGCGTGAGCTACAGCGGCCAGTGCTATATGAGCCAATACCTCAGCGGCCGCAGCGGAAACCGCGGATGCTGCGGACAGCCCTGCCGCTCGGCATACGACCTGTACGACGGCGAGGGCCGGACACTGCAACACGACCGACACCTGCTGTCGCTGAAAGACTTCTCTGCCACGCAACATATTCAAAGCATGGTGGATGCCGGTATCACGTCGTTCAAAATTGAGGGACGGCTGAAAGACATGGGCTATGTGAAGAATGTCACCGCCTATTACCGCCGGCTGCTGGACTCCCTGATGGAGGGGAACGGCCACCGCGCCGCCTCGTCGGGGAGATGCGAGTTCTATTGCACCCCTGACCTGCACAAGACCTTCAACCGCGGATTTACCGACTATTTCCTGAAAGAGCGGAAGCCCATGGCCACACTGGCGACACAGAAGTCGATAGGACAGTACTTGGGCCGCATACAGAAGGTCGAGAAAAACCGCCTGACCCTCGCCTGCCGCGAAGCCCTCACAACGGGCGACGGCCTCTGTTTTTTCAACACCGAAGGGGCACTGGAGGGGTTTCTGGTCAACCAGGTGCAAGGGAGCACCCTGCAACCCAATCGGATGCCGAAAGGGCTGACGGTGGGCACCGAGATATGGCGCAACAACGACCAGGCCTTCGAGAAACAACTGGCAGGCCGTACCAGCCGCCGCAAGATAGATGTAGACATCATACTTTCAGACACTCCCGATGGGTTGAGACTGCTGATGACCGACAGCGACGGCTGCCAGGGAGCGGCCGAGACCGCCTGCGACAAAGAACCGGCAAGAAACCCCGCACAGGCAACAGAGCAAATGGTGAAACAATTGGGGAAACTGGGCGACACCGCCTTTTCCGCACGCCATATCGAGAGCCGCTGCACGGAGACTTACCACCTGCCTCCGTCGCTGCTCAACGAGCTGAGACGCACCGCTGTGACCCACCTAGAGGAGGCCCGCATCACGGCTCACCTAGCCACCCGAAAGCATAGCCAGCCTTTAAGCGAACGACAGGCCAACACCACACCCTACCACGAGACGGAGGTGGACTACCGCGCCAACGTGCTTAACGCACAGGCGGAGACGTTCTACCGCCGCCACGGCGCAACGGTGACAGAATACGGGTTGGAGAGGAGCGGAAACTACGACGGCAAGGCGCTGATGACAAGCAAGTACTGCCTGCGGTACGAGTTGGGATACTGTCTGCGCAAGGGAGGCGGGACAAAGAGCCCCGAGCCATGGTATCTGAAGAACAACAAGAACTGGTTCCGTCTGGCTTTCGACTGCCGGCTGTGCCAGATGCAGGTGCTACTCGCCCCAGAGTGCCCCTTTGAAAGCAAAGACTAACAGGAAAAGCACCGCGATAAGCTGCCAACGGCGGGCGTGAAACTCTTTTTTCCTACGCCCCAGCATCAAGCCGAAATAGCTGCCCAGAAACATCAACACCACCAACGGTACCGAAAGTTTCCACACTTCGGCCCGCAGGGGCTGCATGTAGCCGATAGCCACGCCGACCATCAGGGATTTCATGCCTGTAGCGACGCCCAGCAGAATGACCGTCACCCATCGGGAGAGGTCGTAGGCAGGAGACTCCTTGCTTTTGCTACGGAACAGCGGGAAAAGCATCCATATCGCCACGAGCACCATGACACCCATGTAGACCATACTGTTGTAGTCGGCATTGTCGGGAGAGGAGAAGAGGTTGCCCAAGGCCACACCTGAAAGGATGCAAAGCACATGTTCCAAGGAAATTACAAATGATGCCAGAAGCCCCCGAGTGAGGCGTATGGGAGTCTTACGGGCCCCTTCGCATACCGTTACCAAGAGGGGAATGGAGAGCGCAAGAGAGATAACAATATATTCAAGTACAGACATATTACAGGATATTAAAGGGCTTCGGTGACATGCTGGGTGAGGCGCACAAAATCGGCGACAGAGAGTTGTTCGGCCCGAAGAGAGAGGAGGTCGGCCGGCAACTGCTCCAGCGGCACAGACAAGGGCCTCAGCGCATTACGAAGGGTTTTTCGGCGCTGGTTGAAACCCGTCTTCACCACCTTGACAAAGAGGGACTCGTCGCATTCCAAGGAGGTTACATCATTCCGTCGCAGGCGGATGACAGCCGATTTGACCTTGGGAGGCGGCGCAAAGACATGTTCGGGGACGGTGAAAAGATACTCAATATCATAAAACGCCGACAACAACACGCTCAAGATGCCATACGCCTTACTGCCGGGTGCCGCGGCCACACGCTCGGCCACTTCCTTTTGGAACATACCTACCACCTCGGGGATGAGGGCGCGGTTATCGTAGACCTTGAAGAGAATCTGCGACGAGATATTATAGGGGAAATTGCCGATGACGGCAAAAGAATCGCGGAAGAGGGTGGCAAGGTCAAGGGCCAGAAAATCTCCTTCGATAACCTGTAAATCAGTATAATGTGTATGTAGATAGGCCACCGATTCGGTATCCAGTTCGACGGCACGAAAGTCCACTCCGGGACGATGGTAGAGGTACTTGGTCAACACGCCCATGCCAGGGCCTATCTCCAACACGCGAGGGGTGCCGCAGACGAGACTTTCCGCTATCCGCGAGGCGATGCCTTCGTCTTTGAGGAAATGCTGTCCGAGGGATTTCTTGGCGCGTACTTCCATTGGGATAATCTGTTCTATAAGGTGTTATTGGACTTTACAGCGGTATTTTTCAACTCGTTATAGCGTTTGCGGGCACGTTCCACATAGAAACTGGAAGGGTAGTCGAGAATCAGCCGTTCGTAGCAGTCGCGCGCACGGGTGAGGTTGTCCAACTTTTCTTCGTTGAGTTCGGCCAACAGCATCAGGGCATCATCGGCCAACAAATCCTCTGAATATTGGTTGACGAGTTGTTGCAACAAACTATCGGCCTCAGCGTAACGCTGTTGCCGTATCCGTATCTTTGCCTTCTGGAAGAGGACTTCGTCGAACAGCGGATGGGAGAGCGCGCCCGTGGAGATGCTGTCCAGAAGGTTCCACGCAGACTCCAACTGATTGCGGTACAGCATGAGGTCGGCCGAGGCATATTTCTCCAGCATGGTATAGGTGCTGTCGTCTTCCATGTTATCGCTGATAATGAGCGAGAGTTCCATGGCATCGTTGGCGATGAGCTTGCTGGTGGAGCCCCGCAGGACATCGAGTTGGGTCTTGGCCCACGGGAATTCGTGGTTATAATAGGCTAGTTGGGCGTTCTTGAATTTGGCCTGGGAGCCCAGGACATCGTTCTTGTTGGCTTTCTCGACCTGCATGTATAGCAGCGAGGCATCCCACACTTCGCCGGCGAAGAGCAGGAGGTCGCCCAACTCCAGCTTGACCTCGTCGCGGTCGAGACGGGAGAGTTTGGAGATGTCCAAGATGTCGTAAAGCATGTCGGCGGCGGCCTGAACGCTATCGGCATAGTAGGCCAGCAGATGGGCGTAATTGCGCATCAACGTCACCGTACGGGCATCCTTCCCCAATTCGACAAGAGCGGCATTGTAGTCGCGCAGCAACTGACGCAGTTTGTCGTTCTCCAACGGGAAATTCCGGTTGATTCGGGCAAAACGAACCTCCAGCTCCCCTACCCTGCTGTCGAAATAATGGGGATGCTCAGGGCCTTTCTTGCAGAGGGTGGCATAACACTCCTGCGCGACATCGTAAGCCTCGTTGGAGCGGGCAATGGAGGCCACCCGCACCAACGGCTCGCCCTCCAGCTCGGGGAAGCGGGCATCGACCGATTTGGCCTGCACCATGGCAAATTGGAAGTCTTTCTGCTGCAGGGAAAACCAAATCATCATCTCCAGATAACGATTGTTCTCAGGGTGTTTCTGCACACGCTGTATCAGCGTGTTGCGCAGACCTTCGGCCAACTGTGGGTTGGAGGTCTCGTTCAGGGCTCGTTGCAACGACACCTGAATGGAACTAATCATCTGGGGCACATTGTCCAACAGGTCGAAATATTCCTGCATCATCGCCTCATAGTCACCTACATGCTGATAGAGTGTGGCAAGTTCGCCGACGAAGGCATACTGGTTCTTCATCTTCTTTCGGGCGAAAAGATAGACCTGGATGGCCTGCTCGGGGTGACCCGCTGTCTCGAAGGCTTGCGTGAGTTCGGTAATCTGCTTGGTATCAACACCTACCTTCTCAATAACCGCATTGTATATCTTGTTGGCTTTCTTGATATCTCCTTTGCGCTCATGCACCTTGCCGAGGTCGACATGAAGGTAGAGATCGGCCGGATTCTGCTTGATACGCTTCGAGACCAACGTCTCCGCTTCCTTGTACTGCTTCAACTCCAAAAGGGAGCGGTAAAGCATCTGGTAATAGAACTTGTTCGGGGTTCGCTTGTAAAGCGCATCATACAACTCTGCCGCCTGCGCATACTCGCCTTGGGAATAGTAGTGGGAGGCCAGTTGCTCCTTCGTCTGCTGCGCCTGACAGGGGATAAAACACACCCATACAAGCATCAAAAAGAAGACAGGGAGAGGACGAAGGAATCTCATAATGCAAAAAAACCGGAAGTGGGCTCCCGGTATGTATTGAGTGACTAAGCTGGGATTCGAACCCAGGACCCCATCCTTAAAAGGGATGTGCTCTACCTGCTGAGCTACTTAGTCAAGGCGGTGTGACTAAGCTGGGATTCGAACCCAGGACCCCATCCTTAAAAGGGATGTGCTCTACCTGCTGAGCTACTTAGTCGCCTCAAATTTGAGTTTGCAAAGGTACAACTTTTTTCCCTTTTAGCAAAAAGTTTTGTCCCATTTCTTTTTCTTGGGAAACATTAGCTATTGATTGTTAGCAATATATTGGATACCCTAAAAATATTTTCACATATTTATTTTGCCAATTAACAAAAGTTTCGTACCTTTGTTTCGCCAAATATTGAATAAAAATGATGAAACTGGATATAAAGATTCACAAAGGAATCGGCGATATATACTTCGATGCTCCTGTGGAGGAAGTGGTGGCTATTTTGGGCCAACCCGACGAGGTGGAGAACATCGACAATGCCGCTGACGAGTCCACCACGGTACTACGCTATGAGGAGGGGCTGACCCTGTTCTTCGAGGGCGAGAACCCACGGCTTTCGTGCATTGACATCTCCTGCGAGGAAACCACCCTCTTTGGAAAGAAACTGTTCGACATGAACGAAAAAGACATCGTCAAACTGATGGTCGACAACGGCATGTTCGAGCAGGATGTGGACAACGAAGACTGGGGTGAACGGCGTGTGACATTCAACGAAGGCAATATCGACTTCTATTTCGATGCAGACGAACTGCTGTCGGTCATCATCGGAAAATAACGCTGACAGAAGCCTTTAATGGACACGTTCCTTCCCATTTTCCCGACGGCATACCTGCCTTCGGTACTCTATCTGGCCCATGTGGCCATGTTTCCCGCCATTGCCATTGAGCGAAAAGAGACCTTCCCGAAACAGACGTTCCGCAACCGTATGACCATTGCCACCGGCAACGGGGTGCAGACGCTTACCGTGCCTGTGGTGCGCCCCAACGGGAACCACACCCGCACAGAGGAGATGGAAGTCAGCTATGGCGAGCCATGGAATATCCGACACTGGCGAGCCATCGTGACGGCTTACAACACCTCGCCATTCTTCCTCTACTACCAAGACGACCTGGAAAGAATATTCATGGAGCGGCACACGCTCCTTATAGAACTCAACGACAAGCTACTGCACTATCTTCTTCAGAAACTTAAGATTGCTTGCGACATACTATTCACTGAGGAGTATGCCCCTGCCGGCAACCCTGCCGACGACTACCGCTATACACTTGTAAGCAAAAGGCCTACGACTCAATATGCCTTGCCACCCTACAGCCAGGTATTCGACACACGGATTGGATTTCAACCCAACATGAGTGGCATCGACCTGCTTTTCAACCTAGGTCCCGAAGCAGGATTGTACATCAAATCCCTCGCCTCCACCCTCGAAAAACCACGCCCATAACCTCCCATTGAGCGTAATCGCCAGAGGCCTCCCCCACTCTTTCTATTTCCCGAAAATAAATATACAAATATCATGGTCTATGATATTTATATTGTTTGTTCCGCGTGAAACAAACGTTATTTTCCCTGCTGTAAATAGATAAGGAGCACCGATACATCGGCAGGCGACACTCCGCTGATTCGCGAAGCCTGCCCTAAGGTGCCAGGCCGCATTTTGGTGAGTTTCTCACGGGCTTCGTAAGAGAGCGCCTGCAGGGAAAAATAGTCCAGTCCGGCCGGGAGTACGATGTCTTCGAATTTGGCGATACGACTGGCCACATCCTGCTCTTTCTCGATATACCGCTGGTACTTCAACTTGATTTCCGCAGCACTCACTGACTCCTCACGGAGGCCCTCGGGAATGGACTCAATCTCTCTTCCCAACTCAGGCGAGACTGTCAACAGGTCTTTCATTCCCACTTCGGGTCGAAGAAGGAGGTTTACCAATTTCACCTTCTGCTGCAAGGGAGGCGTATCCAGTGCCTCAAGCATGGCGTTGGCTTCCGAAGGGAGTACTGGGGTTTCGCTGACAAACTGCGACAGCCGTTCCGTATGACGGATTTTTTCCTCCACCCTACGCAGCTGCTCGTCGGAGACCATGTCGATTGCATGAGCCAACGGAGTGAGACGAACATCGGCATTGTCCTGCCGCAGCAGGATACGGTACTCCGCCCGAGAGGTGAACATCCGATACGGCTCGTCAACCCCCTTTGTCACGAGGTCGTCAATCAACACCCCAATGTAGGCTTGCGTCCGATTCAAGATAAATGCCGGACGACCCGTAATCTTCAACGCCGCATTGACACCCGCCATCAACCCCTGACAAGCGGCCTCTTCATATCCCGTGGTACCATTGATCTGACCCGCAAAATACAAGTTCTCCACCCGCTTTGTCTCCAGCGTATAGTTCAACTGCGTGGGAGGGAAATAGTCGTATTCGATGGCATAACCAGGCTTGAATATCGCCGCCTCTTCAAATCCATGGATGGAATGCAGCGCCTCAAGCTGCACCTCTAAGGGAAGTGAGGAGGAAAATCCATTAAGATAGTAGGAATGGGTATGCCATCCTTCGGGCTCGACAAAAAGCTGGTGACGCGACTTATCGGCGAAACGGACAATCTTGTCTTCTATCGACGGACAGTACCGTGGCCCATGCCCTTGGATACGCCCCGTGTAGAGAGGCGACCGGTCAAAACCTGTCTTTAGGATATCATGCGTGTGCTCATTGGTATAAGCCAGATAGCAAGACCTTTGTCGCTGCAAAAGCGGAGTATCGGTAAAAGAGAATTTCTGTGGCGAAGCATCTCCGGGTTGTTCTTCCAAAAAATCGAACCGAATGGTGCGGCCGTCAATCCGTACAGGGGTACCTGTCTTCAGCCGCTCCACTTCAAATCCCGCTTCTCGCAGACGGTCAGAAAGTCCAAGAGAGGGACTCTCCCCTATCCGGCCACCCGACCATTTCCCTTCACCGATATAGATAGTGCCATTGAGGAATGTGCCATTGGTGAGTACCACTGCTTTGCAGGGAACCTCTATGCCCATACGGGTTACCACACCACACACCGCACCCCCAGTGATTCGTATGTCCACCACCTCATCCTGCCAAAGGGAGAGGTTGGGCGTATTTTCAAGTTGCTGACGCCAATGAAGCGAGAATAGTACCTTGTCGCACTGCGCCCTTGGACTCCACATTGCCGGACCTTTGGAGAGGTTCAGCATCCGAAACTGAATCATGGACAGGTCGGACACTATACCAGACCTGCCGCCGAGAGCATCTACCTCCCTCACTATCTGCCCTTTCGCTACGCCACCCATAGCGGGATTGCACGACATCTGACAGATGGTTTCAATTGTCTGTGTGATAAGAAGCGTCTTTGCTCCCATACGAGCTGCCGCTGCAGAAGCTTCGGCTCCCGCGTGGCCACCGCCCACCACAACAATATCATACGAAGGAAATGTCATTGACTTTAATTCTAGTTTATACTGCCCAATTCTAAACGGTGTTTCTCGTGAAACAATGCACTATATTATTGTATTCCATTCGGCTAATGCCGCCTCTTCCTTCCCTCGCATGGCTTTTGCCTCTTCTTCACTTTTATCCCCCTGCCCCAGCAGATGAAGCACCCCATGAATTATCACGCGGTGCAACTCATGCTCAAAAGGAGTATCTAATAGGCGGGCATTCTCCTTTACACGTTCTATGCTGATGAAGATATCGCCCGAGATGATATTTCCTGCCACGTAGTCGAAAGTGATGATATCGGTATAGGTGTCGTGGTTCAGATAGGTTCTATTGACTTCGATAAGATAAGCATCGTCACAAAAAAGATAATTTATCTCCCCTACCCGCTTCCCTTGCATCTTGACGATATGCGTAACCCACTTTTTCACCTTCTCCTGACTCGGGAGGGTGAAATCGATATTTTCTGTGGAAAAATAGATGGCCATGACGGTATAAGGATTTTTCAGACGATTGCTCTTGATTCGCTACAAAATCTTATATAACAGTGTAAACCAATATATTACATAGGAATTTCACGCATTATTCCTCATTTTCCTTGGGCTGGAAATCAATTTTCGGGCAATTGCTTTGCAGGAAACAAGTCTCAGAGACATCAGCAAGCAGCGACATGTGACATATTGGACAGCGACTCGACTTGCACGGGCTGATAGAATTTCTCCAGGATGGCAATGCGGTTGACACACTCACTCGAATCTATCCCTTGGACTGCGAACATGACCTGCAGTGTGTCGCCATTGTCGAGGACCTGCACCTGGTCGGAGAGGGTCGTGACGAGGAACGAGCATTCCCCCTCGGACGACAGGGTCATATCGGTAGCCTCGCGGGGCAGGGTAGCGAAAACCTCTCTAGGAGACTTCAACTTGAAATAGATTCCCTTGTTGTAATGGCCAAACGACAAGTCCATCACATCTGACCCCTTGTCCATCGCGTACTCAACAGCTTTGGTCACTGCAACGGAAATCGTGGCATAGTAGTTATCAAGATGATGCTCCTCGCAGACCGCCTCTATGAAGCCGTCCAGCATCGTCAAGTTTGTACTACACAACTGTATTGCAGCTTTTTCCATTGCTTTATATATCATCTGTTGAGATTACAAAGATACGAAATATTTTTTGAATTTTTCACAAATCCCCACAAAAAAATATATTCTAAACGCTTTACCGCGCTACTTTGCGGCCCATATTTTCTGAATTACATACCTGATTATCAGAAACGATAGAAGTAGTCGTTGACTTTGGACTTATAGTAGGGCGATAGGGTAGGGGGTACGGTGCGGAAGAGTTCCATATTCTTCTCTTGGAGCCGCTTGAACTGCTCAATATCGCTCTGTGTGGGTTGGTGAGGCATCTCCTTGCCTTCATGGCTTTCGCGACGTTCCTCTTTTTCGCGCTGCATCTCGGCTTTCTCATGCTCCAACAGACGGGTCATAATCTGCTGTTGACGCTTGATGGTCTGCTGGGTAATGACCTTGTTGACTAGATCGGTCTCCGTCTGCTCCATCTGACGCATCATTTCGTCTATCTCTTTCATCATCTTTGCATTGCCCTGCCCGTTCTGCTTCAGCTCCTGACCATATTCCTGCATCATGCGACGTATCATCTCCTGTTGGGCGGCCATACGGGCAAACTCCTCACTCATCTGCATACCCGTCTGGTCTCCAATCTTCTTTCGCCCGCCAGGCTTGTTGCCCTGCTTCTCCAGTTGTTTCTTCAAAGCTTCCATCTGCTTGTTGAGCTCCTGCTGCATCTGCTTCATCGACTTGGGCGACGGCTTACCTTTCCCCGGATTGCTGCAGTTCCCTTGCTTCTTTTGGCCAGTGTTCTTACAATTCCCTTGGTTCTTCTTCTGCTGGTTTTGCCGCATTTCGCTCTGCATTTTGTCGAGAGACTCCGCCAAGACAAGCGCAAGGCTATTGAACGAAGTCATTGTATACTGCATTGGTTGAGGAGATTGTGTATTCCTGTAATTTCCATAGAACGATTGGTTCATATCCAGCAATCCCGACAGTGATTTCGAGAGGTTGCTGTTGACGTCCGCCACATTCTTGTTGATGACCGACGCCACAGTCAACTGCCGTTTGGCGATGGCCCGCAGCGAGTCCTCCACTCCTCGGAAATCCTCTTTTATCTTATTCTGTCCCACGATGATTGCCTGGTACTTGGGGTCTTGTATGTAGACACTCCGGACATCGTTTATTAGCGCCTCCTGCGCAAACGAGAGGCGCACGAGATTCTTCAACAGGTGGCGCACCATCTCTGCATCCTCTGCCAATTCCTGTTGCTCCATGTCCGTCTGGGCCTCTGCAAGTTGTTCAGACAACTTGTCCAACTCATCCGCCGCCTGCTTCTGTTGCTTCGAAGCATCCTTCTGCTTACCTTTCCCCAGTTTTTCCTCAGCCCCTTTCTGGTGCTGGTCGATTTGCTGCATGAGGTCCTTGTCTACCTTGAAATCCAGCGATTTGTCTATCTCCTTGTATTCTTGCTGAATTTGCTGGATGTCTTGCTTCAGCTCCTCATATTGTTGAGAGAGCTCCTGCTGTTCCTTGAGCATCTCATCCTTCTGCTTACTATCCTTGGCCTGCTCCGTCTTGTCGCTCAATTCGCGCTGTTTATCTGACAGCTGCTCAGCCTTGCGGATGGCATCCTCTACCTTCTTTTCCATCTCCAACCGCTTCATCAGTTCGATATTCTGATCCAGCTGCTTCTCCAATTGCTCGTTGTCCAGTTTGAGCTTATCCAGTTGTTCCTGCACCTTCTTCTTGTCCATCTCCTGCATCATCTTGTCAATTTCCTTCAACATCTCCTTCATCTCCTCATTCATCACTTCGTTCATCAACCTATCCAACTCGCGTTGTTTCTCCATCAGTTTCTCGCTCTGGTCTTTATACTTCTGCTCCAACTGCTTGTTCTCTTTCAGTTGCTCTTGCATTTTCGTGAGCATCTCCTTCACTTCCTGCTGCTTCTTGGCCAATTCCTGAAGGTCTTTCTTGTCCTGCCAGTTCAATTCCTTTTTATCCACCAGGCGGCGCATCAACTCGTTGATGTCCTCCTGCATCTTTTTCAGTTCCGACATCGACATCCGTGCCTGTTCCTGAGCCTCGTTGGAATTGCGGTCTATGATGCTATCCAACTCGCTCTCGGTAGGCACCTGCAATTCAAATTGCTGCGAAGTGGCCGATTTCGGCCCATGGATGGCATCGTTGTCCCACACCTCGAAATAATATACCAGCTTGTCGCCAGGTGCCAGTACTATCTCCGCCAGATTTTTCGAATAGTAAAACTCCTGCACAGCCTCCTTCGCAAGGGCAATCTCCGAACGGGTCTGCTCCTTTATGGAGGTATCTTGTACGTTGGTTTTCAGCATGACAAACTCCAGTTTCGAGAAGCCGTAATCGTCTTTGATACGACCATTGAAGAACCGTCTGTCGGCCAACAGTGAATCATGCATTTCCACCACAGCAATAAGCGGTGCGGCATCGGCGATAGAAGATACCACATAGCGGAGCGTATCGGACGGGGCATATCGGTTGGCCACCGAGAAGGCATATTCGAATGTCTGCATAGCCCGCATGGTCACCGTGATACGGCCATTTGCGTCAGGCACATACACATTCACCTTTTCCTGCTCAAAGAAATAGAGCGTGTCGACCTCACGGGTGTGGAAAAACCACTTGATGACGGTTCCTTGCGGCACCGAAACATCGCCTTCGTTCATAAGCGTCTCGTGCGGCTTGCCGGTATAAGCGGGGTAGGAGAGATGCAACTGGAAATCCACCACTGACGGCTTGGGGAACACCGTCAGCAAATATTCCGGTGACTGTACCTGCCCTGCCTGAAGGCGGAAACGGCAACTGCGTTGCACTGTCTTGAACAGGTATGTAAAATGGCTTTTGTCAATGGGTTGCATCCTGTACACGCTGCCTTCGATATTGACATATGCCTCGGCGGGCACCGCATCGCCCTCCACCGCTACACGGAGTTCGAAATCCTCCTGCTGGGCAACCTCCAAACATTCATTCTCCACCTTGAAAGTGAACGGGGCAGGACGCTCATAATAGGTGTTGTAGTGGGTAATACGGCGGGAAGATTCCGTCAGCAGGGTAGGGGAGAAGAGGAGCATCGCCACAATAATCACCGCAGGTATGGCGGCATACTTGATGTATTTGCGGTTGCCGCGGATATCCACTGCTTGATGGAAAGGTATCGGGCTCAGTTGTTCGGATTTCTGAGCGATAGCGGCTCTGAGCAGTTCACTGTCTGCCGACTGCTGGCTGCTGCCTGCTTTCTGCAGCTGTAGAAGGTTCAACAGCTTGTCCTGCACTTCCGGGAAATGGGCACCGATGATGCGGGCCGCCTCGTCATACGATATCACCTTGCCGAAGCGGAACATCTTCAGCAATGGAATGACCACATAATAGCCCAGCACCGACAAGCCCGACAGCAAATAAAACCAAAAAAATATTGCCCGTACAACGGAGCCAAAATAGCCAAAATACTCCAGCACCGCCATCGCCAAAAACAACGACAAAAGCAGGGTGAAAGCATAGATACCCCCTTTTATCATCCTGTTTTTGTAGTACTTTCGGATGAATTTATCCAACCCTCTGAGTATGGTATCGCTATTTTGCACAAGTCTGTTTTAACTTGCAAAGATACACATTTTTTGCGAATCAGAACAGACTAATCTTCATCTCAGCACAAGGATCCATGCCGTCACCTACGGCCAATCCGTTTTTTTTTCGTATCTTTGCACCTTCAAAAAACCGTATTCTATGAGTATCATCATCGTTACTGGTGCTTCGTCCGGCTTCGGCAAAGCCACTGCCGAACGGCTGGCCGCCCACAATCACAAAGTCTATGGCATCTGCCGCCGTCCTGTTGAACACCCCGCCATCACCTACCTGCAAGGCGACGTGAGGGACGCTGAAGGCATCGGCCGGCTTGTAAAAGAGATTGTCGACCGCGAAGGGCACATCGATGTCCTTGTCAACAACGCGGGAATGGGCATAGGAGGCGCTATCGAACTGGCCACCGAGGAAGAATACCGCACCCAGGTAGAAACGAATTTCTACGGGTGCGTGAACGTCTGCCAGCAGGTACTTCCCTATATGCGTCGCCAACGGGCCGGAAAAATCATCAATATAAGCTCTATCGGCGGGGTGATGGGGTTGCCCTACCAAGGCTTCTATTCCGCCTCGAAATTCGCCATAGAGGGCTTCTCTGAGGCCCTCAGCGCCGAGGTGAAGGGGTTCGGCATCCAAGTGGTAATGGTCGAACCTGGCGATTTCGCCACAAATTTCACTGCTGCCCGTCGCAATTCCGAGGCCACTATGAACGACCCGGACTACGGCCCCATTTTCCGCCGCTCCCTGTCGCTTATCGAGAAAGAGGAGAACGGGGGCCTAAAGCCTGAGAAAATGGCCGAAACCATTGAGAAAATCGTCAACTGCCGACATCCAAGACTCCGTTACGTTGTCGCCAATTTCGAGCAATGGCTCTCCGTTGTCCTGAAAAGGGTCTGCCCCGGAAACTGGTTTGTAGACATCCTCCGCGACTACTATAAATCCTAACGGACATATCCTTATATACGCATGACGGGGCTTACCTTGCAGGTGAGCCCCGTCAACGTTTATGGTATTTTTCAAAGCGCTTTCTTGAAGATGGCACGCTTCATCATGGGGTTAGACTGATAGGTCGTCTCCCAAATACGCTGCGCTTCGTTGCCGATAATCTGAGGATTTGAATAGGCCCACCGCACGTGATGTCGGATGGCACTCTTATTCATTTCTGCATAATAGATAGAGTGTACTCCACGCTTCTGCCAGTCGGGGTGCACGCCGTTAAGCAACGCATCGATATCGGTGAATTTATGCAGCGCCCTCAGGATGTATATCCAACCAAAGGGGAAGAGATGCCCATTGGCTTTCTGGTAGGCACGTGTAAGATCGGGAATACTGAGGCCGAACGCAATGAGGTTGTCATCCTGATCAACCACAAAGTTGGCAAACTCGAGATTGATAAAGGGGAAGTACTCCTTGATGTAGACATCTATCTCCTTATCGGTCATGGGGACAAAGTCGTAGAGGTCCTTGAACGAGGCGTTGATGGCCAGGAAGAACTTGCGGGCGTAGGGGTACACCTCCTTACGAGATTTGAAACGGAGGAGACGTAGATTGTACTTCTTGAGTATGAGCTCGTTGATACGTGCCACCTTGTCGGGAACAGGCTGACTGGCAGGTATCTGATACTGCGCCCATTGGCAGGGAATCTCAAAGCCCATGCGCTGAATGTAATCAATATAATATGCAGGGTTGTAGAGGGTGCTGATATTCTGCCGCTGGTCGAAGCCCTCTATTACCCAGCACTCCTTGTCCATGTCGGTGAAACCAAACGGGCCTTCAATCTCGGTCATGCCTTGTGAACGGCCATAGTCTGCGACAGTGTTGATAAGCGTGGAGAAGACATCGAAGTCCTCGATGCTGTCAAACCAGCCGAAACGGACAGCCTTCTTATTCCAACGTTCATTGACAGAATGATTGATAATAGCCGCCGTGCGGCCCACGATGCAATCCCCTCGGTATGCAAGCCATAGACGCAGGGAGCAGTGTTCCAATGAAGGGTTTTTTGAAGTGAGAAGCCCCAATTCATCGCTCATCAGCGGTGGAATATACGTGGGGACATTCTTGAAGAGTTTGTTAGGGAAGTTGATGAATTTTCGGAGGTCGCGACGGGAGGAAACCTCTTTAACAGTGATATTTTCCATAAGAGGAATGCGTTAGGTTACAGGACACCCACCTGTTTGAAACATTTGTATATTTTTTCCACCGCACAGTCTATCTGCTCATGGGTATGAGTAGCCATCAGGGCAAAGCGGATAAGTGTGTCTTTGGGCGGCACTGCCGGCGGAACTACGGGCGTCACGAATATACCTTCCTCGAAAATCATGTGAGTGAGGAGGAATGTCTTGTTATCGTCACGTATGTAGAGGGGTATGATAGGACTCTGGGTATTGCCTATTTCGAAACCGAGGGTGCGGAAGGCGTTGAGTGCATAGCGTGTGTTGTCCCACAGGGATACGTTGCGTTCCGGTTCACTCCGCATGATTTTGAGTGCCGCAAGAACCGAAGCGGTGGCGGCAGGGGGAATGGAAGCCGTGAAAATATACGGACGCACACTGTGTTTCATGTAGTTGATAGTCTCCTTATCGGTTGCTATAAAACCACCGACCGAGGCAAGCGACTTGGAGAAGGTGCCCATCACAATCTCAACCTTGTCGAGTTTGCCAAAGTGATCGCATGTGCCACGACCTTCACGGCCGAAGACGCCGAGGCCGTGGGCCTCGTCCACCATCAACGTAGCCTGGTAACGGTCGCAGATTTCCACCAACTTGTCTACCGGAGCCACATCACCTTCCATGGAGAAGACACCGTCTGTGACGACCAACTTGGAGGCTTCGATGGGGATCTTCTGCAGCACACGCTCCAAATCGTCCATATTGAGATGCTTGTATTTGAACGTATTGGCAAACGTGATGAGTTTGCCTTCCATGATGGAGGCATGGTCAAGTTCATCGTACACAAGGTAATCGTTACGGCCCACCACACAAGGAATCGTGCCGGAGTTGGCTTGGAATCCAGCCGAGAAGAGCATCACGCCATCCTTGCCGAGAAATTCTGCCAATTCGTCTTGCAGACGGACATGGATATCCAACGTGCCGTTGAGGAAAGGAGAGCCCGCACAACCTGTGCCGTATTTATCGATAGCGGCCTTGGCGGCTTCCTTGATTTTAGGATGATTGGTAAGACCTAGATAAGAGTTGGAACCGAACATCAACACTCTTTTGCCACTGACGAGGACCTCTGTGTCTTGTTCTGAGGAGATAGGGGTAAAGTACGGGTATATTCCTTTGGCCTTGGCCTCTTGGGGAGCAGTGTAACGGGAGAGTTTTGTCTGTAATGGTTTCATCTACTTAGTTTGATACTTAATATAAATTGCAAAATAACAAAAAAAAATCCAATTGTAAAGAACTTTTTATGTTAAAATAGAAAAAATCCTTTCGGTAAGCCTGCTGGCACCAATTCTAAAATATTGTTTTGTAATATTTTTTTCACCATACACTGCAGCAGCCAGTTGGTAATATTTTAATGCCTCCTCTGGAGTGGATATACCCCCTGCGGCTTTAAAACCAACCCACTTCCCACTGTTTTCGTGGTGTTTTTCTATCACTGAAAGCATCACCTGGGCGGCTTCCGGTGTGGCTGAAACAGCAATTTTACCAGTAGAGGTCTTGATGAAATCCGCACCGGCTTCGATGGAGAGTTCCGCTGCACGGGTCATCAAAGTAGGGGAGGGGAGTTCGCCTGTTTCGAGTATCACCTTCAAGCATTTCCCTTTGGAAGCTTCGCGGATGGCGGCAAGTTCATCGAACACCCGGTTTTCATCCCCCTCAATCAAGGCCCCACGCAAGATAACGGTATCTATCTCGTCGACACCTTCATCAAGTGCGTAGCGGACTTCCTGCAATTTGATTGGCAACGGGGCTTGGCCCGATGGGAAAGCTCCCGCCACTGCCGCTACATGAATGCCGGTGCCGTGCAGTAACTGACAAGCCTGACGGACAAACACCGGATACACACATACTGCAGCGACAGGGGCAATACCCTGCGCGGCATCCTGCATCTCCATTGAGCGACGGCACAGCCGTTCCACCTTCTCATGTGTGTCACATCCCTCCAGAGTGGTGTTGTCGATGCAACCGAACACCTTGACGAGCGCCTCCCGCTCTTCCTTGGTAAAAAGAGGTGTTGACATTTGTAAACTTACCGTTGTAATTTATTAATCTTTTCTACTCTGCGCTGATGGCGTCCACCCTCAAAATCCGTGGTGAGGAAAACCTCCACAATCTCCAGTGCAGTCTCCTGCGGAATAAAGCGGGCAGGCAAGGCTATCACATTGCAGTTGTTGTGTTGCCGTCCCAAGCTGGCAATTTCAGGTGTCCAGCACAGTGCACAGCGTACATTGGGATATTTATTCACCGTCATCTGCACCCCGTTCCCGCTGCCGCAAATCACTATGCCACGGGTAAATTCACCCCGATTGATGGCAGCCCCCAGGGGATGGGCGTAATCAGGATAATCCACACTATCGGAACTATTGGTTCCAAAATCCTTCACATCGAAACCTTTTTCTATAAGTTTCTGTTTTACAACTTCTTTTAATTCATATCCCGCATGATCGCAGGCTATAGGAATAATTTCTTTCATAAACAAGTATGTTCATAACTATTTCAATATGCAAAAGTACTATAAATGCATAAAACATTCACTATAAATTGGATTTACTTATTCACATGTTTTGCACAAGGCATATACATTGCGGAGCGTCAATCATATAAAAAATATAAACACGAAATGTTGAAAAGCGTTTTATAACCAAGAGGATAAAAAATGATAACTTGTTAGCAGGGTAGGGAAGGTTAATAAGTGACGATTTTATCATGCTTTATCAACATTGAAATTAGATTATAACCGCAATTATCCATTTCAACAAAACGATGTGAACTAAGAAACAAACAGATTGTTGATAAGACATATTCTTATGAAACAAAGCATCATATATGTTGATAAAAGAATAACATAATGTGAATAATGAAAAAGATGCAAAACACATTATGTAGATATCAACAATATTGACATGCATTAAAAAAATACAAATATAAAATAAAGGAAAAGAAAAATATTATTGGAAACGACTTTGGTGGGAGTTGTGGTGTTGGTATTTTTTCTTTAAGATATGGTATAAAATTTGTATCTTTGCATTTCAAAACAAAGGAATCAAAGAATCAAACAATATGACAGAGGATACCCTGAAAAAAGAAATCATACGTCTCAAAAAAGAGAAAAATGCCGTTATTTTGGGGCATTATTACCAACGTCACGAAATACAAGAAATATCAGATTACATTGGCGATAGTTTAGCGTTGGCCCAACAGGCACAAGAAGCCACTGCAGACATCATTGTGTTCTGTGGAGTACATTTCATGGCAGAGACTGCAAAGATATTGAATCCCTCTCGCAAAGTACTGTTACCGGATATGGAGGCCAGCTGTTCTTTGGCGGAAAGTTGCAAGGCGGAAGATTTCGCCCCCTTTAAGGCTGCCCATCCCGATCATATAGTGATATCGTATGTCAATTGTTCCGCCGAGATAAAGGCGCTGTCCGATTTGATTTGCACCTCAGGCAATGCAGAGAAATTGGTGCGTTCCCTTCCTGAAGACCAAAAAATAATTTTCGCCCCCGATAAAAACCTTGGAGGATATATCAATCGTGTTACCGGTAGGAATATGTTGCTATGGAATGGGGTGTGCACCGTTCACGATGCCATGCAAGCTGAGGCGATATTGAACCTCAAAGTCTCCCATCCTGATGCAAAAGTCATCGCCCATCCCGAGTGCAACGCGGCTTTATTGGAGGTAGCCGACTTTGTGGGTAGTACAAAAGCAATGCTTAACTATATCAAGGCTTCTCCCTCGCAGAAATTTATTGTTGCCACCGAGACAGGCATTCTCTATGAAATGCAACGCGAAAACCCCGACAAGGAGTTTATCACTTTGCGCGACAACAAGAGTTGCGCCTGCGACGACTGTGCCTACATGAAACTCAACACGCTTGATAAGTTATACAACTGCTTAAAGACGGAGCAACCGGAAATTCTCATGTCGCCCGAGATTATCGAGGCGGCCAAACGTCCCATTGTCCGTATGCTTGAAATGTCGAAACAATTGGGAATTCTGAAATGAGAGGCCAGCCGCAGGTATATGACTATTTGAAGGCACTCGGAATAGCGTTTGACTATTATGAGCATCCCGAGGCGCCCACCATCGAGATTGCCAGCCAGTTCTATCGTGGAGAAGGTACGGTGCTGTGCAAGAATTTGTTTTTCCGCAACCATAAAGGCAACAGGCATTACCTGGTCATCATGGACTCGCGCCACTCTATGGATATCCATCAGATAGAGCATCTTTTACACCAGGGTAAACTTTCTTTCGCCTCGCCCGAACGGATGATGAAATACTTGGGGTTGCGTCCGGGGTCGGTCTCTTTGTTCGGGTTGGTCAACGACCTTCATCACGAGGTGACACTTTTTGTGGACAAGGAACTCCTCAAGGCCGAAAAAGTCAGTTTCCATCCCAACGATAACACAGCTTCATTGGTGATAAGTACTGCCGATATGCTGAAATTTATCAAGGAGATAGGAAACTCTTATGAATTTTTGGATTTGTATGCCACCGAGGCAGACACCCCGAATGAAAGCTGTTGACAAGTGGTGGACAATTGTTGATAACGCAAAAAAATTATGTTTCACGTGAAACAATAAAGGTGTGTTCAGTCAAGACCATGAAGAAACAGGAGTATACAGTTAGTAAACCACAGAATCTGTTGGAATTTCTTTTGGAAAAAATGCCCGATACCAGTCGCACGAGCGTAAAGGAGCTTCTGGCATATAATGTTTTTGTTGACGGACGTCGCACAACACAGTATAATTTCCCGCTTCAGCAGGGAATGAATGTGAGTATCGAAAAGACTACCCAGCGGGACAGATTTCGTCCGCGCGACTTGGATATTGTCTATGAAGATCAGTATCTGCTTGTGGTCAACAAACATGAGGGGTTGCTAAGCAATAGCAAGCATCCTAATGACAAGACTGTCATTACCATCCTTAATCAATACCTTGAAGCCACACGCCAACGGTGCCATGCCCATATCGTCCATCGTCTTGACCGCGATACCAGTGGCTTGATGGTGGTGAGCAAGAGCAAGGAGGTGAGTCAGAAATTCGAAGAGGATTGGAAGGGTATTGTGACCGACCGGCGATATGTGGCGGTAGCATGGGGAACGCTGGAACCGGCCGAAGGCACTATCAAGAGTTGGCTCACCGACGGGGAATATTGTGTGCTCTCTTCGCCGACGGACAACGGCGGAAAGTTGGCGGTGACTCACTACAAGGTGGTGCGCACCAGCCGGCGCTATTCGCTGGTGGAGTTGACGCTCGACACGGGTCGTCGCAATCAAATCAGGGTTCACCTAAGAGAAGAGCAGCATCCTGTGGTACACGACCCGATGTATGGCTATAAGGACGATGTTTCTCCCATCAACAGGCTGGCACTCCATGCGTTCCGTCTTGGCTTTACCCACCCCGTCACCAGGAAGAAGTTGAAGTTTGAAACGCCGTATCCTGTGGCATTTTTGAAATTAATGGAGATTTGACACAATAAGAGTTTCCCACGCACGTTATATAATAAGCATTTTCAGCAACGGAATGTATAGAAGGTTCATCGCAACGTTGGTCGGACTATTTCTGACAACATCGCTCCTCTGGGCCCAAGGGTCACCGCTGGATGTGGAGGGATATGCAAGGAATGTCCGTTTGTACGACAGCCTTCCTTTGCCGAAATGGGAACCCCACCTGGAAGTGGGCACGGGTTTTATCGCCTCCCATCATGGCGACAATCGCATGTACAGCACGGTGGCCCCCTCGATGTTATACCGTCCGAATGACAAACTTACGGTGACGGGAGGCTTTCGCATCACTACCGACCTCAGTTTTAACCCCAACTACCATATCGGGTCGCCTCGCAGTCTGGCTCCCCGTCGCCACAACGGCAGTACCGGTCTTGTGTCGGCCGAATTGGGGGCGCAGTATCAGCTGGGGGAGAATGTATGGCTGGCCGCTGCATTGTATCATCTGGGTGGGCAATATGCGCCGATGTACGGCTTTGCCTCCGGCCAGGCATTGGATGTATCGGTCACGGCTGTTGCAGCCTCGGCCGCGTTCCGTTTCAATAACGACAACTACCTCCATCTTTATGTAGCCTTCATCCGCGATAATATGGGCACGCTTCCGCATTTGATGTACGATACGTTTTGCAGTGGCTGGGGCGGTTATGGCGGCTACGGATGGTCCTACGACCGCTATCGCATGATGGCTCCCGGAGCGATGGGTTTTGGCAGTTGGTACTACTGACACAAAAATGACATGTGTAACAAACAGCAATTATCTTTGTAACAAACAAGCATGGAATATAACACTCAGAGACCTCATTTGAAGATAAGCGACTATGGGCGCAACGTGTACAAGTTGATAGAGTACGCCCGAACTGTCGAAGAGCGCGACAAGCGTACCCAGGTGGCAGAGGCGATTGTGGAGATTATGTCGCAGCTGGATCCCGACCGCAAGGACCAGGAAAGCGACAAGCGTAAATACTGGGTGCATCTGATGATTTTGGCCAACTGGGAGCTCGATGTGGACATCCCCTATGAGATTAGCCGCGAGGAGACGGTGGAATTCCAGCCGGAACATCTCAGCTATAAACGCGGCGAGTCCCACTACCGCCATTATGGAAACATCATGGAGCAGATGGTCAAGCGTATTGCCGAATACCCTGAAGGAGAGGAGCGCGATGAGTTGGTGCGCCTCACGGCTCACGCGATGAAGCGCGACTATTTGATGTGGAACAACGACACCGTCGAGGACGACCTCATCAACCAGCATCTCGCCACCCTTTCCGACGGTCAGGTGCAGGTCCCGGAGGGCTTCTCCTACAAAGCCGTTGAGGAATACATGAAAGGCATCGAAGAGGAGCGCAAGGCCAGCGGTTCCCGCAAGAAAAAGAAGAAAAAGTAATCCTGAGAAACTGTTTAAAATTAATCCAATGTTTTTCTTAAAGCATCAAATTTCGGTCACAATGGAACCCCATTGCTCCCTCAAAAAGAAGAAAAATCTGCTCGCTTTGCTGTATAACAAATTCCATCAATTAAATTTAAACAGTTTCTGAAAATTTGCCAACACACCTCATAATACCAAAGTAAGCGATATGGCATCATTTGAAATAGTCGGCGGTCACAAGCTCCACGGCGAGATCAACCCTCAAGGTGCCAAGAACGAAGCCCTGCAGGTGCTTTGTGCTGTGCTGTTGACCAGCGAGAAGATACAGATAGACAACATACCCGACATCCGCGATGTCAACAAACTGATAGACTTGTTGCGTCTGCTGGGGGTGAAGGTGACGCGGACCAACGACGACAGCGCCCTCCTCACCCAAGGCCGCAGCTATGAGTTCCAGGCCGACGAGGTGAACCTCGATGTGCTGGAAAGCGAAGAATTCTCCCGTCAGGCCACCGCGTTGCGGGGCTCCATCATGGTGGTGGGACCGCTGCTGGCGCGCTATGGCCGGGCGGTCGTTCCCCAGCCGGGGGGCGACAAGATTGGCCGCCGTCGTCTGGACACCCATTTCCTCGGAATGGAGAAATTAGGTGCCTCGGTCTCCTATCGCCGGGGGGGCTATCAGGTCGAGGCCACGAAACTCGAAGGGAGTTACATGCTGCTCGACGAGGCCTCTGTCACGGGTACCGCCAATATCATCATGGTGGCCGTCATGGCGCAGGGCACCACAACAATTATGAATGCGGCCTGCGAGCCGTATGTCTACCAACTCTGCAAGATGCTCAACCGCATGGGGGCGCACATCTCCGGCGTGGGTTCCAACCTGCTCACGATAGAAGGTGTACGCGAGCTCCACGGCTGTCAGCATACGCTCTTGCCCGATATGATTGAGGTCGGTTCCTTCATCGGCATGGCCGCCATGACCCAGAGCGACCTCACCATCCGTAATGTCGGCCTCGAACACCTGGGCCTCATCCCACAGGTGTTCCGTCGTCTGGGCATCGAGGTGTGGCAGCGGGGCGACGACCTCATCGTCCCCGCCCAGGAGCACTACGAGATAGAGCGTTTCATGGACGGCTCCATCATGACGGTCTCCGACGCCCCATGGCCGGGGTTCACCCCCGACCTCATCAGCATCGCGCTGGTGGTGGCCATCCAGGCCAAAGGAAGCGTGCTGATACACCAGAAGATGTTCGAGAGCCGCCTCTTCTTTGTCGATAAGCTTATCGATATGGGCGCCCAGATTATCCTGTGCGACCCCCACCGGGCCACCGTCATCGGCCTCAACCACGAGCACCGCCTGCGGGGGGTACGCATGTCGTCGCCCGACATCCGTGCCGGTGTGGCGTTGTTGATTGCCGCCCTCTCGGCCGAGGGGGTGAGCCGCATCGACAACATTGAACAGATCGACCGTGGCTACCAGCATATCGACGACCGCCTCCGCAAGTTGGGAGCGGAAATTAAACGAATTGACTAACACTACACAATATACTTCCATGTTTGAATTTCTTAAGCGGAAACCTCAGATTGCACGTCCGATTTTCGAGTCTCTCGGCACGGATATGCACTGCCATCTCGTCCCCACGGTTGACGATGGTTCCAGGAGCGAAGACGAGACCTACCTATGTCTTTCCACGATGAGGGATGCTGGCTACAACAAGGTCATCTGCACCCCCCATTTCCAGTATCCCCGCTTCCCCAACGAAGAAGAGGACATCAAAGAGCGCTACCAATACCTCAGCGAGGGGCTTTCCAAACGCGGAATTGATGGCATCACCCTTGCAGGGGTGGGAGGGGAGTACCGCATTGATTCGGGCTTCCCCGAACGGATGGAGGCAGGCAAATTCCTCTTGGTGGCCGGCCGCTATCTGCTTTGCGAGTTTTCGCTCCACCAGCAGCTCATGGGGCTCGACGAAACCCTCTTCGACCTCCAGATGAAAGGCTATGAAATCATTTTGGCCCATCCCGAGAGGTATCCCTACTACTCTTCCCAGTCGCACCGCTTGGAGCATTTCAAGGAGATGGGCATCTACTTCCAGGTCAACGTCCTCTCCCTCTCGGGTTTCTATGGCGAGAGTCCGCGCGTAAAGGCGTTTGAAATGATTGACAAAGGATGGGTGGAATTTCTCGGTACCGACATGCACAACACCTTGTATGCTCGTGCCCTTGTCGATGCCACCCACGACCGCAAGATTGAGCGCATGATGAGCCACACCACCTTTATGAACGCCGAGTTGCTGAGCCTCGATGCCAACTCCTCTTCTAAATTCTAACACCGATAACCTTTACAATCCCGATAGAATGAACAGTCTTAATGCCGTCTCCCCAATCGACGGCCGTTATCGTTCCAAGGCCGAGCCGTTGGCCGCTTATTTCTCCGAAGGCGCCCTTATCCGTTACCGTGTCAGGGTCGAGATAGAATATTTCATCGCCCTGGGGTCGGTGCCGGCCTTGCCGCTCTACGACCTCTTCCGTCAGCGGGAGGGTCTGGCGGCACAGCTTCGCGACATCTACCTCCATTTCACCGACGACGATGCCCTTGAAATAAAGGAGATAGAGAAGACCACCAACCACGACGTCAAGGCAGTCGAATACTTCATCAAGCGTCGCTTCGACGCCCTCCACTTGGAGGCCTATAAAGAGTTTGTCCATTTTGGCCTCACCTCGCAGGATGTCAACAACACCGCCGTGCCGCTCACGCTCAAAGAGTGCCACGAGCAGGTGCTCTTCCCCCGCTACCAAGCCATCCTCGGCATCCTGGAGCAGCGGGCCGAAGAGTGGAAAGACATCCCCATGCTGGCCCACACCCACGGGCAGCCTGCCTCGCCCACCTCGCTGGGCAAGGAAATCATGGTCTTCGCCTACCGTATGCGCCGCCAGATGAACTATTTCGCCCAGATTCCCTTTGCCGCCAAATTCGGCGGCGCCACGGGCAATTTCAACGCCCACCGCGTGGCCTATCCCGAAGTGGACTGGCGTGCCTTCGGCAACGATTTCGTGGCCAACCATCTGGGGCTGGAACGCCTCCAGTACACCACGCAGATTGAGAACTACGACCACATGGCCGCCTATTTCGACAACTGCAAGCGTATCAACGTTATCCTTATCGACCTCTGCCGCGACATTTGGAGCTATGTCTCGATGGAGTATTTCAAACAGAAAATCAAAGCCGGTGAGGTAGGCTCCTCGGCCATGCCCCATAAAGTCAACCCCATCGACTTCGAGAATGCCGAGGGCAATCTGGGTCTCGCCAACGCCATCTTCGAGCACCTCAGCCACAAGCTCCCCGTCAGCCGTCTGCAGCGCGACCTCACCGACTCCACCGTTTCCCGCAACGTGGGGGTTCCTATTGCCCATACGCTCATCTCGCTGGCCTCTCTGGAGAAAGGCATGGGCAAGTTGTTGCTCAACGAGCAGGCGCTCTATAACGACTTGGAAAACAACTGGGCGGTGGTGGCCGAAGCCATCCAGACCATCCTGCGTTCGGTGGGTTACCCCAATCCCTACGAGGCCCTCAAGCAACTCACCCGCACCAACCAGAAAGTCACGGCCGACACCATCGCCGACTTTGTCGACACGTTGGAGGTCGACCCTGCTGTCAAGGCTCGCCTCCGCAGCATCACCCCGCACAACTATCTCGGATACAAAGTAGGCGAATAACAGGTGAAGGCACAAGGCACAACACGGAGGTTCACGCTCCGTCAAATGAAACCGTATGCCGCCCGGCTGGTGGCATACGGTTTTTTTGTGGTGCTTTCGGTGCTCTTCACCATGGCCACGGCCCTCTCGGTGGCCGACTTTGTCAAGCTGCTTTTCTCCCCGGCCGAAGGGGGCGATGGGGTAGGGGCTTTTGCTGCGGTGACCACGTCGGAGGGCAACCTGCTTTCGCAGGCGCTCAAGTTGCTCTACGACTGGCTCATCTCGTTTGGCCAGACCCATGCGCTGATATACTTCTCGTTGGTGGTCTTCGGACTGTATGCCTTCAAGAACCTCTTCGGATACCTCTCGGCCGTCCAGATGGCCGTGGTGCGCTGCAAGGTGGTGCGCAACCTCCGCAACCTCCTTTTTGCCAAAGCCATGCAGATGCCGTTGGCCTACTACAGCGCCAACCGCAAAGGCGATATGCTCTCCCGTTTCGGCAGCGATTTGGTGGAGTATGAGGAGAGCACTCTCAACTCCGTCCAGCAACTCGTCACTGCGGTGGTCAGCATGGTGCTATATATCGCCATGCTTTTCTATATCAGCACAAAGCTCACCCTCTTCGTGCTCTGCATGCTGCCCATCATCGTCTTTGTCATCTCGGGCATCACCCATCGGCTTCGGCGCAACTCCCTCGAACTCCAGGAGCGCAATGCCTTCCTCACTTCGCTCACCGAAGAGACCGTCACCGGCCTCAAAGTCATCAAAGCCTATACCGCCATTGGCTTCTCCAACCGTCGCTTCCGCGAGTCCAACCGCGGCTACGCCCGTCTCCGTACGCGGGTGTTGCGCCGTGTCGACCTCTCGTCGCCGGTGAGCGACTTCCTGGGCAACTGTGTCGTCATCGGCATTCTCCTCTTCGGTTCCTACATGGTCCTGGGGGGCCACGGCGATCTCAGCCCCGAGTTGTTCGTCTCCTACATCATGATGTTCGTCCTCATGATTCCGCCCTCCAAGGAGCTCACCACCGCCGTGTCGCAAATCAAGAAAGGGCGTGCCTGTGTCGACCGTATGCAGGAGTTCCTCTCCACCCCCGACACGGTGGCCGACGCACCCGATGCGCAGCCTTTCGACGGGCTTCACAGCCAGGTCGAGTTCCGCGACGTGGGCTTCCACTATACCCCCGGTACCGAAGTGCTGCACCACATCAACCTCACCATCCCCAAGGGGCGCACTGTGGCGCTGGTGGGCAGTTCCGGCTCCGGTAAGTCCACGCTGGCCGACCTCCTCATGCGGTTCTACGACTGCACGTCGGGCGGCATCTATATCGACGGCCGTCCGCTGACGGCCATCCGTCTCGCCGACCTCCGCCGTCATATCGGTGTGGTGGCGCAGGACACCGTTCTCTTCAACGACACCATCCGCAACAACATCGCCTTCGGCACCCCCGAGGCCACCGATGAACAGATTGTCCGAGCCGCCCAGATTGCCAACGCCCATCAGTTCATCCTCCAGCAGCCCGATGGCTACGACACCCGTATCGGCGACGGTGGCGACCGCCTCAGCGGTGGCCAGCGGCAGCGCATCAGCATCGCACGGGCCCTGCTTCGCAACCCCGACTTGCTGATATTCGACGAAGCCACCAGCGCCCTCGATGCCGAGTCGGAACGCCTTGTGCAGCAGTCTCTCGACAACCTCCTCTCCGGGCGCACCGCCCTCATCGTGGCGCACCGCCTCTCCACCATACAACATGCCGACCTCATCGTCGTCCTTGAACAGGGCTCCATCGTCGAGCAGGGCACCCATCAGGAGCTTATGGAACTCCAGGGGCGTTATTTTCAGTTGGTCCAAATGCAGTCGTTCCAATGAAGTCCCGACTGCTCATAGTGCTGCTGTTTGCGCTGCCCCTCATGCTTCAGGGGCAGGACGACTCCCTGCGCTTCACCCGTGCCTATGTGCTCAGCCATCAGGTGGGCCAGCTCAACTGGTCCCGCCTGCCGTCGGCCACCGCCTACCGCCTCTACCGCCACTACCCCGACCAGGGGGGCTATGCCCAGGTGGCGCTCACCGTCGACACACAGTATACCGACACCCTCTGCCGCATCGTCTGCGACGATACGGTGGGCTATTATGTCGATGCCCTGACGGCGGGAGGCTCCCGCCGTTCCGACACTGTGGGGCTCCATTTCCGCGACACCATGCCCACCACCGGCTGCCGGCTGCGGCTGGCCACCGTCGAAAACGGCCGTATCGTCCTCAGCTGGTACCCCAGTCCCGACCCCGATATCATGGGCTACTACATCTGTTCCGGCACCCCCTGCCTCGATTACGACACCGTCTGGGGGCGTCTCAACACCGTCTACCGCTGTCCTGCCGACCTCGACAGCCGCACCGAGCACACCTTCCGCCTTCTTGCCTTCGACAGCTGTTTCCGGGCCAGCCGTCTCACCTCCGACTTCCACAATCCTGTCCTCTCCCTCTCTGCGGCGCCCTGTTCGCGCCATCTCCAGGCCTCGTGGAACCGCTATATACACATGCCCGACAGCGTGGGCCGTTACTGTCTCTACTACCGCCTCCAGGGTTCCGACAGCCTCCATCGCCATTGTGTCTCTTCCGACGGTCCCTTCACCTTCGACCTCACGGTCGACGACTTGGCCATCGGCTCGGTCGAGGCATGGCTGCATGTCTATAACCGCTCCGACTCCCTCACTGCCGCCAGCGACACGGTGCGCCTCCTCTTCGACCGGGGCGACACTGCCGCCTACCTCCGTCTTTCCACCCCCGTTTACGATGAAAACACCCCCTCCGTCACCCTCGCCGTGCAGGTCGATACCGCCTTCCAGGGCGACATCTGCCATCTCATGCGTCAGGACGACGGCGACACCGCCTTCCATCGGGTCACCACCTTCTCCCGCGGCAGCCGCTGGCCCACACGTTTCACCTATACCGATACCGATATCCGCCGTACCGCCTTCCGCTATCTCTACCGTCTGGAGGCCCCCGATGTCTGTCGTCAGCGTACCACCCAATCCGATACCGTGCAGCTCCTCATGCCCGAGGTCTCCGAGCCCGCCGCCTACTTCTCCAACATCCTCCTTCCCCACGACCCCGAGCACAACACCTTCTGCCCCCATTACCTCTCGCCGCTGTCCGACGGCTACAGCCTCGACATCTACAACCGAGGCGGGCTGCGGGTCTTCCATACCGAGCAGCTGGGCGAGTGCTGGGACGGCACCGCCTCTGGCCGGTCGCTCCCCCAGGGGGTATATATCTTCCGTGCCCGTTGCCGCCATGCCGACGGCTCCGACATAACCTATAAAGGAACCATACTTTTGATACGATGAAAATAGGTCTCTACGCCCGCTACCTGCAACCTGCCGCGCAGCAGGACCTCGACCGTCTGGTCGAGGCGTTGCACCGCCACCATGTCGTTACCGAGGACATCACCGACAGCCTTTCGCCCGACGGCTATGATTTCATCATCTCCGTGGGGGGCGACGGCACCCTCCTCAGTTCGGTCCATCTTATCGGCCGCCGTCAGATACCCGTGGTGGGCGTCAACCTAGGGCATCTGGGTTTCCTCACCACCGCCGGCCGCGACGATATCGACACCCTCGTCACCGACCTCCTTGCCGGCCGCTACACCGTCGAGCCCCGCACCCTCCTCCATGTCGTGGCCGACCTCCCCGGCAGCCCCTTCTCCACCTTCGCCCTCAACGAGGTGTGCCTCCACCGTCTCGACGACGGTACCCTGCTGCATACCGACCTATACATCAACGGCGACTTTGTGTCCACCTATGTGGGCGACGGCCTCATCGTGGCCACCCCCACCGGCTCCACCGCCTATTCCCTCAGCTGTGGCGGGCCCATCCTCACACCCCATAGCGGCTGTTTCGTCGTCACCCCCATCGGGGTGCATAACCTCACGCTGCGCCCCATCATTGTGCCCGACAATGCCAGCCTGCGGCTGGTCACCCACCCCCGCGAGCATCCTTTCAGCCTCAGCACCGACTCGCGCCGCCAGCACCTGCCCAGCGGCACACAGCTGCACCTCTCCCGCGAGGACTTCACCATCCAGCTGGTGCGCCTCCACGGGCAGAATTTCTTCAGCGCCATCCACCAAAAACTCGGCTGGGGCGACCAGCGTCCCGCCTCGTTGGGCTGATTCTTAAATCACGTTCTTGCTTATCGGCACAGTTGCCAGAAAGCCACGGCGGCCGCCGCGGCCACATTGAGCGAGTCCACCCCCCGCGCCATGGGGATGGTGACCACGTAGTCACACTGCTGCAGGGTCTCTTCCGCAAGGCCGTCGCCTTCGGTGCCCATAACGATAGCCAGCCGGGGGCTGGAGGCCAGCCTCGGGTCGTCCAGCCGCAGGGCGTCGGGGCTGAGGGCCATGGCGGCGGTCTTGAAGCCCATCGCCCGCAGTTGTGCCACCCCCTCCCCGGGCCAGTGGGGCAGATAGGCCCACGGAATCTGGAACACGGTGCCCATGCTCACCCGCACGCTGCGCCGGTTCAACGGGTCGCAGCAGGTGGGGCTGAGCAGCAGCGCGTCCACCCCCAGTGCGGCGGCGGCACGGAACAGGGCCCCGGTGTTGGTGCTGTTGACCACTCCGTCCAGCACTGCCACGCGGCGGGCTCCTCGGCACACCGTTTCAACGCTCTGTGGCTGCGGCCGTCGCATGGCGCAGAGCACTCCCCGCGTAAGTTCATAGCCTGTGAGCGAGGCCAGCAGCCCGCGTTCGCCGACATAGACGGGCACCCCCTCGCAGCGGGCCACGATATCAGCTGCGATGCCGTTCAGGTGCTTGGCTTCCGTCAGCAGCGACAGGGGGGTGTATCCAGCCTCCAACGCCACACGGATCACCTTCGGGCTTTCGGCAATGAAAATCCCCTTGTCGGGTTCCAGCCGGTTGCGTAGCTGGGCTTCAGTCAGGCCGGCATAGAGGCGCAGTCCGGGGTGCGAAAGGTCGTGTATGGGGATGATGTCGGGCATGGGTCAGGGGTGGGCGGTGTGGCGGTCGTAGCGGTGTACTTGGAAAAGATACCATCCCAGCAGCGCCAGCTGCACGGTGCCGCTCGCGGCGGAAAACAGCAGCACTGCCAGGCCGAAATCGTGTGCCAGGAGGCCGGCACCCAAGGCTGCCACACGGAGCGCCAGCAGGGCTATCTGGAAGAAGAAATCGACGCGTTGCGTGCCGAAGATATTGCTGACAAACATCAGCGAGTTGGCGGTAAGCATCACCCACAGCCACGGGATGAGGCAGCGCACATAATAGCCGGTGCCAATCCACTTGTCGCCGAAGAGGAACGTGAACACCGGTTCGGCATAGAAAAATCCCGCCACCATCAAGGGGATGGCTGCCGCGTTCAGCACCAGCACAAACTGTCGGATGGAGGCGCCGATGGGTTGCCCCTGCCGCACCTTCTGCGTTGTGTCGGCGTAGAAAACCGCCTCGAAGGCGTTGTTGAGTATCCGCACGGGCCGTATGGTGAAGGTCAGCGCCAGCGAGAAGAGGCCGATGGCGGCGTTGTCGAAATAGGCGGCAAGCCAGAGGAAGGGCAGGTTGGCCGAGAAGCTGCTTACAAACTCCTTCGGCATCACATACAAGGGGAAGTTGCGGTGCGTGTGCATCAGGGTGCGTGCCGTCGCCCTGTCCGTCTTTGGCAGCCGTCCCACGCGGAGGCGGTAGTAGAGGTTTCCGGCGGCCTTTCCGGCCACGGTGCCCAGCGGCAGGCCCGCGGTATGCAGCCACCCCCACAGCGGGGCCATCCCGCCGGAGGCCGCTTTCAGGGCCACCCCGACGGCCGAGGTCGTCACCTCGCCGGCGGCGATGGTGCGGTAGCGTTTGCCGCGGTTGCACAGGAAGCTGTACACCCGTGTGGTGCCGCAGAAAAAGACCATGAAGGGGATAAGCAGCGCCAGCGACGGCACCAGGGGGCCGAGGTGCACCCCCGCCAGCGTCAGCGCCAGCACCACGGTCAGCAGCAACAGCGACACACAAGTGTTTATCCCTAGCGTCATCCGCGCGATGGCGTAGGCTTCGGCGTCGCTCTTGGCGGCCACGATGGAGAGCTCGTATTTGCCGGTCGACAGGATGATGAAGACCTCGATATAGCTGTAAAAGACATTGTACAGGCCGAAATCGGCCGGTGTGAAGAGGCGTGTCAGCAGGGGATAGGCGGCAAAGGCAATCAGCTGGGCGGCCACCTGTCCCGACACCAGCGTGCCGGAGTCCTTTATGAAACGGGAAATTCTCATACTTCACCACAGGCTTTGCGCACCCCCCATTCCAAGCCCATCAGCAGGACCAGCAGCACGAGCAGCCACGGGAGGTCCAGAAGTTCGGTATAGCGGGTGTGGGAGTATATCACCGCCTTCATGTCGCCCCGTGCCTCCAGCAAGGCGGGCAGGCGTTCCAGACTGTCGGGGGCCAGTGTCTCGCCCCCCGTGGTGCGGGCGATGGTGTTCATCAAGGCGTGGTCGGCCACCAGGTTGAGGCTCTCCAGGTCGAACTGTTCCACCACGAACCGTCCTGCCGCGGTATACTCTTTTCCGGCGAAGGAGGCCGAGGCGGTATAGCTGTAGGTCCCCGGCGGCAGCGTGCCCAGATTCAGGGCATAGCCGTTGCCGCTGCGGTTGAAGGCGTAGCTGTGGCGCTGGCCGCTGCTGTCGGCACAGCTGAAGGTGGCCTCGGGTCGGTTGGTGGGTTCCAGGTTGTCGTCATACAACTCGGCTTCCACGGTCACCGCCTCGCCGGCCCCGTACACGGGCCGTGCTGTCACGCGCAGCCGTTCCTTGCCCACCTGCAGCGAGGTGTAGGTCACCATCTTCTCCACCAGGGCGTCGAAGTCGTGGTGGCTGCCGGTCATCTGGTAGTCTTGCAGTCGCCAGCGCCATAGTCCCTCGCCGGCGACAAAAGCCCTCCGCACCCCCTCCTGCTGGCAGAACGCCACCAACGGACGGTCGCTGCCCACGGTCCCCACCCGGGCGGTGAAGAGCGATTGCAGGTTGCCCGCGGTGCGGTAGTCGCCGAACGGGGCCGCCAACGGCGGTAACTGCTCCAGCCGTCGGCTACTCTCCTCGTCAAGGGTGAACAGGGCGAAATCGGGGTTGCGCAGGGCGGTCACCTCGTCGGTCTTGTGGCTTCGGGCCACAATCTCCAGTCCGCTATGCAGGGCGTTGAAGCGGCCCAGGTCGGTGCCGGGTCCCAAGATATATATCGTCGGCACCGCCCCTTTGGCGGCCGTCAGGCTCCGCAGGTCGGGGGTGCGCTGTCCAGGCAGGTTGTGGAAGATGTAGAGGTCGAACCCCTCCTGCCGTTGGCTCAGCTGGCGCAGGCCGTTCTCGCCCACAAAGACCTCGGTCTCGTAGTTCGGGTTTCTCCCGATGGCTTGCCGCAGGGCGCTGATATCGGGGTGGGGTGCCGCCGCCGCGAGGGCAATCCTCTGTCGTCCGTCGGTCACCTCCACGGCGATGGTGCGGCGGTTGTTGTCTGCCGTGGCCTCGCCGGCCACGGCGCTCACGGCCACGGTATAGCTCTGCAGCCCCGCCCGGTCGGCGTCGAGCATGAGGCTCTCCGTGGTGCTGTAGTGGTCGTCGGTATAGGTAATCTCCTTGCTGTACAGCCGTCGTCCGTCATGGGTCACGGTGAGTGTTGCGCGGCTCCCTTTCAGGCGGCTGGCGTGCAGCGTCACCTCCAGGGGGAAGAGGCTCCCCATCCGCACGGCGCGGTTGTAGCGCACATGGGCGATGGCGGCATCGCTGCGGTGAGTTGTGTCTCCCAGCGGTACCGCATACACCGGCACCGTCAGGCCTGCCGCCACCGTGGCGGGGGTCTGTCCGCGGTTGTATATGCCGTCGCCCGTCAGCACCACGGCCCCCAGGTTGCGCCCTGCGTAGAGGTCTGCCACCTCTGTTAGCGCCGATGCGATGTCCGTTGCATGGCATACCGCCTCGCGGGCCGAGTCCGATGCCGGCAGCAGCCCCGAGCCATACACATACTCCACCACCTCGTACTGCCTCTCCAACTCTCGGCGCACCCCCTCCGGCAGCTGGAACCCCTCGGGCACCGACCGGCTGGCATCCGTCACCACCGCCACCACAGGTTTCTCGTGGCTGCTCACCTGCCGCCGCACCAGCGGGGCGGTCAGCAGGAACGCGATGAGCGCCACCGTGACGAACCTCAGCAGTGGCAGCGCCACCCGTGCCGCCCGTGGCAGCCCCTCCTCCCGGCGGTGCTTGCCCCGCCAGTATAGTCCTGCGCTGTAGGCGGCTCCCGCCAACAGGCACAGCAAAGAGATATACCACGGAAAATCGGACAGTAACTGCATGGTGTGTGATGCTGAATGGAAATGCAAAGATAGCATTTTTTCCCGACATAGACGAAAAACGCCTTTAGTTTCAGTGTTAAGTTTAAGTGACCAGTGACACGAGTGCGTTCAACCTTCCAATAATTCAACAGTTCAACAATCAACAGTTGGCTCCACAAGGTCGCCGACCTTAGTTCAACAATCAACGATTCAACAGTTTTTTACCTTTTAGTTTCTCCTAGCCCGCTCTCACCCTGCTCTCAGTGCGCCTTTTATGCACCTTTTTCCGTCCTTTTACTCTTATCTCACTCATATCCAGTACTTTTCCCGCACTTCTCCCGACATAGGTCGGAGAAGTGTCGGAGATATGTCGGGGAAACGTCGGAGAAGAGTAAA
>CAJOHZ010000025.1 GCA_905234695.1 uncultured Bacteroidales bacterium | reverse complement strand
CGACTGTGTGAAGACGATGAACGTCGACAACCTCTCGCAGGGTGCCTACTTCGTGCGCATCACCGGCGAGAAGGTGAACATGGTGAAGAAACTTATCGTGAGATAAGACTCATAACCTGACTATCGCAGGGCTTCGGCCCTGTCGCGGCAGCGGGCGCCATCGGCGCCCGCTGCTTGTTTTCAAGAGTACAAAAAAATCCCCGGACGGGTCTGCGTCCGGGGATTTGCGTTTGTGGATACCTCTGCTTGTTAGCCGAGGCGTTTGAACTGGCAGGTGAAGTGGCGCATCAGCTCGGCCTCCCAGGTGATTTCCAGACCGCGCTTGATGGTGTCGCGACGGTCGTAGACATTCTTCAGGGCAGCGGCGATGACATCCATGTGGTTGTTGGTGTAAACGCGGCGCGGGATGCAAAGGCGCACGAAGTCGTTGCCACCAAAGCGGTTCTCGCGGGTCACGGGGTCACGGTCGGCGAGGACGTAGCCAATCTCGCAGGCGCGGATACCGGCCTCGAGGTAGAGCTCGCAGGTGAGGGTTTGGGCCGGGAATTCCTCTTTGGGAATCTGGGTGAGGATCTTGTCGGCATCGACGAAGATGGCATGACCACCGGCAGGACGCTGGTAGGGGATACCGTATTCGTCAAGCTTGGCAGCCAGGTAGTGGACCTGCTTGATGCGGGTCTCGACCATCTCAAACTCGATGTTTTCTTTCAGACCCACGGCCAGGGCGTCCATGTCGCGGCCGTTCATACCACCGTAGGTGAGGAAGCCCTCGAAGGGGATGCAGAAGAGCTTGGCACCTTCGTACCAGTCTTTCTTGTTGGTGGCGATGAAACCGCCCATGTTGACGAGGGCGTCTTTCTTGGCGCTCATGGTCATGCTGTCGGCATAGGAGAACATCTCCTTGCAGATTTCACGCAGGGTCTTGTTTTCGTAGCCTTTCTCGCGGGTCTTGATGAAGTAGGCGTTCTCAATGAAACGGGCGCTGTCGATATTGACGGGCACACCGTATTTGTGGCAGAGGGCGCAGGTTTCGCGGATATTCTCCATGCTGACAGGCTGGCCGCCGACGGTGTTGTTGGTGACGGTGAGGACGAAGAAGGGGACGTTGCCCTTGTTTTCCTTCAGTACCTTCTCCAGCTTCTCAAGACTGACGTTGCCCTTGAAGGGGACTTCGAGCTGGGTGTCGTAGGCCTCGGGGACGGTGACGTCAATGGCGAAGGCCTTGCGGCTCTCGATATGGCCCTTGGTGGTGTCGAAGTGGGCGTTGCCAGGGATAATCATGCCGGGCTTCACCAGATAGGAGAAGAGAACGTTCTCGGCCGCACGGCCCTGGTGGGTGGGGATGACGTATTCAAAGCCGGTGAGTTCGGTGATGGTGTCCTTCATGTGGAAGAAGGAACGGGCACCGCCGTAGCTCTCATCGCCCATCATCATCGCGCTCCACTGACGGTCGCTCATGGCACCGGTGCCGGAGTCGGTCAGCAGGTCAATATAGACGTAGTCGCTCTTGAGCATGAAGATGTTCTGGTGGGCCTCTTCAAGCCATTTTTCGCGTTGTTCGCGGGTGGATTTCTTGATGGGTTCCACCATCTTGATTTTCCACGCTTCTGCAAATGGGAGTTCCATGTTGGGGGTTGTTTTTGGTTAATATATTATAATCGTTTGTTTCTCGGAAACGCACAATGCGTGTTTCTGCTTGCAAAGTTACGCATTTTTTTTCATTCAGCGAGATTTTTTTTGCAAGAGGGTTCCCACGGTCGCGGTGGAGGGAGGAGAAAGGCTATTTCTTTCAATCCGCAGGAGAGGGGGGTGCCGTTAGAGGTGATGAGTTGCAGATGACCGAAGGAATTGACGTCGCACAGGGTCGCGCGGATACGGGTGCCATGGTAGAGGTAGTCGCTCTCGACACCACGGTTGAGCAGGAGCGAGAGGTATTCTTCTTTTTCGTTGAGATGTTGGCGCAGACGGCGGTAGCGCTCCCCAATATTAGTGAGGAGTTGTGTGAGCAGTGGTTCCAAAGGGATTTCGTGGGAGATGAGTTGCGCGACGGAGATGGGGTTGGGTACCCAGTTGGGGAAGCTGGTCTGGTTGACGTTCAGCCCGATGCCGACAATGGAGTCCTGCAGGATGTTGTGCTGGATTTTGTTGGAGACAAGCATCCCGCAGATCTTCGACGTAGCAACGTAGATGTCGTTGGGCCACTTGATGCGGAGCTGTCCGTCCGCTTGAGGAAGGAGGAGGGTGAGGGTGTCGACCATGGCCAATGACACCGCCTCGGTGATGCGGAACTGGTCGGCCACGGGCAGGAAATCAGGCTTGAGGATAAGGCTGAAGGTAAGGTTCTTGCTTGCCTCGCTCTCCCAGTGGTTGCCCCGTTGGCCAATACCGGCCGTTTGGCTGCGGGCCGCGATAACAGTGAACTCCTCAACCTCGTCGAGGTTGAGGAGTTCGCAGTATTGGTTGGTTGACGTCAAAGAGTCAAACCATTGAATATTGAATTTGATGTTCTCAGGGGAATTCGCAATTCTCAATTGACTCCACATGGTCGTCGACCTTGGGTTAGACGGTCATGATTTCCTTTTCCTTAGCGGCGTAAATCTTGTCGCATTCGGCAATGAACTTGTCGGTGATATCCTGGATTTCCTTTTCCACCTGCTTCACCTCGTCTTCTGGGATAGACTTGTCTTTCAGTTTCTTGACTTTGTCCATCACGTTGCGGCGGGCATTGCGGATGTTGACTTTGCTATTCTCGACCTCGCTTTTTGCTGCCTTGGAGAGCTCTTTACGGCGTTCCTCGGTGAGCGGCGGGATGATGATGCGGAGTATTTCGCCTTCATGGCGCGGGGTAAATCCGAGATTAGCGTCGAGGATGGCCTTGTTGATGGCTCCGATGATGGTCTTCTCCCACGGCTGGATGATGATGCTACGCGGGTCGGGGGTGTTGATGTTGGCCACTTGGCTGATTTCGGTGGGGGTGCCGTAGTAGTCAATCTTGACTCCGTCGAGCATTCCGGGGTTGGCCTTGCCGGCACGGATTTTCTCCAGTTCTTTGTTGAGGAAGTTGATGGCGCTGTGCATACTGGTGTTGGCTTCCTCGATACAGGCTTTTGATAAATCGTTCATGGTATTTGGGGTGTTTTTTGATTCTTTACTCTAGTTGCTCTAGTTGGGCTAGTTGTTCTAGTTAGTCTAGCTCACAAGGGTGCCAATTTCTTCGCCAGAGACGACTTTCAGCAGGTTGCCCGGGCGGTTCATGTCGAACACGTAGATGGGGAGTTTGTTTTCCTCGCAAAGGGCGAAGGCAGTGAGGTCCATGATTTTCAGTTTTTTCCCTAGGGCTTCCTGGAAACTGAGGGTGGGGTATTTGACTGCGGAGGGGTCTTTCTCAGGGTCGGCGGTGTAGACGCCGTCGACACGGGTGCCCTTCAGGATGACATCTGCTTTGATTTCGATGGCGCGGAGGGTGGAGGCGGTGTCGGTGGTGAAGAAGGGGTTTCCGGTGCCGCCACCGATGATAACGACGCGTCCTGCCTGCATGGCCTCAATGGCGCGGCGGCGCGACATCTCCTTGCAGATGGGTTCGATGGCCAGTCCGCCCAGAAGTTCGGTCTTCAGCCCCTGTTTTTCCAACTCGGCCTGCAAGGCCATGCTGTTGATGAGTGTGGCCAGCATACCCATATAGTCGCCTTGCACGCGATCCATGCCCTTGGATGCACCGCTGAGACCACGGAAGATATTGCCGCCACCGATGACAATGGCCACTTCGACGCCTTTTTCCACGACAGCTTTAATGTCGTTGGCATATTGTGTCAACATCTCGGGGGCAATTCCATAGCTTTGCTTCCCCATGAGCGATTCACCGCTCAATTTTAGCAGGATACGGTTGTATTTCATGGTGTGGAATTTTGTCAATTAATTAAATGTCATTCCGTTGTAGGAATGATGGGCAACGGAATGAGGATACTAAATTAATAAAAAAAATGGAATTGGAAAGATTTTTTTTCTTACAACCCCACCAATGCCAGTACCGCCACGCTGATACGGATGCCAGGAACGGCTTTCAGGGCGTGGTAGCAGGCTTCGGTAGTAGCACCGGTGGTGAGGATGTCGTCGACGAGGAGAAGATGCTTGCCTTCCCATGCCTCGGGGTGGCGTACGGCGAAAACGTTGTCCATGTTGTCCATCCGGTCGAGGCGGTTTTTGTGGGTTTGTGTGTCGGTGTAGCGTGTGCGGTAGAGGTTTCGGGCCTCTACGGGACAGCGCAGGACTTTCGCAATGGCTTCGGCAAGCAGTTCGCTCTGGTTATAGCCACGCTCGTATTTCTTGCGGCGGTGCAGTGGGACGGGGACAATGCCGTCGATGTGCCGGAAACGCCCCGACCGTTCCAACGCGACCCCGAGCAGATGACCGTACTGATGGGCCATGCCGTCGTTGCCGTGGTATTTGATTTGATGTACGATGTCCTGCACGACGGTGCCCTTTTGGAAGGTCATCAGTGCCGCTGCCGCTTCCACGGGGATGCGTCCGAGGAGCCGCTGCTCAACGCTGTTACCTGGCTGGCCGGCATCGGACGCCCAGGCGATATGCGCCATGCATGTGGTGCAGAGGTACCGTTCATCGCCGACCAACGCTTCGCCGCAGTGGCAGCAGAGGTCGGGGAAGAGGATGCGGAAGAAATCGCGCAGCGGACGGACAAGGGGAGTGGCCATTGTGTTCAAGGCAGGAACAAGCAGCTGTCGCCATAGCTGAGGAAGCGGAAGCCGTGGTCGAGGGCATAGCGGTAGCAGTCGTGCCATGCCTCTCCCACGAGGGCCGACACCAGCAGCAGAAGAGTGCTTTTCGGTTGGTGGAAATTAGTGATGAGGCCGCTGATAACATGATATTTGTATCCCGGTGCAATCATCAGTTGGGTGTCGCCAGAGAGGGTTTGCAAATCGTGCCGTTCCATCCATTGCAAGACGTTGCGATAGGCCGTGGCAGTGTCGATGTGCAGCGACTCCAATTCATAGGGGTCCCATTGCAGGATATGCATGGCCTCCAGGTCGGGTTGGCGAGAGAGTTTGACGCCGAACCAATAGAGGGATTCCAGTGTGCGTACCGTGGTGGTCCCCACGGGGATGACGGGGCGGGGGAGATGGTGGAGGATGTGTAGGATATTGTCGCGGTTGAGGGTGATGGGTTCGACATGCATCTCGTGTTCGCCAATGGTGGGGGTATTGACGGGCTTAAAGGTGCCGGCACCGACATGCAGGGTGATGAAGTCGGTTGAGATGCCTCTTGTTTTCAGTGTATTGAGTAACTCTGGGGTGAAATGCAGTCCTGCTGTGGGGGCTGCCACGGAGCCCTCCTGATGGGCATAGACCGTTTGGTATCGCTCGTTGTCCGAGGTTTCGGCTTCGCGGTGCAGGTAGGGCGGCAGGGGGATGACGCCTGCCACTTCGATAACTTCGGCGAAACTGAGTCCGCCAGTCCAGGTAAAGTCGACTATCCAGGCGTTGCCCACCGCTTCGCGCCGCGAGGCGGTGAGGTGAAAGGTAACTTCGTTGACGTTTCTTTGGCTCGGCAGAGCGAACTTGTTTGCTCTGCTCTCGCTTTGCGAAACGACAAGAGGTGAAAGACTTGAGGTGAGGGTCAGGGGGCCTTCTTTCCACTTTTTGTTGTTGCCAATGAAGCAGAGCCAGGTGCAGTGCTCGCGTTGTTCGAAGGCTTGCGCAACCGGCATGTTCTGGGGCTCCAGGCAGAATACTTCTATCATGGAACCAGTGGGTTTGCGGAAGAAGAGCCGGGCGTGGATGACTTTGGTCTCGTTGAATACCAACAGGGTATCGGGCGGCAACTGGTCGGCAATCTGGTGGAAGATGGTCTCGGAGATGTCGCCGTGGCGATAGACAAGGAGTTTGGATTGGTCGCGTTGGGCGAGGGGGAATTTGGCTATGCGCTCGTCGGGCAGGGGGTAGTCGTAGTCGGCAATGGCGATATGCTTAGGACTGTTCATTGACGGCTGGTTTGCGTTGGGTGATGAGGGAGAGGAGGATGTACCATAGGATGATGAGCGAGATGGCATACCACTGGCGGGTGAAGCCGATAATGAGGGCGCAGCCGATGAGGAAGATATATTGTACAGCGTTTGTCTTCCACGAGAGGTCCTTGAAATTGAATTTGAGGGAGAACATGGGGAGTTCGGTGACCATGAGGATGCCTGTGGCCACCGACACACACAGGATGATGGCAGCCCCTGCGGGTGTCAGGGTGTCGGTTCCCTGCAAGGCGATGCCTACCCATATCAAGGCGTTGGCGGGAGCCGGAAGTCCGAGGAAGCTGTGGCTCTGGCGGGTGTCGAGGTTGAACTTGGCCAGTCGGTAAGCGGCGAAGGCGGGCGTGAGCAGGGCAAGGTAGCCGACGGCCTCAAGATAGTCGGGACAGCCGTTGCACCCGGACAGCACATCGCCTGTCCGGAACAGGATAAGCCCCGGAGCCACTCCCGACGTGACCACGTCGGCCAGAGAGTCGAGTTCCTTGCCTATGGGTGAGGCGACACCCAGCAGTCGGGCGGCAAGGCCGTCGAAGAAGTCGAGGAAGATGCCCAGGCAGATCCACACGGCTGCCGCCGGGAGGAAGCCTTGCGCAGCCATGTAGCAGGCCACGACGCCGCAGAGCAGGTTGCCGAGGGTGATGAGGTTTGGGATTTGACGTTTGATGTTTTCGAGTAGTTTCATGTTGCCGGAGAAATAAAAAAGGATGTAGGAACAATCGGATTATTCCTACATCCTACTGAAGCATTGCGATATTTCTTAATACAGTTTGATGACCAGTTTGAAGTCCTCGTCGTCCCAGTAGGCCTTGAACTCGGTGTCGATGGCGGCTTTGCGCTTGTACTCGTATTCCTGGTCGACGGAGGCCTGCAGGTTTTTCAGGCAGTTTTCGCGGTCGCCGAGGCGGGCGTAGGCCACGGCGCGGAGGTAGTTGACCTCAGCGGTCTGGTCGAGGCAGCAGTTGAGGGTGCGGATGCAGGCATCGGTCTCGTCGTTCATCAGCTGGGTGAAGGCGAGGTTATAGCTGCAGGAAGTGCCTTTGAGCATCTTCTGAGCATCTTCGTAGTTGCCACGTTTGAGGTTGAGGATGGTGATATTGGCTTCGGCATCGGTGCTACCCTGCCGCTGAGCCTCTTCGAAGTAGTACTTCGCCAAGGTGTAATCCTTTTTGGCCAGACAGAGCAGACCCGTGTTGTTGAGGATGTCGGGGTTGTGGGGGTTCAGGTCGCGGGCCACTTTTAGGTAGCGGTCGGCCTCGTCATAGTCGCCCAGATAGAAAGCAATGGCACCAGCGTTGTTCCAGGCACCCCATTCGGCGCTGTGATTCTCGGTGGCCCATTTGTAGTACTTCATCTTGGTGTCGTAGTTATAGTTGATATAGGTGGCGTACATCAGTTCGTCGAAGGTGAGCTTGGCGGGATTGAGGGTGGCCTGCTTGGCTAGTTCGACATCCGTCTTGCGGGCTTCGGAGTAGTAGAGGGCGATTTGTGCGCGACGCAGATTGGGGAAGATGTCTTGCTCGAGTTGGGGATAAGTCTCGGAGTAGTTCTTGATCATCTGTTCGCGCTTCACCAAGTTCTGCTGGGTTTCAACCACGTTGACGATGGCGTGCTTGTCCTGAATAGTGCTCTCTTCCACCATGACCACGAAATGTACCCAGTCCTCGCCGGCGGCGCGGGTGGTGATAATCATCTTCTTCAGCTGGTTGTGCTTGTAGTATTCGAGGTCTTGGGGTTTCACTTTGGCGCGCTTGGCCATGACCACCAGCACATCGTCAAGAACGCGACGGAGTTCGCCGGTGGCGATGTCGGCACGGTTTTTGGAGACACCCGTATTGTGCGTCTCTTCACCTTCGGGCGAGGCCCAACCGGTGATGGTAATCTGCTTGGGAAGGCCGTTCTCAAGCATGATGCGTTTGAGGTCTTCGACGGTGTTGCGGGCATCGAATTTCACGTTCATCTCACAGTTCCAGTCAAGGACTGAGTTGCCGTTGGGGAAATAGATGTCAGCGGTCTCCACGACCCCCTGTTTTTTGTTGTAGTTGAGAGGTGCAATGGAGATATTTCCGCGAATGTCAATCCACTCGGAGGTGATGTTGACACCGTCGGAGATGAGCACGGTGGGGAAGGTGACCCCGCGATGGTTCTTGACAATATCCTCGGCGAAGAGGGCTTCGTCGTCCACGGTCGAGGCTTTGTATCCCACCGGAGCCAGCGTGACACGTCCGGTTTCCATGCCGGGCTTGTAGTCAAGGACATCGTTGTAGGTGAAGCGCCCACCGGTGGTGTAGTTGATGGTGGTGGCTTGGCCGGAGACATTCTCGCCCTTGATGGTGATGGGTTCCAGCGGAGTGGTGCCGCCTTCCCAAGTGAAGACGGGCTGGATGAAGAGTGCCACGCCTTTGTCGAAGTATTTCGGCGGGATGGAGGCAGTGAAGTTTACGACCACCTTGTCGTCCCGGGTCTCAACGGGGTCGGGGTTGGCTTGGTAGCGAATATTTTTGCTCTTGGATTTCATTTTGGACAATCCGCTACACCCTGTCAGCAGGACAACGGAGACCGCGAGGAGTGCTAAAAGTGTTTTTTTCATCGTATAATTAAACTATATTTTCCGCTATAATAATATATCCGTCATGCCCTTAGGCCATCGATGGCCTAAAAGGGGCGATGAGGATTGATTTGCAAATATACGCATTTTTTTTCATTCGGAAATAATATTTTCCGCTTCTTTTTTACGGGGAGGGTAGCGTTTATTTGCAGGTCTCGGCGAAAGGACAATGTTTGCAGAGCGAACTGTCGTGGTTGGCGAAGAAGGGGATAGCGGGGTTAAGTATGTCGGAAACAACGGTTTTAAGGGCTACTTCGAACTTTGCCAGATGCTCCTTGGTGGGGAGGGCTTTCCCCCAGGTGACAGGGAGCAGCTGGGCATTCAGCCGTTGCAGTGGGAGGATGCCGGGCAGGAGGGGTTGGCTGCTCTCCTTGGTTTTGTCGTACAGCCATGAATAGGTCATGACTTGGAACCATTTATCGGGAATTTTCATGAGGTTGAGTTCGCCGGCGGCGACATTCAGCTCAGAGTCCGTCACCGACCCGGATTTGTAGTCGATGACACGCACAAAGCCGTCAGTGTTGTCGATACGGTCGGCCGTGCCTATGATGAGGGCGTTTTTCCGGAGGCTTTCATCCGACATCGAGAGGGACTGTTCCAACGTGCGTTCCAGTCCCAGAATCTTGATTTGGCATCCCTTCTCCAATTGATGGATTTCCCCTTGGACGAATTTTGTGACTTGGGTCTTGATGACGGATTCGAGGAAATGGCTTCGACCTTCACGTTGGTAGTTGGAGAACCCCTCTTCTTCGAACACCTGACGAGTCAGTTCGTCAAGGTTTTCCAATTGGTGTAGCAGGGTTTCTTTTCGCACATGATGGTCGGCATCGCCGGAATAGATCTTGGACAGGATGGCGTGGATGCAGGTGCCCATTTCCGACTGGTCGATGTCCTCATGCATCTCGGTGGGTTCTTTGATTAACAGGACGTTCTCGTAGTAGAACTTCAACGGACAGCCACGGTATTTGTTCAGTGCGGAGGGGGAGAATCCATTTTTGGCCATCTCTTTCAGGCGTTGACAAGTGGCATCGTCTTTTTCGTGGGAATCCTTGGGCAGAGAGCGGGTCGCCTGGTTGGCAGCGGAGAGCACCTTTTCATGAAGATGGATGTGGTTTGGGTATCGCTGGGCCAGTTCGTTGCGAACCTGCATGACAAAACGGCTGGGTTCTCCTTTCCCCATACCGTCGGACTCGGTGTGGTACAGGATGTAGATTTCTTCCGCACGTTGTAGCAGATGGTAGAAGTTGTAGGCGTAGACAGCATCTTTCTCGCGGTAGGTGGGGATGTGGAATGCTCTCTTCAAAGTATATGGTATCAGTGTGTTGGTAGATCTGCTGGCGGGGATAGTGCCTTCGTTTGCGGAGAGCAGGATGACCCGCTTGAAGTCGAGGTTTCGGGTCTCCAGCATGCCGAGGATTTGCAATCCCTGCAAAGGCTCTCCGTAGAATGCAACGGTGCGCCGCTTGGCAATGCGGGAGTATATCTTCAAAAGAACCGAGAGACTTTGTACAAAGTAGTACTTTTGTTGCAGTTCTTGGAAATGTTCGATAATCTGCAGCAAGCAGGCCAATGCTTCCTTTTCTTTTCGGTTGTGTTCCAGTGTCTTGTTGAGGTATATGAGCTGGATAAGTTTGTGCGTCAGGGCCAAGAAGGTGTCTGGGTCGGGAGCCTCTTCGGTGAAAAGGAATTCGATTGGCTCCAGTGTGCACCTCAGAGGCTGGCAGAGCTCTTTCAGCGAGGCCACATCGGCATAGATGATATGGCTGTCGGAGAATTTCTTGAGGAGGTTTCCGTAGAGGGTTCCAGTATGGAGAATCGGTGCGAGACAGTAGTCGGTCAATAAGTCTTGGAGGTCTTTGTAGTGGTATTTCGTGCCCCTTCGTTGCTGATGTAGGGAGAAGAGTTTAAGCATCAGGGAGTGTACCGCGGTGTTGGGAAACGGGAATCCCATGGTGACATTGGCGTGGCAGACGTTCGGCGGAAGGGAGTTGAGGGTGGGGATGAGCAGCGACTCGTCGGCTAGCACCAGTGCGGTCTGCTTCACGAAGGATTCCCCCTCCTGCTGGTTCAGTTGGTGCAGGATGTCTCCGGCATATTTGCATTGCAGCAGATTCTCAGGGCAACTGATGAGGGTGATGTCCTTTTCCCCCTCACTGAAATGGTTATGGAAGGCGCCGGCGACAGGGAATTTCTGACGGTATTTGCGAAGGAAATTGCCCGCCTCTTGGTTGGGGTCGGAGAGGTAGTAATCGTCCCCATCGGGGAGAAATGTTCCCCGTCCCATCCGCACATATTGTTGGATGATGCGCATCTCGCATTCGGACAAGGCGTTGAATCCAACGAAGTAGATGTGGGAGCACTCAAGGTTGTCGGCCAGTGTGGAGATATTTTCCGCCACCGTTCGGTAGGCCATCCCACTATAAGCCTTGCCCTGGCTCGAGAGGCGCTTATGCAGTTGGTCGTAATAGTGATAGAGCGACTTGTAGAACGAGAGGTATTTCTCTTGGAACGGGGTCAGCGCCCCTGTTTCGGGGTTCCACTCGCTGAGCGCTTTCTCGTCATGGAGGTTCTCGAAAAGCTGTCGGGCATCCACACAGTAGAGGTCGATTTCCGAGAAGTCCGACAACAGCATGTCGCCGAAGGAGATAAACTCCTCGAAAGTTTCAAACTTACGTTCTTCGCCAGCGAGGGCTCTGTGAATGTCGAATAACTCGAAAAGCAGGAACTCGTTCGGGACAATCTCCAGGCGCCCCAGTTGAGAAACAAGGTCATCGATGCCGATGATTTGGGGTAGGAAGAGCGGGCTGTCGCTCTGCTCGGTAAATTGTTGACGGAGGAACAGTCCCGAGCGGCGGTTGTTGAAGACGACAATGACCTGCTCAAGGTCTGACGGGTGGTCGGCGCGCAGTCGGCGCGCTACAGTGGCTAAGAAAGACTCCATGTCTGGGCGATATTAAGTGTGTCGGGTTTTCCTACATCGAGCCAATCTTCTTTTTTGTGCTCAAAGTAGTTGATTCTATGATTTCTGGCTATGTCAAGATAGGCGGGGATGATGGGGTAGGGACGGTCCGCTGGGGGGAGCAGGTCGAGGAGGGTGGGCTCGATTATCGCGATGCCGCTGAAAGCCCTTTCTTCACAAGGGGTTGGCTCCTGTACCCATCGGGTTTCTCCACTGCGAGAATCTTTCCATCCGACCAGTTGGCGATGTTCGTCGAACAGCAGTTGACGGGAGGTGTTGCGGGAACTCACCAAGAGGGTTGCAATACTCATGGAATGAGAATGTTGTTTTAATGCAGCGGTGAGGTCTATGTGCGACAGTATGTCCACGTTGTGGATTAAAACAGGCTCGTTGGGAGCAAACAGATGGGCGGCTTTTTTCAGCCCTCCGCCAGTATCCAGCAGTTGGTCGCGTTCGTCGGAGACCAGAATCTCGGCCTCCCAAGTGTGGTGGTTGAGATAATCGACAATCATGTCGGCATGGTGGTGTACGTTGACCACAATCCGAGAGGCCCCTTGCCGGATAAGGTTGTCCAGATTGATTTTCAAGAGAGGAACCCCTTGAATCTCCACAAGTGCCTTGGGTCTGTGGTCTGTTAGTGGACGCAGCCGTGTGCCCAGTCCCGCAGCGAGTAAGAATGCTTGCATGAAGATGAATTTGGAAATGCAAAGGTACATCTTTTTTTTGTTTTGGCGGGCATTTTTTTGCAGGAATGGGGAAATCTCAGTCTGGCGAGTGTTAATTTTTTTATATAAAGATGAAATATTCTATTGCTGTACTAATTTTTTTTAGTATCTTTGCAAAACTTGTGCAAACGCCTGTTTTCCCTGAAAGAGGTGTGTTGCGCATTGAATGACAACGCTATAAATTATTTTATACATGAAAATAAATAGAGTGTTATTTGCAGTCGCTGTGGCTGTTTTGTTAGCCTCATGCGGCGGAACAGGTGAAATTGCGTATATTCACGATGCCCAGCGCGATTCAGCAATGGCGATGCAGGGCAAGTTCTCCGGAGGCATCCAGGCCAATGACCTTCTCAGCATTTACGTGGAGAGCGAGACTCCGGAATCGACTATCCAGTTCAACCAGGAGACGAACAAGATTGCCGTGTTCAACGGCACAGTGATGAACCCCGGCGCCTCTGCGGTATCGGGCTATCTGGTGAATAACGATGGCGACATTATCTTCCCTGTGTTGGGAAGAATCCGTGTGGTGGGTATGACGCATAATGAGTTGGCTGCTTTCATCGAGCAGGAACTCATCAGCGAAGGCCACATTACCGACCCGGTGGTGACAGTCAAGTTGATGAACTTCAGGGTCTGTGTGCTGGGCGATGTGAACCGTCCGGGACAGTTGGTGGTGGCAGGCGAGCGTCTCACCATATTCGAAGCACTCAGTATGGTGGGCGACCTGACGATATATGGCCAGCGGCATAACGTGACCATCATCCGCGAGGAGAACGGCTTGCGTACTGTCGGCGAGATAGACCTCTCGTCAAAGGAGGTGTTTAACTCCCCCTATTACTACTTGCATCAGAACGATGTGGTCTATGTGGAGCCCAATATGCGTAAGAAGAAGACGGCCGAGCGCGACCCGATGATCCTGACCTACATCTCAAGTGCAGTGTCGGTCATTTCGGTGCTCTCTTCCTGCTTCTACTACTATGTGTTGACCAAATACTACTACAACAGATAGTTGGACTCTCAACGCAATACCTTATCCGACGTAAAAACAAGAAATCATGGAAAAACAATTAAATACAAAACCGCAGGGTCCCCAAGGGGGAGAACAGCAGGAATCAGAAAACAATATCTCGATACGTGATATTATTTTTCTGGTACTCAATAACTGGTATTGGTTTGCAATTTCGTTGGTTGTTTGTTTAACGGTGTCGGCGGTCGTTTACAAAACCAAGCCGAAGACCTATGGGGCCACATCCACCATTATGGTGAGGGACGAGGGCAACAAAATCAGTTACCAGAGTCGTGGTGTGGATAATATCTTGAACAACATGGGTATGGAGGCGGGTATGCACTCCATCGAGAACGAGATATACATGTTGAAATCTTCATCGTTGATGAAGAACGTGGTTACCCGTCTCAACCTCAACAATACGTGTAGCCGCAACGACCTGTTTACGAAGATTTCGTATTACAAAGACCGTCCGCTGGAGTTGAAGGTCTATTGTACCGATGAAACGAAAAAGGACACCAAGATTACCATTGAGGTGACTCCCCTTGATATGAGCCGGTATGAATATAAGATTACCAAACTTGACTCGGACAAGCTCAATAAGAAAGGTACGGCCTATTACACCGAGCCGGTGATGGCAAACGAGAAGGTTTCGTTTACCATTGACAAGACCCCCAACTTCAAAGAAGAGAACATCAAGACTACGTTCGAGATGGCGGAGGTTCCCGCCCAGGACAAGGCCTATCAGGCATTGCACAAACTTAACGTGTCTCGTGTGGACAAAATGGCCACAATCCTTGCAATCTCATACGAAGACAATAACGAGAAGTGTGCCAAGGAGGTGGTGAACACCTTGATTGAGGTGTACAACGAAGATGTCATCAATGACAAGAACAAGGTGGCGGAGAAGACCGAGCAGTTTGTCTCGGATCGTATCGCCCTTATATCTGGAGAATTGGACGATGTGGATGCCAAGGTGGAGCAGTTGAAGAAAAGCACTCGTCTGCCCGACCTTACCGGAGCCTCGAATACACTGCTTCAGACCGGTACCCGTTACAATGAGCAGGTCATTGCCCTTGAGACAGAGTTGACGCTGATCAAATATATCCAAGCGTACATGAACGACCCCATCAACAGGGATGAACTTCTGCCTGCCAATGTGGGTATCTCGGATGCTGGCGTGCAGGGTATGATCAACCAGTACAACAGCCAGATGCTGCAGTACCGCAAGCTGCTGAACAACGCCGGCCCGAACAACCCGCAGGTCCGCACGCTGGTGCAGCAGATGGAGGCCAACAGAGGCGCCATCTTGGCTTCTGTGGACAACCTCATCAAGTCGGTGAATGTCCGTCTGCGTAACGCCAAGGCGCAGGAGAACCGTGCACAGGGTCAGATTTTGGCTATGCCGACCCAGACCAAGGCGGTTACCGAGGTGACCCGTCAGCAAAAAATCAAAGAGGAACTGTACCTCTACCTCTTGAGCAAACGTGAGGAGAATGCCATGAATCTGGCAGTGACTGTGGCCAATGCCAAGGTGGTGGAACCTGCTGCCCGCAGTTCTTCAGGACCCAAACTGTCCATGTTCATTCTGGTGGGCTTTGCCGCCGGTCTTGCTATCCCGGCCGCCGTTATGTTTGGTATCAGTTTCTTCAATGTCAAGTTGCGCTCCAAATCGGATATCGAGAAGGCGCTTACCATCCCCATCCTGGGTGAGATTCCGCAGAAGCCCGAAGGCCGTGCCAATGATGAAATTATCGTCACCGCCAATGGCAACGATGTGGTCACGGAGGCATTCCGAATATTGCATTCCAATATCCCGTTCTTCTTAAAAGAGGGACAGAAGGTTATCCAGACCGTCTCGACGGTGCCCGGCGAGGGTAAATCGTATGTGGCCCTTAACCTGGCTCTCTCGTTGGCATACCTTGGCAAGAAGACCATCCTTGTGGACTGCGACTTGCGCAAACGCAGCCTCTCCAAGACCATCGACCGTCATAACCGCATGGGTTTGATTCACTACATGCTTGGCCAGGAGAGCAACTTCGAGAAGATTATCATGCACAGCGAGACTTCCGACAATTTGGACTACATCGTCTGCGAGAAGACTCCGCCCAATGCCACCCAGCTGCTGCTTGAAAACAAGATTGATGCGCTGGTGGAATACCTGCGGGCGAATTATGATTATATCATTCTCGACTCCACACCTGCTCAGATTGTGGCCGACTCGGCCATCATTAACCACTGCGCTGATTTGACCACCTATGTCATGCGTGTGGGTTATCTGCACAAGAGCTCCTTCCCCTTCATCCAAGAGTTGGAGGACAAGAAGAAATTCAAGAATCTGGCAATCATCATGACCGACGTCCCGCTGATCAAACGCCGTTACGGTGGCTATGGCTACGGATATGGCTATGGCTATGGTTACGGTTATGGCTACGGATACGGTTACGGCTATGGATACGGCTATGGCTATGGGTATGGCGAGGAGAGCGAGGCCGGCCGCAAGAAGAGCAAAGTCGAATAAACCGTTTTGGCCATGAAAGGGATTGTGCTTGCAGGCGGGTCGGGTACTCGCCTCTATCCTATCACCAAAGGTGTTAGCAAACAACTGCTCCCCATCTACGACAAACCGATGGTGTATTATCCTATATCGGTGTTGATGTTGGCGGGCATACGTGATATACTGATTATCTCCACCCCTTATGACCTCCCGGGCTTCCAGCGGCTGTTGGGCGATGGTTCCGACTATGGCGTGCATTTCTCCTATGCGGAGCAACCCTCTCCCGATGGACTGGCGCAGGCGTTCCTCATAGGGGAAGAGTTCATCGGCGATGATGACGTGTGTCTTGTCTTGGGCGACAATATCTTCCAGGGTAATGGCCTCGGAAAGATGTTGCGCGAATCGGTGGCCACGGCGGAGAACGATCGGAAAGCCACGGTGTTCGGCTATTGGGTCTCTGATCCGGAACGATATGGTGTGGTGGAGTTCGATGCCTCCGGCAAAGCCCTTTCGATAGAAGAGAAACCCCAGAATCCGAAATCCAATTACGCTGTAGTGGGGTTGTATTTCTATCCCAATAAGGTGATTCAGGTGGCCAAAGGCATCAAGCCGTCGGCACGGGGTGAGTTGGAAATCACTTCGGTCAACCAGCAATTCCTGGAGGACGGGGAGCTGAAGGTTCAGCTTCTCGGCCGTGGGTTTGCGTGGTTGGATACGGGCACCCACGACTCACTGGCAGAGGCCTCCACGTTTATCGAGGTAATCGAGAAACGTCAGGGGCTGAAAATCGCCTGTCTGGAGAGTATCGCCTATGAGAAAGGTTGGATTGGCGATGACGATTTGCGCCGCATTGCACAGCCGATGGCGAAAAACCAGTATGGACAATATTTGTTAAACCTCATAAAGAATCGTTGAGATGGAGGTAATTCGTACCGCCATAGAGGGTGTCTTTATCATCGAACCGCGTGTGTTCGGGGATGCCCGGGGGTATTTTTTTGAAAGTTTCAATGAACGGGAATTCACCGAGAAGATAGGGAAGAATGTTCGCTTTGTGCAGGACAACGAGTCGCTGTCGTGTTACGGCGTCTTGCGTGGATTGCATTTTCAACAGCCGCCCTATGCCCAAAGCAAACTCGTGAGAGTGGTGAAAGGGAAGGTGTTGGATGTGGCGGTGGATATCCGTAAAGGCTCTCCGACCTATGGGCAGCATGTCGTGGTCGAGCTTTCCGCCGAAAATCATCGTCAGATATTTATTCCCAAGGGGTTTGCCCATGGATTCTCTGTCCTCAGCGACGAGGTGGTTTTCCAGTATAAGTGCGATGAGTTCTATTGCCCGCAGAGTGAGGGTGCTTTGGCGTGGGATGACCCGGACTTGGCAATCGACTGGCGTCTGCCGTCGGACAAGGTGCTTCTCTCCGAGAAGGACAGGCACCATCCGGCATTCCGCACGTTCCAAACCCCGTTTGCATAACCGTTACGTCGCACACAGTTCATGAATATACTTGTCACAGGAGCAAATGGTCAGTTGGGTCGCCACATGCGACTGCTTGGACCACAGTCGCGGCATCAGTATCTTTTCACTGATGTGGAAGACCTGGACATCACCGACCCCGTTGCCCTCACGAAGTATGTCCGGGAGCATCATGTAGAGACGCTTGTAAATTGTGCAGCCTACACCAATGTGGACAAGGCCGAGGAGGAAGAACCCGTGGCCGACAAACTGAACCATCTGGCTGTCGGCTATCTGGCCGAGGCCATGAAGGCTGTGGGGGGTACGCTGATACATATCTCCACCGATTACGTCTTTGGTGGCAACCGAAACAACGCCCCCTGTACCGAAGAGGAACCGGTCAATCCCACCGGGGCCTACGGGCGCACCAAGTTGCTGGGGGAAGAGGCTCTGCTGCAGTCGGGTTGTCGTTACCTCATCTTCCGAACCGCATGGTTGTATAGCGAATACGGAAAGAACTTTGTGAAGACAATGCTTGCCCTCACCTCCGACAGGCCGGAACTCAAGGTGGTCTTTGACCAAGTGGGCACCCCTACCTATGCGGGCGACCTGGCCCGTGCCATCTTCTCTATTATCGAGAATGGTGCCGTTGCCGGCAACGAGGGGGTCTACCACTACAGCAACGAAGGCGTGTGCAGCTGGTTCGACTTTGCCAAAGAAATTGCCCGGCAGGCGGGACACACAGCCTGCAACATTCAGCCCTGCCACAGTAACGAGTTTCCCAGCAAGGTGATACGCCCTGCCTATAGCGTACTCGACAAGACCAAATTCAAGCAGACGTTCCGCCTCGACGTACCCTATTGGACAGACAGCCTCTCCCGTTGCATCCAACATCTCAAACAGGACGGCCTCCGTTAGAATATTTATCAATCCCACAATACTATGTCAGCTCCTTATATCCACGAAAGCAGCTATGTCGACGACGATGTCCTCATCGGCGACGACACCAAGATATGGCACTTCTGCCACATCCAGCGGGGTGCTCGTATCGGTTCCCGTTGCTCCTTTGGCCAGAATGTCAATGTGGGCAACAATGTCCGCATCGGCAACGGTGTCCGCATCCAGAACAATGTTTCGGTATATGAGGGGGTGGAAATAGAGGACAACGTGTTTTGCGGTCCGAGTTGTGTCTTCACCAATGTGGTCACCCCGCGGGCGCATTTCCCTGTCCATGGCGTTTATGCCAAGACCCTTATCAAGGAGGGCGCCTCGTTGGGGGCCAACAGCACCGTCGTCTGTGGCCATACGGTCGGCCGTTCCGCCCTTATTGCGGCGGGGGCTGTGGTGACGCGCGATGTGCCCGATTATGCCTTGATGGCAGGTGTCCCGGCCCGTCGCATCGGCTGGGTGTGTGAATGCGGACAGCGGCTGGGCGACGACCTTCGATGCGAGTGTGGCCGCCATTACCGTCTCACGTCCGAAGGAACCCTTTGTCAAGAAGAAAAATAATAATCCTTAACCAAACAATAATGACGATGAAGAATATCGAAGAATTGAATATCGATGCTTCTGCCAAAGCCAATGCCTTGACATGGCTCAACGGCTCTTATGATGAAGCCACCAAGCAGGCCATCCGTGAGATGACAGAAACCCCCGATGAATTGAACGAAAGTTTCTACCGCACGCTCGAATTCGGCACGGGCGGTCTCCGTGGCATCATGGGTGTCGGCACCAACCGAATGAACAAGTACACGGTGGCAATGGCCACCCAAGGTTTGGCCAACTATGTCAAGAAATGCTTCCCCAACGCACATCCTATCAAGGCTGCGGTCTCGCACGACAGCCGCAACCACAGTCGCGAGTTCGCCGAGATTACTGCCCATGTGCTGGCAGCAAACGGATTCCATGTCTATCTGTTTGATTCCATGCGTCCCACGCCGGAGCTCTCCTTCGCGGTTCGCCATCTGGGATGCCAAACGGGTGTCATGGTCACGGCCAGTCACAACCCCAAAGAATATAATGGTTATAAAGCCTATTGGGACGACGGCTGCCAGCTGGTTGCCCCGCACGACACCAATGTCATCGACGAGGTGCTGAAAATCCAGCGGCTGGAGGATGTGAAGATGACGGGCAACGATGACCTCATCGAGATTATCGGCGAGAATGTGGACAGCGTCTACCTCAATCGTGTGGCGCAGAACTCGCTGCATCCCGAACTCATCAAGAAACACCACGACTTGAAGATTGTCTATACGCCGCTGCATGGCACGGGCATCACGCTGATACCAAGAATGCTGGAAGCGCTCGGATTTACCAATGTCAATGTCGTCAAGGAACAGGCCGTCCCCGATGGCAACTTCCCCACCACCCCGTCGCCCAACCCCGAGGAACATGCAGCCATGAAGATGGCGGTCGATTTGGCGCGCAGTATCGATGCCGATATTGTCTTTGCCAGCGATCCGGATGCTGACCGTGTGGGTGTGGCCGTCAAACGGCCCGATGGCGAGTGGATGCTCCTCAATGGCAACCAGACCCTCTCGGTGCTGGTGTACTACCTGATAAAGGAATGGAAAGACACCGGCCGCCTTACGGGCAAGGAATATATCATCAAGACCATCGTCACCAGCGAGTTGCCTGCCGATATTGCCAAGCGTGCGGGCGTCAATGTGTATGATGTGCTTACGGGATTCAAGTTCATCGGCGACAAAATCCGCCAACTCGAAGGCAAAGAGCTCTTCATCGGCGGTGGCGAAGAGAGCTATGGCTATATGATTGGCGACTTTGTGCGCGACAAGGATGCCGTGGCGGCCTGCTCCATGATTGCCGAGATTGCCGCCTGGGCGGCCGAGCAGGGCAAGACCTTCTTCGACATCCTGGTGGATATCTACAAGGAATATGGTTTTTACAAAGAGGGGCTGCTGAGTGTTGTCCGCAAGGGCAAGAGTGGCGCCGAGGAGATTCTGCAGATGATGAAGGACTATCGTGCCAACCCGCCGCGCGAAATCAACGGCAGCGAGGTCGTCTGTATTAAGGACTACAAGTTGCACGAAAGTCTTGACCTGCGCACGGGACAGAAGACCGCCATCGACCTGCCCGCCTCCAATGTGCTGCAGTTCTTCACCGCCGACGGGAACAAGGTGACCGTCCGGCCCAGCGGCACCGAGCCGAAAATCAAGTTCTATTTCGGCGTCAAGGACACCCTCAGCTGTCGCGAAAACTTTGACAAGACCAATGCCGCTCTCGATGCCAAAATTGAGGCGATAAAGCAATCCATGCATCTGGTATAGTCGGATTTTATCGGTCGGATACGCCGGATTTGCTATTTCTATAGGGTTCCCGATTCAAAAATCGGAAACCCTTTTTGTTTCATATACAGTATGTTGTGGTGGGGTTGTGTTTTTAGGGGGAAAATAGAGGGGAATTTAGGGTTTTCCCCCGTGGAAAGGATGTATCTTTGCATCAGGAAAAGGGAAAGACCCTCGACCGCAAAACCTCAAGAAACAACAACCCTTAATAAGAAAGGAGTCCATTATGAAAACCTCACGTGTAATCATCCTTGCCCTCATGGGAGTCGCCTTGGCGATGTCCCCGGTCTATGCGCAGCGCGGTGGCGGCGGGAGCCGTGGCGGTGGCGGAAGCCACTCCAGCGGAGCCAGTGTCAGCCGCGGTGGCGGCAGTAGCCACTCCTCCTCATCCAGCCGCTCGTCGTCCAGCTTCAGCAGCAGTAGCCGCTCTTCTTCGTCGAGCTACAGCTCTTCGCCGAGCCGCAGCAGCTCGTCGTCCAGCCATAGCCGCTCCAGTTCGCCCTCGTCGAGTCGTGGAAGTTCCTATCGCTCCAGCGACCACTCCTCTTCCAGCTACAGTGGCAGCCCCCGCTCCTCATACTCGGGCGGCAGCCGTTCGGAAGGTGTCTCCACGGGTCGTTCCGGCAGCTACTCCTCCTCTCGTTCGGGCAGTGTGCCTTCCCAGATTCGCAGCCGCGCTTCGCGTAGCGGTGTGGATGGCAGTCGCTCCGGCGGTGTCCGCTCAGGTAGTGCCACGCCCTCCCGCAGCTCGATGTCGAGTCGTAGCGGTGTCGCAGACCGCAGCGGAGTGGGAGTCGGCAGATCTGCCTCCCCGAAAGGTCCGGAAGTCTCTACCAGTGGTCGTCCCAGCGGCGCTCCGGCCCAACCCAACGCTCCGAGCCAGTACGCCCGGCCCGGTCACCCCGGTCCCATGCCTCCGTCGCATCGTCACATGCACCCCGCCCCCTACTTCTGGCATCCCCATCACCACTGCTTGGTACACTGCCATCGCCTCTACTGGGATCCGTTCCCCCCGAGGCTCTACGTATGGCCTGGCTTCTGGGGCTACTGCAACAGCTACTGGTACGACTATCATGTCACGGATGTGGTTGTGGTGCGCAACTACGCTCGCGAGAGCTACAACATCGACCTAATCACTTATGCCATCAGCGGCGACTACATGTATGCCTTGGTCAACGACCCCGACGGACACACGTACATCCAGGTGTACGACCAGAACGACAAACTTATGGCTGAGCAGCAGGTGAGCCGCAAGTACTGCAAGATGGAAATCGACCCCGAAAACGGTGGCTGCTGGATTATGAAGAAACGCGACAAAGATCCACTTCTCTTCCTCTACACCGAAGACGGACAGCTCTTCATCTACGAGGCCGACAAATAAACAGCAATCTCTTTTCAACGCACAACATAAAGTTATCTAACGCGCGAGGGTGCCTGAACAGGCACCCTCGCTTTATGTAGATTGGTATGGTTCTTTGTTAGTGATGGGTGGTGTGGCGCATCTTTTCGATAAGGTAGTCGATGACTACGTCGGACTGGCGCTCGGTGTTGCAGCAGAAGATATATAGTGTGCGTGATAGGTAGGACACTCCCACGTAGCATGAGTTTGTATGGTCAATCTGCTCGTTGACGACAGGGGCGGGCTGTGCCGGGTTCTGCCGGTTGCGCTGGGTGAACATCACGACATCCCATCCCTCTTCCATCTGTTTCTTCTGCTCCTGAGTGGGTTGTGCAAGGCCGAATTCGCTGCATATCCATTGCCAGCCTTGGTCGTCGATGGCCTCCAGCAGGGTCACGTCGGCGGTGACGCCTGTGTCGAGGGTGAAATTGGTCACGCTGGCCACGCGGACGTCGGTCCGTGCGGCATAGCGGTTGTACAGGTCGGTCTGGGCGGTGGTGCTCAGGCCGATGGCAAGGAACAGCAGTATAACGGCAATCTTTCTCATGCTTCCTGTCGCGGATTAGGCATTACACTTGCAGGAACCGCCAGATGTCGTTGATGACGGAATCGGGCGAACATTGGGTGTTACAGGCCACCACTGGGTTGGAAGTCTCTGTGATGGGGGTGGCCATCTCTTCCACAGCTGCAGGCGTCGGGCGGGCCGCCACGGGAGTGGCGGGGGCAGGCGTTTCCGAGCCTTCTTTTGCCCGCTGAAGGGCTTTCTGGCTTGGAGCGGGTGCGACTGTCGTCGCGGGTGTTTCGGGCGCGACAGCGGGGGTTTCCTGCATCGTGGAACGGATTTCCCTCGTCTGTTGGGCCATCAGTGGAGCCTCTCCTGTGCCGGTAGCGGTGGGACGCAGGAACAAGGTCATCCCTGTGGCGGCAATCAGCAGCACGGAGGCAGTGGTGGAAAGGATTACCGTGCGGCGACGCCGTGCGGTATCGGCCTTCTGCGTGGCATGGCCTACAATGGCATCCCGGTGGGTCAGGCGGTTGAGCTGTTCAAGCCCCTCGCCGCTCAGCGTCCCGTCGGAGTATTTCTGCAGCAGGGTCTCAATCTCTTTCATGATATATGGATTTAATAGGTTGTGTATTCTTTTTGATTAACTCTTGTTTGATTTGTCGGTGTGCTTTGTTGATGATCTTTTTTACGGTGCTCAGGGAGAGTCTTGTCTTTTCTGCGATTTTGGTCAGCGTGAGGTCCTCGTCATAGTACATTGCAAGTATCAGTCTCGTTCGGTCTGGCAGTTGGTCTATCTTTTGTCTCACTTGGTCGATAAGGCTCTCATTTATCCTGGGTTCATCGGTGGGGTCGGCTATGTCCTGTGCCGAGAGGAATTGGATATGTCGTTGCCGGTATCGTCTTGTGTCGTAGCAGATGTTTACCAGTACCCGTCGGCAGTAGACGTAGGGGTCTTCTATAATCACCCTCGACATGGTCCTCGTCAGGGCCTCCTGCACGGCATCCTCCGTGTCGGAGGTGTCCTGCAGCAACGCATAGGCGATGGCGTACAGTTCCAGGTATCGGTCGGCTAATTTTTGACAGTCCCTTCGTCGCATGAAAAAATTCTTTGTATATATACACTGACTACCCCCGTTTTGGATACCCCCTAAGGGTTAATTTTTAAGAAAGTTTATGCCAATTTAATATTTCTTTAAGAACTTTAACCTTTTTCTCTCCTGTTTCGACCTTACAGAAAACCTCCTCCGGCCCGTTGGTTAGATAGAGATATGGAACCTGCAAAACGAGGTTGTATCTCGACGCCTGGTCGACCACTTTTTGGGTGATGGGGACATTCTCGCGTTTGCACTCCACAATCATGATGGGTTTCACCTCGCGGTCGTACACCACGATGTCGCACCGTCGCGTCATCCCGTTGAGGGTGATGGCTCCTTCCACCTGCATCAGCTCCAGTGGGTATTCCAGTTCTTCGTGCAGTCGGTGAATCACATTCTGCCGCACCCACTCCTCCGGAGTCAGTGCCACGTAGCGGTTGCGCACAATATCGTAGACCTCACGCCGGCCGTTGCTTTCGCGAAGTTTAATAGTCTCCATCGGAGCCGTCGTCGTAGTCGTTGGAGCGTTGCCGTTGTCTGAGGCCATTGTTGATTTTGTAGGTGAATCCCAATGTCACAGTGGGCGACAGGCGGCGCATCTGCATCAAGCGGTTAAGCTGTTCGGTATGGGTTTCGTGCCCCCATCCGCCGGTGGCGAAGATGTCGCCGATGCGCAGGTTCACGGAACCTCGTTTGTGCAACACGTCTTTCTTCACCGCCATGTCGAACCAGAACGAGGCGAACATGGTGGTCTGCAAATCCAGCCACGGGGCGTTGTACTGTCCCGAGAATTGGATGGTCCAGTCCTTCGGTAGTACCATGAACGAGGTGAACTTTCCACTGGCCTGGAAGGCTGATTTGTCTTGGTTCCCCAGCAGTTCCGTCCCTTCGATGGTGCTTTTGTACAGGTTGACGCTGGCGTTCAGTTTCCACCATTTCAGTATCTGCCAGTCCACAATCAGCTCCAGTCCGAAGTTGTATTCCCGGTTGAGGTTCTGCCATGTGCTGGCCCAGTAGCCGTAGTATTCGTCGTTATACGGCATCCACCAGGAATAGTATTTTGAGTTCACCGAATCCCATACAAAGCCGTACCGGGTCATCTTGTTGTTTGTCTGCCGGAAGTAGGCGCAGGTGTAGATATTCCAGTTGTGGAAGCCAATGCTGTGCGACAACTCGAAGGCATGGGTGAATTCGGGGTCGAGATTGGGATTGCCAAACGAGAGTTCCTGCCCTTCGCGAATCTCCATATAGGGGTTCAGCGTTCTCATGCGGGGCCGTTGGACGCGGCGGCTGTAGCTCAGCTGGACGCTCTGGAACGAGTCAATCTGGTAGGAGAGGTGCAGGGTCGGGTAGGGCTGCCAATAGCTCTTGTAGACCGAATCGGACCCCGGATGGTCGAGGTCGTACCCCAACAGGTAGGAATACTCCACGCGCAAACCCGCCTGTGCCGACAGCTTCTGGGTGAGGTGTCCTCCCACGGTGGCGTAGGCGGCATGGGTCTGCTGGGTGTAATCGAAATGGGTGCAGGATTGGTCGTCGCGGAATTTGTACAGGGTGTGGGCGGTGTCGTATTCCGTGCGGAAATACTCCGCTTTCTGGTTAGGCCAGTCCAGATTGCTCTCGATGCCGGTCTCCAATTTCCAATTCTCGGCAAAGGGGTGGGCATAGTTGGCCTTGAAGTTGAATGTCTTGTGGAAGTTCTCTGTCTCGGTCTCCCTCAGGTAGTAGTTGTCCCAGATGGCTTCGCCCTGATACAGCTGCTCCTGCCAGCCGGTGCCAGTCATGTGGCGGGTGGAGTAGGTGGCGTCCACTGTCAGCTCGCGGTCTTTCTCGTCGAACTTCTTGATGAAACTCAAGTTGAACGAGTGATTGATGCTGCGGTTGATATTGGTGTCGTTCTGGTCATAGTTCAGGTAGCCGTCGTTGAGCAGGTCGAGGGAGTTGATGGTGTTCAGCCGTTCCCGTTGGCCGCCTCTCAGCTGATACGATACCAGCAGGCTGCTCTTGTTGTTGAAATAGTACTCGCCGCCGACCTTCACGCTGCCCATGTAGTGGCGGAAGATGCCGTAGCGGTCCAGTGTGTCGTGCGACCATGCGGTGTCGGCCCTCAGTCGCTCGATGTTGGAGTGGCCGAAACTACTGCGACTGCGCACACCACCGTCGGCTGAGAGGAACAGATTGTATTTCTCTGTGGTGTAGTTCAGGTTGATGCTCCCCATGGAGGTAGGGATGAACTTGGGCATGGCGTCGGGGATGATGAATGGGAGGGGAGTGCCTCCGTTGATACTCACCACGCCGTTGAGCCCTAATGCGCCGGAAGTCTTCTCTTTCAGTTTGATGTTGATGATGCCCGACATGCCTTCGGGGTCGTATTTTGCAGAGGGGTTGGTGATGACCTCCACGGTCTCCACGCTGCTGGCGGGAATCTGTTCCAGCAGTGTCTCCAGGTCGTTGCCCATCAGTTCGTAGGGGCGGCCGTTGATAAGGACTTTGACGTTGGTCGACCCGCGCAGGGTGACATTTCCGTCGTTGTCCACCGACACACTGGGCACATTCTCCAGCACATCGGTGGCGGTGCCGCCACCGGCCACAAGGTTCTTGTCCACATTCACCACCCGTTTGTCCAGTTGGTATTCCACCATGGTGCGTTCCGCGGTGACCACCACCTCGTCCATCATCACTGCGCTGGGCGAGATGGAGATTTTCCCCACGTTGATTGCCGGCTGCTTGGCAGTCACGGCCAGCGTCGAGGGATGGTAGTAGGTGGTGTATCCCATAAACGAGACTCGCAGCAGATAGTTGCCGTAGGGCACCTTGACAGAGAAGGACCCTTTGGCCTCCGTGACAGAGCCGGTAACCAGGCTGGAGTCGTTGGGATTCAAAATGGCGATGGTGGCATATTCCACAGCTTGACCCGATTTGCGGTCAAACACCTTGCCGGAAATCTTCCCTTGTGCCATCAGAGCAGGGGAAAACGCCATAAGGCAGGCCAGGAATAGTAAGGGGAGTTTGATTTTCATACAGTAATAAGTATCTTCACGGTCGCAAAAATTGCATTCTTGGGCATAAAATATCATCGCCCGTGGGCTATTCCTGTTTCGGAGCCCGTACATAGTGGGGCATGTCAAACGGGATGGGAAGCGAAATCTCAATCAGCCCTCCAAATTCGCCTTGTTCATACCAAGGCACCTGGTAGATGAGTTTCTTCACGCCGTTCTTCTCGATGGTGTAGGCGTTCAACTTCTCGTTTGCAAGCAAATCGCGCAAAATTTCTGCGGCTTTGGGTGGGTGGCAGTCGAACAGGTTACGGCCGATAATCTTCTGGCCATGGCTGTTGACGTTGGCCGAGGTGGCATTCATATCCAGGATGTTGCCCTCGCGGTCGCATACGGTGATGGCCACCCCTTTCAGTTCTTCAAAATATTTGTCCATAGTTGGGAAAAGATAAGGGTTTGCAACTCTGCGTGGCGAAACCGTCAGCAGGGTCGCAAACCCTTGTCAGATTATTTGTCTTATTGTAAGTTATTTGCACTGCAGTGTGGCGAGGGCGATGCTGTACAGCTTGGTGTTCATGCTGTCGCCGCGGCTGGTGAGGATGCACGGCACGCGGGCACCCATGACCATGCAGGCCAGTTCGGCGCCGGCAAACTTGGTGCAGGCTTTGTAGAAGATGTTGCCCGCCTCGATGTTGGGGAACAGCAGGCAGTCGGCGTCGCCAGCCACTTCGCCCGAGCATTTCTTGGTCTGGGCGCTCTCTTTGTCGATGGCGCAGTCAAGGCTCAGCGGGCCGTCCACGATGGCACCGGGAATCATGCCGCGCTGGCTCATCATGCCCATCCAGGCACCTTCGGCGCAAGCGCGCATGCCGACGCTCACCTGCTCCGTGGCGGCCAGGACAGCCACCTTCGGCTTGGCAATCTCAAGGCTCTTGGCCACGCTGATGAGGTAGTTCATGATGGCCTGTTTCTGCTTGAAGTCGGGGTCGGGAATGATGGCCACATCGCTGCACACCAGCAGCTTGTGGTATGCGGGCACCTGGAAGACGGCCATGTGGGTAAGCATGTCGTTCTTCTTGCCGGGCATCAGGCCCTTCTCCTTGTTCAGGATGGCGCGCATGTATTTGTCGGTCGACAGCAGGCCCTTCATCAGCACGTCGCCTTTCCCTGCGTTGATCAGCTCCACAGCCTTGGCACCGGCCTTGGCGTCGTTGGCTTCCTGCACCAACTCGAACTTGTTCACGTCGATACCCTCTTCGGCGCACACTTTCTTGATGGTGTCGATGTCGCCCACCAAAGTGGCGTCCACGATACCTTTGTCCACGGCGGCGCTGATGGCTCCGATGGTGTGGGAGTCATTGGCATAAGCGGCCACTAATCTTTTCTTTTCCTTGGTCTTTACGAGTTCCAGGAGATCGTCAAGTTTTGTAATCATTTTGTTGTGTGGGTTTTATTGTTTTTTTAATTTTCATGAGTAACTGCAAATATACGAATATTATTTAATTTAGCGAAAAAAATCGTATCTTTGCACCCGAAATGCCGTTTGTAGAAAACCTTCGCAACTACCGCAGCCTCTCTATTGTAGGTCTGGAGAAGAATACGGGCAAGACCGTATGTCTTAACTACTTGCTGTCCCGTCTTCACGCCCTCGGCATCACCACTACGGTCACCTCCATCGGGGTCGACGGCGAGCAGTCCGATGCGGTATATGCCACTGCCAAGCCCGAAATCACCCTCTATGAGGGGATGCAGTTCGTCACTTCCGAGCGGCATTATGGCCAGCGCCGTCTTGTGTCGCGCATTTTGGCGGTCGACGAGCGTCGCACCGCCTTGGGACAGCTCGTTACCGCCGAGGTGCTCTGCCCCGGCAAGGTGCTCCTCTCGGGAGCGGCTACCACGGCGTTGCTGCGCCGCCAGATAGCCCAGTCCATGGCCCGCGGGGTGCAGCTGACGGTGGTCGACGGTGCCCTGTCGCGGCTCAGCCTGGCATCCCCTACCGTCACCGAGGCCATGATTCTGGCCACTGGCGCGGCGGTGTCGCCCAATATGCAGCAGCTGGTGTCGAAAACCCGTTTCGTCTACCGCCTCATCAACCTGCCCGAAGTGGAGGAATCGGTCCGGCAGAAGCTGAACGACATAGAGTCGGGTCTTTGGGAATTGGATGACGAGGGTATCCTCCACGACACCGGCATCACGTCGGTGTTCATGTTGGGTCGCGGAAACGAGGAACTCCTCCGTCACGGGCACACCCTCTTCGCCTCGGGCGCGGTCAGCGACCGCCTGCTGAAATACCTTGTCGGCCGTCGCGACGTGGATTCCACCTGTCTGGTGGTAAGAGATTTCACGAAACTGTTCGTCACTCCCGAGCTCTTTGCCGAATACACCCGTCGCGGAGGGCGTATGCAGGTGCTGCAGCGCAGCCGTCTGGTGGCGGTATGCCTCAACCCCACATCGCCCCAAGGCTATCGCCTCAACTCCCCCGAGGCGTGCCGTCAGCTCTCCGAAGCCTTGCAGACCCCTGTCTACGACGTAATGCAGATATAATTCCCCGATACATTCCATGATGACACTGAAAAACAAGATAAAAGAGGTTCCCGGCCTGCAGTTTGTGGCCGACAGCATGGAACTGATGTCCTCGGCGGGCCGCCGTCGGATGCTGGAACAGCCCTTCATGACCGACCCCGTGGCAATCGCCCGTGAGCAGCAGGCGGTCCAATCCGTGCGCGCACTCCTCAGCGATTCCGGCAGCCAGCAGGCGCTCAACGTCTTGCGACACCAGTTGATGCAACTCCACGACCTCGGCGGCACCTTGCAGAGCCTGCGTAGCCATATCCTGTTGAGCGAGGTGGAATTGTTCGAAATCAAGAACCTCGCCTACCTTGTGGGCCATGCCCGCAACGCCCTCGCGCAGTTGGCCCTCGCTGGCATATTTCCCCTGCCCGACCTTGCCGGGGTGTTCAACCTCCTTGACCCCGACCGCACGGGAGTGACGAATTTCTATATCTACGACAGCTACGACCCCCGCCTCCAGCCCTTGCGGCAGCAGATGAAGCAAGCCGACGACCTTGCCATGGGCGACCTGCTGGAGCAGCAAAACGAAATTCAGCGACAGGTCATCACCCGCCTCTGCGACCAGCTGCACCCTTCTGTCGATGCGATAGCAGCTGCCATGGAACAAATGGCCTATATCGACTTCACGATGGCTCGGGCGGTCCTGGCCACCCAGTGGGAGCTCTGCAGGCCCGAGCCCGCCGCCGGCGCGGCGCTGCTGGAAGGACTCTTCAACCCGCGCCTGCGCGAGCACAACCTCGCCCTCGGCCTCCGCTACCAGCCAGTCGACATCACGCTGGTGTCAGGGGTCACCCTTGTCACGGGTGCCAACATGGCGGGCAAGACGGTGCTGCTCAAAAGCATCGGGGTGGCGCAGCTGATGTACCAGTTAGGATTCCCTGTGCCGGCGGCCCGGGCGGCCATGGCTCCGGTGGACGATGTGGTCTTCTGTATCGGCGACGAGCAGAACGAGATGAATGGGCTCTCCTCCTTTGCCTCCGAAATTACCCGTATCAGCGATGTCGTGCGCCGCAGTGCACAGGAGCGCCTGCTCATCCTCATTGACGAGCCCGCCCGCACCACCAACCCCATCGAGGGAAAGGCATTGGTGCAGGCCATCGCCTCCCTCATGCACGCCAAGCCATCGGTTACGATGCTTACCACCCACTACAGCCAGCTTGGGGTCTCCTGTCGGCGTTTGCGTGTGCGGGGCTTTGTCGAGACACTGGTCGATGTACCGCTCAGTGCACAGAATATCAATCGGTTTATCGACTATTCGTTGGTGGCCGACGATAGCGACGATGTTCCCCACGAAGCGCTCCGCATTGCCGAGATGCTTGACTGCGACCCCGCCCTGATTTCCCACGCCCGCCACTTCCTGTCCGCTCGTTAACCTTGACAGGCCTTCGGACTTTCAGTTTAAGTTTTCAGTTTTTAGTTTAAGTTTTTAGTGATAAACAAATAAACAATTGGCTCCACAAGGTCGCCGACCTCGGTTGGCTCCACAAGGTCGCCGACCTCGGTTCAACAATTCAACAATCAACAGTTCAACAGGGTTTAGTTTTTAGTTTTAATCTTCTCCTAGCCCGCTCTTACCCTGCTCTCAGTGCGCCTTTTATGCACCTTTTTCCGTCCTTTTGCTCTTATCTCACTCATATCCAGTACTTTTCCCGCACTTCTCCCGACATAGGTCGGAGAAGTGTCGGAGATATGTCGGGGAAACGTCGGAGAAGAGTAAA
>CAJOHZ010000024.1 GCA_905234695.1 uncultured Bacteroidales bacterium | reverse complement strand
GACGGCCCACCAGGGTGGCTACTACAGCTACTACTACACCGGACAACTCGACACCGTCGCCTATCTCGACAGCACTCTCTACGACTTCGATACCGACCCTGTGCCCGCCACCGACATCACCTTCCTGTTCGATGCCAACCGCACCCATCTCGACGATAGCGGCAACGGCAGCGATCCCGTCGGAATTGCCCAGGTTGAGGAGGCAGAAGAGGCATTCGGTCAGTTCTACCCCAACCCCGCCACCACCCGCGCCGATATCAAGGTCGACATGGGCAACGGCGGCAACTATGCGGTGACCGTCATCGACAATATGGGACGCACCCTGCATACCAGCCACCTGCAGACTGCCGGCCGCATTATCTTCAGCATCAACACCGGCAAGCTGGCCTCCGGCATCTACACCGTGGTCTTCTCTGGCAACGGCCAGAAAGTGACCCGCCGCCTGGTAGTCCAATAAGCCTGTTGGGAGGCTCCTCCTGACACTAAACGTTGCGCCCCGCAGACCGAAAGGTTTGCGGGGCGCAATCTATTTAGCATAATGGCATCTTAATTCTCGCAGGCGGGGTAGTCGCCGCGGTCGACGACGAGGTGGCTGCCGGTGGTGCGGATGCGGCGGTCGAGGCAGACACGGCATTCGGCGGCTTCGTCGCCGGTGCAGAGTTTGTTGTCGTAAAGGCTGTAGTCCTTGCGGTGGTCCTTGGGGCTGAGGTTGGGCATGACCACGTTGGCTCCGGCCAGAATGCCCAGTTCTCGTCCCCGCGGGTGCAGGGTGCCCAAGGCAGTGGTGGCGGGCAGCAGCACGGTGGGATGCAGCAGTCGGATGATGGAGAGCAGGCGCAGGGTGGTCTCGACACTTCCGGCAGGACGGTCGGCAAAGGGGGTGTCGGCCGCAGGCACAAAGGGGCCGATGCCCACCATGTGGGGCTGGAAGGAGCGGATGAACTGGAGGTCTTTGTAGAGCGTCTCGACCGTTTGGTAGGGCGACCCGACCATAAACCCACAGCCCACCTGATAGCCTATCTCGCGAAGGTCATGCAGGCAGCGGATGCGGTTGTCGAACGACATGTCGGCAGGATGCAGACGGCCGTAGTGGGTGGCATCGGCAGTCTCGTGGCGCAGCAGGTAGCGGTTGGCCCCGGCATCATAGAGCCGCTGGTAGCTCTCGCGGCTGCGCTCGCCCATGGAGAGGGTGATGGCGCAGTCGGGGTAACCCTTGCGGACAGCCGAGACGATGTCGCATAGCTTCTCGTCGTCGTACCAGCCGTCCTCGCCCCCTTGGATGACATAGGTGCGGAAACCCAGGTCGTAACCGGTCTTGCAGCATTCCAGCACCTCGTCGCGGGTGAGACGGTAGCGGTGCACATCGGTGCGGCTGCGGCGGATGCCGCAGTAGTAGCAGTCGTTCTTGCAGTGGTTGGTGAGTTCGATGAGTCCGCGCATGAATATCTTGTCGCCATACACGCGTTGCGTCTCGGCATGGGCGGTGTCGTAGAGATACTGCACCACCTCCTTGTCGCCGGTGGTGAGCAAAGCGCCCAACTGAGAGAACGTGATATTGCGGCGGGAGCGGATGGTATCGATGGTTTGTTTCATAAAACGGTCAGAAATTAAACTCATATACGCCCTCCTGCACATGCTCGTTGTAGAGCGAGAGGGTGCGCAGCTGCGTGCCACGGGGCAGATGCAGCGGAGAGACGTAGAGGGGCGACTCGGGCGTGGGGTCGGTGCCGTCGAGGGTGTAGTAGACATAGGTGCCCTCCACCTCGGTAGAGAGGGTTACGAGCCATTCGTTGCCCTCCATCACCTTGGTGACCGTGGGGCGGAACGAGCCGAGGCAACAGCGATAGCCATTGGCGTGGAGGCGTGCCTTGTGCCGCTCGATATGCTGACGGAAACGCATCCAGTCCTTGCGGTCGGAAGGGGTCCAGAGGCATTCGGACATGGCACAGAGGCGCGGCAGAAGCATGTACTCGGCCTGGTCGTAGTTCTTGATATAGTCGGTCCAGAGGAAGCACTGTCCTCCGAGGATGTGGAGAGTTTCAAGTTTTGAAAGTCCCGAGGGCACGGGGTTGAAGTGGTAGACCTTGGAGAGCGGAAGCTCGATGCCGAACGATGGGGGTTGATGGGCGGGGTCGGCCTGGCAGTAGTCGAGGTTGCAGTAGTCGGGCAGGGCCATCACGACGTTGTTGCCGTGGCGTACCGCCTTGACTGCGCCGGTGACATTGCGCCAGTTCATGACCACCGTCTCCTTCGACACAGGGCCACAGTCCAGCATCTCGTCCCAGCCGACCACCCGTTTGCCTTTGCGCGACAGGTGCTCCGCCACCTGGCCAATCAGCCAGCCCTGCAGCTGGTCTTCGTTGTCCAGTCCCAGCTTGCGCATCCGCGCATGGCATTTGGGGCAGGTCTCCCAGTTGTCCTTGTAGGTCTCGCCACCGCCGATATGAATGTACTCGCCGGGGAACATCTGCGCCACCTCGTCCATCACGTCGTAGAGGAACTGCAGCACCTCGTCGTTGCCGGCACAGAGGATGGCCTTGGGGGGCCAGTAGGGGCCCACCGCCACGGTGTAGGGATAGTCGTCGCAGGCGAATTCGGGATAGGAGGCCAGGACGGCGCTGCAGTGGCCGGGGATTTCTATCTCGGGCACCACCTCGATATGCCGCTGGGCGGCATACTCCACAATCTCGGCGATGTCCTGCTTGGTATAGTAGCCGCCATAGGTAGGCTCCTCGCCCGGACGGGCGGGTTCGCCGTCGCCCCACTGCACATCGTCGCGGTCCACACGCCAAGAGCCCACATCGTTCAACTGCGGGTATTTCTCAATCTCGATGCGCCAGCCCTGGTCGTCGGAGAGATGCCAGTGGAAACGGTTGAGCTTATAGGCCGCCATCAGGTCAAGATGCTTCTCTATCTGTTTCACCGAGAAGAAATGACGGCAGACGTCGAGATGGCTGCCCCGCCATTCGAACCGCGGGTAGTCCACAATCGTACACTCGGGCAGGGTGACCCGGTGGTAGGAGGAGGTGGTGATGTCGTCGGGGAAAAGCTGGATGAGGGTCTGATAGCCATAGAAGAGGCCCGCCTCGGTATTGGCGCTGATGTAGATGCCCTCGGGTTTCACTTTCAAGGAGTAGCCCTCGTTGCCCAGCAGGTGGTTGACCGAATCGGTAAGGGCGAAGGTGATGCAGTTGCGCTCGGGGTGGCCGATGAAGGCCGGCCGGATATGCATCCGGCGGAGCGAACTGGCGATATATTTTGCGGTGGGAGTGTTCTGCCCGAGGTTTTCGAAGCAGAGTTTCGTGGAGCGGTCCATAGTGAACGAGCGTCCCTTCTGCACCAGATACACCGGCTCGGGAATGATGGCAAACTCGCTCACAGTGACCGACTCGCCACACGAGGAGGTCAGCAGGAGCAAGAGCGCTGCAAGTGCCAGTTGCCAGTGTTTCATATTCGTTTCTATCCGCTGAAAGAAATTGCAAAGGTACGAAAAAAACTCCTCACGGCAAGGCCATGGGGGCTCTGTTAAGAATATTTATAAAAATGGCTCGGCGGTCACAATAAAACCCCGCCACTGGCGTTTTACTCCATATATGGCGAAAAACACTCTCAGCAAGCTCCTCTCCGACACCATCATCTACGGGTTGAGCAGCATCGTGGGCAGGTTTCTGAACTACCTGCTTTTCCCTGTCTATACCTACCATATCTCCGCCGCCTCGGGTGGCTACGGGGTGGTGACCAACGTCTACGCCTACACGGCCCTGCTGATGGTGATACTCACATTCGGCATGGAGACCACTTTCTTCTACTATTCGAACCGCGAAGGGGCGGACCGACGACGGGTGTTCAGCACTGCGTTGGGAGCCGTGGGCGCGGTGTGCCTGTGTTTCGTCGTGCTGGTGATGACGCTTATAACCCCCGTCAGCACGGCCATGGGCTATAGCGACCATCCCGAATACATCCGCGCGATGGCATTGGTGGTGGCCATCGACGCCTTCCAGGCCATCCTCTTTGCCCGCTTGCGGCAGGAGGGACGCCCGTGGAAGTTCTTCGCGTTGAAGATGGCCTTCATCATCCTCAGCATCGGACTGAACCTCTTCATCTTCCTTGTGGCGCCCCACTGGAGCCACCTCTCCTGGATGGGATGGTACGACGAGGCCAATAATGTGAAGTACATCTTCTACATCAACCTCGTCTGCACCGCTCTGGTGACCTTCGGATTCGTCAAGGAGTTGCGCGATTTCCGCTTCACATCATTCGATGGCCATTTGCTCAAGAAGATGTTGCGTTACGCCTGGCCGCTGCTGCTGTTCGGCATCGTGGGCATTTTCAACCAGGTGGCCGACAAGATTCTGCTGCCGTGGCTGCTGCCCGGCGGCGAAGGACGTGTGCAACTGGGCATCTACGGCGCCTGTGTCAAGCTGGCCATGATTATGGCCCTTATCACCCAGGCTTTCCGTTACGCATACGAGCCCTTCGTCTTTGGAATGGGAACGCGAGCCAAGTCGAGCGAACCTTCAGACAAGCAGAGCAAAGAGACGCAGGCCCTGGCGACGAAATACTTCATCATGTTCACCCTGCTGGCCTTCCTGGCGGTGATGTGCTACATCGACGTGCTCCAATACCTCATGGGGGCCGACTACCGCGAGGCGTTGACCGCAGTCCCCATCGTGATGATGGCCGAGATACTGATGGGCATCTATTTCAACCTCTCGTTCTGGTACAAGCTCAACGGCCAAACCTGGTGGGGTGCCGTGATGAGCACCATCGGGTGCATCGCGCTGGTGGGGGTCAACGTGCTGTTTGTCCCCGAGCGCGAGATATGGGGTCTCCACTGGGATGGATTCGGCTATATGGCCTGTGCCTGGGGCGGTCTGGTGGGCTATGGCGTCTGTGTGCTGCTCAGCTATTTCATCGGGCAGAAGAAGAACCCCGTGCCTTACCCTGTGGCCGCCATCGGAGGCTATTTCGCGCTGGCGCTGGCGCTCTATGGCGCCTCTGTATGGTTGCGTCCCGATGCCCTGTGGCTTCGCTTGCTGTTGAACACCGCCCTGCTGCTGGTCTACGTGGGCGTGGTGATGTACAACGAACGCACGCTGGTGCGCTCCGTCCTGCGGAAATTCTTGAAAAGATAATCTTTTAGGGAGCCCTCCCCTACCGGCCTGACCGTGCAGGTCAATAGTCCCATTCGCACAGCGAATAGTACCTGATGTTGGCGAAATAGGCCATCTCGGCGCATGTCACGCCGCGCTCCTCGACCTCCTCTTCGGTAAAGAACGGCTGTGTGCCGTCATAGGCATAGCAGTGACACTGCTTGCGGCAGCCGGACAACAGCCCTATCGCCACCGCCAATACAACCCACAACAAACGACGGTCAATCCTCTTCATCCAGCAAAAACTCTTTAATCTGCGACTCGCTGATATTGCGGTAGTGGCAGGTGGCTTTCACCACGCCTTCGTCCATCAGGAAAATCAGCGGCCGCTGGCCATAGGTGATATACAGAAAGGTCATCTTGGGGATGATGTAGCCTGCCCGCTGGTAGGTTGTGCTGTCCACCTGCAATGCGGTCTGCGTGCTGTCGTCGCCCAGCATCAGGTAGACGATGGCCCCTTCGTCCAGCCCGTGTCGCTGACTGATGGAGGTCAGTTTCTGGTCGGCCATCTTGCAGAAACGGCAGCCCGGGGTGAGGAAGGCCACCACATGGCGTCCCTCGTCGAGGTGCAGCTCCGCCAGGTCGCCCTCGGGCGCCATTGCCTCGGTCAGTTTATCGGGGTTGTACACCTCGTCGGCACGGCCGAAGAGCCATGTATCGGGAGCCGAGAGGATGAACACCGTCACCAACGGTGCCAGCATCACCGGCAGCCACACAAACCAGCGCGGACGCCACCCCCACGGGCGGGCGCCCATGGCGAAGACCGTCCACAGCAGCAGGAGGGCGTTCTTCAAGATAGAATGCAGCGGGTCAATCTCCAACAGCGACCCCATGCACTGGCAGCTGTCGGTGCGGCCAATCAGCACCGCATACCCCAGGAAAATCGTAAATCCTGTCAGCGCCAGCACCGTGCAGACATTCACAAAGCGGTTCCAAATATTGGCAATCAAGCCGACGCCCATCAGCAATTCGGCCACAATCACCAAGCGTGCCGTCACCTGCGACAGCCCTAGCGGCAGCAGGTTGTAAGAATAAACATAAATCTCGAAACGGTCAATATCGACCAACTTGGCCACCGCCGATACCACAAAGAACACCCCCAAGAGCATCCTCGCAACCAACGCAATGACGCGGAGTGCCTTTGAGCGGTACGGGGTCATTTACTCTCGTCCTCCTCCACATAGTCCTCACACTCCACAGCCTCCATATTCCGCACCAGTTTCCCCTCCAATTGGCGTTCAAAGCCCAGACGGGTAATCTTGCTGCATTTGAGGCCGTCGGAATTCACCACCGTCTCTGTCGGGTACATGGCTTCTGTGGTCACACAACGGCAGTTACGGTCTTTCGCACATCCCGCCAGTGTCAGCAGCGATATGGCAAGCAAAATAATCAGATTCTTTTTCATGTCAGTCTTTCTTTCAGCGTTACAATCGTTAGACATTATTTGCGTTTACTGTTCCACCACCAGCGAGTCGGCCGAGAAGGGGTAGTCGGTGCAGAGCACTGAATCCACATGCACCGTATCCAAGTCGTCGGTATAGCTGGCAAAGTTAATCTTGGAGCAATTACCACGTTCGATAGTAATGATGCGTACATCCTGCTTACCCAACACGGAACACCGGCAGTTCTTCTCCTTGACACACGACGTGCAGAATATCATCACTGCCGCCCCGGTTATTATCAGTATTTTCTTCATAATGTCGTATTATTTCGCGATGCAAAAGTACAAAAAAAATCAGACATGTCAACTTTTTTTCATCTCACGGGCCTCATTTTCTCTCCGGCACATGTCGTGAAGGCTCCCCGCGGAGGTCACAACGAGCGCAATATCTCCTCCAGCTGCACCTCGTCGTGCACCAGCACATCGCGGGCCTTGGAGCCGTTATACGGACCCACAATGCCGGCGGCCTCCAGCTGGTCGATGATACGTCCCGCGCGGTTGTACCCCAACTGCAGTTTGCGCTGCAGGAGCGAGGTCGAGCCGAACTGGCTGGCCACCACCAGTCGGGCGGCGTCGTTGAAGAACTCGTCCTTCTGCTTGGGGTCGAAATCCTTGTTGGGTTCCTCGTTCTCGTCGAGGTATTCCGGCAGCAGGAACCCGTCGGGATAGCCCCGCTGCTCGCCGATGAACTCGGCCAGTTTCTCAATCTCCTCGGTTTCGATCAGGGCGCACTGCACACGAAGCAGATCCGCTCCCGACAGCGAGATAAGCATATCACCACGGCCAATAAGACGTTGTGCTCCACCGGCGTCGAGGATGGTACGGGAGTCGATACCGCTCGTCACCTTGAAGGCGATACGGGCGGGGAAGTTGGCCTTGATGGTGCCGGTGATGATATTGGTCGTGGGGCGCTGGGTGGCGATAATCAAGTGGATACCCACCGCACGGGCCAGCTGTGCCAGACGGCAGATGGGCACCTCCACCTCTTTACCGGCAGTCATAATGAGGTCGGCAAACTCGTCAATCACCAGCACGATATAGGGCAGATAACGGTGACCGTTCTCGGGATTGAGGTGACGGTGGATGAACTTGTCGTTATACTCGGTGATTTTGCGCACCTGAGCGTTACGCAACAGGTCGTAGCGGTTGTCCATCTCGATACACAGCGAGTTGAGCGTCCGCACCACCTTCTTGACATCGGTGATGATGGCCTCTTCGCTGTCGGGCAGCTTGGCCAGGTAATGCCGCTCGATTTTGTTGTACAGAGAGAGTTCCACCTTCTTGGGGTCCACCATGACGAACTTCAGTTCCGAGGGGTGTTTCTTGTACAACAGCGAGGCGATGACGGCGTTCAAGCCCACCGACTTACCCGTACCCGTGGCGCCGGCCATCAGCAGGTGGGGCATCTTGGCCAAATCAGTGACGAAGGGGTCGTTGCTGATGGTCTTGCCGAAGGCAATCGGCAATTCCATCTTGGTATTGTTGGCAAAGGCATCGCACTCCAGCATGGTCTTCATCGACACAATCTGCGGCTTGGCATTGGGCACCTCGATACCCACCGTGCCCTTGCCGGGGATGGGGGCGATGATGCGGATGCCTAGCGCCGAGAGGCTGAGGGCGATGTCGTCTTCCAGATTCTTGATTTTCGAGATACGCACGCCGGGGGCGGGCTTGATTTCGTAGAGCGTCACCGTGGGTCCCGGCGAAGCCGTGATTTCCAATATCTCGATGCCGTAGTTGCGCAGGGTGTCGACGATGCGGTCCTTGTTCTCGACCAGCTCCTCCTTTGTCACCTTCTCGTTGCGGGTCTCCCAGTCGGTGAGGAGGTCGGTGGAGGGCATGATGAACTGCTTGAGGTCCAGGTGGGGGTCGTAGAGTTCGTCGATGCCGTAGTGGCGGGGGCTGTCGGTGCTGCCAGACTCGTCGGACGGGTCGGGCGTGTCAGGCACATCGGGCACATCCGCCTGGTTGTCGGTGATAGTGAAGGTGGGGTCAGCCTGGGGCTCATTGCGTTGCGCACGTTCGTTGATGCGTGCAAACTCATCGTCGATGGTGAAGGTCACCTTCTCGGGTTCCGAATCCTCCTCGGGTTCTTCCTCCTCGTCGAACGGTTCGTTGCCGACAGGCAGGTCTACGGGCTTGCCTTGAGGCACGGCCTCGTCCTCTTCGTCGTCCTCGACATCGGGCTCTTTGTCGCCAGCCTTGCGGCTGAACAGCTTGGGGAGTTTCATATCCGCGAGGCCGTTCTCGGGCACGGGGAAGCGCACCTTGTGGACGAACACAAGGAACACCACGGCCAAGAAAACCATCAGCACCAGCGTGCCCCAACGGATGAGGCTATAGAGTTGTTCGGCGATGAATACGCCCGTCACGCCGGCGAAATTGTCAGCGGTGTCATTGCCCTTGCCGAAGACATAGACGAAATAGGCCACGACGGTGGAAATCCACACCATCCAGAAGATGACGCTCCAGAAGGTCTTCCACCAGGGGAGAAGTTTGGCTTCCCACAGGCGGAGGCCATACAGTCCCAGCAGGAACGCGAGTCCGAAGGAGGCGATGCCGAAGGTTTTCTGCACCAATAGGCGGGAGAGGTGGTAGCCCACCTTACCCAGCCAGTTCACATGGCTGGGCCACGAGAAGAAGAACGAGAGCATGGCGACCATCAGAAACAGTGCCAGCAGTACATAACAGGCACCCCGCAGCCGGCGGCCGCGGGTGCTCATCCAAAACTCCTTGAAGCGTCCCGTAGGGCGCACCTTCTTGCCCGTTTTCCGAGCTGATTTTTCACCTTTCAATTGTCAATTCTCAATTTTCAATTCACCATCAGTCTTCCAGCAGCGAAGCGGCATCCTGCAGCTCCTTCATGAAGGTCTCGAACTCTTCGTCGGTGACATCCTTGTAGCCGGCGGGCAGCAGCAACTCGGCCTCTTTCACCTTGCCCTTCACAATCTCGGTGGCGGTGTAGGTAATCTGACGGCCGTCCTTGCCGTTCTGGGCATAGATTAGCGGAGTGCCCTTGACGTTGCCGATAATCAGGTTATAGGCCGGGCCTATCTCTTCGGTATACCAGCACTCCACGGGGTTGTCGACACCCTCCTCGTCATAGGAGTGGACAACCAGCTTCTTGGCCTTGTAGCCCAGGATGTCCTTCGTCTCGTCGACATACTCGTAATAGAAATGGCCGGGCTCGGTATCGACAAGGGTGAGGCTGTCGAGTTCGGCCTGGGTGGTCTCGCCACGTACAATCATCTTGCCGTCGCCGGTGTAGGTCTCCAGCTCGATATCGTTGGCCGCCAGATAGGCGATGGCCTGGCTGAAGTCGATGGCCTGGGCCTGCTTGAGACCGTTCTGGATGCTGTTGCCCACCATCACGCGGTCGTCGAAAATCTTCATCTCGACCTCCGACTGCTCGGGCTTGATGGTCACATCCACCTTGCCGGTGCTGGAGAGTTTATACTTCACAATACCGCGGAAGTTGTTCTGCGCATTCAGCGCACCCGCGAAAACCAGCACCGTGAGTGCTGCAATAAAAAGTTTCTTCATAACTGATGATATTCAGATTTTATTCATGGATAACGCGCCTCTGCCCGAAATAGTATGCCGGGCTGAAAAAAAAAGTTATCCCCTGCCGCGCTCTTTTCGGGGCAACTGCGCCAGCACCACACCCGCCACCACGATGGCCATGCCCACGGGTTTGCTCCAACTCAGTTTCTCCTGTCCGATAATCAAGGCGGTAATCAACGAGAATACGGGGATGATATTGGTGAAGATGCAGGCCGCCGTGGCCCCCAGCCTCACCACCCCGACATTGTAGAACACATAGGCCACCGTGCTGCAGAAGATGCCCAGCACCAACAGGATGGCCCACATCTTGGGGGAATAGGAAAGCATCACCAGGTGGCCGCCATCCATCGCCAGCATCAATGGTATGAAGAAAAGACAGCCGAACATGTTCTGATAGGCGGTGATGGTGAACGGTTGGTACTTGTCCACCAGTTTGACCAGCACGATGGTGAACACCACCGCGATGGCCACGGCTCCAGCCAGCCAGGCCATCCCCGCAAAATTGGCGTCCATATTTCCCTCGCCGCCCAGAAACAGCATGACACTCAACCCCACCAGCGACATCACGATGCCCACCAGTGTGAGGGGCTGTATCCGCTCACGGTAGGCCAACGCCATGCCGAAGGGGACGAAGAGCGGTATCGTGGCCACCACGATGGCGGCCATGCTGCCGCTCACCAGCCGCACCCCGTTGGTCTCGCAGATGCAGTAGATAAACGGTTCGCACAGCGACAGCAGCAGGAACCACTTGAGGTCGCCCTTGCGGATGGGCTCCAGTCGGCGCATCAGCAACAGCGTCGGGATGGTCACCGCCGTGGCCAGCAGCAGTCTGAAGGTCAAGATGATGAATACCGTGATGCCCGCCTCGGTTTCGAACAACTCCTTGGTCAGGACAAAACTCACCCCCCAAATGACAGAGGAAAGCAACAGCAGCAGATAGACATATCGTTTCTTCATGAAGGACTAAGTGACGGGGCTTGAAAAAGGGATTAAAACCAATAGTTACTCATACCGGATGGCTTGGATGGGATCGAGGTTGGCCGCTTTGCGGGCAGGATACCAGCCGAAAAACACTCCAATAAGAGAGCAGACCGTGAAAGAGATCAAGATTGCGTTGCCGTTGACAACGAAAGGCATCTCTCCCACGAAGAGTGTCACCAACGCATAGAGTCCTATGCCAAGGAGTACGCCGAAGCCCCCTCCCACCAGACTCATGACAACACTCTCCAGCAGAAACTGGGTCATGATGTCGCGCCGGCGGGCACCGATGGCTTTGCGGAGGCCAATCTCGCGGGTGCGTTCGGTGACGATAACGTACATGATGTTCATAATGCCAACGCCGCCCACCACAAGCGAAATACCAGCGATGAGTGAGAGGACAAGCACCACGATGGCGAGGATTTGGTTGAGTTGGTTGGCCGCGTCCTCCAAGAGGCGGATGCGAAAGTCGTCGGGGTCGTCTTTGGTGAGGCCGTGGTACTGTCGCAGGACACGGGTAATCTCGGCTACCGCCAGCTCGTTGTCACGCTGGTCGGCGCAACAGATGGCGATGCTGCTGAAGTCGGTGGAGCCGAGAAAGCGTTTTTGTACCGTGGTATAGGGCGCCAGCATACGGTCGTTCATGTCATTGCCCATGAAAGGGTCGCGGCGGGCCAGGACGCCGACCACCAGCATGGGGACATCGCCGCAACGGATGGTCTGGCCGACCGGGTTCTCTCCATGGGTGAACAGCTTCTCGACCACGGTCTCACCGATGACGCAGACCTTGGCATAGGTCGCGATATCCTCGTCGGTGAACATGGTGCCGGAACCGATGGAGAGGTTGCCGATGACCAGATAGTCTCGGTTGACACCCTCAAGGTAGCTGTTATGGTTATTGTTTCCAAAAACGACGGCAGTGCCGGCGTCCACAGAGGGCGAGATGGCCGCGATATGACGGCAGTCGCGCTTAAGGACATCATAATCGCCCTGGGTGATAGGACGCATGGCGACCCAGACACCGCCACTGCGGTCCCATTCCTCATGGACTTCGATGACATTGTTACCGATGGCGGAGAATCCTTTCTGCATATAGGCGGTGAGGCTGGTGCCAAGACTCATCATGATGATGACCGAGGAGATGCCGATGATGATGCCCAGCATGGTGAGGAATGTGCGCATGCGGTTGCGCAGAAGAGCGCGAAGGGCCAGTTTGATGGTGTCGAGGAAACGCATGAGAGAGGTTTTGAGGTTACTGCTGCACTGGGCCGAGAGATTCAAGCATGGCCTGCGCCGAGGCAGGGACTACGGGACTGTCGTCAACGACTCGCCCGTCGCGAAGGCGGATGGTGCGGGTGGTGAAGGCGGCGATATCGGGTTCGTGGGTGACGAAGGCAATCGTCTTGCCTTGGGCATGGAGTTCCTGGAAGAGGGTCATGATTTCATAGCTGGTGCGGGTGTCCAGATTGCCGGTGGCCTCGTCGGCGAGGATGAGGACGGGGTCGTTGACGATGGCACGGGCGATGGCCACACGCTGCTGTTGGCCGCCGGAAAGCTGGGCGCTGGTGTGGCGCATGCGCGATTCAAGGCCGACCATACGGAGGGCTTTCTCGGCCCGCTCGCGACGCTCGCGGACCGACACCTTGCGGTTGTAGACCAACGGGAGCTCCACATTCTCCAGCGCGGTAGTGCGTGGGAGCAGGTTGTAGCTTTGGAAGACAAACCCTATCTTGCGGTTGCGCACATCGGCCAGACTGTCGTCTTCCATGGTCTGCACATCCATCCCATCGATTCGGTAACGTCCCGATGTGGGGGTGTCGAGACAGCCCAGCAGGTTGAGCAGCGTGGACTTGCCGCTGCCGGAGGTGCCCATGATGCTGACAAACTCGCCCTGCGAGATGCTGAAAGAGACGTCACGAAGGGCATGCACCGTCTCGCCGCCGACCTCAAAGTCGCGGTGGAGATGTTCTATTTCAATGATGGCCGCCATTAGAAATCCCTCTTTTTACGGTCCATCTGCTGGCGGATGGGGTCGACAACGGAGACAACAACGCTGTCGCCCTCGCTGAGACCGTCGAGAGCCACGGCATTCACCTTGTTCTTGGCCCCAACGGTGACCGGCACACGCCGCAAGGTGCGTCCCTGCTTGAGCCACACGGCGGCACTGTCTTTGTTGACCCGCGCGGAGGAGTCAATGGTGTATCCCTCCTTACGGAGCCCTTCAAACACAGACTCATCGAGTTCCAACTGGATGGCATAATAGGGGAATACCGTCCCCACACCCTTGTCGGTGACGATGGTGACACGTGCCGTCATGCCCGGGAAGAGTTTCTCATCGGGGTTGGGTGCGCTGATGATGACGACATAGGTCACCACATTATTGTTGTTCTGAGGCTCCATCCGTATCTGAGAGACCGTACCGGAGAAGGTCTCACCCGTATAGGCATCCACCTTGAATGTGACCGACTGCCCCACCCGGACGGCACCGATATCGGCCTCGTCGACCTTGGCTTCGACCTGCATCTCGGTCATGTTCTTGGCGATGGTGAAGAGGTTGGGGACGCTATAGGACCCCTGGACTGTCTGCCCCTCCTCCACCTGCTTGCTGATGACGACGCCGTCAATGGGTGAATAGATCTCGGCGTACTTCAGGTTGGTGACCGCGTTGCCGTAATTGGCCTTGGCGGTAACATACTGGTTGGACATCTGCTCCAACTCGGCCTCGGCCTGGTCATATTCCTGCTGGGTGGCGGCCTGCTGGCTGTAGAGTTGCTTGATACGGTCGAAGTTCTTCTGTGCCAACGACCGCTGGCTGGTGGCCACGGCCAACTGAGCCCGCTGCACGTTGAGGCTTTCCTGCAGGAGCGACTTGTCGAGTTCGGCCAGAAGGTCGCCTTTCTTCACCTTGTCGTTATAATCGACATAGAGTTTCTTGACAATGCCGCTGACTTGGGTGCCCACAGTGACCTTGTAGACGGGCTGGACGACACCTGTGGCAGTCACTTCAGAGACCACGCTGTCGGCCACGGCCGCCTCGGCATCGACGAGGTAACCCATAGGCTTGCCACCCAAGATTATTGGCAGCAGCACCAGTAGCACAACGACTGCAACGACAATCCAAATCCAGATTCTCTTCTTTTTCTTCTTCATGGGTATTCGGTGTTATATTTCTTGAAAGGCGATGGACTCAAAGGCCTGCGCCTGTGTATATCTCAAGTATCTTTTGGCTGAGGAGGCAGCTGTACTTGCTCTGCACGTAGTCGTTGACAGCGGTGAGGTAGCGTTCCTGCTGCTGCACCAACTCGACGGTGCTCACTGTGCCCGCGTTGTATTTGGCCTGATAGACCCGAAGCGTTGCCTCGTTGGCCTGCTGCATGAGCCGTGCCGCCGCATAGGTATTGCGTGCCTGGCAGAGGGTATTGTAACGCTCCTCAATGGTGCGGACGAGTTCCTGGCGGGTGTTGTCGACATCAAGCTGTGCCTGCTGGAGCGACAGCTTGGCTTGCGCCACCCGGGTGCGGGTGTTGCCGCGGTTGACAATGGGAATGCTGAGTGCCATGCTGAGCGTGGTGTTGATGCCGCCATTGGTGACAATCATGCCGCTGGCGTCAGTCCGGTAGCTCTCGCCGCCGAAGTAAGAGGCGTAAGCGTTCAGCCCGAGTGAAGGCGCGTAGCCGCCCCGCGCCATCCGCAGGTCGTATTCGGCCTTCTGGACAGCCAGGTCGGCCATTTGCAGGTCGGGAAGGGTCTCGGAGGCTCGCCGGATTACCTCGTCGAGCGAAGGCAATGCCATGAGGGCGGTGTCGGCGGCCAAGGCCTCAATGGCGATGGGAACACGGCCGGGCAGGTTGAGCAGCACCCGCAGACGTGCCGCGGCCGCATCAATGGCAAGACGGGCATTGTCCACGTCGCAAGCCGCCTTGCGGCTGCTGGCATCGAGCATCAGCCAGTCGCTCTCCAGGATACTCCCCGCCCGCATCTTGGCGGCTCCGTCCTCGGCTTGTTCCTGTGAGGTGGACTGAAGCTCACGGAGGTAACCCAACCGCTCGCTGTTGGCCATGATGTCCAGACAAGCCGAGACAATTTCGGTGGCGATGTCGTTGCGGCTTTTATCCACAGCCAGGTCACTACGCCGTTGCTCCACCTTGCTCTGGCGGAGGTTGTTGACCTGCTGCAACCCGTTGAAGAGGACGAGGCTGCCGCCCACGCCGTAGCTGGTATTGGCCGACGTGGTGCCGCCGAAGATGGTGATGTCCTCCCCTACCGAAGCCGAAAGGGAGGGTGTGAAACTGAGGCGCGCCGCCGTGAGGGCACTGGCTGCCGCCTCACGCTGCAGCAGGGCGGTCTGGACGGTGACATTATGGCCGAAAGCATAACTGAGGCAGCTGTCGAGGGTGAGACGCACCGTATCGGACGTGGCCGCGCCCTGCGCCTGCAGGCTCCCGACCGACAAAGGCAGGAGCAGCGCCAGAGCGACGAGGCGACGGAAGAGGGGGCGGTGTGAGTGTATGTCCATTACTAGAAAGATTGTGTCAATATGAAGTGTTCGGTGTCGGGGCGGAAGCCTCGGGGAATTTGGGGAAATCCAGCACCTCTAAGTCCTTGGGTTCGCCATCGATGACGAAACGGACAAGCGTGCCGACTTTATGGAATCCCTGCCGGCCAGCGGCACCCGGGTTGATATGAAGAAAATTGTAGTCGCTATCGTACATCACCTTCAGGATGTGGCTGTGGCCGCAAACGAAGATATCGGGCTTTGCGAGTTCAAGGGTTCGGCGCAATTCGTAGGGGTAATGGCCAGGGTAGCCGCCAATGTGGCACATCAGCACCCGAAGCCCCTCGACAACGAAAAAGGAGCGTTCCTCCAGTTCATAATGCAGGGAGAAATTGTCGCAGTTGCCCCACACGGCGCGGACAGGCTTGAACGACCGTAGTTCATCAAGGACCCCAGGGCCTATGTCGCCAGCATGCCACAACTCGTCGCAGTCCTTGAAGAAGGTGTAGACCTGTGGTGGCACGATGCCGTGAGTGTCGGAGAGAACGCCGATGCGCTTCATATCATTTTATTCGTTAGCGTGGATTTCTTGCAGGTTTTCAGCCACCATCTCCTTGAGGTACTTGATAATGGTGAGGTCGTTCATGCTCATGCCGTCAAGGGCCTCCTTGATCTCGTCGGTATCGAAGACGAACTCGCCCTCGTCAGTGGTATAGGTGATGATGAAATGGATGTCCTCGTGCTGCGACACCAGCATGACGAGGGTGCCTGTGAGGTCGCCCATGGGGGGGCGGTCCCAGTGGTTGTGCTGAAACCAGAACTCGAGTCGCGTACCCTTGCCCAACTCGCTGGTGAGTTTCATGCCGCCACCGCAGTTCTCGGTGTTCATCTTGATGAGGGGGAGGCCGAGGCCCACCTTGCGGGTGGTGCGGGAGGTGGTATAGGGGTCGGTGACCTTAGCCAAGAACTCGGGCGACATGCCCTTGCCGTTGTCCTCAATAACAAAATGGAAATCGTTGTCCTTGATGCTGTCGCGGATGGTCAGTTTGACCTCGGTGGAGTTGGCGGCCGTGGAGTTCTCCATCAGGTCGTATACATGCATGGATAGTTCTTTCATGGAGACGGAGTCTAAATTTTTCCGCTGCAAAGATACTAAAAAAAAGGGGAAGACGTTACTTTAGCGTATGATTTTTTCGAGAAACCACTTCCGCCTGCTCGCCGCAGGGCTCTTCATACTGCTGACTGTCAGCGGATGCAAGAAATTTTCAGGCGATGTCACCGTACCCGCATTCCTGCACCTCGACGGCATCGATATCATCCCGCAGACGGAGAATGCCCCCTCGTCGGAAGGTGGTTTTTACACTTCGGACGTCGATGCGGTGCAACTCATCTGCTACTTCAAAGGCGACACCGCCGAGACCACCATCGGCACCTTCCAGCTGCCCTGCACGGTGCCGCTGCTGCGCCACGGCACGATGGACTACCTGACCATCATCCCCGCCGTGAAACAGAACGGCATCTCGGCCACCCGCATCGAATACCCCTACTACAAGCATATCCGGCTCGACAACGTCACCGTGGCGGCCGACAGCATCACCTATCTAGGCACCCCCGATGCCAACGGCCAGTGGAGGCTCACGACCCACTATTATGAGAAACCCAGCCTGGCGGTGCTGGTCGAAGACTACTTCGAGCCCACCAGCTTCTCCACCAATTTCGACAGCACGGTGGTGTGGGTCAAAGACGACGCCGCAAACGCCTGCTCCGGACAGGGCTACGGCCGCGTGCATGTAACCCCGACCGACCAGCTGGTGACATTCTACATCCCGCAGAACTTCACCGTGTCCGAAACGAAATACCTGTACCTCGAAATGGACTACTGGACAGATGTGGACATGCAAATCTGCCTGACGGGTTTCCAGACCGCCGGCAGCAGCGCCTCCACCATGTCGGTCATGATGCTCTATGCCAACCGGAAATGGCAGAAGATATACATCAACCTGGGCAAAACCTGGAGCCAGTTCAACTACAACAACCCCATCGCCCTCTCGTTCCAGGCGGTCAACACCGGCGGCATTGAGGGTGACGTGCGCATCGACAACGTGAAACTGATAACCATCTGATGAGAACCCGCACCACTACCCTACGATACATCATTTTCGACATCCTGAGCGCCATGCTGGCATGGGGTCTGCTGTTCCTGTACCGCAAAGTAGGCCACGAGCGACTGGGGCTGAGCGATGTCAACCAAGTCTTTGCCGACACCAATTTCTGGCGCGGCATCGTCATCGTGCCCATCGGATGGGTGCTGCTGTACACCCTGCAGGGCACCTACAAGAACGTCCTTCGCAAGTCGCGACTCAAGGAGCTGCAACAGACCTTCGTGGCCAGCATCGTCGGAGTGGTCGTCATCTTCTTCGCCCTCATGCTCGACGACGAGGTGGGCACCTACCACCACTACTACGCCTCGTTCCTGTTCCTGCTGGTGGTGCACTTCGCCCTCACCTACATCTGCCGTGTGGTGCAGACCACCCACACCGTGCGCAAAGTACACAACCGCCAAATCGGCTTCCCCACCCTCCTCATCGGCAGCCATGCCAAAGCCTACCAGACCTATCTGGCCCTCGAAAACCAAGAGATATACTCGGGCAACCTGTTCTGCGGCTTTGTGGCTGTCAGCGGCCAACCCTCTGCCACCGCCGAGGAATCCGACACCGACCAACGGCTGGGGGCGGTGATGCCCTGCCTGGGCTCCATTGGCGACATACGCCAGTTGATTGAACAGCACCACATCGAAGAGGTGATTATCGCCGTCGAAGACACCGAGCAACAGCAGATACAGAAAATCCTCCGCACGCTGGACGGCTGCGGCGAGGTCATCATCAAAATCACGCCCGACGCACGCGACATCATCCTGGGCATGGTGAAAATCGACAACATCTTCCATTCGCCCCTCATCACCATCAACACCCGACTGATGGAGGAATGGCAGTACAGCGTCAAGCGCATCGGCGACATCGTGCTCTCGCTCCTCGCCCTCACCCTGCTCTCTCCCGTATTCCTTATCACGGCCATCATCATCAAATGCACCAGTCCAGGACCTGTGTTCTATGCCCAGGAGCGCATCGGCTACCGGGGCAAGCCCTTCAAGATGCACAAGTTCCGAAGCATGTACATGGATGCCGAGGCCTGCGGCCCCGCCCTCTCGCGCGACGACGACCCACGCATCACCCCCTTCGGACGCTTCATGCGCAAGGTACGGCTGGACGAGATACCCCAGTTCTACAACGTGCTGAAAGGCACCATGTCGCTCGTCGGCTACCGCCCCGAACGGCAATACTATATCGACCAGATTGTGCGCCGCTGCCCCGAATATCTCCTGCTGCAGCGCATCAAACCCGGCATCACCTCCTGGGGGCAGGTCAAGTACGGCTATGCCAGCAGCGTCGACGAGATGTGCGAGCGGCTGAAATACGACCTGCTCTATCTGGAAAACATGTCCATCACCACCGACATGAAAATCCTCATCTACACCATCGGCATCATCTTCCAAGGGAGAGGGAAATAAATTGAAAATTGAGAATTCAACAGTTAAACAATTCAACAGTTAAACAGTTCAACATAATAAACGCCATGAGAAAGACCGTTTTACTCCTTGCCACAGCAATACTCTTCGCCGCCTGCGGTGGACCCTCAACCGAGACGCCCCAGCTGAAAAACGAACAGGACACCCTAAGTTGGGCCATGGGCCGCAGCCTAGCCGAGACAGTGCAGGGCGAATTCTACTCCTTCAACACCGAACTCGTGCTCCAAGCCTTCGAGAACACCATGAGCAAGAAAGGGCAGTCGCTCGACGACACCACCTACCAGGCCGCCTGCCAGTACATCGCCTTCCTGGCCCAGAAGCACCAACGGGATGCCATAATGAAGGTCACGGCCGACATCCAGCAGAAAGAAGCGGACTACTTCGCTCGCCTCGAAAAGGAGAACGCCAACGTGCGCAAAGCCTCCGAGGGCTACTACTACGAGGTGTTGCGCGCCGGCAATGGTCCCAACGCACAGAAAGGAAAGCGCATCAAGTTCGACTTCAAAGGCTACCTCATGCTCACCGGCGAGCTCTTCGAAGAGACCTACGGCCACCGCGAGCCCATCATCCATGTGCTGGGCAACCCCATGTTCCCCGGCCTGCAATCCGCCATTGCCCACATGAATGCCGGCAGCATCTATCGGTTCTACTTCCCGCAGAACCTCGCCTTCGGAGCCACCGGCTCGGAAGGCGTGCCCCCCTACACCCCCGTCATCTACGAGATTGAACTGCACGAAATCTACAACGACTGAGCCCTTCAATCGATTCATTTACAACCCCTATACGGGACACGTCCTTTCGGTACATGTCCCGATTTTTTTCACCAAGTAACAAGGGGGTAACTTCGGTGTGGTCCTTATGTTCTCCAACTGTTTCCCTACTGTTCTCCAACTGTTCTCCAACGTAGGATAGGAAAACAGTGGGCGAACAGTTGAATATCAGCAGGGTAAGTGCCGAAGGAAGGACGAAAGATCATAAAAGGAACACCGAGAGACGACTAGGAGAAGATTAAAACTAAAAACTAAAAGGTAAAAACTAAAAAATTCACGCATCACTAATCACCAATCACTAGTCACTATTCACTAAACTTTGTTGAACCGTGGTTGGCGATAAAAATCCGCACTGGCTGACACAATAAATTAGAATTGTTGTCGTTGTTGTAATTGGTGAACGTTTAAGGTGATAGTTTTGCCTTTTACAGAACGATATGAAAGCCAGGCGGTTCATATCAATACTTATATGTTTGCTGGGGTTATTCTCTGCCCCGGCATGGGCTCAATTGTTGAATGGATATCGGTTTGCCACAGGAGTGAACACCTCCCGATGGCTCCACCTGCCCCACCCCGACACCTTGCTGGACAGAACCACCCCTTCCACCACCTACGGCACCGCAGCGGTACCGATGGGATTTCTCTTCCGGATGATGGGTGAGGAAATTCAATCCTTCTCCGTACACAAAAGCGGACGGTTATACCTGAACCAGTCACATAACTACATCGATTACAACACTATACAACTAAGCAGCCTGTATTGCCCAAATTACATCATGCCCTACGGCATACTGAGGGGTTGGGACTCGACGGCCACCGTGGTATATCAAATCCTCGGGTCGCCCGGCAACCGGGTGCTGGTGTGCGAGTTCGCCATCAAGGCCAACTCCTACTCCACCGACCTCTCTCGGTTCCAGATACACCTGGAGGAGTATTCGGGCACCGTCCGTTTTGTCTACGGCCCCCGCAACGACCCGTCACAAGGGCCCGAGGGAGAGATTGGTTTTGCAAGAAACAATCTCCAGTACAACCTCATCCACCCCACCCTACACCGCGCCGCCGCCAACACGCCCTTCGCCAATATGCCCTCCCATCTTCCCTGGCCGGGCAACTACCGATACTACGAATTCATTCCGCAATGCATCGGGATGACCCATATCGTTGTCGACAGCATCTGGCGGACCCATGCACGGGTCTACTGGGACGGCAGCGCACAGCACCAGAACTATATTGTAGAGTATGGACTTGAAGGGTTTCCCGACGGGCAGCGGAGTTACCTCGTGTCCTCCTCCGACACGGTGTTCCTCACCGGGCTGACCCACTCGACGACCTACGAAGTACGGGTACGGGCGATATGCCTCACCGGAGACACCTCCGAAGCCATCTCATACACCTTCACCACCACCCCCTACTACCCCGCTTGCTCCAACATTCCATTCACCGATTTCTACCACCCCGACGTGACATGCAGGATAGGGACGTTCACCTCGCCGAACCAAAGTGTCCAGATAATCGACCTCGGGCCCGACAACCAACTTTCACGTCATACGGTGCACACGGACACCTCCGAATACGACCCCCGCACCAACCTGCAGCTCCGCACCATCCCGCCCGGGCACTGCAGCTCGGTGCGGCTGGGCAACTGGCTGTCTGGGGCACAGCAGGAAAGCATCACCTACACCCTGCATGTAGACACCACCGACTACGACCTGCTGATACTACGGTATGCCATCGTGGAGCAAAACCCCAACCACCCGGCAGAAGAACAGCCCTATTTCACCCTCTCGATCAAGGACTCCACCGGCAGAATCATCGACGACTGCCATTATGCCAACTTTGTCTCCGGCGATGCCTCGGGATGGAACGGGCAGAATATTGTATGGCACGACTGGGACGCCATGGGAATGAACCTCACCCCCTTCCACGGGCAGACCATCCACGTGGTGCTGTCCAACGCCGACTGCTCCATGAGCGGCCACTACGGCTACGCCTACTTCACGCTGGAGGGAGCCACCAAGCACCTCAACGCCACCTCCTGCGGAAGCAGCGCGACGAACACCTTCTACGCCCCGGCCGGTTTCAACTACCGCTGGTATAATGTCAACAACTCCGCAGCCACGCTCTCCACCGGCCGCAGTCTGCATGTCACGGCCGAAGGCACCTACGAGTGCCGGGTGACCTACCGACTGGCCGGACAGAACTGTGGATTCACCCTAAGGACCCGTGCCGGCCCCCGCTACCCGTACGCACAATTCGCCATGGACAACCTCAACCCCTGCGGCTCGCGACGGAGGTTCCTCAACCAGAGCGTAGTGGCCACCGACATCGACCGCACACAACTCACCTCCGAGCCCTGTGAGAAGGTGTTCTGGCGGTTTGACGACGGCAGTATCGACACCAACGAGAACCCCATCCGCACGTTTGCCAACGGCGCCCATTCCGCCACCCTCATCGCCATGCTGGCCAACGGACTATGTATAGACTCGGTGACGCATTACTTCACCGTCAACATGCCCGTCGACACGATGACATATACCGTGTGTCCGGGGAGGACCGTAATGTACGGGGACCTGCTCCTGACCGACAGCGGGACATACGTCTTCCAAGACAGCTGCGTCCAGCAGGTAGTGCAGGTGAGATACCTCCCTAGCGTCATCCCGCTCGTCCGCGACACCATCTGCCCCCGCGGGGCTTTTGTGATAGGGACCCAGCGATACAACACGGCGGGCGAATACACCATTCTCACCCCGTGGCCCGACCATAACGGGTGCGACTCCATGATACACCTGAGCCTGACCGTCACCTACAGGGAGTCGGAGGAGGATTTGTACGACACCATCTGCGAGGGCGGCTATGTGGAGTACCATGGCATCCGATACAGCCAACCCGGACGAGGCCTGCTGGACACCCTGTGGAACAACAAGGGCTGTCCGACAATCCGGATGCTGGACCTGACGGTATTCCCCACCTATAGCGACACCCTCAGAGACACCCTTGACGACGGGCATTACTTCTCCTTCGCCGACACTTTGGTGCCCGCCCCGGGAGTGTACACCCTCAATTACCCGACCCAACAGGGGTGCGACAGCCTGTTCCGCATCGAGCTGAGCTGCAGAAACATCATCGACACCACGGTCTGCATCACCGGGATGCCCGTGGAATGGATGGGGAGAATTTTCACCGAGGCCGACAGTCACCATGTCACATTCCGCTCCGCGGCCGGCACCGACAGCCTGGTAGGCTACGCCCTGCACGTGCGTCCCTTGGCGACGCCACAGGTGTCGACAGAACTTGGATGCTACCCCGCGCCGCACTATGTGATTTCGCTGCCGGCAGGCTACCGCTACCGATGGCACAGCGAACCCACCGACAGCACCGCCACGGAATCCACCCACGACGGCCTCTGGCAGATCACCACAAGCCCCGACCAGTACACCCGGTACCTCTTCTCTGTCGATTACCCAGACGCCCCCTCCTGCCCGGGAGAGGTGAGCACCGAGATATCCCCCAGCGAATTCTTCCTTCTCAGCATGCGGGTGACCCCCACAATGCTCACCTCCGAAAACCTCACCCTGACCGTCGCCGAGAACGGGGTCAACGTCTTCAAACGGGAATGGTACATCGACTCCATCCTCCAGCCCACCTCGGGGAAAGTGCTCACCTACGAGGCCTCGCCGAGGGACGACAGCCTCCGCGTCACCCTGATTGGAAGTTCGGGGGACTGCATCGACACCGTCAGCCAGCTGGTGCCCGTCAAGCGGCACGACCTGCTTTTCCCGAATGTCTTCACCCCGGGACTGGAGGAGAACAACCGATTCAACGTCGTCTGCGAGAAACTTGTGGGCTACGAGCTATGGATATACGACCGCCGGGGCATACTCATGTTCCACACCACCGACCGCCACGAGGGGTGGGACGGCACCTCCAACGGGGTGCAATGCCGGCAGGAGGTGTACACCTACGCCTGCCGATACCAGATTGATGGATATGGCTGGGAGACTATCGCCGGCACCGTGCTGCTGCTCCGATAGGCACGGCCTGGATCAATAACCCAGGATTTTCAACATCGACTTGTGGCTCTGCTCCTTGGCGAAGAGCTTGGTGACATATTCGCCGTTCTCGTCCTTGTCGATGATGATGTGCTTGGGGGCCGGAATGAGGCAGTGCTGTATGCCACCGTAACCGCCAAGGCTTTCCTGATAGGCTCCCGTGTGGAAGAAACCGATATAGAGGGGGTCGTCCTTCTGCAACTTGGGGAGGAAGATGGCGTTGGCGTGCGAGTCGGCGTTGTAGTAGTCTTCGCTATCGCAAGTGAGGCCGCCGAGGAACACCCGCTGGTATTCACAATCCCAGTGGTTGATGGGCAGCATGATGAAACGCTGGTTGATACCCCATGTGTCGGGCAAGGTGGTGATGAAGGAGCTGTCGATCATGTACCACAACTCGCGGTCGTTCTGTTGCTTCTGGTCGAGGATGCTGTAGAGGGTGGCCCCGCTCTCGCCCACGGTGAAACTGCCGAACTCAGTGAAGATATTGGGTTCCTCCACGCCACGGATGGTGCAGATGTTCTTTATCTGCGCCAGCACCTCCTCGGACATATACTCATAGTCGTATGTGGCGGCCAGGGAGGTCTTGCTGGGGAACCCGCCGCCGATATTGAGCGAGTCGAGTTCAGGACAGACCCGCTTGAGGTCGCAATAGACGTTGACGCACTTGGAGAGCTCGTTCCAGTAATAGGCGGTGTCGCGGATGCCTGTGTTGATGAAGAAATGAAGCATCTTGAAGATGAACTTCTTGTTGGGTCTCACCTGTTCCTCATAGAAACTGACAATATCGCTGTAGCGCATTCCCAGACGGGAGGTGTAGAAGTCGAACTTGGGTTCCTCTTCGGCGGCGATGCGGATGCCCAGCTGCATCGGAACATCCGGATTCTCCAACAGCGAGTCGAGCGAATAGTACTCGTTCTTGTTGTCCAGGATGGGCACCACGTTATGGAATCCGTCGTTATAGAGGTTGACAATATTCTCGATATACTGCTGCCGTTTGTATCCGTTGCAGACGATGAATTTGTCCTTGTCGATGAGCCCCTGCTCATGGAGTTCCTGTATCAGGTTGATGTCAAAGGCCGAAGAGGTCTCCAAGTTGATGTCGTTCTTCAACGCCTCTTCGAGCACAAAACTGAAGTGGCTGGACTTGGTACAGTAGCAATAATTATACGTACCTTTGTAGTCCGTCTTGGCAATGGCGACGTTGAACATCCTCTTGGCGCGCTGTATCTGCGAAGAGATTTTGGGCAGATAGGTTATCTTCAACGGCGTCCCGTACTGCTTGATTATCTCCATAAGAGGAATGTCATGGAAATAGAGGTCTCCGTCTTCCGTCCGAAATTCATCCTGCGGGAAATCGAACGTCTGGTCAACAAGGTCGTAGTATTTATTCTTCATCCGAGTGAGTTAGTTTGAGATTTTTTACACCATCCGAGTGAGTCGGATTGCGGTGCAAAAGTACATCTTTTTGCAGAAATAGCAAACAAAATGACAGGAAAAAGAATAAAAGAAACGCCAGCCGCGGACAACCGCGGCTGGCGTTCAGTTATTTACAAAAAAATCTACTGCTTCACGAATTTCTTTACCACAGAGGCATCCGGCGTCTCCACTTTGATGAAATAGACACCATTCGGGAGATTTTGGATATCGAAACTGGCTTCATCGGAATGACTCTTGAGCACTTGCAGCGGCCGCCCCATGGGATCGATGAGCGTTACACGGACCGCACCGACAGACTGCACGGTGACACGGTCCCGAGCCGGATTGGGATAGAGGGAAACCTCTTGACGGGCTTCCGCCTGACGGACACCAAGGACAACGTTGGCGGAGGCCTCGGCATAGCAGGTGCCGCGGTAGCCGCGGACGCTATAGACGGTGTCGGACTCAAGTTCAAGCACCACCGTGGCGGTGGTATCGCCCGTGCTCCACTCGTAACGGCTGGCTCCGGAAGCCACCAGCACGACACGGCGGCCCTGTATGAGAGCGCCGTAGACGGCAATGGTCACCTCCGGTGCATCTTCCACGGTAAGGGCCAACCAGGTCTGGGGGGTACGAAGGGTGTCGACATAGACAGAGGTGCCCAGCTGGCCGGTGTAGAGAGTCCTGCCATTGAAGGTGTATTCGTCGCCCTCGCAGACGGTATCGGACTTGAATTGGTAGGGCGGCTGGGAATAGGGCAAGGTGATGTCGTCGACCCATGCGCAGTCGCTGCCATCGGTGCCACTCCAGTCTTTCGAGTAGGTGAACTTGAAGACATGCGAACCCGCCGTCACGGGGAAGGAGGCATACTGCCATCCGGCATTCGTGCCGGAGGCCTCCATCTGGGAGACATTGTCGATAGAGAAGATGAATTTGTCGTAGTCGGCCTCAGAGGAGACCATGTAGTAGAACGTGATGCTGTCGTCGACAGTGGAGGTCCAGGTGATCTGCATATCGGATGTGCGACGGTTGCTGAGGTTCGTCTTGCTGCGGACGCTGTAGCTGCCGGAGTGTTTGGTGGCATTGGTCACCTCCCAGGCATTGGAGCCCTGTACCCAGTTGTACTGGGTGAGGGCACCCGACTCGAAGCCCTCCGTGCAAATTCCCAGTCCCTGGAGCTTGAGGGTATCCAGCGTACGCACGTTGCCGGCGGTGTCGACGGCCTGGAGCAGGAACGGAAGCATCCCGTTAGGCAAGCGGGAGGCCATCTGCATCGTGAAGGAGAGCCCCGCAGTACGGCCGGAGGGGATGACTCCGATATGCATCGGCTGGGGTGCCTGGGCGACGAAGCCAAGCGAGTTGGAGAGGAGGAACGTAAGGTCCTCGGTGGCGATGGAGCCGGTGTTGGTGACAGAGCAGGTGACAGTGACGGATGCATCCGGCGCCACGGAAGGAGATACCGAAAGCCTGGAAACCGACAACTGCGAGGCAGCCACCGGCAAGACATAAGTCTGGGTGGTCTGCGTGCCGAAATCGAGCGTGGCGGTGAGTCTCACCGTCTCCTGATGGGAGAACTCGGCCGGGACATACACATGCGCCACTCCGCGGCGAATGATGCTGTCGCCGGGATTGACATACGGAAGAGTCTCCGTGGACGTAAGCACCTGTACCCCCTGCGTGGAGGTAGAGAGCGAGAAGGTGCCCGACCATGCGGTGGCGACGCCACAGTTGGAGATTACCACATCGATGGCATTGTCGGCACCCGCCTGAAGGATTCCGCCTACGGGCTGGAAGGAGTTGATGACAAGATAGGGACCCTGCGGCACCGTGACAGCGACATCCTGGAAATAGGGGCGGTAGCCCTGAGCCCATATCGCCAATTCATAACTTCCCGGCGTAAGGTCGGTCGGCAAGGCAAGCGACGCCCTGCCCGTGGAGGGGTCGACATAGGCCGCTGCCACCAGGTCGTGCGTGTTGCGGGTGGTCAACGCCACGTAGGCACGGGCGGGAGCGCTGACAGAGTAGACGGTGGTGCCCGTGGGGACAGCCCCCACGGCACTTACCGGCATCGCCGAAGCCTCGCCGTTCCACGGAATCAACGAGGGGTCGCCGAAGAGTTCGTAGACCTCCCAATAATACAACGCATAGGTGCCATACGTCACAACGGAGTTGTTGCCCGACGTAATCATCGACCCAGCCGTGTTGTGCCACTGGGTGTATGCCTCGCCATGGTCGTGGAACAGGCAGTCGTACATACCCAGTTTCTGGGCGTCGTACGAGGTGTTCATGGTATTGCTGAAATTGCTGCGCACGCCCACCGTCCAGCAGAAATCCTGCGGCCAATAGGTGGAGTTGGTGGCGCCGATATAGGCCACCGCGCCGGCTTTCTGCGCCCTGCGCAGCAAGGCTTCGCCGAAGCAGTTGTCCACATCGAACTGGCCGGAGAGGCAACAGTTGCCAATCATAAACGACGGCTTCCCCGTATTGCCCATACTGGAGACATGGGTGACCGTGAAGGCGGGGTCGGACCATTCGTTGTAGTTGCCGTGGGCGGAATAGTTTATCCAGCCGTAGCCTTTGCCATACAACGTGCGCAACGCACTCGCCGTGGCGCTGTTGTTGCTGCTGCCCGTCACCGTCACCCCTTGGGGCGAGAATCCCGTATTATTCTTATAATACCGCACATCTTGATAGCCGTGGCCGGCATTGATGTAGGTCTTTGCCACATAATCCATCGTGGGGTCGGCATAGGTGTAGCCGTTGTCGCCGGAGATGCCGCCGTCGACACCCGCCACCAGAATGCCCTTGCCCAGATACGAGGGAGTTTCAAAGTCGTAGCGCTCGTAATAGATGGTCTTCTCCACCTGGGCGGTCACCTGAGCGGCCGTCTTGGCCGAGAAGCGGCCATAATAGCAGTCGGGGATATTGTCGCCTGAGGTCCAGGTGGCGTAATAGAGGTCCGTGATATGGTCGGAGGCCGGCGACGAACACCGCGATGCAAACGCGGGAATCTGCTCGTGGTCACCCACCAACAGCAGGTAGGTCGGTGCCGGGAGCGCCGCCGTGGCATTGGTATAGAATCCCTTGATAAAGCTGGCAATGGCGGTATTGGTGGTGCCCACACCAGGGTCATCCGTATAGGCTATCGTCACCAGGAACCCCTGCCGTTTCTTCCAGGCCACGAAATCGTCCAATGTGCCCCGGAAGCTGCTGTGCGACACAATCAGGTAATGCAATGGCGCGGCATCCCGCACAGCCTTCGACGAGGAGAGCAGCGAAAGCATCGGCTGGCCGGTGGCGAAATCGGGAGAATAGTAGCGGGCATGCATCTGTTCGGTGGAAGCCGCATCGGCATCCACATAGGAAAGCGACACCTTCATCGACGTCACCCGTTCCAACTCACCTGTCACCGGGTTGTACGACAGCGGCGAGAGGCGCAACATGGCGACATTCCTGTCGCGCGCCACGCCCAGCACCTCGACGGTGGCCAGTTCGTTGGAATAGAACCCGTCGACACTGTACACAGTGGCGTCCAAGACAAAAGGACGCGCCGTCTTGTCCGACTTGCTCGGGGCAGGCTGGACAGGCATCATCCTATAGGGAAGCGGCTTCATGGATTCCGTCTGGACATCGGTCACCTTCACCCGCACCTCTCTGCACAACGGGATTTCTATCATCCGCGACACCACAGGCAGGTCGGGCGCGCCCAGCCGCGTGGAGGGCGTGGCACCGTCGAACGAGACCACACAGAAGGTGTCATTCTGAACCACGCGCTGCGTGACGTTGAAATCCACAGCGGAATACGTGTAAACTGCACCGTCATAGTCATTCCTGTTCACCTGGAATTTCTGTGCAGCGGCATGATAGCACGGCATCAAGCCGAGCAGGATCAGTATTATTGCTATCCTTTTCATGTTTCTCCTCGATTAATTATTATGGGAAATTTGGTCAAAGTTCATTTCTGTCCAGGGCATCGGGGCCTCGATGGTCACCGCCTCGTGCCGCACCGGGTGCTCGAACGAAAGGCGATAGGAATGGAGGCTGATGCTCCCGTCGGGGTTGGAGCGGGGCGCGCCGTACTTCAGGTCGCCCTTGACAGGGCACCCGATATGCGCCAACTGGCAACGAATCTGATGATGGCGGCCGGTATGCAACTCCACCTCCAGCAGATGGTACCCCCCATTCGACACCGCCAGCAGCCGATAGTCCAACGAAGCCCGTTTGGCATCGGGACGGGAGGCATCTGCGGTGACGAAACTCTTGTTCAGTTTCTCGTTGCGGACGAGCAAATCCTCCAGATGTCCCGCAGGGGTGGGCGGGGCGTTTTTCACCACCGCGAGGTAGGTCTTGCGGAAATCGCGCGACTTCACCAACTCGTTCATACGGCTCAACGCCTTGCTTGTCTTGGCAAAGACCACCACGCCACTCACCGGCCGGTCCAGCCGGTGGACCACCCCACAGAATACATTGCCCGGCTTGCCGTCGCGCTCTTTCAGGAACGCCTTTATCTCGTCGGCCATGCAGACATCGCCGGTCTTATCGCCCTGCACGATTTGCCCCGCCCGCTTGTTCAGCGCAAGCAGATGGTTGTCTTCGTATAGGATTTGGTCGGCGATTGTCATGCAGATGGGGTTATGTTTGTTCGTTGGGGTCTTTTATCATGCAGATGGGCGAGATGCCGTTCTTCACACGGTCCTGCACATCCACCTCGATGGCAAACGATTTGGGGATGAAGACATCCACCCGTGAGCCGAATTTGATGAAGCCCATCTCCTGGTTCTGCTTCACCGTCTCGCCTTCGCGGGCATAGCAGACGATGCGGCGCGCCATCGTGCCCGCCACCTGACGAATCAGTATCTTCTGCCCGCCAGGGAGGCGCATGCCCACCGAAGTGCGCTCGTTGAGGACGCTGGACTTGGGATAGGAGGCCACGAAATAGTTCCCTCTATGGAACTTGGAATACTCCACCACACCGTCGCACGGATAGCGGTTCACATGGACGTCGTTGCCGCCCATAAAGATGCTAATCTGCATGCACTCTTCCTTGATGTACTCCTTCTCCATCGTCTCCTCGATGGTGACAATCGTGCCGTCGGCAGGCGAGATGAGGCGTTCCCCATCCTCGGTGAACACACGACGAGGGATGCGGAAAAAGAGCGTCACCAGCACCCAGAAGGTTAACAGGATGGAGATAAACAGAAAATGGAAGAATGTCCAATGCTGGACAAAGAATATCATGCAGGCGTATATCGCCATCTCTATGGCCAACAGGCCCCAGATGATTTTGCGTCCTTCTTTGTGGAAATACATTTCGAGATGAGATATTGATAATACTTATTTCTTAATTCTTATTCCTCTCAGTTCTTACTTCAGCAAGAAACAGTAGGCGGCAACGACGGGGAGGATGAAGAGAAGGCTGTCGAAACGGTCGAGGAAGCCACCGTGGCCGGGCATGATATTGCCCGAGTCCTTGACATCCACGGAGCGTTTGAGCATCGACTCGGAGAGGTCGCCCAAGGTACCAATCACGCCGCAGACAAAGCCGAGGACCGCCCAGTCGTACCACCCCATGGGGGTGACGAACAGGGGGCCGATGAAGACGCCCACAAGAACGGCAGCAACGACACCGATGGCGGTGCCTTCCCACGTCTTGCCCGGAGAGTGGCGGGGCCACATCTTATGCTTTCCGACGAGAGAGCCGCCCATATAGGCAAAGCAGTCATTGACCCACACCATGATAATACACATCACGAGGACATTATAGTCATAATGCAAGGCCGACATCAACCCCATGGGCAATGCAATGTACAGCACCGGAAGAAGGGTATACATGGCGTCGGCAAAAGGCCGCTCAGAGTGTTTCCAAAGTTGCAGGGCAATGGCAAGAGGGGTGCCGACAAAAATACCGAGGATAAACAGGCACATGACAACGTTGCCCACAACCCCACCCGAGACGGGGAGATTGATTAGCGACAAAACCGCCGTCACAAAAGCCGCCATCAGGTAGCCTAACCAGCGCGAGGGGGTGGCACCCTGCTTGCCGACGAGGCGATAGAACTCGAAGGTGCAGCCGATGGCGACGAAAAGGGCGAAAGCCGTCAAAATAACAGTGCCTGCGACAGCGTTGCCCAACAGGCGACCACTGTAGATGGAGCCAAGGAAGAGGATGGCGTAGACGGTGGCAGAGGCGGTACGGACCCAGAAGTTCTTCATGCCTGTGCCTCCTCTCCTTCTTTAGTCTCTACAGCATTCTCTTGAGACTCTTTCTCCTTGTCCGCCTTCTCCAAGTCCACCTCGCGGGGACCGTAGATGCGTTCCAAGTCCTCGCGGAAGAGGACCTCCTTATCGTAGAGCTGTCCCGCCAGCGTATCCAGTTGCTCCCTATGGGTGAGGATAATCTCCTTGGCGCGGGAGTAGGCCTCTTCGACCATGCGACGCACCTCCTTGTCGATTACCTCGGCGGTCTTCTCGCTGAAGGGCTTGGTGAAGCCGTATTCGTTCTGGCCCGTCGAGTCGTAGAAACTGATGTTGCCCAGTTCCGGGCTCATGCCGTAGTAGACCACGAGGGACTGGGCCATCTTGGTGGCCCGTTCGATGTCGTTGAGGGCACCGGTGCTAATCTTGCCGAATACGATTTCCTCCGACGCACGGCCGGCCATGAGGCTGGTCATCTCGTCGAACATCTGTTCATAGGTGGTAATCTGACGCTCCTCGGGGAGATACCAGGCGGCGCCGAGGGCCTTGCCTCTCGGCACGATGGTCACCTTGATGAGCGGATTGGCCCACCGCAGCAGCCAACTCACCGAAGCGTGGCCGCTCTCATGGTAAGCGATGGTTCGCTTCTCCTGCTCGGTAAGCACCTTGGTGCGTTTCTCCAAGCCACCGACAATACGGTCAATGGCATCGAGGAAGTCTTGCTTGTCGATTTTGGTCTTGTTCTTGCGGGCAGCGCAGAGGGCGGCCTCGTTGCAGACATTGGCGATATCGGCTCCCGAGAAACCCGGAGTCTGCTTGGCGAGGAACTCGCGAAGGGCCTCATTATCGTTGGTCGGGGCGGACTTGTCCGACGTATCCGACGGGGCGGGTGATTCGGCCTCCCCGAGCATGGCTTGGTCGCTGAGCTTGAGGTTGCGCATGTGGACCTCGAAGATGGCTTTGCGCTCCTCGATGTCGGGGAGTTCCACATATATCTGACGGTCGAAACGGCCGGCACGCAGCAGCGCCTTGTCGAGCACATCCACACGGTTGGTAGCTGCCATCACAATGACATTGGTGCCACTGCTGAAGCCGTCCATCTCTGTGAGGAGCTGGTTGAGGGTGTTCTCGCGCTCGTCGTTGGCATTGCTCAATCCGGCATGGCCACGGGCGCGGCCCACCGCATCAATCTCGTCGATGAAGATAATACACGGGGCTTTCTTCTTGGCCTCTTCAAAGAGGTCGCGGACACGCGAGGCGCCCACGCCGACGAACATCTCCACGAAGTCGCTGCCCGACATCGAGAAGAACGGCACATTGGCCTCGCCGGCCACCGCCTTGGCGAGTAACGTCTTACCCGTACCCGGAGGCCCCACGAGGAGCACCCCCTTGGGAATCTTGCCGCCGAGGTCGGTATAATGCTTGGGGTTCTTAAGGAAGTCGACGACCTCCATCACCTCCTCCTTCGCGCCCGCCAGTCCGGCGACGTCCTTGAAGGTGGCATTGGTGGGGGTCTTTCCATCGTACACCTTGGCCTTGCTCTTGCCTACGCCGAAGATGCCGCCACTACCGCCGCCCATCTGGCGTTGCGTGATGCGGCTCATCAGCACGAAGAAGAATATCAACAGCAGAAGGGGACCGAACATCACCAGTATATCTTTCCACATACTGGTGCGCTTCTCGGCCACCAACTCGATATACGGCTCACCCGTGGTCTCCTTGACATGGTCGAGGAAACGCTCAAAGTCATCGAAATTGACAAAGTCGTATTTATAGAAACCCGCCTCGGGCAGTTTCTCGCTGTTCAGCAGCGTACGCCCGTACAGGTCGCGGTAGGCGGTGTCGTTCTTCAACGCCTCCTCCTTGATATGAATCTCGGCAAACTCCTCATTCACGATGACAATCTTGGAGTAGTCGTGCTTCACCATAATCGATTCCAGCTTGGGCAGCTTGATGGGCCGGGGACCGGCGCCCTCATCCTGTCGCAGCAGCATACCCCCCAACGCCAATATCACCACACCATACACCACATACATCACCCAGTTCCGTTTGGGCTTCTGTCCTCCGGGGACCTGGCCTTGGGACTTGAATATATTTTTCTTGTTGTTTTCGTCAGTCATACGTAATTGTAGAATTGTTTCAGTTGTTTTCCTTCGCGCTCTCCGACCCGAACGGGGTATTCTCGCCGTCCGCCCACAGCTGTTCCAGCCGATAGAAGGTCCGTTTCTCTTTTTGGAAGATATGGACGACTACGTCAAAGTAGTCCATCAAAATCCATTCCGCGTTCATATATCCCTCCACCTTCGAAGGGTTGATGCCGGTGGCGTTTTTCACCACCATGTGGACGTTGTCGCACAACGCGCTCACATGCGACGGCACATTGCCCGACGCAATCACGAAGAATTCCGCCGGTGCCGAGGGAATTCCCCGCAAGTCCAGTATTTGTATATCGAGGCCTTTCTTCTCGTCCAGCGCCTGGGCGGCCAGTTTGGCCATTATCTCCGATTCAGTCATTGATTATCTTTGCTGTTAATGTTCTAACTCCGTTTTCCTCTGTCAAATCCACCCGCACGTAACGGTCCGGCAGCAGTTCCACCACCTTCTCCGTCCATTCCGTGAAGCAATAGTTCCCGCTATAAAAATACTCTTCGTAGCCTATGTCGTATGCCTCTTCGGCCTTCTTCATGCGGTAGAAATCGAAGTGGTACACCCTCACATCGCCTGCCGCGCCATACACGTTGACGATGGAGAATGTCGGGCTGCACACATTGTCGGTCACCCCCAGCCACGCGCACATCTCCTTGATAAGCGTGGTCTTCCCCACCCCCATCTTGCCGAAGAAGGCGAAGAACCGCTCCGTAGGGAAGGCCTTCAGGAGGCCCTCTGCCACGGCAGGCAGTTGTGCGGTATCATTGAATGTCCACTCCGTCATCATCGTTGCATTTATCTCAGCCTGTCGGCCGCTTTCACTTTCGCCTCGTCTTTCTTGATGGCACGCTGGGCCAGGAACAACAGCACGACGGCTGCAATCGGACACCAGGTACCCACGCCGTAGGTCACGTCTACCTCTGTGCACTGGAACGGAGCCGTGGCACCGTCCACATAGCTGTCTATCGCCCAGATGAAGATGAGAAACACGTCCACCACTCCGAGCAGGAAACCCACCGCCACAACACGCACCTGGCGCACACGGTTGCCGAACAGGAAGATGCTCACCAGCGCGATGACTGCGGTGAGAATCGTGAGCACCACCAGCGGCCACGTCTTCACATAGCCCCGCTGTCCCATCGTCGCCGGCACTCCCGATTGAATCTGGGTCAGCGTCTGTACATCTTGTGCCTCCTTGGGAATCAGGTTCAGCTCACCGCTGATCTCTGCCCCACCCGAGCCCACTGCCGTGAACGTAGCCGTCGGGAACATAAAACAAGCCGCCATGGCGAGGAACGCCAGCAGCAGATAAATGGATTGGATTCGTTGTATCATCAGTTATCAGATAATTTTGATTCGTTATGCGTTTCGGGACACGCCGCTATTCAATCTCCACCAGCCGGTCCTGCAGCTTGCTCACGTTTTTGTAATGCCATTTCCCCAGCACCTTGCCCTCCTTGAGGAGGATAAATCCGGGATTCGACCGCAGCATGGTCTCTATCGCGGTGGCATCGGCAAAATAGAACTCCATGGCATCCAACCCATGGGCATACAGGAACGACTCCATCTCCTCGGGCAGCGCCGAACTCAGCAGCACCATCTGCATCTCGTTCCCACCGGTATACTCCAGGGCGCGCTTCAACGCCTTTACGCCCTCCTCATCCACTTTTTCCAAGTGGTGGATGGTGGCAATCAGCAGGTAGTCCTGCGAGCCTATCAGCTCCTGCGCATGGTCGTTCATATCGTGGTCAAGCATCGAGAATCCGTCGGCCTTGATTTGGTGCGGGTCCTCCACACGGCTGCTTTCCCACTCCCAGGTCGCCTCCCATTCGGGGTCTTCCATATACTTCACCAGGTCCGACGACGGGAATTCCACTGTCTCGTCCGTCACCGTGTTGCGATAGGTCACATAACTCTTCACCTCCAACGTATCGTCCATCTCAACCATCTGGTTGCCCACCTTCCATGCGCGGAAATCAATGCAGGGCTCGTTATTGATGTTATAGACGCCGAATATCACCATCGACACAATGGCAAAGCCTGTGATGATGACATCGCGCTCGAAACGGCGGCGTCTGCGCATATTCTGCGAGAGGAATATCCATACGGTAGGCAGGTCCAGCACGATATTCTTCCAGAACGTCTGCCAGTTGGTCAGCTTCACCGCGTCGCCGAAGCAGCCACAGTCGGTCACCTCGTTGGTGATGGCGTCGAACAGGGTGGTGCAGGTGAAGAACAGCATCATCAATGCCAGCAGCCAGGCGCCCAGCCTGCGGAAAGCACCCGTAATCATCAGCACTCCCACCAGAAACTCCGCCACAATCAAGCCCATCGCCATCACGGTGGCCATCGGCACCAGCCATTCAAAGCTCATTCCGAAGAACGACCATGTGGTCAGATACTCCGTTATCTTGAACGAAGTCCCCATCGGGTCCACTCCCTTCACGAAGCTGGAGAAGAGGAACACAAGTCCCACAAACCAGCGCGACTGCACGTTGAAAATCCAACCCACCTTGCTATCACCCACGTTTATGCCTTTTTTCTTTTTTGCTTCCATATCAATTTATTATGTGTTTCATACCATTTTGTTCCTGGACTCATTTCCCTTCGCGCAGCCGTATCAGACAGAAGAGGGAGTAGTTGATGATATCCATGTATCCTCCCTCCACGCCTTCCGATATCAGCGTCTTGCCGTCGTTGTCCTCAATTTGCTTGATGCGGAGCAGCTTCATCAGTATCAAATCCACCATGGAACTCACCCGCATCTGCCGCCAAGCCTCGCCATAGTCATGGTTCTTGTCCAGCATAAGGTTGGCGGTACGGTTGATGTGCTTGTCGTACAATGCCAATGCCCTTTCGATAGGGAGTTCCCTCTCCTCGTCGGAACCGAGCTCCAGCTGGATGAGGGCCATGACCGCATAGTTGACCATTGCCACGAACTCGGCCTCCACATCCTCCTTTACGCGGTTCTCGCCTTGCTCCTCAATGCTGCGGATGCGGTTGGCCTTGATGTATATCTGATCCGTCAGCGACGGCAGGCGCAGAATGCGCCATGCGGTACCGTAATCGCGGGCTTTTTTCTCGTATATGCCTCTACACAGGGCTATTTCTTGCTCAAATTCTTTTTCAGTATCTTGCATAATATTTATTCAAAAACACAATATAATAAACGGCGTCCTTTGATTTTTATTTGCTGTCACACAATTAAAAAAACAAAAAAACGTTTCTTTTATACAAAATGCAAAGATACGATTTTTTCCCGACATACCTTTTTTTTCTTGGCACGGGAGATTATTTTTTCAGTATCCATTCTCGAGAAAGAACAAAATAATTCTGAGAATTCCGTGAAAAAACATTATCTTTGCAATGTACTTCACTCGTTAAACAAGAACACAACATACTAAAAAACAATAAAATGAAAAAGATTATCATTACTTTGGTTGCCTTATTTGTTTTGGGTGGCAGTGCTTCGGCACAATGGAACATGGGTGCCCGTATCCACGAGGGCTGGGGCCTCGGTGCAGAATTCTCGCTCCAGAGAATCCTCAGCGATGCCAACCGCATCGAACTCGACCTCGGTCTCACTTGGGGCGCCGGTCCTGAGCACCACTGGATGTACACCACCGCCACCGGTACCTACCAATGGACATTCCCCATCGTGGCCGGCCTGCAGTGGTTCATCGGCCCTGGTGCACAGGTTGGCCTGTACCACCATGTCTATGAACCCAATAGCGACTTCAATGAAACCCACTTCAGCCTGGCTGCCGTGGCGCAAGGCGGTATCGAGTACAACTTCGACTTCCCGCTGCAGCTCGCCATCGATGCCCGCCCGGGTGTTGACCTGCTGGGATTTGGCCATAAGAACGACGCCATCATCCGGCCGTGGGTCTACAGCGTCGCCTTCAGCGTCCGCTATCGCTTCTAAACAATTCCTACTCAAATAAAACGTGTTGGGCAGGCATTGTCTTGTTCAACACGTTTTTATCACTAAAACAATGGAGTTTCAACCGTTCACACTCTGCTGCCGAGGCCGGCTGGTCACCTATTCGCGACCCGCAATCATGGGCATTCTCAACGTCACCCCCGACTCTTTCTACGACGGCGGCCGGTACCTCACCGACGAGCAGATTGTGACCCGTGCGCAGCAGCTTCTCTCCGACGGAGCCGACATCATTGACGTCGGCGTCGTCTCCTCCCGTCCGGGAGCGCAGCTCCTCTCCCCTGCCGACGAAGCCGCCAAGCTGGCGCCCGTCGTCACCCTCCTGCGCCAGCACCTGTCACCCGACACCGTCATCTCCGTCGACACCTGCTATTCCCTGCCCGCCCAACGGGCCGTCGAAGCGGGGGCCGACATCATCAACGACATCTCTGGCGGACAGTTCGACCTCGACCCAAAGGGTGGGAACGGCCCCAACGGGGCCAGCCGCATGTTCCAGACTGTCGCCGAGCTGCAAGTGCCCTACATCCTGATGCACACCAAAGGCACGCCAGACACCATGCAGCGGCCCGAGAACACCCAATACAGCGACATCGTTGACGACCTCGTGCGATACTTCTCCCAAAAGCTCGACACCCTCCTGCGGCTGGGCGTGAAAGACATCATTATCGACCCCGGGTTCGGCTTCGCAAAAACCGTGGAACAGAACCACGAACTGCTGAATCGTCTGGACGAAATCGTCGACCTCTTCCCCGACCGCCCGCTGCTCGCGGCCCTCTCCAACAAATCCATGATTTCCAAACGGCTCACCGACCTCCCGCCGCTCACTGCCGGACTCCCCTCCACCGAAATCGGCACCGTGGCACTCAATGCCCTTGCCCTCGACCGCGGAGCTCGCCTCATCAGGGTCCACAACCCTGCCCTCAACCGCATCGCCACCACCCTCATAAATTCTTAATATTCAATTTTCAATTCCCCATGCCTCTACCCCACATCCGGTTCGTCGACATCATTGACATCTTTCTGGTAGCCGCCCTCGTTTTCTACCTTTACCGGCTACTCAAGGGCACCAACGTCATGCGCATCTTCTGGGCCATCGTCACTCTTTACATCGCATGGAAGGCATTCGACCTGCTCAACATGCGTTTCTGCAGTCAAATTCTGGGCGGCATCATGAGCATCGGCCTCATTGCCCTCGTCATCGTCTTCCAACCCGAGATACGCAAATTCCTCCTCATGGTGGGCACCAAAACCCAACTCACCGGCGACAGTATCAAGAAACGGTTCCAGTTCTGGCGTACCGACCTCGGAAAACGTTCCGGGACCAACTTTGAGCCATATATCCAAGCCTGCATGCACATGTCGCAGAGCAAGACCGGCGCACTCATCATCTTCAAGCGTTCCAACGAGGTCGACGAGCTCGTCAGCACCGGCGAACGCATCAACGCCATCACCTCCTCTGCCCTCCTCGAAAACCTCTTCTTCAAGAACTCTCCCCTGCACGACGGCGCCGTCATCGTCAAAGGCAACGAAATCCTTGCCGCCCGATGTATCCTGCCCGTCACCTCGCGCACCGACATCGACCCCAGCCTCGGCCTCCGTCACCGCAGCGCCATCGGCGTCTCCGAACAGCTGGATGTCGTAAGCGTCATCGTCTCAGAAGAGACCGGCGCCATCTCTTATGCCATCGGCGGCGAGATTCACCACAATATCAGCCCCGTCCAGTTGCGCCACGCCTTGGAGCAACTAATCGAGAACGACACCTCCGTCAATCCTACAGACACATCGCCCACGCCCGACAAACAGACGACACAATCCTAAAATATTAAAAAAAATATTTTAAGGGCCAATTATTCCTTTTGTGTCATTTTTTCTTCGTAACTTTGCACCCTCAAAACACAAAAGGCCAACGCCCCGTATTGTCCAATTTAGTCCATTATCCTTGAACAAAATAAACAATCAAATAAAATCAAATAAACAAATCAAAAGATGAAAAAATTCCTCACCACCCTGTTGCTCCTCCTCTTTGTGGGCAGCATGGCCTTCGCCCAGACGGGCAACAAGGCCTCTGAGAAGAAGACGGACCTCACCGCCAAGGTGCCCGTCGACAAGAAAGTGAAAATCGGCAAGCTAGCCAACGGCATGACCTATTACATCCGCGCCAACAAGAAGCCCGAGAACCGCGTCCAGTTCCGCCTCGTGACCAACGCAGGCTCCGTCCTCGAAGACGACGACCAGCAAGGTCTCGCCCACTTCTGCGAACACATGGCATTCAACGGCACGCAGTACTTCAAGGGCAACGAAATGATCAGCACTCTTCAGAAGAACGGTATCGAGTTCGGCCGCGGCATCAACGCCTGGACCGCCTTCGACGAGACCGTCTACTACGTGGAACTCCCTGCCGACAACCCCGAGTTGATGGAGATGGGTTATAAGATTCTCGACGGCTGGGCCTCGAAGCTTCTCTTCGAGCAGGACGAGATTGAGCACGAGCGTGGCGTCATCCTCGAAGAATGGCGTGGCGGCCTCGGTGCTCAGGACCGCCTCCGCAAGGCCACCTGGCCCATCATGCTGAAAGGCTCGAAGTATGCCGACCGTCTGCCCATCGGACTGGAAGAGGTCATCCGCAACTTCAAGCGCCCCGTCATAACCCGCTTCTATAACGACTGGTACCGTCCCGACCTGCAGGCCGTCATCATCGTCGGCGATGTGGATGTGAACGCCGTAGAGGCCAAGATCCACGAGTATTTCGACAGCCGCAAAGCAGCGGTCAACCCCCGTCCCCGTCCTGAGTTCGACATCCCCGGCAACAAAGAGCCCCTCGTGGCCATCGCCACCGACAAGGAGGCCACCAGTGCCGGCATGATGCTCTTCTGGAAACACAAGAAAGCCCCCCAAGGCACCGTGGGCGACTATCGCGCCAGCCTCGTACGCAACCTCGTGAGCAGCATGCTTGACGAACGTTTCAACGAACTCAGCGAGAAAGCCTCTGCTCCCTTCATCTACTCCGGTGCCGGCTACGGCGGATTCCTCGGCCGTTCGTGCGACGCCTTCATCGGCAACTGTGCCCCCAAGGAGAACCGCATTGAAGAGGCCACCGAGGTCGTTCTGACCGAAATCTACCGCGCCGTGCAGCACGGATTCCTCCAGACCGAACTCGACCGCCAGAAAGACGAGATGCTCGAGCACTACCGCAAGAGCGCCAAAGAGGCCAACAAGACCAACAGCAACAACTTCGCTCAGGAGTACACCAACAACTACCTGGAGGGTGAGGTCATCCCCGGCATCATGAAGGAATACAGCTATGCCAAAGAATTCATCTCCGAAATCACTGTCGAGGAGTGCAATGCCCTCATCAAGACCTGGGTTACTGAAGAGAACTTCGTCTACTACCTCACCGCTCCGAAGCAGGACGGCTACCGCATCCCCACCGAGAAGGATGTCCTCGCCATCTACGACAAGGTGCGCAAAAGCACCTTCGAGCCTTGGGTTGACAACTTCAAGGACGAGCCTCTCTTCAGCAAGGAGCTCTCGGCTGTCAACGCCAACGTCACCAAGGAAAACAAAGTCCTCGACTACAAAGAGTACACCTGCCCCAACGGTGTCAAGTTCATCGTCAAGAAAACCGAGCTGAAGGATGACGAAATCCGCATGAGCTCCTTCGCTTGGGGCGGCACTTCGCTCTACAGCGACGCCGAATACTTCAATGCTGCACAGGCCGCCGGCTTCATCGACGACTGCGGTATCGGACAGTTCAACAACACCCAGCTCAAGAAGAAACTGAAGGGTGTCAACCTCAGCATCAGCCCCAACATCGGTGAGCTCACGCAAGGCTTCTCCGGCTACTGCGTCCCCAAGGACCTCGAAACCATGCTCCAGATTCTCTACATGTACTACGACTGCCCGCGCAAGGACAAGGAATCCTTTGACAAGAACCTCGACCAGATGCGCAACCAGTTCAAGTTCATCGGCGAGAACCCCCAGTATGTCTTCATCAAGAAGTACATCGAGACCGTCCGTCCGGGCGACCCCCGTGCCATCGTCGTTCCCACCGAGGAGCAACTCAACAGCCTCAACCTCGACCGCATGTACGAAATCTTCAAAGAGCGCTTCAACAACGCCGCCCACCAGACCTTCTTCTTCGTGGGTAACATTAGCGATAACGACATCACCCTCATCGCCAAGTACCTCGGCAACCTGCCCGTCACCAAGGCCAAAGCCGAGAAATGGAAGAAGCTGAAAGACTACACATTCAAGGGCACTCCGCGCGAGACTGCCTACAAAGGCACCGACAACCAGGGCATCATGCTCATGAGCGGCACCACCAAGGGTTACAAGCACAGCCCCAAGAACGAGGAAATCATCGACCAGCTCAGCGCTTGCATGGAAATCACCGCCCTCGAAATCATCCGCGAGAAGATGGGCGGCACCTACAGCCCCAGCATCAATGTCACCTCCAGCCGCCTCCCCGAAGCCGAGGTTGATTGGACCTTCTACATCAACTGTAACCCCGACAGCGCCTCTCTCATCGAGAACGCCGCCCTTGAAATCCTCAACAAGTACATCAAGGAAGGCCCCGACGCCGAGACCCTCGCCAAGGTGCAGGAACAGCAAATCATCAACCGTCAGAACGCCAAACAGAACAACAACTTCTGGATGGGTCAGATTGCCGGTTCCTATCGCTACAACGAAAGCCGCGACTACGTGGTCAACGACTATGAGGCACTGGTGAAGTCCGTCACCGCCAAGGAAATTCAGGATGCCGCCAAGAAGTTCATCGACCTCAAACACTACGTCACTGCTTTCTTGAAGCCCGAAGCAAGCGAGTAAAGAGGAAGGGGGGTGCGCCCCGTTCGCTCTTTCGAGCGACAAACGGGTCAGCAACTCCCGCTGAATAATCGCAACCACGTTATTCTCATAAAAAAAACATCGCCCCTCACGGAGCGATGTTTTTTTGTTTGGGTGCATCGGTCACAACTCTTCCATCAGGTTGCTATTGACCTCCAAAGGAGAATATTTCTTGTCGGTGCAGGCCGCGCCTGCAGCGCGGCCACACACGCAGCCCTTCTGCTCCCCGGTATAAGGATCGGTGCCGCTGCATGGACGCTTGAACTGGCCATGCTTCTTCACCAGTATCTTGATGCCGAGACCCGCCATCATCAAAGCCACCACCGCGAAGGCGGACAGAATCGATATAAGCACTATGCGCATAGGCCACTACGGTTTTGGTTGAATTCGGTATATATCTACATATCCTCCATACTTAGTCCCGCCATCTTGACCTCCTTGCCGCGATACTGGTGACGTTGCATCATCTCCACCTTCTCCTGTAGACGCTTTGGACTATACTTTTGAGGATTACGCTTCACCTCGTAGGCCTCCACATCTCCCTCCAACGACTCTGCGACAATGTCAATCTCAAAATCATCCTTCTCCCCCTTGGCGTTCACGGCGCCGCTAGGCATCCACCAGCCGCCTATCGTCTGATAGCGCAGGCTCTCCATCATCTTCTGCCGAAACCAGCGTTCCAAGGCGATGCCCGAAAACGTCGGATAGTCCTCAACCATAATCTTCTCCAGTGCCGGTAGATTCTGTATCTCGATTAGCGGTGCATACCGGTGGATGTACCTGAACCAGAAGCGGAAGAAATTGTCTTGTATTTCGTAGCGTACCGTCTGGCTGCCCTCTTTTGCACCCACAGGCCGCTTCTTCTTGATGATGCCATATTTCTCTTCCAGAATTTTCAGCTGCCCGCCTAGGCTGTTCACGCCCAGCGACGCCTCTATCTTGCTCTGCGTCACGTCGCCATGAGCTATCTGGTCCAAAATACTAAAATAGGTGCCGTACTGCTTGCCGAACTCCTGCACCAGAATCGACTTGCCCTCCTCGATGAAATAGCTATCGCCGCTCGTGCACACATAGTGAAGCATCTTCTTCACGTTCGTGCAGTGGTTGTTCATCAACTGCTCGATATATCGCGCCACACCGCCCGTGATGGTCCACATCGCCAGCAGGTCCTCATTGGTGTAGTCAGCCTTGTAGTCGCCCAAAATCTCCCGCATCGTCTTCGTCGAAAACGGTTGCAGCTTGATGGTGCAGTCATCGCGTCCAAACAACGGCTGCCCCTCGTCCTTGAAAATCTTCTCCATCATGCGGAAGATACTTCCCGACACAATTAGGCACACATTCGTCTCTTTCTTGTACTTGTCCCACAGGTCCTGCACATCGCTGAACACGCCTGTATTCACGTACTCGAAATCCTGGAACTCGTCAACAAATAGCGTAAACCGCCGCCGCTTGCCGATTTCCAGCAGCAACTGCAGCAAGTCTCGGAAGCCCGTGATACCCTCTGGCACAAACTCATTCAGCTTAGTGCGGACCTCCTCACAGAAAGTATTCACCAACGATGCCTCTGTTTTGCGCCCCACAAAGAAATAAAGGCACGGAGCCTCATCCTTTGTTTCCTCCATAAGTCGGTACACCAGACTTGTCTTACCCACGCGCCTCCTGCCCGTCAGTACCACAAATCTGCTATAGTCTTCATACGCCTGCCGCTGCATCTCTTGAAGCCTTCGCATCTCCAACTCCCTGTCGTAGAATTTTTTCATATCTTCATTATTTTACAGCCGTAAATTTTACAGCCGTTAAATTTCGATACAAAAGTACAACTTTTTCCCTACATAAAAGAAAAAAAAAATCAAAAAAAATGTTACCATTGCCGATTATAGACAATTAAAGAAAAAAACAATGATGAAACCCAACAAAATAATTTTAGAAACTGTTTAAATTTAATTGATGGAATTTGTTATACAGCAAAGCGAGCAGATTTGTCTTCTTTTTGAGGGAGCAATGGGGGTCCATTGTAACCGAAAAAAGTAGAGCGAGAAATAGTAAAGCGGTTGAACCGCTGGATGGAACGCGAAGACCGAAAGCATCTGTCAACCAATTTCAGGGAAAGTCAATCCTGTCGCCGCAGAAGGGTTTGCGCTTGCATTTCAGCGTTTTCATTCATTACATAGGCTTAGTGCAAAACGGAGCTTTTCCTGTTGGCTTTTGTCTACATTCTTCTTCAAAGGTTCGAGCAGGCGTTTGGCTTTTTCAGGGTCTCGTTTTATGCCAAAAGAACCTTTTGCATAGAAATACCCCAGTGTATATGTCGCCTCCCAATTGCCATTCTCCGAAGCCTTCGTCAGCCATTCAATGCCAGCATTTATGTCGTGTGTCACGTCACGTGCATCGATATAAAGCCGCCCCAGAAAGTACTGGGCATCAGCCACGCAAGATGCACCGTCCAATGCAAGTGTACTCCATAGTTCGTCAGAATATATAGAGCCAAGCATCTTCTTGAACCTCTCTTCATCGTATTCCTGTTGGACGCTATTAAGATAGCACTGGTATGCCAAAAATCTGTCTCGCATTTCGGAGCAATTCTCATAGCATAATCCCAATGCAAGCCATGAAGCAGTGCAACCAAGTTCAGCACAACTGTGTAGATAGAGCGTTGCTTTGAAACCAGTACTATAGAATCCTATGGCATGATATGCCAGTATAAATCCTTGTTTGGCTGATTCTTCAAACCAGTGCATTGCCGTCTTGTTGTCTTTTCCCACAAGGTGGTATCCGTATCCGAATTGGCAGAGTGCATCTCCATTCTCTGCACCCTCCTTCAGCAGTCTGACCTTTTCCTCTTCCGAGGCTTGTTCGTATTTTGTCCAATTAATTTTGTTCTCCATAGTTGTTCAATCTTTTGCCAATAGTTTCTTGTTCACAAATTCCCACGCCTCCTGTTCGGTCATTTGGTGATGGTCTACACCGATGTATGGGTCGCTCAGGCATTCCCATAAGGCCCCTTTTCTCCGCAATGAATGATTGAAACCAAGCCCTTGTTTGGCACATAGTATGGGAGTCCAGTAGTCATTGGCATCTATTCCTATAGGGATGCTCCAAAGGCTGGCAGATGTTTCAACAAAAGCAATATTCTGAAAATCTTCCCACATTTCACCCTCGCCAATCATTGGCCGTATTACCCAACGAAATGGATATTCCATTCCGGTTCCCATCATTGTCAGCTTCTTTGTTCTGGGTATCAATGCGGCATAATCATGCGAGCTGTTTGAGATTAATAGACACTCCTTCCCGCTTGGGGCATTCTTAACAAATCTTTCAATCCACTTCTGATAACGTTCAACGACAGTATTGTCAATCTGTCCCTCATTATTAATGGTCGCTGTTGCTGGCAATTGTGCAATTTTTATAGCTTTGTAACAGAAAGGGTTGACGGCTTCTGGAATCACCCACATGTGGTGGTTGAATTTCTTGATTGTTGGAGTTTTCCGTGAGTCAAGAATCAACGTTAGCGAAACAAGCACGGCAATTTTCACCCTGCCAAATCTTTCGTATTCTTGCTTCTGCCAAATGATAACAGGATCTTTCATTTTGTCGAAATGGATTATTGTTTAAGGGACAATAGCCCCAGTCTTTCCAAGGCCGATTGGGCATCTTCGTCGCCCTTATCTGCGGCTTTCCGGTACCATTCAAGAGCCAACAAGATGTCCTTTTCAACACCCTTCCCCACTTCATACATAGTGCCAATGTTGAATTCTGCAACAGCGCAACCTTGTTTAGATGATAGAAGGAACAACCTCATTGCTTCTGAATAATCGACAGGGCATCCATAGCCATTAAGATACATGTCACCGAGGTTGTTTTGGGCATTGTCATATCCTTGTTCAGCTGCCAACTTGTACAAACGCATGGTCTCTGTGTAATCCACTTCAACCCCTTCTCCATTAAAATACATCAATCCCAACTGACATTGAGCGAGAGCTTCCCCCTGCTCCGCAGATAGTTTATACCAGCGGAAAGCCTCAGAGAAACTCTTCTCTACGCCTTCCCCATTGTAATACATGAAAGCAAGAATGCATTGTGCCCTTGCATCACCCTGCTCGGCAGCCTTTTTTAACCAATAGGCTGCTTGTTTATCATCCGTTTCAACTCCATTGCCATCAAAGTACATGAAGCCTAATTTAAATTGAGCATCAGGGTTTCCTTGCTCTGCGGCTTTACGGTACCATTCAATAGCCCGTCGGGCATCCTTCTCAACTCCTTCGCCTTCTTCATACATCAGACCAATGTTTAAGTCACCTTGTTTGGAAGACATCAGGAACAGCCTCATTGCTTCGGAATAATCCACAGGGCATCCGAGACCATTGAGATACATATGGCCGAGGTTGTTTTGAGCCTCACCATCTCCTTGTTCGGCCGCCAATATATACCAATGCGCCGCTTCTGCATAATTCTTCTCAGCCCCTTTCCCTTGGGAATACATCTTTCCCAAATTACACTGTGCAATGGATAATCCTTGATTTGCTGCCATACGAAACCATTTACAGGCCTCACCATAATCCTGTTTTACGCCGTCACCTTCGTCATACATAGTGCCGACAGCGTTCTGAACTTCAGCATTTCCATTCTCAGCAGCTTTTAAAAACCAGCGAAAAGCCTCTTTTGTGTTTTTCTCTACACCTTCCCCATTTTTGTATTGTAATCCTAAATTAATTTGGGCATATTCATCTCCCTGTTCTGCTGCAAGCCTAAACCAATGTGCCGCTTTGGAAAAATCTTGTTCCACACCATCCCCGTCCTGATAACAAACTCCCAATTCAAATTGAGCATCAGAATCCCCTTGCTCCGCCCAAGACTTCAATAGACTTACCTTTTCCTCTTCCGGGGCTTGTTCGTATTTTGTCCAATCTATAATGTTTTCCATATCGTTTCTTTTTTTTTGCAAAGGTACACCGAATATCGTCACCAATTCCGATTATAGACAATTATAGAAAAAATATCCGCAAACAATACCTTAGCACAGTATCGTCAATGATATTACTTATCAACCTAGACAGACACCAGTTACATGCCAGTTACATACATTTTATGCGCACCAATCACGCGTACTGCTATAATAAACAGCGGAATACAATTTGCACAATCACAATAGGACAGGACTCCTGTTACATTCCAGTTATCTTTTATGCTATTCCGAAGTGCTTGCCATATTTCTTTATTCTAGATGCTGATATTAGGGCACCTGTTGAATATTGTTTTTGCTATTTATTTTTTGTTTTATTATACTGATAATAAGATCTGAATTAACATTGGTATAATTTCATTCTACAGCTGTGTCGTCACAAAAGATACGGTCTGGTAATATCCAAGACGAACCATCTATGAAGGTCATTTCCGTATTATCATTTTTATGTGTTACGTCACAAATATTTGGTTACCATTTCCGATTATAGAAAATCTTCTCCAATTTGCGAGGGGACCACACGGCAGAACGTGTCAAGGCTCATGTTGTCGTAGTTAGGTTTGTGTTGTTGAATTTATATTTATAGAGACAACCTTATCTATCATACTATTGTTTTATCTCCCTCACAATATGGTTAAGAAACTCCTTTTGTTGACAAGATAAAGAGGTATTTTTAAAAAACAATTTGACAGGGATTTTTTTTACAATATTTTTCATATGAAAATTCAAGTATGATTTTCCGTCGAAATTGATAGCATTAATGTATGAAATGTTTATCACTTGAGGATTCCGGCTTTTTCCATACATTATTTTTCTATCGGTCACAACAAATACATCTGGCCTGTGTTTTCGATTTGGAATATGCCATACCATAATCAACTGTTCCTCTGAGGGTATTTTAAATATCTTTCTGATCTTTTTTTCAATCTCTTCATCATAACAATAAAGATGCAATTTTTCCATTAATTCATTGGGGGAGAAATAACTCATAATGAAATATATTTAAAAGCATATTTTTTTGTACGTTCTTTGGCTTTTCCCAGCATATCGCGGAGGCGGTTTAGCATACGTGATTCTTTGTCAGAAGAGTGGTCAATCGTTTTGATTTATCCCCATATGGTCAAAAATGCTAGTATCATTGCACACAAGGCTGCTACTCCAACAAATACTTTATAGAAAAGTGTATCAAAAAATGATCTCTTTTCCAATTTAATTAACCTCTTCTTATGTGCATCCAAAATCGACTTTGATTTATCAAAGTACGCTTCGTTCTTTTTGTTGGCCTCATTTATCTTTGATTCTAAACGTTCCTTAACACCCTCAATAGAATTATTTGTGTCATTTATTCTCTCTAAAACATCAGCATGGTTTTCATTTACCTGCTTTGCCAGTTGTCCTCTCTTTTCATCCTCCTCTTTTCCCCTTAATTCCAAGTGTTTCTTTATAGCCGTATTCTCATCAGACAACTTTTGCAGATAATTGTTTATTTCAATCGCTCTCTTTTCTTGAAGTTCGGACGTCTCTGATGCAAGATCAATTAATTCCTCTAAAGTAATATTTCCATTCTTTATTTTTTCACTTAGTTGTGAGATTCTTTCTGCACGTTCGGTTTCAACTTTGGTATTTGCCACTACCTGGTATGCCATTATCAATTGTAATGCCATAATACCTTGGTTTATTTTTGAAATCGTTTCAATGTTACTATTGGTGATATTTAGTAACCTAAGCAGGGGTATATATATATCATTCAACTGGTCTTTTGATAAATCCGTAAGAGCTTTTTTTAACACCGATTCAGAAACAATACCAAAAGCCTTGCCCTCAATTTTTTCAATTGTTGATTGTCCGCACTCTTTGATTTTATTTCCTATTGATAAAATACTCTTTTTATTTTTTTCAACGGCTTTGTTCAGATTATCGAAATCCGTCTTCTGATTTTTAATGAAATTCTCAGCCTTTCGCTTTGCATACTGCATTTGCTCTTCATTCGGCACATAGGTCGATAGTATTGCATTGTTCATATAAATATGTTTTTAGAATTATTTTGTACTGCTTAACTTATTCCTAAGTTTTGATATTTTTTCTTTTTGTGATGCTTGTATTTGTTCGATTTCCTTAATATTTTCATCAGTCACCTGATCATAACGTTGTCCTTCCCAATATAGGTATTCCCACTCTCTACTAACCGCTACTACCCTTAGAAAAACCTCTTCAAAAATCCTAATGGTTTTTTCAATTTGAGAGGTTGTTGAAGATACGCCCTGCAATGCAATGGTATTACCCACGATTCTGATTTTAAACAATTTTTCTTCCAGTTCTTTACGACGTTGATCCTTTTCCTTATTTGCTCTATTTTGCATAATAAAATACATTACCATAACTCCAACAAGGCCAATACAAATATTAACTAATACTTGCCCCATGGTCTCGGCAAAAGGACTAAGTGGGGTGGTTTTTAAGAATTCCACCATTGCCGATATGAGGGCTATTGAAATGATATCTTTTAGGCCATCCATTAAAATATATCCCGCATTAGCCATCTTTTCTTTAGTACTTTTCCCTTTTTCTGCAAGAGCGCGAATAACCCGTGTGAATGTAAGTACAGCTTCTCTGATGACTGTAACAATCCTCTTTGCTGTGGTGATGAAACTATTGATTACAAAAGTAATTAGAACTGACACAAAGCCGGCCACCCCACCTTCAACAAACGCTTTCGTCATTTCTTTTAGCGTTTCTAGTAAACGCTCCCTGACATGCACCAGCCGTTCCACAACAAAATTTAGGAATTCTTTCACATTTTTTATTAACCCTTGTTTCATTCGTGCGATGCCTTCTTTGATAGAAGCCCACCCCTCTTCGACTAACATTTTTAATGCCACACCTAATGCTCGACGTGTTGCAACCAAAAACGCTGTCTTTGCACCCTGTATACCTATTTGTTTGGCATGGTATTCTATCCTTTCTTTTGTAGTCGGGGCGTGTTCCTCTACAGCTTTTTGAGAACGATTTTCGCATCCTCTTACTCGTCGGTCATCCATTCCATAGGCTTCCTTATTAGTCTGGTCTGGATTATCTTTGTTAGGTTTTTTCTCAAAGGTCGAGGTTTCTTCGGCTCTCTTGCTTCTATTCAAGGAAGCCTCCTGTGGGTTTAAGTTCCTTGGATCTGTCCCAAATTCTTTCCGTTGTTCCTTTGTTTGCATCCATCCTGCATACTTATGATAAGCATACGCTGGATATTCATGGTCGAGGTCGATATTTCCTTCATCCAGTGGATTCCCCGTATACCCACCATGTACGACACCAGATGAATCTCTTTTGCTGTCTAATATCTCTTTACGCTGTTTTGCGTAGAAATCGTAGTGACTTCGAACATACTTCTCCTCATCTCTTGCAAATAATCCTTTGTCAGCGTTGTGTTGTGTTGTAACGGGACCTCCATCCTTGTCAGAAATAGGAGATAATTTGTCCCATAGAGGGCATCCAATACTCTCCTTTGTATTTTCGTCAAACATCGCCTTACTCAATCCGAAAGGACCTAGAATCGAATCGACAATAGTTTCTACAACATGGTCTCCTAATGCATATAGTTCTCCTTCATCTTCGGGTTCATTGATTTCTTCTATCAGGGAATCTAACGATTGCCATAATTCAGAGTTACTCTTTCCTTCCTCAAAATACTCATTAGGAATATCTACATCCGATATTGTGTCATAATCAATTTCACCAAAGTTGATGTTTACTTCAAAGCCACCGCTTGATTCATCATTCATGTTTACAAGTTTGTTACAGGTTATAATCCGTTCTCATTGCTGTCCACTAAAAATCAGTGAAAGTTCTTTGAAATTATTGTGAGTTAATTAATTGCAGAGGTTTTTCGAGAGAACGGATTTGAATTTGTATCT
>CAJOHZ010000023.1 GCA_905234695.1 uncultured Bacteroidales bacterium | reverse complement strand
TGTGACGCTTATGTGCCTTTTACTCTTCTCCGACGTTTCCCCGACATATCTCCGACACTTCTCCGACCTATGTCGGGAGAAGTGCGGGAAAAGTACTGGGTATGCGTAAGATAAGAGTAAAAGGCACGGAGAAGGTGCATAAAAGCCACACCGAGAGACGATTGGGGAAAACTAAAAGGTAAAAACTAAAAACTAAAAAATTCACGCATCACTGGTCACTATAACTTAAACTAAAAACTAAAAATTGTTTAATTGTTGATTGTTTATTTGTTTATCACTAAAAACTTAAACTGAAAACTGAAAACTTAAACTGAAAGTCCGAAGGCCTGTCAAGGTTATCCTCACTTTTTTTTGAGAGGGATATACGATTGCGGCGTTTTCTGCGTTAACATAGAAACTGTTTAAAATTAGTCCAATGTTTTTCTTAACACATCAAAACGGCATCTTTCCCTCCTTTTTTCGGTTACAATGGTCCCCCATTGCTCCCTCAAAAAGAAGACAAATCTGCTCGCTTTGCTGTATAACAAAATCCATCAATTAAATTTAAACAGTTTCTTATCATACATTACGGAAACACAAACACACAACTGCAATGGATCTTTCAAACATCTTAGCTATTTCCGGCAAGCCGGATTTGAACGAATTGGTGTCGCGCACAAAGAGCGGCGCGATTGTCAAGAACCTTGTCACAGGTCAGAAATTCCCCGTGTTCACCTCTGACAGCATCAGCCAGCTGAGCGAGATACGCATGTTCACCCTGACGGACGAGAAGCCGTTGGAGGAGGTGCTGCAGAATACCTTCACCCTCTTGGAGGGCAAGCCGACCACTTTCGAGCCCAAGAAAGCGGACAGTGACACGCTGTTCGGCCTGCTGGGCAAGGTGCTGCCGGAGTACGACAAGGACCGAGTACATGCGTCGGATGCCAAGAAGCTTTTCCATTGGTACAACATTCTGCTGGCGTCCGGCAAGCTGACCCCCGCCGAGCCGGAGGCCACCCCCGCCGAACCCGCTGAGGAGAAGGTCGTGGCGGAGAAGCCCGCCAAGGCGGCCAAGAAGCCTGCCGCCCGCAAGCCTGCGGCCCCCAAGAAGGAAGCCGCCCCCAAGGCCACCAAGCAGGCCAAGAGCGCTCCCAAGCGTACCACCACAGCCAAGAAGGCCATCTAGTCCACAGGAACTCTTTAACCCCCTAATACCATGAAGAAAATATTCGTTACCTTCTGCGTGTTGGCCCTGATTGCCGGCGCAACCTCGTGCAAGAAAGAAACGCCTGACCCGGAACCGGGCTCCACACCGACCCCCGGTCCGTCGGAGAATATTGTCTACCCCGTGTATCATGAAGGGCAATATATTCCCATCATGAAGGTGAGCACCGTCACCGAGAACGGCGCCCAGTCCGAGGAATGGACATGGGACGGTGACCGGTTGGATTATATCACTCAGCAGGAGGGGGTGACGAGATTCAACTATACCGGCGATTATATCACCTCTGTGACCAACGGCGACTCGCAGGAGATGGTTTACAGCTATGCCGACGGCAAGCTGACCACGCTTGAGATGCGCGACGGTGCCACGACGCTGATCGAGGCCACCCTCGCCCGCGGCAATAACGGCAAAATCTCCGGCGCCGACCTTGATGTGGACAGCGACTATCTGCAGAGCATTATCGGCGCCATGACCGGGTTCGGCAAGTCGCCCAAGCCGGCCCCCGCATCGCTGAAGGCATTGCTTCAGTCGGCCCGGACAGCGCCCAAAGGCGACGGCTCCAAGTTCTCCATCACCGGCAACACCATCACGCTGGGCTATACGTGGAACGGTGAGAATGTGGCCACCCAGGTGCTGAACGCTTCGGTGGACGCCAAACTCTCGCAGGAAGAATATGAGTCCATGAGCGAATACCTGCCGATTCCCGACCAATACCGCACGATAGCGGATATGTTGGTGGCCGCACAGGGCGGTCTGCCGCTGCGCATCACGATGCACGACACGGTGACCTACACCTACGACAACCGCATCAACCCGATGTTCTGCTTCTGGGGCACGATGATTTCGGCCGATATCCTCTCGCTCAACAATATCCTCACCGCCACCACCACGGGTTCCTACTCCGTGGCCGCCGTGATTATGGGTCAGGAAATCAACCTCCTCAACAACCCCATGGACGATTACGAGGAATTCAGCTACGAATACAACAGCAATTACTACCCCACGAAAAAGACTGGTGGCGAAGACGTGACGGACTACTCCTACAGGTAGCCCCCCGACTGTCCACCCCAACCTATACTGAACATATCATGACCTATAGCGACAAAGACCGTAAGTACAAACGGTATACCATCACCTCGGCCCTGCCTTACGCCAACGGCCCCGTCCATATCGGCCATCTGGCCGGCGTCTATGTTCCCGCCGACATCTATGCCCGATACCTCCGCGCCCAGGGCGAGCAGGTGCTCTTTATCGGCGGCAGCGACGAGCACGGCGTGCCCATCACCATCAAGGCCCGCAAGGAAGGGGTGACCCCGCAGGATATTGTGGACCGCTACCACAAGATTATCAAGGAATCCTTTGCCGAACTGGGCATCTCGTTCGATATCTACTCCCGCACCTCGTCGGAGGAGCACCACAAGACCGCCTCGGCATTCTTCGAGAAGCTGTACAAGGAGGGCAAGTTCGTTGAGAAGACCTCGATGCAATACTACGATGAAGAGGCGCATCAGTTCCTGGCGGACCGCTATATCACCGGCACCTGCCCCCACTGCGGCAACGAACACGCCTACGGCGACCAGTGCGAGGCCTGTGGCACCAGCCTCAACGCCACCGACCTCATCAACCCCAAGAGCGCCCTCAGCGGCAACGCCCCCGTGATGAAAGAGACCAAACACTGGTACCTCCCCCTCGACAAGGACGAGCCGTGGCTGCGCCAGTGGATTCTGGAGCAACACAAGGGCGACTGGAAGGTGAACGTATACGGCCAGTGCAAGTCGTGGATTGACGCAGGCTTGCAACCCCGCGCCGTGACGCGCGACCTGGACTGGGGCGTGAAGGTGCCCCTGCCCGGGGCCGACGGCAAGGTGCTGTATGTATGGTTTGACGCTCCGATAGGCTATATCAGTTTCACCAAGCAGCTCAAGGGCGACGACTGGGAGAAATGGTGGAAGCAGGAGGATACCAAGCTGGTCCACTTCATCGGCAAGGACAATATCGTCTTCCATTGCATCATCTTCCCCTCGATGCTCAAGGCCGACGGCAGCTATATCCTGCCCGCCAACGTGCCCGCCAACGAGTTCCTCAACCTCGAGGGCGACAAGATAAGCACCTCGCGCAACTGGGCCGTATGGCTGCATGAATACCTGAAGGATTTCCCCGGGAAGCAGGATGTGCTGCGCTATACCCTCTGCGCCAACGCGCCCGAAACCAAGGACAACGACTTTACCTGGAAGGATTTCCAGCTGAAGAACAACAGCGAGCTGGTCGCCATCCTCGGAAACTTCGTGAACCGCACGCTGGTGCTGACTCACAAGTTCTACGGCGGGCGCGTGCCCGCCTGTGGCCCCCTCGGCGAGGCCGAGCAGGAGTTGGTGCGCGAGATGGCCACTTTCCCCGAGCGTGTGGGCCGCAGCATCGAGCTCTACCGCTTCCGCGAGGCCTTGGCGGAGATGATGAACCTCGCCCGCCTGGGCAACAAATACCTCACCGATACCGAGCCTTGGAAGCTCGTCAAGAGCGACCCTGAGCGCACCGCCACGGTGATGAACCTCTCGCTGCAGATTTGCGCCAACCTGGCGGTGCTCTGCGCCCCCTTCCTGCCCTTCACGGCCGACAAGATGCACCGCATCATGAACCTGCAGGCGCTGGGATGGAAAGACGCCGGCCGCGCCGACCTCCTCATGGAGGGGCATACCATCGACCAGCCCGAACTGCTCTTCGAGCAGATTGACGATGCCGCCATCGAGGCACAGGTCAACAAGCTGCTGGAGACCAAACGGCAGAACGAGCTCAACGCCTGGCAGCCCGCCGCGGTGAAACCCACAGTGGCCTTCGACGACTTTGGCAAGGTGGACATCCGCGTGGGTACCGTGTTGGAGTGCTCCAAGGTGCCCAAGGCCGACAAACTGCTGCAGTTCAAGATAGAGGACGGCATGGGCACACGCACCATCGTCAGCGGTATCGCCAAGTTCTACCCCGAGCCGGAGAAGCTGGTGGGGATGCAGGTATGCTTTATCGCCAACTTCGCTCCGCGCAAGCTGAAAGGGGTCGAGAGCCAAGGCATGATACTGAGTGCCGAGGACAAGGACGGACGGCTGGTGCTGGTAACCCCCAGCCAGCTGGTGACGCCGGGGTGCAGTGTGGGATAACCCTGACCGGCGATGACTATACTTTTGTTGGGAGGCAACGGCCTGCTGGGGCACAACGTGCTGAAGGCGCTGTTGCAGCGTGGCCACAGCGTGCATGCGCTTGTGCGCCGCAGGGAGGCCCTGCATACGGAGGGTATGCCTGCCGTGGAGCGGCTGACGGTGCTGGAGGGCTCGCTGCTGGACGACGATATGCTGGCGGCCGCGGCCCAAGGGTGCGAGGCCATCGTCAATTGCGTCGGGGTGACCGATATGTCGCTGCTGCGGTATGAGGACTATCTGCCCGTGAACCGCGATTTGTGCCGCCGGCTGACGCAGTTGATGGAGGGGCAGGGGATTTCCCGTTTGGTGCATACCGGCACGGCCAACACGATAGGGTACGGCTCGCCGGCCGCGCCCGCCGCCGAAGGGGCGCCCATGCAGGCCCCGTTCACACGCTCGTTCTACGCCCAAAGCAAGAGGGAAGGGGAGGCGCTGCTGCTGCGGTATGCGGAGGCGCATCCCGAACGCCATGTGGTGGTGGTATGCCCCGGATTCATGGTGGGGGCCTACGACACCAAGCCCAGCTCGGGGGCACTGCTGCTGGCGGGCTATCGCCGACGGCTGATGCCGGTGCCCAGCGGGGGCAAGAGTTTTGTGGCCGTCGCCGATGCCGCCGAGGCGGTGGCTAACGCGCTGACCCAGGGCCGCTCGGGACAACGGTATCTGCTCACGGGCGAGAACCTCACGCTGAAAGAATTCTACCATCGGCAGGCCCAGGTCTGTGGCTATCGGCAGCGACAGGTGACGCTGCCCGACGGGCTGCTGCGGCTGGCAGGGTGGCTGGGCGACGGGCTGCGGTGGATGGGCATCCACACGCAACTCTCCACACGCAATGTGCGCCAACTCATGGTGCGGGAATACTACGACAACCGCCGCAGCCGCGAGGAGTTGTCAATGTCCTCCACGCCTCTGGCACAGGCCATCGCAGACTTCTTCGCCTGGCGGGGTGAGAGGGTGTTACCAGGTAATAAATGATGAGGGATGCCTCAGGATTCCTCCGTCTCTTCGGTGGAGAGGTCGTCGAGGTAGTCGTCGGGGTTTCCTGAACCGATGAAGCGGGCTACCCAGTCGAAGTCGCGCACATGGCTGCGCCCGTTGTCGACCCACTGGTCGGGGTCGACATATATTTCCAGTAGTTTGGCTTTCCCTTCGGAGAACAGTTCCACCTCTTCGGCCACGGCGGGGACCAGCACGCATTCGCCCGCGTGCATCGGGGCGATATGGCCCAGGGTCTTCACCGCCGCAATGCCTTCAATGCAGAGGTAGATGACAAACGAGTCGAGTTGGGCGAAGTTTTTCCTCAGGGGTTTGGCAAGGGGGATGATGTTGGTGGTGAAGTAGGGGCATTCCACCAGCTGGGTGGTGGTGTTTTCGCGGTAGTTGTAGCGGGTGATGCCCTGCCGCAGTTCGGAGAAGTCGATGGCGTCCAACGCCTCGGCGGTGTGGAGTTCGCGCAGGCGGCCGTCGGTACCGGGGCGGTTGTAGTCGTAGAGGCGGTAGGTGCAGTCGCTGGTCTGTTGGATTTCGGCCAGCAGAAGCCCTTTGCCCAGCGCATGGACGCGTCCGGCGGGGATGTACAGCACATCGCCTGCCTGGGGGTGTTCGACATGCAGGATGTCCTCCAGATGCCCCAGGTCTAGATAGTGCTGGTATTCCTCGCGGGTGACGGATTTCTCGAAGCCGTCGATGATTTGGGCGTCCTTCTCGGCCTCGATGATGTACCACATCTCGGTCTTGCCGTTCTCCATGCCGCGGGTTTGGGCCAGCTGGTCGTCGGGATGGACCTGTATGGAGAGTTTGTCGTTGGCGTCGATGAGTTTGATGAGCAGGGGGAATTCGGTGCCGAAGTGGTCAAAATTCTTCTCGCCGATGAGTTCTCCCATGTATATCTCCAGGGCTTCGTTGAGGGTGTTGTCGGCCAGGAATCCGTTGGTGATGACCGATTCGTTGTCTTTGACCCCCGAGAGGGCCCACAACTCGCCGCAGTTGGGCAGCGGGTCGTAGTCGAAGCCGAGGCTTTTTAACTTGTTGCCTCCCCACACTTTGTTCTTGAACAGGGGGAGGAATTTCATGGGATACAGGGTGGTGTCGATCATAGGGATGGTGTTGGGGTTGAACGGGGAAAGGGAGGCGCTAGCGGAGGACGTTGGGAAGCTCCCAGAGGCGGATGTCGCAGGCGGCGACGTTGCCGTCGGCATCGACCAGTATCATGTAGGGGATATGGTCGATGGCGAGTTGCTGCAGGTAGGGCTCGTCCCAGCCGGCCTTGCTGTCGTCGATGGCGATGGGCAGGAGGAGGGTGGGGGTGTTTTTAAGCAGCTGCTCCACCTGCTGCCGCTGTTGCTTGCAGCGGTCGCACCAGTGGGCGCCGAAGAATATCAGGGTAGAGGAGGAGGTGCTGCGCATCTCCTTGAAATGATGGCGGGCTTTCTGGCTGTCGGTATAGACGAAGTCGGGCATGGCGCTGCCCTCCGTGATAGCGGGCACCTCGCGGGCCCAGCGGCTCAGGAGGGTGTAGTGGTAGGTATGGAGGGCGTCGCCCTTCAGCTGGTTCATCAGCTGCCGCACCAGCACCTCGTCGAGGAGGGACCGCTGCGAGTAGAGGATATAGGGGGTGTATACCGACGAGGCGTTGTTTCGCACATACTGCCGCAGGTAGGCCCCCGGGTCGGTAGCCCCGCGCAGTTGCTCCAGCACATAGCGGTATTCGCTGTTGCTACGCGAGCCGTTGATGCGCGACGCCTCGGGGCGCGAGGCGCTGAGGGCAATGGAGATTTCCGCATTCTCCAGATAGAAATACAGGGGCTGCTGCATGGTCTGATGGCTGAGCGACGCCAGCACGGGGCGCTCCACGCGTCCGGAGAAATAAAAGAACCCTTTCCGACTTTTGTCGGTAAGGGTGTAACTTGTGGAATCGCCGCTATAGATGGTAAGCGTTATCGGACCGGACAGGCTGCTCTCTCCTTTGATTTCGAATCCTTGGGCGAAGCCGTGTACTGCCGGGAAAAGCAACAGCAAACAGAGCCACCTAGTAGGAACGATACGTATGGCCATTCCTCTTGTTGGTGCCTTTAATCTTGATGTTCTGCTTGATGGTTTTGGATTGGCTGTACTTCTTGGTCTCGTACATGGTGGTCGATTTTGACGATTTGCACGACACAAAAGTGCCGCCGAGGGTCAGCAAGCCACCGACGACGAGGAGCAGGAAGAACAGCTTTGCACACTTTTTCATAGAGACTGAGTTTTGCTTTATATCGCTGTGTAGTAGGTTGTTTAACGGTCTTTTGGGACAGAAAAAACACTTCCTACGATTTTACAAAGTAACAAAATTTTCTTCAGATAGCCAAACTTTTTCAGATTTTTTGTACCTTTGCATCGCGAAATGACGGATGAAATAACGTTTTTCAAGAGATGAATTATCAAAGAACATTAAAGATTTACGAGTGGATTTCGTACATCCTGATCCTCGGTGCCACGGCCCTTTATTTTATTCTCCGCAGCCATGGGTCGTGGGCGCTCAACCTGACGCTCTGTGTGCTGGTGCTGGCCATTTTTTGCCGGCTGATGATGGAGCGCACCCGTCGGTTGGCCGCCGATGCCGAGAACGAGGAACTGAAGGAGGATTTGCGCAAGCTCACCCAGCTCTATGCCGAGGAGAAGAAGAAAAACACTCAGGGCACGGCCTCGCACTAGCCCGTCGCGACGAAGTATAAACAACAAAACATAATTTACACAATGGCAACAACGACTGATATTAAAAACGGACTTTGCATCAACTTCAACAACGACATCTACACGATTGTTGAATTCCTTCATGTCAAACCTGGCAAGGGTGCCGCTTTCGTGCGTACCAAGATGCGCAGCGTGAAGACCGGCCGCGTGCTGGAGAACACCTTCCCCAGCGGCGCCAAGATTGACATCGTCCGCGTGGAGCGCCGCCCCTACACCTACCTTTACAAGGAGGGCGACATGCATGTGTTCATGCACACCGAGACCTACGAGCAGATTTATATCCCCGAGACCATTATCAACGCTCCGCAGTTCCTGAAAGACGGCCAGTATGTCGAAATCACCGTGGCCGCCGATACCGAGACCCCGCTGCTGTGCGAGCTGCCTCCGTTCATTGAGACCGTGGTGACCTATACCGAGCCCGGTTTTGCCGGCAATACGGCCACCAACGCCATGAAGGACGCCACCGTGGAACCTGGCGTGCAGGTCCGCGTGCCGCTCTTCATCAAAGAGGGCGAGCGTATCAAGGTCGATACCCGCACCTGCGAGTATGCCGAGCGCATCAAATAAACAGAGAATTGAAACGATTTGCAATCATGGCAGCCTGTCTGCTTCTGCTGGCAGGCTGCAAACATAAACCTTCCGGGGTTCCGACGGCGTCGGCAGTGGATTATACCACCGTGGCGACACCGTCGTTCAATGCCGATTCGGCCTACAGCTATGTCGCCGGCCAGGTGGCATTCGGCCCCCGTACGCCCGGCAGCGCCGCCCAGCGCGAGTGTGCCGCCTATATCGTGCGGCAGATGCAGCAGTGGTGCGACACGGTGGTGGTGCAGGATTTCCCCGCTGTCCTGTGGGATGGCCGCGAGGTGCGGGGCAAGAATATCATCGCCTCCATCGAGGCACGCCCCGGCAGCACCCCCGGCAGACGTATCCTGCTGGGTGCCCACTGGGACAGCCGCCTCTGGGCCGACCACGACCCGCTGGAGGCCAACCAGCGCAAACCCATCGATGGCGCTAACGACGGCGCCAGCGGTGCCGCCATGCTGATGGAACTGGCCCGCGGCATCGCCTCCCAACGGCTGGCGGTGGCGGTGGATTTCATCTTCTTCGATGTCGAAGACCAGGGGGTGCCCGAATGGGCCGACCAATATGAGGACAACAGCTGGTGCAAGGGGTCGCAGTATTGGTCGCGCAATCCCCACAAGCTTTATTATTCCGCCATTTACGGAATTCTTTTTGACATGGTGGGTACCGAGGCTCCCCGCTACACCAAGGAGCAAATCAGCCGCCAGTATGCCTCCCATATCCTGACGAAGGTGTGGTCGGCGGCGGCCGCCATTGGCTATGGGGACATCTTTGTCGCCCGCGACAGCGACCCCATCCTCGACGACCATTACTATGTCAACAGCCTTGCAGGCATCCCGATGATCGATATTGTCCAGAACAGCCCCGACTGCAGCTTCTTCCCCTATTGGCACACGATGGAGGATAACCTCGGGCATATCGACCGCAACGCCCTCCGCGCCACGGGCGAGGTGGTGCTTAAAACCCTGTATGGCGATTACCGCTAACGATACTATTCTATGACGGCTACGCGACGCACCCGACTGTTCCCGATGCTGGCGGCATTCCTGCTGGTGGCGGGTATGGTGGGCTGCAAGCACGACAAGGTGTGCGATGTGCCTATCGGCGATGCCACCTTCCAGTGCGATCCCAATTCACCCTTGAATTCGGGCATCAACAACTGCGACGGGTACGAGTACTTCACCGGTGGCTACAACGGCGTCGTGGTGGTGCGTATCTCCTATAACGAGTTTGCCGCCTACGAGCGCACCTGCCCCTACGACCAGGAGCGCCTTGTCATGGCCGATGGCTACGGCAATATCGTGTTGGAATGCCCGTCGTGCGGCTCCCGCTTCAATACGTTCGGACAAGGGGCCCCGCTGGAGGGCAGCAAGACCTCCTGCTACCTCTACCAGTACGGCACCTATTACGACGGCCATACCCTATATGTCAGCAACTATTGACCGCCGCCGAGAATGGCGGAAACGAAAAAGGCTGCCCGCACAATCGTGTGCGGGCAGCCTTTTCTGTAGAGGTCGGAACGCTTATTTCAGACCCAGTTTCTTCTTGACGAGGGGCATGATGTCGTCGCTGTCCTGCGAGTAGAGGACGGCTCCCACGCCGGCATCGAAGATATAGGTGTAGCCGTTCTCCTTGCCCACCTCTTCGATGGCCTTCTTGGCGCGGTCGATGATGGGTTTCAGGAGGGTTTCCTGCCGCTCTTCGAGTTGCTTCTGGGCATTCTGCTGGAATTCCTCAATGCGTGCGCCCATGGCCTGCAGGTCGCTCTCTTTCGTCTTGCGGATGAGCTCGGAGAGTTGGTCCTTCTTGGCCAGGTAGTCGTTGACGCGGTTCTCGTATTCCTTCTTCATGGTCTCCATCTCGGCCTGGAGGTCTTCGACATCCTTCTGCAAGGCTGCCTGAGCCGAGTCGCGGCCGGGCATAATCTGCATCAGTTCGTTGGAGTTGATGTGGCCGAGTTTGATGTTTTTCTGTGCCATAGCGCTGCCGCCGAAGGCCAGCAGGGCTATCATTACTGCGATAAATCCTTTTTTCATTGTTGTAGTGACTGTTATTAATTCTTGTTATTTGTTTTCAATGTGTTGCGGGTGGGTGTTACCAGCGGGCGCCCTTGGGTTTGGTGTCGCTGCTGCGGTTCTTCTTGGGTTCGTTGTTTCCGTTGGCGCTGCTGGCGGCAGGGTTCTTGGAACTTTTCTGGGTAGCCTGTGCGTCAGGGTCGGCATGGGCGGTGCCGGGCTTCACGCCCAGCATCTCCAGCACCTGGTTGCTGATGTCGTACTTCTCGCCCGCATAGATGACGGTCCCCGAGTGGGCGCGGTCGAACACGAAGGCGTAGTTCTTCTCGCGTGCCACCCGCTCGATGGCGCCGTATACGCGGTCCTGTACCGGTTTCAGCAGTTCGGCCCGTTTCTGGTCCAGGTCGCCGCCTGCGCCGAATCGCTGCTGCTGCAGGGTGCGCAGTTCGGTCTCCTTGGTGCGTATCTCGTCCTGACGGCGTTGTTTCAGGTTGTCGGGCAGCAGGTAGGCCTCCTGTTGGTAGTTCTGGCGCAGGTTGTCCACCTCCTGTTGCTTGTTTTCCAATTCCTGCTGCCATTCGGTGGAGAACTTGTTGAGTTTGCTCACCGCCTGCACATAGTCGGGCATGTTCCGCATGATGTAGTCGGTGTTGACGCAGGCGTATTTCTGCGCCTGTGCGGAATTGAAAATTGAAAAGTGAAGATTGAAAATGATGCCGGCAAGGAGCATTATTTTCAATATGGTTTTTGTGCGATTCATGCGTGTGTGATTTAATCTCAATTTTCAATTCTTCAATTAGTCGATGCTTTGTCCGATGCTGAAATGGAAATGCGAGCCGCCATTGGTGCCGTCGAAGCCGTAGCCCCAGTCGAGGCCGATGAGGCCCAGCATGGGAGTGAAGAAACGCACACCGAGGCCCGCCGAATTGTACATCTTGAAGGGTTGGAAGTCTTTCAGGTTGTCCCAGCAGTTACCCCCTTCGAGGAAGGCGTTGACCCATACCGTGATGGAGGAGTTCTCCACGATGGGCTGGCGCAACTCCAGCGTATAGCGGTCGAACACTGAGCCGCCGCTGCTCGACGAGAGGGAGTTGTTGTCGTAGCCGCGCAACGGAATCACCTCGCGGCCGTCAAGCATCCATGTCGAGAGGCCGTCGCCACCCAGATAGTAGCGTCCGAAGGGCGATTGGCCGATGTCCTTGTTGTAATATCCCATCCAGCCGAAGCGGAAACGGGTGTTGAGCACGATGTCGCCCACCAGGTTCATCATCCACGACCCGCGCATGTTGACCTTGTAGTATTCCACCCAGCGATACTTGTCCTGTGCGCTGAGCGAGGAGTAGTCTTTGGTTGAGAATGCCGAGTAGGGCGGGGTGACGTAACCGGCCACCGACAACTCTGAACCGCTGCGGGGATAGATGGGTGAATCCATCGAATTGCGGCTGACGGTGAGACCGTAGGAGAAGTCGTTGGCATGGCCGTCGGTGAAGAGACTGCCCGAGAGCGAAGTGTAGTTGTCGAGCGTATAGTGTTTGAAAGACAGGCTGTGGGAGAGGATGAAATAGTCGTCGGGCCATTTCAGCCTGCGGCCAAAGGAGACACCACCGCCGGTGATGCGGAGGCTGTAGTAACGCGAGTCGCCTTTGTCGTAGAAATAGCCGTTGCTGTACAGGTTGTGGTAGACCGACACGGTGAGCGACTGTGGCCGGCGGCCACCCAGCCACGGCTCGGTGAACGAGCCGCTCAAGGCGTAGTAGTAGGTGCCGTTGGTGATGGCATTGAGCGAAAGTTTCTGGCCGTCGCCCGCGGGCAGGGGCACCCAAGCGTCCTTGTTGAAGATATTGCGCACCGAGAAGTTGTTAAGGGTCAATCCAATTTGACCGATAACCATGCCGCTGCCGTAGCCGCCCTGCAGCTGTATCTGGCTGGTGTTGCCCTCTTCCACCTTGTAGACGATGTCCACCGTACCGTCCTGCGGGTTGGGTTTGGCATCGGGCAGGATGGACTCCTCCTTGAAGTAGCCCAAAGTGGCCAGCTCGCGACGGCTGCGGATGATGGCGTCGCGGCTGAAGAGGTCGCCCGGGCGGGTGTGCAGCTCGCGCATGATGACGCGGTCGTTGGTGATGGTGTTGCCCTCGACCGTCACGTTGCGCACGCGGGCCTGCTTGCCCTCCACGATACGTATCTCGATGTCAATGGAGTCGTTCTCCACGCCCACTTCCACGGGGGTGACGTTGAAGAAGAGGTAGCCGTTATCCATGTACATGGAGGTGATGTCGGTACCCGAAGGGTTATACTTCAGGTTCATCTCCAAGGTGGTGCGGTTGTAGGGGTCGCCCTTTTGGATGCGCAGGTGGCGTGCCAGCAGGTCCGACGGATAGATGGTGTTGCCCGTGAAGGTGATATTGCGGAAATAGAACTTACGCCCCTCGTAGAGGTTGATTCTCACCTTCAGACGGTCCTGCTTGGCTTTCTTGCTGGCGCTGATGTTGAGCTGCTCCTGCGGCACGAGGTATACCGTGTCCGACACGATGCGGGCATCGCGGTAGCCGTGCTCGTTGTAATAGTTGAGGATGCTCTCCAGGTCTTCGGCGAACTTGGCCTCCTGGTATTTTGAACTCTTCCAGAACCCAGAGGTCCAGAAGTACATTTTCGGGACGTAATGGACGTCGTGCGTGTTCTTCATCTGGCGCATCAGCACATTGCTCGACACGTTGGTGTTGCCGGTGAAGATGATGGAGTCGATTTTCACCCGTTTCCCCTTGTCCACGTTGAATGTCACCACCACTCGGCCGTCTTTGCCACCCAGCAGGGTGTCGGTCTCGACGGTGGTGGTCACGGTGGTGTTGGTGTAGCCTTTTTCCAGATAGAAAGCGCGGATTTTATTCTTCGAGGTGGTCAGCAGGTTCTCCGTCACCACGTCGCCGGCGGCGATTTTCATGTCCTCTTTCAGCTTGTCCACATCGCTCTTCTTCACGCCGTTGAAACCGAAACGCGACAGCTTGGGGCGGCTGCGCAGGGCAATCTCAAGAAATATCTTGTCGCCTTGGATGCGGGTAACGTATATCTGCACATCCTCGAACAGTCCCTGTTTCCACAGTCGGTCGACTGCTGTCGAGAACTTGTCGCCCGGCACCTTCACCACATCGCCCACCTGCAGGCCGGCAATCAGCAGTATCATGCGGGTCTCGTAGTTCTCGGCTCCCTGAAAGGTGATACCGCCGATTTCGTATTGCTTCGGTGTAAGATAGTCTATATCATAGTCCTGGTTGCCTACCACGACTTGTGCCTGTCCGCTTGGCGGCAGTGCCATAAGCAGCAGTAGCGGCAGTAACAGCAGTAATTTCTTCATGCAGTTCTTCAGCGTTCTATATGTTCAAAATACGAGGTTTATCCTCATACAATAAACAAATAACTCTATTTCGCGCGTTTTATTATATATCCGCGAAAAAAAACTTTCGTGCGATTAGCCTTTCGCCACCTGGTCGCCGGTCTTCCCGTACCGCCGTTGGCGGTTTTGGTAGTCAGCCACGGCGTCATAGAAGTCTTCATGGCGGAAATCAGGCCACAGCAGGTCGCTGAAATAGAACTCTGTATAGGCCATCTGCCACAGCAGGAAGTTGCTCACTCTCAGTTCCCCGCCGGTCCTTATCAGCAGGTCGGGGTCGGGGTAGTCCTTGGTGGTGAGGTATTGGCGCAGGCTTTCCTCGGTGATATCGGCGGCGGTCAGCCGTCCGCTGGCGGCATCGTCGCATATCTGGCGCAGGGCGCGGGCCACCTCCCAGCGCGAGCTGTAGCTGAGGGCCAGCACCAGTGTCATGGCGGTATTCCCCGATGTCTGCTGGATGCACTCGTTCAGTCGGTTGCGCGATTTCTCAGGGATACGTGCGGTGTCGCCGATGGTCTCCAGTTTCACGTTGTTGTCCATCAGCGTCTTGGTCTCATCTTTCACGGCTTTGATAAGCAGCTCCATCAGTCCGTCGATTTCCTCTTGGGGGCGGTTCCAGTTTTCGGTACTGAAGGTGTAGAGCGTCAGGTATTTCACGCCGCAGGCCACGGCGGCCTCCACGGCCTGACGTACAGCGGTCATGGCGTGCTGGTGTCCGAACAGGCGTTGGTGGGCCTGTCGCTGGGCCCAGCGGCCGTTGCCGTCCATGATGATGGCCACATGTTGTGGCACCCGGCTTTTGTCAATATCTTCCAGTTTCATCTATCTGAGTATTTTGAGTTATCGTTCACATCGTTTGCCGCGCATCCAGCCGAACAGGGTCTCCATCGACACCGAGAGGGTCAGGTTGAAGTAGGCATACCAGTCTTTCAGCGAGTCGTCGCCCCGTTTGATGCCGGGGGCGTTGACATAGCCCTCCTGCACTTCGCCGCTGCGGTCGGCCAACAGGGCGGCAATGGTGCCGCCTCCGCCATCGCCTTTCAGCACTTCGGCACCCACATAGGTGGTGCTCACGTCGTCCAGATAGTCGGTCCATGTCTTGCGCCAGCCGTATTCGGCGGTGAGGTGTATCGAAGGCGACAGCTGGTAACGGAACCCGATGCCGAAGGGCATACAGGCCTCCACCAGCGGGTATTTCTTCCGGTCGGGATATTGCAAGGTGCCCTGACCTTCGGTGCCGAGGGGTTGCAGGTCGTACCACTCCGCCCGTCCCGATGCCGAGTCGACATACTGTGCCTGTGGGGCAAATACAAATATCCCGATGCCACAGAAAATATAGGGCGAAAGCCGTTTCTGTGTCCCCTCATGCATCCCGTAGGAGAAGAAATTGAACTCCACCCGCAGGAACCCTTCGGAGACAGACGAGCGGAAGCTGAGGTTTCGCAGCGGGTCTACGTCGGGATTGCCCCCTTGGATGTGGCCGTAGGTACCCCCCAGTGCCAGCGCCCAGCGGGTGTTCAGATTGAGGCGTGCCGTGAGGCCGCCTGCCAGACTCACCGACCCCAGCATACTCTGGTCGTTGAGGTCGCCCAGGTAGTTCATCCCGCCGAAGGCAAAGCCCAGTTCACCGCGACCCAGTTTCACTTGGGCTGTGAGCGGAAGTACCGCCAGGAACATCAGCATCAATGCCGTCGGACGTTTCATGCGTCGGTCGGGAGGTTAGAATTTCAGCGAATGGCAGACGCTCTCTACCTGCATCAGCAGGTCGCGTTTGGTCCATGGCTTGTTGCGGGGACAGTAGACATAACCTGTCAGGATAATCACCTGCTTCTTGTCGGGCGAAAGGAGGGTGTATGACACAAACGGGCCTCCCATGAAATCGCCGAACGAACGCCAGCAGCCGCGGGTCTCCACGCAGTAGTCGCTGCCTTCGAAAGGCACTTTCTTCAACACGATGGGGGCTAGGTATTGGCCCTGTCCATCGCGGCGGCGCTCCAGCCCCATATAGCTTCCCGGGGCGTTGCTGGGCACATGGCGCGCCATCACCGTATCGAGGCGGTCCAAAATATTCTTCTCTTGGAATATCGAGGTGTCGCGATAGGGGAACACATCCACCAGCACCCCGATGCCGAAGTCCTTGGCCTCTTTGCGCACCCATGCGAAGTTCGGTTCCTGTTTCGCAATTGAGAACTCTTTCGAAAACATCAGCCTGAATCCGAATTGATCAAAGATGGCTTCGTTCACCTCGAAACCGGGCATCCCTGCAAAGGCTTTGATTACCCGCCGGTGTTCGGCATTATACAACTGTTCCAAAATCTGCGACTCATGCTGGCGCAGCAGTTCGTTGAGCGACTCGTTGCTCTTGGCGGCAAAATCCACCACCACCTGCGGTGCGGCATACTCGTCCACATGCAGGTACACCTTGTCGGGGTTGCCGGGCTTCACATCCATCAGCAGGATGTTGCGGTGGTTGCGGAACATTTCACTGTTCTCATACGACGACATGGGGATATTCACGATATCGAACCGGCTTTCGGGCTGGGGGAGGCCCACCTGCGGGCAGGAGAAGATGGAATCAATAAGCGCCTGGGTGCTACCGTAGTACACGTTGCGGTCGGCGACCACCAGTAACTCCAGGGTCTTGCCCGACGACCCCTTTTTCTCGGGGATTTTGGCCTCTTTGGTGGTGCACGAGCAGAACAGCACCGCGGTCATGGCCAGAAAGAAAAACTTTTTCATAATGATGGCAGATTAGGTTATTTCCGTACGGTTTACAATAATAACGCACCCCCGCCGCAAATAGTATGCCCCCGTCAAACTTTGTCTCTGCGTAAACACCACGCTCAACCGAGCCCAACGCTCACTTGGATAGGACGAGGCTGTTGGTGGACATGCGTTGCATGTAGGACTGGACGATGGCTTTGAGGCGCAGAAGCATCTCGTCCGATTGGGGCGGGCGTTGGCTGTCGGGTCGCTTGAGGAGGTTGTCTTTCAGCAGGGGGTCGGCGACGTAGTTGTAGAGGCCGGTGGGCTGCTCGCCGTCGAAGAGGAGGGTATAATCCCCCTCGATGTATTGGTAGATGTTGTTGCTGTAACTGACGGCCCAGGGGGTCTCGCCAGGGTCGAAGACATCTTTCCCGAAGGCCAAATAAGGCTTGTTGTAGCCTAGGATGCGGAGTACGGTGGGCATGATGTCAATTTGCTGCATGACTCCGGGACGCTTACCGGTGGGCAGCTCGCCCGAGGGGTCGTAAATGGCGATGGGGATGGTGATAATGCCGACCGAGGTGAGGCTCTCGGCGTACTGCAGCTGCGAGGTATGGTCAGCAGTGATGACGAAGAGGGTGTTCTTGAACCAGGGCTGCTGGCTGGCGGTGGCGAAGAAGTGCTGCAGGGCGTGGTCGCTATACAGAAGTGTCCGGTGGAGGGGCAGCGGGCCCTCCTTGTAGGTGTCTTTGTAGCGCTCGGGGATGTTGAAGGGATGGTGCGAGGTGGCGGAGAAGAAACCCACCATGAACGGCTCCCCGACGTGCTCGGTGAGGGTGGTGGCGGTGAACTGGAGGAACTCCTCGTCCCAGATGGCCCAGTGGCCGTCAAAATCGTCGCGTCCGCCGGTGCGCGGGTCGTCGCAGTATTCGGTCATGCCGAAATAATGCTTGAATCCCGAGGAACGGGCGAAGGCCTGGAAGCCCATGGAGGAGTTGGGGGCACCGTGGAAGAAGGCGGTATTGTAGCCTTGCTGTCCCAGACAGTCGGCCAAACCGCTGATGTCGTTGAGTGAGGAAGGGGTGAGGATGAAGGGTTCGATGAAGTAGGGCACTGAGGAGAGCGTCGAGGGCATGGCGTCGATGCTCTTGCGGCCGTTGGCGAAGGTGTGCTCGTAGGTCAGTGAGTGCGCCAGCAACGAATCGAGGAAGGGGGTGTAGCTCTCGCGGCCGGGGTTATAATAGCCAATGTGTTCGCGGCCGAAGCTTTCAAGGATGATGACCATGACGTTCTTCTGGCCACTGACCATGGGGACGGTGTCGGCGGATGTGGGGACGTGGATGGGCGAGTAGAGGCTGTCGAGCTGCGAAGGGGTGAAATAGCCGGGGTCGGCGAAGGTGGTCTTGCCGAGGGTGCGGATGATGGAGAAGGGGGTGTTGAGGACGATGGAGGCCTGCTGGGGGGAGTGGACGTACTGGTTGGCATTGGAGATGGTGATGGGCCGTGTGTCGCGGGTGAAGCCGCCGCGCATGGCGAAGATGCAGAAGGGAACCGCCACAAGGAAACTGAGGGTGGTGGCGAGGTAATAGTGGGATTTTTTGTGCTTGGTTTGTGGAGTCTGTTGCGGCGACTGGAAGAGGGCGATGTCGGGTTTGACGTAGAGGAACCAGAGGGCGGCGACAAGGGCCAGCCCGAGGAGGAGCAGGTACCAGTGGTTGACGAGTTCGGTGAAGAAGATGCCGCCGAGGTTATCCTCGTTGGAGAATTCGGCGAAGAAGGTGCCGGTGGTGCGGCGGCCGGTATATTGGGAGTAGACGCTGTCGACAAGGTTGATGGTCAATCCCAGGGAGTTGATTACCACAAAGAGCCATTTGCACATCGTGTGCCACCAGGGGCGTTCTTTGGTGTGGAGTGGGAAGAGCATAAGGAGCACCCACAGGCAGTTGGTGTAGAGGATTGCCGAGGAGTCGAACCGGAGGCTTCCGGCAAGCAATTCACCCATGTCGAGTTGCTCCCAGTCGACGGAGAAGAGGCTCCAGTTTTCGAGCACGAAGGCCACGCGGGTAATCATGTAGAGGAGGTAGACAGGGGCCAGATTGATGAGTACCGACAGGATGTGGCTAAAAGGGAAGGCTTTGATTTTCATTTGCTAGAATTGGAAATAGATGAACGGCTGCAGGTCGGCTGTGATGAATTGGTAAACGATGAAGACCCCCAGCACCACGGCGGGAATCATGAGCCACAGGGGCAGCTGGGCAAACCACAGGCGGTAGCGGCGTTTGAACCGTTCCGGGAGCCAGTGGATGACCATGCCGAGGGCGAAGACGATGAAGACGGGGGCGTAGTTCTCAAGGATAGCGGGCACCTGCTGCCAGTTCCACTGGCCGCCGATGCGCTCAACCATCTGGGTGGCGGTGCGCCAGGCCACCTCGTTGGCTTCGGCGGGGTTGAGGTTGGAGCCGCTGCGGAAAAAGAGGCGGGTGAAGCTGATGAATACAAAGGTCAACAGGATATTCCACACGGTGTAAAGTCCCCGTATCGCTGCGGTGAGTTTCGCATAGGGGAGGGCAATCCATTTCAGTATTTCCAACCCGACAATGGCGATGGCGATGACCCGCAGGGCGTATTCGAACATGTTCAACACCGGCAGGGGGAAAAACTTGTCGGCCACCGCCACGGTGATGTAGAGGGCGCCGATGATGAGGATGCGTGCCCGGGTGCCCTGGCCTTTCCACCCCTTGTATACCAGGATGCCCGCCCCGTTGAGGGCACCCCAGGTGATGAAGTTGAAGGAGGCTCCGTGCCACATGCCGCCGAGGAGCATGGTGTCGAAGTTGTTGAGGTTGGTGGTGAAGGTCTTCCGGTGACTGGGGAAGAGGAGGTAGACCAGTGTCAGGAGGGTGATGACGGCGATGACCGTGACGGTAACCCAGGTGGTCTTGGCCATCAATGCCACGACTATCAGCATCACACCGAGGATGAGGTATGTGCCGAGAGTGCCGTGTCGGTTGCCGCCGAGGGGGATGTAAAGGTAGTCTTTCAGCCAGTTGCTCAGCGACATGTGCCACCGCTTCCAGAAGCCTGCGGGGTTGGTGGCCTTGTAGGGCGAGTTGAAGTTCTTGGGCAGGTAGAAGCCCATCAGCATGGCCACGCCGATGGCGATATCGGTATAACCTGAGAAGTCGGCATAGACCTGCAGTGAGTATACGAACAGCGCCGAGAAGTTCTCGAACGGGGTGTAGAGCAGAGGGTTGGTGAAGACGCGGTCGGCAAAAGAGACGGCGAGGTAGTCGCTGAGGATAAGTTTCTTGAAGAGGCCGTTCATAATCCAGAAGACAGCGATGCCAAATTGGCGGCGTCTGAGGAAGAACGGCTTGTAAAGCTGGGGCACAAACTGGTCGGCGCGGATGATGGGCCCCGCCACCAACTGGGGGAAGAAGGTGGTGTAGAATCCAAAATCGAGGATGTTGTCCACATGTCGCACCTTGCCTTTGTATACATCTACGATGTAGCTGATATTTTGAAAGGTGAAGAAGCTGATGCCCACCGGCAGCAGGATGACCGTGGCGATGGAGTAATGGGCCGAGGCGATGGTGTTGAAGATGTCGGTGAAGAAGTAGGCGTATTTGAAATAGCAGAGGACTCCCAGATTGAGGGCCACGCCGACAATCATCAGGGCTTTGCGGAGCGGCTGGGTGGAGCTGCCTTGCTGCTGTTGGCGGTGGGCAAGGTTGTCGAAGCAGAGCCCCAGTGTGTAGCCGACGATGGTGGAGCCGATGAGCAGCCACACGTAGAGGCCGGAGGTCTTGTAGTAGAAAAAGAGGCTGACGAGGAAGAGGTAGCCGTTGCGCCACAGCCGACGGGCGCGGCCGATGCGCTGCCCGGTGGGCAGGTCGGTCAACCGGCGGCGGGAGCGCTGCTCGCCCACCGAGACAATCAGACAGAAGCCTATGTAGACGAGGAAGAAGAACGCCCAGAAGTGGAACTGGGTGAATAGCAGGGGGTGCTCGTTGTCGAAGGAGAAGAGGCTATTGAGATATGTAAGGAAATCTGTCATCGGCAGGTACTGTGGTAACCGGGGTATCGGATGTCGGAGGTTGGATGGTAGCGTGGCGCGGGGTCGAGGCTTTGCGTCTCAGTCCCCGGGGGAGGGGCTTCTCGCCGGTAGCGGTGTCGGTAGGTTTGGGCTTGGGTTTGACTGCGGAGTCGGGACGGCTGGCGGCAGGGCGCAAGGGCGCGACAGGGCGATTCAGTTCCTTCTCCAGGGCCTCGTACAGCATGTCGCCCAGCAGGAGATAGCCTGCACGGGTGAAGTGTACCTTGTCGCGTTGGGCCAGCCCTGCTGCCTGCCATTTCTCCATGGATTTCAGCCCGCCCATAATCTCAAACTGGTCCCATACCGCTCCGCCGGTCTGGGCGGCCAGGCGGTAGCATACGTCGCGCACAAGCGGGCCGTTGTGGTTGACCGCATAGCGGCGACGGCCGGTACGGCGATAGCAGTCGTTGTTGGTGATGAAGAGAAAGGCGCAGTCGGGGTTGACGCTGCGGATAGAGTCGCACAGCCTCAGGTAGTTGTTCTTGAAAACCACGGTGTCGAAGTCGGTGGTGTGGGCGTCGTTGATGCCAATGCCGAAGATGACCATGTCGGGCCGCACCAGCCGGAGGTCGGTGGTGAGGTGGCTGCATTTGAGGTAGTCGGGCACGGCGGCGCCGTTGACCCCGATGGAGTGGTAGGTGATGCCCGGTCGGCGGCTGCCGAGGGCCACGCCGGTGAGGGTGAAGCTCTGGCTGGTCTCGCAGGGCAGAACGATGTCGAAGGAGTCCACCTCCTGCTTCAGGTTGAAGACATAGCGGTGGGAAGCCGAGTCGATGTAGGAAGGCAGTATCTCTCGGCCGTCATAGCTGATGCGCGGGACGATGTGGTCGGGCGAATAGCCCAGCAGCACGATACGTGTGACGGCGTAGTATATCAGCGAGTCGTTTAAGAGCATCTGGATGCGGGTGGGAACATCGTGGGCGGTGACGGCGATGCCGCACAGGCCCAGGGTGTGGTCGGGATTTTTATGCACGTTGCGGGTCAGGGTGACTTTCTCCAGGCAGTGGACCTTGTAGTCGGCCGGGTTGTTGCATTTGGCCGCTGCCGAATAGGGGAACACCATCCCTCGACCCCCAACCATGGTGGGGTGTGCCAGCAGCAGGCGGGTGCGCACCCGATGGGGGAAGGTGCCCGCCTGGACGTGCGAACCGCCGATATGAACGATGTTTATGTTGCCGCTGCCGGTGGTCATGGCGGTGTTCCACTTCCGGAAGAAATGCTGCATGGGGGCGGCGGCAGTGTCGTAGTGCAGCACATTGGCTTTGCGCTTGATGAAGGGGTATTCCTCCTGCCCTTGCAGGGCGGGGGCGAGACACAGCAGCAGGAGGCAGACGGCGGTGAGCCTATTGCGCATCGGACACCTCCTTTCTCATGCGGTAGATGCGATACATATTCTCGAATGCCCCGGCCAGCCGGTCGCCCATGATATCGGCGCCGCGCTGGGAGAAATGCAGGTAGTCGGGTCCGCCGAGCCCTTGCCGTACCCATGCCGGCATGGAGTTGTAGCCACCCATGGCGTGGTAGATGCTCCAGTAGGCGGCCCCGTGTTCGTTGGCCATCTGCTGCAGTCCCTCGATGATGGTGGGAAGGAAGGGGTAGCTCTGCATCTCGCCTTGGAGGCGGGTGCTCATATCGGAGGGGCCGATGAAGAGTATCTTTGCCCCCGGGCAGCACTGGTGCAGGCGGTCAATCTGTTTCCCTAGATTGGTACAGTAGGTTTCGAGGGATTTCTCATTCTTGATGTAAGGTACCGAGTTGCCCCCGAACTGGAGGATGATGAGGCCCACGTCCATTTGGCTGTAGGCGTCGGCAAGCTGCTCCCGGTTGATGGAGGTGAATTGCTGTCCTGAGCAGCCGCGCATGGGGATGTTGTCGACGGCCACTCCGGGACTGTCGTCGACCATGATGCCGTAGATGTCGGCGGTGCCGGTAACGGCGATGCGCACCGAGGTGGTGGCGCTGTCGAGCCGCCAGCTCAGGGCCTGCACGCCGGGCTGGTCGCAGTGCTGTTCGTCGCTATAGCATCCTTTGCGGTCGCGGAAGGCGACGGTGAGTGGGCCGGGCCGGTTGTTGAACAGCATCTTGAAACGCGAGAATTGGTACAGCCGTTCGTCGCAACGCTTGTGGGTGGAGGCGGTGATGGTGGAGGTGGCCGAGCCGGCGACACGGAAGTCCTGCACCATGGGGCCATAGTTTCCGTTGGCACGCACCACCAGACTGTCGCCGAAGGGCGACTGGCGGGTCAGGCTGCCGCTGCCGTAGGTGCTGACCGAGAGCGACGGGATGAGGGTGGCGAAGGGAACCAGTCCCGGACCGCCGCCGCCGAAGAGCTCTTGCAGGTGGCTGCGCAGACGGTCGCTGATGCGGTCCATCTCGATTTGCGAGTCGCCGTAGTGGAGCACGCGGATAACGCGGTCGTGGTCCTGTGCCGCCTCCATGCTGGCGAATAGGTCGTCGAAGAAGCGGTCGTCGTCATTGGGGAACCAGAAACGGGTGTCGCTGCTGTCCATCTGGCGGCGGTATTGGCTCAGCGTGTCCTGCTTGCTGAGCAGCACCTCGTCGAGGGAATCTTGCCGCGCGAGAAAGGCCTCCACATCCATCTCTTCTTTGGGGTTCATGACCTTCTTGAGGGTGGGGAAATGGAGGGTTTGGGAGCCCACTTCGACCCCTTTCTTGGGGAAGCAGGCGCACACCAATGCCAGGATGGTGATGACGGCGGCGAGGAAAACGAGTATCTTATAGGGTTTCATTGTCGTGGAGGGTAGGTTGGTGACGGAAACTACGGCGTTCCTTCTCGTGGATGACGATACGACCCTGCGGCCGTTCTATCTGCAACAGGTGGCGTTCGCTGTTGAGGCATGACCGCAGCGTGTTGCGACGCAGCGAGAATCCGAAGAGGTATTCGCCCGCAGAGGGCAGGCTGGAGGCAGCGACCATAAGGCATACCGTGTCGGGCGGAGCATTCCTGTCGGAGTGTGCGTGGAGGGTGTCGGTAAGGGGGTAGTGGTGTTCGGGCTGGTGTCGCTGGTCGATACGGTAGAGGAAGGTAATCATCAGCGGCTCCTTGTCGGTGCTGTAGAGGTCGTAGGGGTATGGGTTGCGGACGAGGAGCTGCACGGGCAGCAGGCCGTTTTCGTCAATGGTGTCGCACAGCGGTGTGGCGGCCTCAATCCACACCTTGCGCAGCGGTTTGTAATTGGGCAGGGAGAGGTATTCCACCTGTCGGCCGCCGGGCAGCAGAAGGGTGTCTGTGTAGGGGTTCTCGTTCAGGACCACCAGTACCTCCTTGTCGGTAAAGGCAGTGTCGCTGTCGTCATAGCGCCACTGGCTGTCGCGGTCGTAGAGGTAGGGCAGGGTGTAGGCCTGGCCGCCGGTATAGAAGCGGTATTTGCACGAGGCGGTGTAGTTCTGCATGAAAAGCACGGGGCGTCCGTCGGCGAGACGGGCGAGGGCGTGATTGTCGGCCTTGTTGTCCCACAGCTCCCCTTTCAGTTGTAAAGGGTTGAACAGCACCAGCAGGCGCACGGCAATCCACAGAATGGCGGTGGCTACCGACACGGTGCAGATATGGCGGTAGGCGCGGTCGTTTGCCCGGGCCGTGTCGCACAGGAGTGCCACAAGGGCGAAACAGATGGGCAGCAGCCATTGGGCTTGGATGTTGTCGCGCAGGGAGGCAAAGAGGAAGAAGGCCACAAAGCCCGTCAGCACGAAGAAGAGGGTCCTACGGATGCCGGTCAGCGACTCCCGCCACCAGTGTACCAGTCCTTTCCCGTAGTGGTAAAGCCACAGGGGGTGGAAGGCTATCAGCAGGATGAACAGGTATCCGAGGAGGTTGTTGGTGTCGAACCCTGTGCCGTTGGTCCGGTCGACAAGGTGGTAGCGAAGGGTGACGAAATCGTGCGTATAGAGCCACCAGAGGTGTGGTGTGTAGAGCAGCACCGCTAGCAGCACCGCGACGTAGAATTTGGGCGAGCGGAAGATGCGGAAGCAGGAGAGGAGAGCAAACAGGATGACCAGCGCGCCGTGGTATTTGCTGTACATCAGCAGCGCCATGGCCACGGCCAGAAGGAGTGCGTGCCCCCAGTTGTCGTGTTCGGTAAAACGTTTGAATGCCCAGAGAAACACCACGGTGAAGAAAAGCAGCGGCGCGTCGGGCAGGGCCAGAATGCCATACACTTGCAGCAACGGCAGGGAGAAGCATGCCAGAAAGTATATCACCGCATCGCGGCGGGAGGGTTTGGACGGCCGCAGGAGGGTCCAGAAGAGGTACAGCCCCACGGGTTGCAGCAGCACAGATATCAGCCGCACGCCCAATTCGCCGCCAATCCATCCGCGGGTCAGCCATATCAGGAAAGCCACCATTGGGGGGTGGTCGAAATAGCCCCAGTCCAGATGTTGCGAGAAGTACCAATAATAGGCTTCGTCGTTGGCCAGTTCCGTCCAGTTGGCTTGCAGCAGGTTCAGCAACCCCCATGCCGACAGGAGAATTCCCATCAGCATGTTGGGTGAGAGTCGATGACGCTGGGAGGGCATGGCGGACGGGTTTCGTTGCTTGTGGAGATGCCGGGGTAGCGTTACTCTTCGCGGGCGCTTTTCCCGACAGCCTTCTCCAGGTCGTTGAGTCTTCGGTACATCTCCTCCAGCTTGCGCATGAGGACGAATATTTTCTTCTGCTTTGCACCGTCCATGGCAGGCGAGCCCAGCATGACGGCTCCCTCCTTGACGTTGTTCGTCACACCCGCCTGGGCGGCGATAGTGACGTTGTCGCCCACGGTGATATGGCCCACAATGCCGACCTGGCCGGCGATGATGCAGTGCTCGCCAATCTTGCCGCTTCCGGCACATCCCGACTGCGAAGCCATAACGGTGTTCTTGCCGACAACCACGTTATGGGCTATCTGGCACAGGTTGTCGAGCTTCACCCCTTGGTGGATGACCGTGGAACCCATCGTGGCGCGGTCGATACAGGTGTTGGCCCCAATCTCCACATCATCCTCGATGACCACGTTGCCGATTTGGTCAATCTTGCTGTAGTTCCCGTCGCCGGTGGGGGCGAAACCGAAACCGTCCGCTCCAATCACTGCGCCGGCATGGAGGATGCAGTTTTTGCCCACAATGCATTCACGGTAGATTTTCACGCCCGGGTAGAGGATGGTGTTGTCGCCTACCTCGCAGAAGTCGCCGATGTATACCTGTGGATAGATCTGCACATTGTTCCCGATTTTCGCCTTGCGGCCGATATAGGCGTAATCGCCGATATAGCATCCCCGGCCCACATGGGCGGTACGGTGTACGCTGCAGAGCCAGGCACGGCCCCGACGGGGTTTGTCGGCACTGTTGAACATGTGCAGTACCTTGGCCACGCACAGGTAGGGGTTGTCGACACGGATGAGCGTGGCGTCCACGGGGTGCTCCAATACGAAGTCGCGGGCGATAAGGATGGCCGCCGCCTTCCGCTCGTAGATGTAGTGCGTGTATTTGGGGTTTGCCAGGAAAGTGATGCCACCTTCGTCCACCTCTTCAATCCGGCAGGGTTTCCAGATGAGGACATTCTCGTCGCCTTCCACGACACCTTTCAGCCGTTGGGCTATTTGTTTGGCAGTGAATTGCATGTGATGTATGGGGATAACTTGTTATACGTTTCTTGGTCGATGATGGGGACCCTCTTCAGGTCATCGGGGGTGCGGTACAGCCCCTCTTTCTCGCGCAGGCGCACGATGGCTTTGGCCTGGTAGTAGTCCAGATAGGGGTGTTTCTTCAACTGGTCGATGGTCGCGCTGTTGATGTCCATCCGCTGCACGTCGTCCGAATCAAGGATGATGTAGGGTGCGATGTCGGCATAGCGGGCGGAGTCCATGCCGTAGACCTCCATCAGCTGCCGTTTGTCGACAAAGCCGCCCAGCGCGTTGCGGTAGTTCACGATGCGCCGTGCAAAGGTGGGGCCGATGTTGTACAGTTGCTGGAAGTCCAGGGTGTCGCCGCTGTTGAGGGATACCTTGGTGCGTCGGTTTTCGCGAGGGAATGCGTGCGCGACGGTTGTCTCGTGGGGGCGTGCCTCCTCGTGGGAACGGGGTTCGCCATCGGGGCGGGCCGCTTTGCGGTAGCGGGTGGAGGGGTATGCTTCCTTGCTGTGGGAGTGGTTGGCGGGGGTGTGCGCCACGGCGACCGCAGCGGGCGGGAGACCCAGCGTATCACCGTTGGCAGGAAGGGGTTGCGGATGTTCGCCATCGGGCCAGAATACCAGCACCAGCAGTGCTGTCGCCAGTGCCGCTGTCAGCCAGGCATAGCCTTTTCGCCGTGTCATTCCTCCTTCCATTCGATGGTACCTCTTTGGTGTAATATCTGAGGTGAAAGCATGTTTTCGTCCGACTCAAAGCCGTCGCCATAGGTCACCCGTGGGCCGTTCTGCGAGCGCAGCGGCTTCTCGGAGAAGATGCGGTGTTGGGTGGCATCCCAGGTCAACTCGTCGAGGAAGGTGGTGTCGCCCGAGCGCAGGTCGATAATCACCACGCTGTCGCGCACCATCATGTAGTCGCGCTTGTCGTACGACACGGCATAGCGGGCTCTGAGGGTGGCGGTGGGATGGTCGTAGCCGTCGAAGAAACGCATATAGACCCCTTGCGGGTATACCGTCTTGGCCTCGGGTTTGGAATACTGCTCCACGTAGGGAGTCTGCATGAGCATCTGCAGATGTCCGTTCTCGCTGCGCTGCACATCCACCCCCTTGAGGGTGTTGTCCGGCAGGGTCTGTCGGTCGAAGAACTGGATTTTGTCCATGTCGTTGCCACATCCCGTCATACAAGCGGCAAGAAGCAGTGCGAGCACACTGCTTCTTACCTGCGTTGTGAACCTATGGATGTGCCGGACGTTCATTTATCTCGTCCTGATGATGGTTGACTTGCCAATCCAGCCGGGGACGGTGTAGCTGTGGCCGTCGATGAGGTCCAGCATGAAGGCGTCGTTCTTCTTGGGGAAGTAGCCCGAATAGCTGCTGATCAGCGGGTCGATCATAGCGGCGAATTCCTCGGTGGGTTCCACCTGCTTGGCGTGGCGCAGTTCGTCGACGGCAGCCCAGTAGGCGGTGCGGCCGCCCAGGCCGTCGTCAATGCTGCGGGAGCTGCTGGCGTAGGCCAGTGCCAGGCGCATGTAGGGCTCGCCTTTGGTGCGGTCAACCTCGGCCGCGTTGAGGTAGGCGGTGCGTGCCGCCGAGTAACTGCCTTGGCCGGCATACGAAAGGCCCAGGAAGATGTAAGCCTTGTAGCGGTCTTTCTTCTCCGTGAGGTCCTTCAAGGCATCCTGCAGATACTCGATGGCTTTGCCGTATTGCTTCTTGCTGAGGCACATGGTACCCATGCGCATGGCCGTGGCGGGCGAGGGTTCCAACTTGTGGAGGTTTTCGGTGGCCGAGAAGAAGAGCTGGTTGTCATCCGTGCAGCCTTTCTTCATCATGATGTCGGTCATTTTCTTCAACATGGCGACATTGTTCGGGTCGGCCTCGAATTTCTTCTGGTAGATTTCGTTCAGCTGGTTGCACGAGGCGTAGGGCGAGAAGACGGCCTCCACGTTGCTGATGTAGCCGCGAATCTTGGCGGCCTTGACGCTGTCGTCGGCCACGTCGTCGAGAATCTTCTCCAACAGGTCGCTGGCGATGTCGTAGTTGTCGATGATGAGGGTCGGGTCGGCATAGCCTGCCTGCACGTAGTCCACCGTGGCTTTGAAATAGAGCGTCACGTAGTTCTCGTCCAGTTCGTTGGCTCCCACGCGGATGGCGTCGGCATAGATTTCATACACCTCTTTCACGGCATCCTTGCGCAGGGTGCTCAGCTCCTGGGCCTTCATGGCTTTCACCTTGGCCTCTTCGCCGAAGTACTGGATGCGCATGTCGTACATCCGCATCAGTTCGTCGATGTAGCCGTTGCGCTCCTCGGCAGTCTGGGCGATGTTCATCATCGACTTCAGGATGATGGGGCCTCTCTGGTAGATGGTCTTGCCGAAGCGGGGGCAGTGTTGCAGGATTTGCTTCCACGGCTCGTAGCAGTCGGTGTAGCTCTTCTGCTTGTAGAATTCCTGGTAGAGGGAAACGTTGCTTATGCAAGCCACGCTGTCGTCAGGGGTGTCGCCCCATTTGCTTTGTGCGTTGGCCGGCAGGGTGGCAGCCATGGCCACCGCGGCAATCAATACAAATTTCAGTTTTCTCATGGCTAAGTGATTGTTGTTGTTTTCTATTTTGTACTGTTTTTAAGTCAAAAATTGCTTTTCCGTGTGGGAGGGGGTAGGTTTAGAAACCGTTTAAATTTAATTGATGGAATTTGTTATACAGCAAGGCGAGCAGATTTGTCTTCTTTTTGAGGGAGCAATGGGGGGCCATTGTGACCGAGAAAAGGAGGGAAAGATGCCGTTTTGATGTCTTAAGAAAAACATTGGATTAATTTTAAACAGTTTCTTAGTTATATTTCCGTTTGGCAAACCAGTGCTCGCACGATCCCAGCGAGAGCCCTATCGTGAGGCAGTCGCGGCGCAGCAGTTCGGCGGTGCCGAAACTGGCATAGCCCACGCTGAGGTTCAGCACCGATTGTCCCTTGCGCATCGGCAGGGCGAATCCCAGTCCGCCGCCGATTTCGTCCAGCCGGTAAGCACCGTCGGCCACTTCGAGCGATAGGCGGCCCTGGTTGTAATAGACTCCCGCACGGATGCCGATACGGCTCCAGTAGCTGGTGGCGTCGGCGTTGCCCATCCACTCGCCGCCCAGCGCGATGCGGGTGTTGCTATGGTACTGCACCGCCGAGGTGCCGAAGAGGTTGTACTGGGTGTTCTCGGTGTACTTCATGCCGCTGTAGGGGGAGTGGCTGAAATCCACGGCCACCTGCCAGCGGTTGTTGCGTTCCAGCGCCAGTCCGGCGCCAATGGTCAGCGGCTGCTCCAGGTCGCTGCGGTATATCCCGTCGTCGCCCGGCAGGGGGAAGATGGTGTCGCACAGCAGCTCCTGGCTGGTGGAGGTGACAAAGGTGTAGACCTTGGCATCGTCTTTCACCGTCATCTGGCGGGGCAGGCGGCAGGTAAGGCCCATGTTCAGCGTGTACTTCTCGCCGAGCGGCTGGCGGTACTGGGCACCGAGATCGAAGACGAGGTTGCTGATATAGGTGTCTTTCTGTCGGCGGGAGTTCATGAAGTAGGTGCTGGCGTTCTCTAGGAAGTCGTAGGTGATGGCGCGGGTGATGGAGCCGTACAGGTAGTTGAGGTTGAAACCCAGCGACAGCCGTTGGCCGATATTGAAGCCGTTGCCCCAGTAGATTTGCGACACTCCGCCGTTGCCGGCATAGATGGTCTTGATATTGCCCGCTGCCGCGGCATCATAGGAAGTCTGCACCGACTCGTAGTCCACCGTGCTGTAGGGCATGAGGCCCGCCGAGGTCTTCCACCATTTGGTCAGCGGGAAGGCGACGGCCAGATAGGCCACGTTGCCGTCGGCGTCGGAGAGGCTGGCGCCCTCTTGGACAAGTTTGCAGCGTTGGATATTGATGCCGATGTCGAAGACGAAACTCTCCGGCTTCACCGCCGCGTAGGAGGCGGGGTTGAAGGGGTTGATGTTGTTGCGCGAGGCGCGGCTGTACACTGCCCCGCCCATGGAATAGGCGTAGGGCATATTGTAGGGCAGCTCGGTCAGTCCGATGCCGAACTGCGAGAAAGGCACGTTGAAACTATTCTGTGCCTCCGCCGCGGGGGGTGTCGCACAGGTTAGTGCCAGCAGCACGGCAAAGGCTGCGGTGAGGGAGTTTTTCTTTCTGTTAGTCATTCTGCTTCAATATCTCGTTAAGTCCAATCATGACAAGGTTCGGTTCGTATTCGCCGTCGGTGGCCAGAATGCCGCCGAGGGCTTGCAAGCGGGTGGCGTCGCCCCCGGTGAGCAGCAGACGTGCGGCAGGGCGCTGGCGGCGGTAGTGGGCCACGAAACCCTCTACCGCATAGCGGGTGGCGGTGAGCACGCCCGCCTGCATCGACTCCTGCGTAGTCCGTCCGGTGACAGGCAGCGGATACGGCACCTCGTTCTCCAATAACGGCAATTTCGCTGTAAAAGTATGCAAGGCGCGAAACTTCATCCCCAAGCCGGGCAGGATGGCCCCTCCATGATACACTCCGTCGCCGTCCAGCCAGTCGAGGGTGATGCAAGTGCCGGCGTCCACGACGACACAGGCCTCGCCCCCGTGTAGTTTCCAAGCACCGCAAGCTGCAGCTATGCGGTCAGGCCCAAGGGTATGGGGCGTGAGATAGTCGATGGCAACGGGAAGGTGTGGGCAGTTGAGTGTCGCAGGCTCGTCTGATTCGTTTGGGGACCTTAACTGAAAGTTGAGCGTGTTTGACGGGAGGGACTGACGGAGGTCGGAAGGGAGTTCCCCTGTGGCGCAGCAGATGGTGCGGTCGGCCGCGGGGAAGGGTAGCCCAACCCCCTCTTCGACGGGCTTGTCGCCGTCGAAGAGCATCCATTTGGTGCGTGTGTTCCCTATATCAACCGTCAAATTCACGTCAGTTTTATTTCTGTTTTTATCACTCGTCACTCATCACTGGTCACCTCCGGCGGTTCGCCGGTCACTAATCACTCCTCCATTGTACATATTCATTGCCCGGTCGGGGCCCTGGGTGGCGAAACATTTCACCGCCTCGCAGGCAGTCTCGATGCGGGGTTCCAGGGTGGCCTGCTCCTCGGGACTGAACGCCCCCAGCACGTAGTCTATCTGATGGCCGCGGCCGAAGTTGTTGCCAACTCCCACACGCAGGCGGCAGTAGTTGGTGTTTCCCAGCAGTGCCTCGATGTTACCGAGGCCGTTGTGGCCGCCTCCGCTGCCCTGTTTCTTCATCCGCAGGGTGCCGAGGGGCAGGGCGATATCGTCCACCACAATCAGTAGATTGGCCTGCGGCACCTTCTCGGCCTGCATCCAATAGCGCACCGCCTCGCCGCTGAGGTTCATGTAGGTGGTGGGTTTGATCAGCACCAGCGTGCGGCCTTTGAGGCGCATCTCCGCACGGTAGGCGCGGCGTTCCAGCGACCATGTGGCTCCCGCCGTGCGGGCCAGCGCATCCACCACCATGAAGCCTATGTTGTGGCGGGTGCCGACATATTCTGCCCCGACGTTTCCGAGTCCCACTATCAGATATTTCATTTCGCAGTCGTTGTTGTCAGTCTCCGCAGGACGGGGGGAGTCCCCTGATTTGCAGAGAGAAAAAATACGTTTGAGAAGGTTCATATCCACAAAGTACAATTTGCAAAGGTACGATTTTTTTTAGATATTATAATAATTAAGAGGCCTTCGGCCTTTCAGTTTTTAGTTTTTACCTTTTAGTTTCTCCTAGCCCGCTCTCACCCTGCTCTCGGTGTGGCTTTTATGCGCCTTGGCTCCACAGGGTCGCCGACCTCAGTTCTCCGTGCCTTTTACTCTTATCCTACGCATATCCAGCACTTTTCCCGCACTTCTCCCGACATGAGTCGGAGAAGTGTCGGAGAAATGTCGGGGAAACGTCGGAGAAGCGTCACATAAGGACCACACTGGGATCACCCCCTCGCCGAAGGGGTGACAAGAGAGTGACTTCGGAGTGGCTTTTATGATCCTTTTTCCTTCCTTCGGTTGTTATCTTACACATTTCCAACAGTTCTCCCTCTGTTCTCCCCTATATACGTTGGAGAACTGTTGGAGAAGTGTAGGAGAACTGTTGGAGAACAACCGAAGGAACACCGAAAGATCACCGAAGGATCACTGGGACTACCCCCTTGTCACGGAGTGGCCAGAGAGGGGCAAAAATCCTGCCTCGGAAGGGTGTTTTTCTTAAAAAAACAGAAAATAATCATAAACTTTCTTAAAAATCAAGCCTAAGGGGGTATCCAAAACGGGGGTAGTCAGTGTATATATAGTGAAGTTTTTTCAAACCTCCAATAGAGGAATGACAAAATGAGAAAAATTATGCGTAATTTTGCAAATAGGTGAAATGAGAAACTAAAAAACCAAAACTAAAAACTTAAAACTAAATTAAAGGCCGACGGCCGGTCAGGGTTTGGGTGTTGACCATACCGTTGAGAGGCAGTCTCCCTAAAAAACGAGAATTGAAAAAATGAAAGCCGAGAGCCGTGGGGACACGGCTCCCACATTACCCAGAAAACAAATGTTTGATACCATGATGTGTAGGAAAGATTTTCCAGTGGGGTTGTGCAAGTATCAAATATTTTTAGTACATTTGCACTTTCAAACACGTAAACGCAATGAATATTTTACTTCTTGGCTCGGGAGGCCGTGAACATGCTATGGCCTACCGCATCGCCGCCAGCGAACGGTGCAGCCACTTGTACATCGCTCCCGGCAACGCCGGCACATCGCAGTGCGGCAAGAATGTGAACCTGAATCCCGAGGACTTCCCCGCAGTGGAGAAATTTGTGCTGGAGAATGATATCCAGATGGTCGTGGTGGGCCCCGAGGCCCCGCTAGTGGCCGGTATCACGGACTATTTCGCCAATCATCCGTTGCTGCGCAATGTGATGGTGATAGGCCCGTCGCGGCAGGGTGCGCAGCTGGAGGGCAGCAAGGATTATGCCAAGGAGTTTATGGCCCGCTACAAGATTCCCACGGCGACCTACCGCACTTTCACGACAGAAACGGTGCATGAGGGGCTGGTTTTTCTGCGCACTCTCAAGGCTCCGTATGTGTTGAAGGCCGATGGCTTGGCGGCAGGCAAAGGCGTGCTGATTCTCAATACGCTGGCGGAGGCCGAGTCGGCGTTGGTTGACATGCTGCAGAACCTGCGTTTCGGTGAGGCATCGCGCAAGGTGGTTGTCGAGCAGTACCTTGACGGTATCGAGTTGAGCGTCTTTGTGCTGTCCGACGGGCATCATTATGTCATCCTGCCGACCGCCAAGGACTACAAGCGTATTGGCGACGGCGACACCGGCCCCAATACCGGCGGCATGGGTTCGGTGAGCCCTGTGCATTTCGCCGACAAGGCGTTTATGCAGAAGGTGGACGAGCGCATTGTCGCCCCCACCATCAAAGGGCTGCTGCATGAGAAGATAAGCTACAAGGGGTTTCTCTTTGTGGGCTTGATGGCGGTCCGCAACGAGGCCGACGGCACGATGGATCCCTATGTGATTGAGTACAATGTGCGCATGGGCGACCCCGAGACGGAGAGCGTATTCCCCCGCATCAAGAGCGACATGGTGGATTTATTCGAGCATACCTGGAACGGTACGTTGAACAAGAACATGCTGGAGGTGGACCCCCGTGCGGCGGTGTGTGTGATGGGGGTGTCGGAAGGCTACCCCGGCGCGTATGCCAAGGGGAAGGTCATCACTGGCATCGACGATGTGGACGGCAGTATCGTGTTCCATGCCGGCACCGCCCTCAACGAGAAAGGCGCGGTGGTGACCAACGGAGGACGTGTGATATGCGTCACCTCGATGGCCGACACAGTGCCTTCGGCCATCCTGCGCTCCTATCAGGAACTGGAGAAGATACAGTGGGAGGGTCGTTACTTCCGCCGCGATATCGGTCAGGACCTCTTGAAGATGATGGTTTAACAGGCTATGCCTGGTGAATTGCCTGTTGGCGGGATTGTTTTCGCCAACGGATAATGCCGAGGATGCAGAAAACCTCGTAGATTCCGTATAGCAGGGCAGAGGCATAGAGCCCGCTCAGCAGGAAGAGGGCTATCATCAGCGGCTCCACGAGCACCCAGCAGAACCACTGCTGCCACCATTTCTGCGACAGCATCACCATGCCTACAATGGACAAGGCCGACGAAATGCCGTCGAGCCACGGCTGCTGGCTTTCGCCCAGGAAGCCCAGCAGCCACCGCAGCGCCACACTCAGCACCGCCACCGCCAAGACCAGCCACACCCAGTAGCGTCGGGGGCAGGAGGTGACGGAGCGTTCCTCGCGGGGCTCTTCCTTGCGTTTATGGATGACCCCTCGCCACACGAGGAGGCCGTAGACCGACATGGCGAAGTTGTAGACGCAGATGGAGGCATTGGCGTAGTAGTGTGCCTGGAACTCGATGACGGCATAGAAGGCCGACATTAGCAGGCTGCTGGGCCAGAACCATCGGCTTGCCCTATATTCGCTGACGATATAGACCAAGCCGATGGCGGCGCCGACAATCTCAATAATTGAGAATTGGGTATTGAGAATGGAGAATTCCATGAGGGGTTAGAACCGGTAGATGAGGCGGCCCATGAAATTGATGCCGGGCTGCTGGAGGAAGCCGCGGCTGTGATAGTAATATGCCGCGGCGGGACCGCTCCAGTCATCCACCCAGTCGCCCACCCAGGCACTGAGACGGTACTGGTGGTCGAGGAGGTTGTTGACCAGCAGTTGTGCCTCAATTTCGTTGGTGCCTTTCAAATGCCAGGTGTAGGAGGCTTTGACGTTGAGCAGGAAATAGGGGTCGATGGCATAGCACTCGCGACCCGTGTTGTCGGCGTATTGCTTGCCGACGTACTTGCTGATGAGTTGCAGTTTGGCGTTTTTGAAAGGTTCAAAGGTGGCGATAGCGGCGCCCACGACAGAAGGCGAGAGAGCCAGCGGAGTGTTGCCAGTGACAGCGTTGGGGACGGAGTCGCCGTCAGCGAAGTCGAGATAGGTGAAATCCATCACCTTGTTGTCGCTGAGGGTTAGGTTGGCATCCATGCGGAACCAGTCGGTGACCTTGAAGCCGCCCTGCAGTTCGATACCGATACGGTAGCTCTTATCGACATTCTCCATCAGGGCATAGCCGCTGCTGCTGATGTCGCCGTTGGGGGTGAGCTGGTCTTTGTAGAGCATGGCGTAGAGGTTGGCGGAGAAGCTCCAACGGGCGTAGGCGGCCTGATAGCCCAGTTCGATGTCGAGGAGTGTTTCGGCTTTTACGGTATCGCCGTTGCCGATGGCGTCCTTGATGTCGCTCTTGGTGGGTTCGCGGTTGCTGATGCCTGCCACAAGATAGGTGCGCTGGTGGTCACTAATGCGGTAGTTCAAGCCTGCCTTGGGGTTGAAGAAGAGATAGTTCTGGTCGAAGTCCATGGAGAAGAGGTCATCGGCCATGCCGCGCAGTTTGTAGTTGACCGTGCGCAGTTGCAGGTCGGCGTAGGCGTTGAGGTCGCGGGTGAAGTCATAGGTGGCCTTGGCATATACGCTGTTGTCTGTCTTGGTGCCGTTGTAGCGGTACCACTCATAGGGGTCGGCGAGGTTAACCGAGTCGGCGCGCACCCAGATGACGTTGCCGAAATGGTAGCCGTCGAAATAGACCATGTTGTCGCCTAGCGAAAAGGTCAATTTTTCCCCTTCGTAGTTGATGCCGAGGTTGCCGGTGAGGCCGCCGTTGTCCATCTGCTTGCGGGTGACGAAGTCAGTCTTGCCGCTGTAGCCGTCCATGGCGTATTTGGAGTATTTCTTGCCCTCTTTGTACTGTTCGTAGTAGCCGTCGCCGTGGGTGTAGTTGAGGACTGCCTTGAGGCTCCATTGGTCGTTCAACAGATGCGAGAGGTAGAGCTGGTAATGCTGCTGCCAGTAGTTGTCGGTCTCGTTGGGGTAGTAGAGGGTCTTGCCGTCCATGTGGTAGGCTCCCGAGGGGTTGAAGCGCAGGTCGTTGTTGAGGTCGGCACTGTCGGCGCCGTCCCAGGTGATGCCGGTGGTCTGGCTGCCGATGATGGTGAGGAACTTGATGAGGGTCTTCTTGCCATACCATGAGGCGCTGCCGAAGAAACTCTGCTGGTCGGTCTGTCCGCCCCGCAGGAAGCCGTCGGATGTCAGGCCGCTGTAGGCCATGTCGAAACTGAAGCCGTGTCGGGTGATGCCGCTACCCGCGGCGATGCTGTACTGCTTGGTGTTCCAGCTGCCGTAGCCGATGTCAGCCATACCGTAGGCATCGTTGCAGGCATTGAGGGTCTGCAGGTTGATGGCGGCACCGAAGGCGGGGCTGCCGCCGGTCGAGGCACCCACGCCGCGTTGAATCTGCAGGCTCTGGGCCATCCCGCCGAGGTTGGGGATGTTGTACCAAAAAACGGCCTGGCTCTCAGGGTCATTGAGGGTAATACCGTTGATGTTGACATTGATGCGGCTGGCATCTACGCCCCGGATGCGGATGGCGGTGGCACCCACGGTGCCGTTTTCGCCGCTGGCGACCACCGAGGGCTGTGTCTCCAGCATGTAGGGAATGCTCACGCTGCTACGGGCTTCCTGCAGTTCGTCGGCATTGACTGTGCTGGTGGTCAACGGGGTTTTGTTGCTGACACGCACGTCGCGCACGATGACTTCGTCGAGGGTGCGCACGGAGTCGCCAGGTGTACGGGCCGACGTTTGGGGGTTCTGGGCGCAGAGGGCGCCGCCGAATAAGGTTGCTGTGAGTGCACAGCAGGCTATCATCTGCCTGGCACTGGGTCTGGTGGCCTTCTGCTGATAGCGGCCACGAATGAAATTGTGTTTTTTCATTGTCGTTTCCTCCGCCGGTATTATCCGGATCAGGTCTTAGGGTATAATCTCAGCCTCGCAACGTCAATGAAATCAACGTATTGTAGCACCCCTTGACGATTTCCTTTCCGCTCGGAATTCGGTGCAAAGATACAACTTTTCTGTGATATGATAAAGAAATCCGCGTTTTTTTGGCAATACGAGCCCTATTGCGGCTGCACCACCACGCGATGGGCGGTGCCGTTGTCCACCTGTACCAGATAGGCCCCTGCCGAGGCCACGTGGAGTCGTTAGGGGTTTTCTTTCACCCGCTGGTTGCTGAGCAGACGGCCCTGCATGTCGAAGATGCGTATCTGTGTCCCCACCGCATTGGATATGATGATGGTGTTTCCCTCGGCGGTGACGACTGCCGGACAACGGGCCGCCTGGATATTGGAGAAATGCCTCCATCCGATGTCGGCACGGTAAGCCGCTACCGCCTCGCGGGGGACACGCACGGGTATGGTGTCGGAAACTCCGTCGAAGACACCGGTCCCCAGTCGTGGCGGGATAGGGGAGAGGGCGGTGATGGAGGTGAGGCTGCTGCACTCCTCGAAGGCAAAGTCGTCGATGGTGATGACGGTATTGGGGAAGGTGACGGAGGTAAGGCCGCTGCAATTGGAGAAGGCCCCACTGTGGATGTTGGTGACGGATTCGGGGATGGTGAGCGGGCCGGAGAGGTCGCTGCAGTTAAAGAATGCCAGCCGGCCGATGGTGGTGACGGTGTTGGGGAGGACGACGGAGGTGAGTTTCTTGCATGTGGCGAAAGCCAGGGCACCGATGGAGGTGACGGGATACTCCGTGCTTTTGTGTTTCACCGAAGGGGGAATGGCAAGGTTGCCGACACAAGGGTTTCCGTGGTTTGTCAGCGCCACGGTGGTCGACTTTTTATTGATGGTATATTCCAACGGGATGCCATTGGACGCGGTATGCGTGAATTTCTGCGCGCAGGCGACGCTCATCATGAGCAGCAGACCGGTCAAGAGGAGGAAATGTTTCTTCATGGCATCCACAATACAGGGTGCTCCGGTTGTGGCCGAAGCACCCTGCGAGGTATGGCGGTGACGCCGCCACATACGGGTGGTGGCTATTTGTTATAGCGCTGGCACTCCTTGGGGGTGACGCAGGTGCCGGTGGCGCGGCAAACGAGGACGCGCTCTTCAAGGACCTCGGCGGCGCTGGCACTGATCTCGGGCAGGGTGCGGATGACCTTGTAGGCCTCGAATTTCATCTTGCGGGAGGTGTTGCCTACGTGAGTGATTTCGCCATAGGCTTCGATATAGTCGCCCGCATAGACGGGGGCTTTGAATTCAACCATGTCGTAGGCGCAGAAGAGACCTTCGTCGCCGTCTTGTTTGATAAGGAGCTCGGTGGCTACGTCGCCGAAGAGGTGTACCATGTGGGCACCGTCAACGAGATTGCCGCCGTAGTGTGCGTCCTTGGCACTCATACGGACGCGGAGCATAGAAGTAACTGCCATATTCGATTGAAAATTGAATGTTGAAAATTAACTATTTCTTGATGATGTAATCCACGAAGATGCCGGGGGTCTTGACGTTCTCGGGAGCGATTTTGCCGTTGGCAACAATCTCCTGCGGTTCGACAATGACGGTATCGGCGGCGGTGGCCATCATGGGGCAGAAGTTCTGGGAGGTGCCCTTGTAGACCAGGTTACCGCTCTCGTCGCAGATATTGGCTCCGATAATGGCCACGTCGGCGTGGATGGGCTTCTCGAGGAGATACTCCTTGCCATCAACGGTGACTTTCTGCTTGCCGTTCTCGACCACGGTTCCGAGGCCGGTCTGCGTCAGCACGCCGCCCAGGCCTGCGCCGGCGGCACGGATCTGCTCGGCCAGGGTGCCCTGGGGCTGCAGGGTGACATGCAGCTCGCCGGCATTCATCTGGTCGATGGTGTTGTTGTTGGTTCCGATATGGGTGGCGATGAGGTTCTTGACCTGATGGTTGGTAATCAGTTTGCCCACGCCCACCTCGGGATAAGCGGTATCATTGCAGATGATGGTGAGGTCTTTGACCCCCTTTTCCACCAATGCGTCAATTAAAGCGATGGGGTTGCCCACGCCGAGGAATCCGCCCACCATCACAGTCATGCCGTCATGAATCTTGTCGGCAGCTTCTTTTACAGATACGAATTTGTTCATAATTATAGATGTTTGTTGTTTGTCAGTCGTGTTGAAAAGGGTTGTATATGAATTGCTTCTATGAAAAAATAGAGGATTGTATCCTTTTCTGTTACAGATTGCAAATATAGGAATTTTTTCCGATACAGAAAAAAAATTTGTCTATTTTGCGATTTATGTGTACTTTTGCAACGTTTTTTGAGTTATTATAGCAGCAAGATTTTTTATCTGTTATGAAAAGAGTTTCCATCCTTTTGACGCTGGCGTTGGCCCTGGGGTGCCAGGTCTATGCGCAGGATTATGTGGTCCCCGTCGAGACGTGGGACTATGCCGAGGTCAACGGCAGCAACTATCACGGCTATGCTTTCCACGAGCAGTGGGGCGTGGACTTCACCATCGAGAATCAGGACGGGCGTTACACGCCGTCGGAAGAGGATATTGCCGAGGCTGAACGGCTGATACAGAAACGTATCGCGTATGTCAACCGCTACCATGAGAACCAGGAGGGCGACTGCCCGGTGGTGGACGAGCACATGCGCAAATACGAACGGCAGTATGTGGGTTTCACCGACATTACCGGCTGCCATATCGTGTGGGTGAATTTCGTTTGGGACGAGAACGCCGCCGAGCGGCTGAAACAGGACATCGTGCTCACCGAGGGCGGCTGCGGCCATTACTGGCATATCAAGGTGAACCTCTCCACGGGCAAAGTCTACGGCCTGGAAGTCAACGGCACGGGCGATGTGAAGTATCTGCCCCGTGTGAAGAAGAATCCTCCCCGCATCAGCCGTCCCAAGCAGCCACAACCTGCTGGCAAGATTCGCAGAACGGGTATTCCGCAGAATCCCCAGGAGGCACATTTTTAGTGATTAGTGACTAGTGATTAGTGACTAGTGATTGCTGAAAAGGATGGCTGACATCAAAGGTCTGTTCTGGAAGTTTGTCAAATTCGGCGTTGTCGGCTTTACCGGCATGCTGGTGCACTTCTCGGTGCTCTACCTGATGAGGGATGTCGTAGGCCTGAACGACTTCGTGGCCAATACCATCGGATTCATCGCCGCCGCCACAAGCAATTATTTCCTTAACCGCATCTGGACATTCCGCAGCAAGGAGAAGCAGGTGGGTGTGGAGTATGTGAAGTTCATCCTCGTCTCTGTTGTGGGCCTCGGGGTGAATAACGGCAGCCTGTGGCTGATGGGCCGACTGCTGCCCGAATGGACCGACTGGCGCTTCTACCTCCTGTGGGTGATGGCCGTCGGCATCACGACACTATGGAACTTCTTCGGCAACCTATTGTTCACGTTCCGTGAGAAAAAATAAGCGTATGAGACGTATTCTGCTGACGATGGCGGCCTTGTTGGCCGTAGGCTCCGCGATGGCGCAGAAACCGCGCCCCGATGCCTTCCCGCCGATGGAGGCACCGCTGGAGACCAAGGCTCTGACGATGGCCACCACGGTGGAGGAGATGGCCGGGTGGGATCGCTACCCGACGTATGAGGTGTATGTGGCCATGATGCAAGGCTACGTCGACAGCTTCCCGGACCTCTGCAGGCTGGACACCATAGGCACATCGGTGCGGGGACGCCTGATACTGGCTTTGGCCATCACGGGTTCGGCCGACAACGATTTGGTGCGGCCCGAGATGTTCTACTCCTCCACGATGCACGGCGACGAGATTACGGGTTTCTACCTGATGCTGCGGTTGTGCGACACGCTGCTGCGCAGCTACGGGACCTCAGAGGCTATCACCCGCCTGCTCGACGGCACACGGATATATATCAACCCGCTCTCCAATCCTGACGGCACCTACAACGGGGGCAACAACACCGTTGGCCGCGCCATGCGTTACAATGCCAACAGGGTGGACTTGAACCGCAATTTCCCAGACCCCTTCGGGACTCCGCCGATGAACGAACTCCAGCCGGAAAACGAAGCCATGATACACTATGTGGAGCAGCACCACTTTCTGTTGAGTGCCAACCTGCATGGCGGCAGCGAGGTGATGAATTACCCCTGGGACAGCTTCACCTCGCGCGAACGGCTCAACGAACACAGCGAGTGGTGGAAGCAGGTATGCAAACGTTTTGTCGACACCTGCCGCAAAGTTGACCCCGCCCGCTTCAAGGACGTCCGCACATCGGGTTATGTCAACGGCGGCGACTGGTACGTAATCAGCAACGGCCGGCAGGACTATTTCAACGACTGTGGCATCCGTGAACTGACGATGGAACTCTCCACCACCAAGTCGCTGCCCACGGACAGCCTGAATCACTACTGGCGGTGCCAGGCGCAGGCGTTAATCAACTATATCGACGAGGTGCACCACCTAAACGACTCCACCCCGCCGACGTCTGTGCTGTCGTGTGATGTGGATTCCCCCTTCAAGGTGTACCCCAACCCCACTCGCGACAAGGCGACAGTGGAGACCGCCAAGGGCCGCCATACGGTGGACCTCACCCGTTTCCCGGCGGGGGTCTATGCCATACCTGTCGAAGGGGTGTGGGTCAAGATTATAAAACTCTGATTGTCGCGTTATCACCATATATCTGTGGCCATCCCGGTGATGGCTGAGTCGGCCAATTTGCCAGCCTTGCTGGACCGTCTGCGGAGGCAGACGGTGAAGGGGGTGTCGGTATATTTTTGCGTCAATAACGAGGAAGGCAGCCCCCTGCAGGCAGACAACGAGAAATGCCTGCAACTGCTGGAACGGACCGAGGGGCTGTCGGTGACGGTGATAGACCGCTGCTCGCCCGGGCAGGGCTGGACAGGCAAGAAGAGAGGGGTGGGTTGGGCGCGCAAACTGCTGTTCGACCGCATTGCGGCGGAGCGGGAGGCCGACGAGCTTGTCGTCAGCCTGGATGCCGATACCGATTTCGACGACGACTATCTGGAGGCGGTGCTCGCCACCATGAACGCCCGGCTGGACTGCTGTGCCTTCGGGGTGCCCTATTTCCATCCGCTGGAGGCCGATGAGGCGGTCTGCCGCGCCCTGCTGCGCTATGAGTGCTATATGCGCCGCTACCTGATACAGCTGCTGCGTATCGGCAGCCCGTATGCCTTCACCGCCCTCGGCAGCGCCATGGTGTTCCCCGTCTGGGCCTATCGCCGGGTGGGTGGCATCACCCCGCTGCAGGGTGGCGAGGATTTTTACCTCATGCAGAAATTCGCCAAGACCGGTACGCTGACGGCCTGTTTCATCCCTCCCTATGACAGCCGCCCTATGACGGTGCGCCCCCAGGGCCGCCCTTCGGCGCGGGTGCCCTTCGGCACCGGGCCCGCCATCGCCAAGGGGGTGGAGACCATGCAGGAGAGCTACCCCTTCTATGCCGACGAGGGCTTTGCTGCGGTAAAGGCGACGTATGACCTCTTCGATGCCTTGTACGAGGGCGACAGGGAAACGCCCATGTCTCCGTTCCTCCGCCGCCAGTTGGCCACCGACGACCTATGGAGCCCCTTGCGCAAGAATTTCAAGAGCCGTTCGCTCTTCGTCAAGGCCTGTGCCGAACGGGTCGACGGCCTGCGGATATTGCAATACCTTAAGAACACCCCCGCCTATCGCCTGCCCGACAACGCCATGGGGGTGGACTTCCTCCATGACCCGCTGGAACGGTTGGAGGATTATCGGCAACTCCTGTTCCGGGAGGAAATGGCGCTGCGCCACTCGCACAGCAATCGTCCTTCCCGGGATACACAATAATCAAAGCGTTTTTTACGTTATCTTTTAATCTTAAACACACACAAGTATGAAAACAGACACTTTCCGTCCACTCACGGGCAAAGAAATCGAAACGATGCAGATGAATGGCAACCGCGCCGAAGACTGGTCTATGGTGCAGGTGAGCGATGCGTTCGACGCCTCGCTGTTCCGCAACAACGTCTTCATGGGCCGCGTGTGGCTTGGCGCCATGGAGCAGGGATATGTCGACGACGGGGATTTGCGCCTGCCGGAAGGTGTTTATAACTCCATGCTGCGCAACGCCACGGTGGGCGACCACTGCGCGGTGCATAATGTCCGTATGCTCAGCGGCTACCGCGTGGGCGACCACTGTCTGCTCTTCAATATCGACGAGATGACTGCCTCGCCCCTCAACGAGGAGAACGACTACCCCTGGATTGAGCCCATGAACGAATGTGGCGGCCGTCGCATCCTGCCCTTCCCGGGCATGACCATCGGCGATGCCTACCTCTGGGCCAAGTACCGCGACCACGGCGAGATGGTCAAACGCTTCGAGCAGATGGCCCGCAAATTCCTTGCCACCCCCGAGGGGTGCTACGGGCAGATGGGTAGCCATTGCATTGTCAAGAACACCCGTACCCTGCATAACGTGGCCGTCCTTTCCGATGCCGAGACTCCCACACGCATCGAGGACTGTGTTGTCCTCGCCGACGGCGTGGTGGGGTATGGATGCACCTGCGAATACGGCTGCATCGCCATGCGGTTCCTGCTGGGCGAGCACGTACACCTCGAGTTCGGCGTCCGCCTCAACGACACCGTGGTGGGCGACAACTCCACCATCGCCCGTTGCGAGGTGGGCAACAACATCATCTTCCCCGCTCACGAGCAGCACCACAACAACTCGTTCCTCATCGCCTCCCTCGTCATGGGACAGAGCAATCTGGCCGCCGGCTGCACCGTGGGTTCCAACCACAACGGCCGCACGGCCGACAACGAGATTGTGGCCGGCCGCGGCTTCTGGCCTGGTCTGTGCACCAGCCTCAAACACTCCTCCAGTTTTGCGGCATACACCCTGCTGGCAAAAGGCTCCTATCCCGCCGAGCTCAGCATCACCCTTCCCTTCTCGCTGGTCAACAACAACGCCTCCAAGCACCGGCTGGAGGTCATGCCCGCCTACTGGTGGATGTACAACATGTACGCCCTCAACCGCAATATGACCAAGTTCGCCAAGCGCGACAAGCGCAAGAAAAAAGCGCAGCATATCGTCTTCGACCCGCTGGCACCCGATACCGCCGAAGAGATTATCAACGGCCGGATGCTCCTCAAGAGTTGGATAGAGCAGGCCTATCTCCAGTTCGATAAGGACAAGGAGCATATCGAGGTCACCGCCTTTGGCATGGAGAAAGGCAAACGCAAGACCGTCATCCTCAAATGGGCGGAAGGCTATAAGGCGTACGAAGACATGCTTATCTACTATGCCCTCAACGTCCTCGCGGGCGGCAAGACCGATGCCCCCATGCCCGAGCCGCTGCACAACGCCCCCGAACGTGAGCGCGAATGGGTCAACCTCGGCGGACAACTGGTCCCGCAGAGCGAGTTAGACAACCTCATCGCCGCCGTCGAGCGTGGCGAGGTGGCCGATTGGCAGCAAGTACACGCCTGCTACGACCAGTGGTGGGCCGATTACGAGGGCTGGCGTCGCCGCCATGCCTATCAGGTGCTCTGCCTCCTCAGCCAGCAGCGCGCCCTCACGTCCGAACTTTGGCAGCAGTACCTCACCCGCTATGCCACAATCCTCCAGTACGTCGCCGACCAAATCAAGGTCACCCGCGACAAAGATGATGCCAATCCTTTCCGCAGGATGACCTACCGCAACGACGCCGAGATGAAGTCTGTCTTAGATTGAATGTATGGATTTAAGAGTCCGGCAGCCCATGGCTGCCGGACTTTATTTATGCCCAAACGGAGCCTCCTCCTCTGCTGCCAGAGGAAGGGGCTCCGTCTCGGTGTGTAAGGGTATGGGAGTATGTCTCTTGTAGCGCGCAAGCATATTCTCGTTGAGCAGCAGCTCCACCTCGCGCATGGTGTGCTCGATGACGGCGGGTTTCAGCTGGCATTCCCAGATGATGATGACGTGCCACCCGTTCTCCTGCAGCACACGGTAGTTCTCTTGGTCGCGTTCTTGGTTGCGATGTATCTTCGTCACCCAGAACTCGCGGTTCGTCGTCGGAATCTTGCAACAGGAACTGTCAACTATCAACTTTAAACTATCAACTTGTGCAGCTTCCAGCTGCACATTGTGCCCATGCCAGAAGCAGCCGTTGACGAATATCGCCGTGCGGTATGGCCGCATCACGATATCCGGTTTCCCTGGCACACTCTTCACGTTGAGCCTATACCGATACCCGTGACCCCACAGCCACTTCCGCACCTTCACCTCCGGTTTCGTCCCCTTGCTGTGAATCTGCGCCATGCAGCGGTGCCGCTGCTCCGGTGTCATCGTGTCGGTCATAGTTGATACTTCAAATTTTGCTATATACTCTTTGCCCGTTCCTTCAAAAAACGTTTCAACAGGAAGGTGAGAAAATATGGGAAGGTATAGAACTGTCCGTTCCAGCCAATGTTCTTGTAGCCAAGTTTCACTCCATATTTCACATCAGGGTACGAATCCCACTTAACAAGGTTGTTGAGCGAAACGGTGGCGCCGTCTTTGGCCTTCACCTCTACAGGTACTAGCGATTCGGCATCACGGACGAAGAAATCCATTTCCAACGAGGGTTTGGTGCGTTTGTAGAAATATAGTTGGTCGTAGCCCGATTTGCGCAGCATCTCACCAACCACATTCTCATAGATGGCACCTTTGTAGGTCCCAAAGTTTTTGTTGGCACGCAAATCCTCCTGTGCCTCCTTGTCGAGCGAAGCGATAAGCAGGCCAGTGTCGTGATAGTAAATCTTGTAGACATCGGCATCATAATTGCCTTTCAGCGGCAGCTCCACATTGTTCAAACAATAGCACACGTTGACGACACCCGCCTCTTTCAACCACTCCACAGCTCCGATATACTCCCTGTTCCTGGCCCCTTTGGCAATCTTGGTAATCTGGTATTTCTTGTTTTCCTTGGCCAGGAATGTGGAGATATGGCTGTATACGGAAAGCACCTTTGCCTTATCGGTCTCCTTTGCGTATTTCGTGATGTCCTCCTCATAGTCCTTCAACAGCTGGCGCTGAAGTTTCAAGGTGCCGCCGAAATGGCCGTTGTCAATATACATCTTCACAACTTCCGGCATTCCTCCAAGACTCATATAGTCACGGAAAACATCGGTCATCGTGTCCAACTCCAGCTGCGTAAACGGCTGCAGGGTTATCATGTGTCGATAGAGGTCCTCTATCTGTTCCGGCGAATAACCTTTGGCCCATAGGAATTCTTCGAAATCCATCGAGTGCATCTCGAAATCTTCCTTATAGCCGACGGCATTGGATTCAATTTCCTCGTAATAAATGCCCATCAGCGAGCCGGAGCAGATGACGTCATAGCGGCCATCCTCACAGAATGCCTTGAGCGAAGTGGCACAGTCGGGACACTTCTGCAGCTCATCGAAGAAGATAAGCGTCTTGTTGGGAATGATCTTCCACGAGGGTTCCAGTAACGAGATATTCTTGATAATCGCCCCCACCTCGTAGCCATCGGCAAAGATGTCCCTGAATTTTTTTTGAAGCACAAAATTAATCTCGATGACCGACTCATAGTTAGCCTTGCCGAAGGCTCGAATGGACTCCGTTTTTCCGACCTGTCGTGCTCCTTTTACAATCAGCGGCTTCCGTCTTGGAGTACTTTTCCAATTCTCAAGAAACTTATCTATCTTTCTTTTAAGTAGTTCCATGTTGTATTATCACATTTTTCACATGCAAAAATACAAAATAATCACATTTTTACAGACTTTTTATGCGAAAAAATCACATTTTTTTGCACATATTGTGGAGGAAAAATCACATTTTTGACACTTTTTCACCGATACGATCACCTATTCTTAACGTCAATTGCCGTAAATTCGATTCACGATTCAATTCACGACAATTCACGTTCAAATCATGTTAACCGACCCGCTGTCATCGTGCCGGTCATTCTAGTTCGTTGTCATTGTAATTATACCCCTTCGGCAAATTACCAGCAAATTAAATCTTGTGTATTAAAGTACTATTTATCAGTTGTCTAATATTTGCATACACCATCAGTTTCTATTCAAAAGCAAATTACTGGCAAATTACCAGCAAATTAAACTATATATGCTAAAATACTATTAATCATATATTTGGTGTTTTTATATGCTATTCGATATCTTCCAAAAGCAAATTACCAGCAAATTAAAAGTTCTTATCCTAATTGTTCAATCCTAAGTTCTTTTAATTTTTAATATAAAAGAAAGGGAGTAGTTGTATATCAATTCATTGTGTATTTAACTTCAAATTCTTTTGTTTTTCTATCATTTTTTCTGCCACAAAAATTAGGCGTAATAGTCATTTTGCAGGCTGAAATTTGCAAGTTTTGTTCTAATAGTCAAATTGCAGGCTCGAATTTAGAATGGATGTTTGCATAGTCTAAA
>CAJOHZ010000022.1 GCA_905234695.1 uncultured Bacteroidales bacterium | reverse complement strand
ATGAAAGGCATAGACTATTCCTATTATTACGAGCAAGAGGAATAATCTAATTCTCAAACATCTCATAGCTTTGCATTGACATAAATCTGCAATGAAGATTGACTTTCTATACTCGACGGATTTTCTGGCGATGAATGCGCCGGAGCTGGGACACACCTGTATGCACCTGCTGTGCAGGGCGGGGGAGGGGAGCTTTGTGTTCAACGAGCGGTGCTACCACATCGTGAAGAACGACCTGGTGGTTATGCCGAACCCCACACGGGCTAAGAACCTCGCGGCGGCACCGGGGATGGAGGTGGAGTGGTTTGCCGCCGACAACAAGTACCTGCAAGGACTGCTGCCGTCGAACAACTACAGCATCGGTGGTAGCATCAGCCTCAACCAGAATCCCGTCATCAAGGTCGACGACCGGCAGGCGGAAATCCTGCTGGAGGACTTCCACCGGCTGCGCGACCGCCTCGACGACCGACACCTGCTCTTCTACCGCGAGATGATGGGAAGCCTCTGCCTGACGATGATGTACGATATCTTCGAGCTCCACGCCCGGCGCGACGCCACCGACACCCACAGCGACCGCACCGCCATTATCGTCCGTCAGCTCACCGACCTGCTTGCCACCGGCATCAGCCGCACCGAGCGCGACGTCAGCTACTATGCCGAGCGGCTAAATGTCTCCACAAAATACCTCTCCGCCACTGTCAAGCGCGTCACAGGTCACAGCGTCAGCAGCTTCATCGACCGCGCCACGGTGCCCATCCTGAAGAAATACCTCAACGACGAGCGCCTGTCGCTCACGCAGATAGCCGACAGGATGAACTTTACCTCGCTAAGTTATTTCAGCCGCTACTGCACCAAGCACCTCGGCCAGTCGCCCAGCGACTACCGCCGCAGCCTCCAGCCGCGAGGATGAATGCAATGTTTGTAATCACTCATCATTTTAATTCCGAAACAGCCAAAAATAATTTGCAAGAGGTTGAAAACGAGGTTTCCGTGGAGGAGACAGAGCCGTACAAGGCGCCCGAGCGGCGGAAGGGTGAGAACGTTTTGGAGTATGCAAGGTTTGCGGACGAGATGCGGAAAGAGACGCGGCTGTGGGAGTACGTGAAAGGGATGTACCAAAAGGAAGGCGAGCCGCAGCCCGTCGGACGTGGTTCATTTGGCGATATTTACGACCAGTTCAAGGGTAAGGCAAAAGAGGCCATAGCCTTCCTGCTTCGCAAAAAAGGAGGAGAATCAATCGGTGCATTGCATCACAAGGAAAATGAAACAGCCGCCGTGACGATGTCGCGGCGGCTGTTCTTTTTGGAGTCTATTGTTTTAATTTACTTCTGCTGGGATTCCTTGCGTTTGCGGTTGACGATGAGGACGAGACTGACGGTCTCGAAAACCAGGTAGGCGAGGAAGGCGATGCCAAAGAAGAGGATGAACATCTTGTTTTGGCGGGCCTGGTCGGCAGCAGTGGCAGGATCGCCGCCGAGGTGGGTGAACACCCACACACACAGTACCACCAGGTGTAGGAAGAGGCTTCCCACGGTGACTCCGAGGTAGTTCTTGACGAAGGTGCGGGGGTCTTTGTAGAAACTCTTCACGACGACATAGTGCTGCAGTCCGGTTATGACGGCGAAATATAGGGGGATGGCCGGCAGTATGGACTGGAACAGCGGGCGGTCGAACCACATGATGAAGAAGGTGGCCAGTACAAGGGCCAGCGTCATGACGACGAGTGCGATGTAGTATCGTTTCATGGTGCTGTCTCTCTATGGGTTATTTGCAGAAATGGAGAGTTTCCTTGGTGGTGAACTTCTCGCAGTAGTGACAGCGCAGTTTGATGTTCTCCTTGTCGACGACATCGAACTTGGTGGGAACGGCCTCGGCGTTGGTGATGCACTTGGGGTTGGCGCACTTGATGAAGTTCTCGATGTGGTCGGGGATTTCGGTGGCAAATTTTTCTATCACCTTGTAATTCTCGATGTTGATGATGGTGACATAGGGTGCCACGAGGGAGATTTTGCTGACCTCTTCCTTGGTGAAGTGCTTGTTCTTGATTTTGATGATGCCCTTACGGCCCAACTTGGCGCTGGAGAGGAAGTTTCCGATAAGGACTTCGTCATTGTATTCTTCGAGGCCGAGGATATGGATGACCTGATAGACAACTTCGGTGGGGATATGGTCGATGACGGTGCCGTTCTCGATGGCGGGGACGACGAGTTCTTTCTTGGTTTCCATGTGTTGATAGGTTAAAGGTGAAACTTAAAGACTGAAACTTAAAACTATTTTGCACCGAGGATGGCCGCCATGAGGGCTTGGCGGACATATACGCCGTTCTGTGCCTGACGGAAGTAGTAGGCATAGGGGGTGGAGTCGACATCGGTGGTGATTTCGTTGACGCGGGGCAGTGGGTGCATGACGCGCATGTTGGGCTTGCAGCCTTCGAGCATGGCGGCGGTGAGGATGCAGCTGTCTTTTACGCGCTCGTATTCCAGCGGGTCGGGGAAACGCTCGCGCTGGACTCGGGTCATGTAGATGATGTCAGCGGAGGGAATGATGTCCTTGATGTCGGTGTATTGGTAGTATTTAAGGCCTGCATCCTTGATGCTCATCTTGACCGACGAGGGAAGTTTGAGCTCTTCGGGCGAGACGAGGTGGAAGGTGGCGTTGAAGTTGCACATGGCTTGGACGAGGGAGTGTACGGTGCGGCCGTATTTGAGGTCGCCGACACAGGCGATATTGAGGTTTTCGAGTGTCCCCTGGGTCTTGCGGATGGAGTAGAGGTCGAGCATACACTGGGTGGGGTGCTGGTTGGCTCCGTCGCCGGCGTTGATAACGGGAACGGTGGCCACCTCGGAGGCGTAACGCGAAGAGCCTTCCTTGGGGTTGCGCATGACAATGAGGTCGGCGTAGCTGGAAACCATGACGATGGTGTCATGGAGCGATTCGCCTTTCTGCACGCTGGTGCCGCCCGGGTCGCTGAATCCGATGATTCTTGCGCCCAACTGGTTGGCGGCGCTCTCGAAACTCAGACGAGTACGGGTGGAGGGCTCGAAGAAGAGTGTTGCGATCACTTTGTCGCTGAGAATGCGTTGCTTAGGGTTCTTCTCAAACCCTTCGGCAATGTCCAGCACCTCGATGTACTCCTCTTTCGAGAAGTCGGTGATGGAGATGAGGTTACGTCCTTTGAGTGTGCTCATGATGTGTGATTATTTTGAGATTTAACTTGTTTTTCTAATGGTAGTTGTGGGGTTAATTGAGGCGAGTGAGTCCGTCAATGGCGGGTTGGAAGGTGTGATCGAGGTCGAGAGCCATGCGGAAATCGGCAGCGGCGCGGTCGCGGTCGCCTTGTAGTTCGTAGGTGCAGCCTCGGTTGGCATAGGCCTCGATGAAAGTGCTGTCGCACTGGATGGCGCGGGTGAGGTATTCGATGGCCTGGGGGTAGTTGCCGTAGACGAAGGTCTCCATGTATCCGCGGTTGTGCCAGGCGTATTTGTAGTTGGCGTCGAGGTCAAGTATCTGTTTGTAGATTTCTTCGGCTTGGTCGTACTGCTTTGTGTCCTGGTAGAACATAGCGATGGCGTAGAGGATGTTGGTGTTTTGAGGGTCGAGCCTGTGTGCGGTAGTGAGGTATTCCATCGCCATGGGGCTGCGGCGGGTGGCGTAGAGGACGCCCAACTCCTCGAATGCGGGGGCGTAGTCGGGGTAGAGGTCGCAGACTTTTCGCAACAAGGTGACGGCATTGGAGGTGTCACCTTTTTCCTTGTAGATGAACCCTTTCATAAAGAGTGCGGTGCGATTCTGCGGATCTTTGGCGGTGACTTTCCCCAAGCTCTCCAAAGCGCGGTCGTAGTCACGGCTATAATAGGCTATCTCGCCCAGTTTGAGGTGGGCTTCTTGGTTGGAGGGGTCCAGGTCGATGGCTTTTTGGATGGATTTGTAGCTATGTTCGACGTCGCCGTTGGCGAAATAGGCATCGCCCAACAGCATGTGGTAACTGACGTTCTTTTCGTCAAGGTCGACAGCATGCATGAGGTCAGAAATGGCGTCGTTGACTCGGTTGTCTTTCAAGTAGATGGTGGCCCGGTCGTGGTAGAGTTTGGCGTCGTTGGGGTGCTTGTGTATCTTGGCGTCCAAAATGGCCAAGACCTCCTCGTGGGAGGGCTCCTTATTGCTGTTCTTCTGCTTGCATGAAGTGATTGTCAGCAAGATAGGGATGATAAGCAGGATGAGTTTATATCGGTTTACCATTTGCTTTTTAACGGATTTTTAAATGCTTTATTGTGCGTGCGTGTGGTTTTTTTATAGAAAGTTTTGCATTTCTGTTCCATCCTTCTGACGGTCAGCTACCGAGTCCAGTAGGCGCAATAGGGTGTCCAGGGTGCTTTCGTGGGTCTCGGCATGGAGGACAGTAGCGGCTTGTTGCTCGGTGACGGGGAGGCTGCGGCGCAGCAGGCACCAGTATTCTTTGGTTTTACGCATCTTGGAAACCGGTGGTATAGGTAGTGCCTCAATGGCAGAGATAAGGGATATGATAAATTGTTGAATTGTTGAATTGTTGAATTGTTGAGTTGTTGGGTTGTTGAGTTGATTGGGCTGAAGCTGGTTGTGGTTTTCGTTTTTGATTTCTAAGGGGAGGAGGGGGTTGTAGAGGATTCCTCGGCCAATCATGAAATCATTTACCTGTGGGAATCGAGTATGAAGTTTGCGGTAATCGGCTGGGGTGCAGATGTCTCCATTATAGATGACGGGGTGGTGGAGGCGGTGGAGAGCTTCTTCAAAAGCGTCAAGGTCCACCTGTCCGCCATATTGCTGGCGGCCGGTCCGGGGGTGGATGGTGACGCTGGCCAGCGGGTGGTCGTTGAGGATGGGGATGAGCGCAGTGATGTCTCGTTTGTCGCTGAGTCCGAGGCGCATCTTGACGCTGAGTCGGGGGCGTAGCTGTGGTAGCACGGTGTCCAGGATAAGCTGCACCTCGTCGGGGTGAGGAAGGATGCCGCTACCGCGATGCTTGGCGGTGACGCGCCGCATAGGACACCCTATGTTCCAATTGATTTCGGTGTATCCGAGGTCGGCAAGGCGGTTGCCCAGTTCGATGAATTCACGCGGCTCTTTGCCGAGAATTTGTGGGATGACGGGAATGGAACCTTGGTTGGCTTCAGGCAGCACGTCGTCAATTTTCTTCCATGCTTCGGCCAGGTTGCCATGGGTGAGAGAGAGGAATGGGGAGATAGCGAGATCCAGCGCGCCGGGGAAACAGGCTTCGTACACTCGGCGGAACATCAGTTCGGTAAGGCCCTGCATGGGCGCGAGAATCAGCATCTTTTAGTGATTAATGACCAGTGATTACTTCTTACTTCTTACTTCTTACTTTCTCTACGTAGTTGTGCAGTCTTGCAGTGAGGTGGTTGCCTACATTGTGGACAGGACGGAAGAAGAGACTCTCCTGCTGAACTTTGGGGGTGATGACCCCTTGGTGCTGGTCGATGATGAGGATGTAGTTGAGCAGCACCGCCAGGATGCAGACGATTTTGAGCATTCCCATCACGGCTCCAAGTATCTTGTTGAGGCCGTTGGCTTTCACCATCTTGATGAATCCTTCAACTGCCTTGCCAAGGAAGAAGGAGGCTGCCACCACGGCGGCAAAGGTGATGAAGAAGGCGATAAGTACGGTGCCTTCGCCTTTGATTTTAAGTATTCCGGCCACCCAGGTGGAGAAATGGATGGCAGCCCAGCAGCCAAGAACGACGCCTACCAAGGCGGCAAGTTCGAAGATAAATCCGCGCTTCCATCCTTTATAGATAAAGAAGCACATGGGCACGGCGAGGATGATGTCGAGGAGGTTCATGGGATTTGAGTTTGGTGAATAGTGATTAGTGATTAGTGATTAGTGATTAGTGATTGGTGAAACTGTTAGGTATATTAAAAACGAAGACGCCTCCGATAAGGAGACGTCCCGTCAAATACATCTTTGAAATAAGTAAGCACGGTAATATATACGCAGAATTGACATTTTTGTTTCATCAGATAGACGATTTTTTCTGTTGATTTTTTGTAATAATCAGTTTGTCAATACATTGTATAAGTAGAAAAACCACCGTGCCTACAGCGAGTCCGAGTAGGGCACCGCAGGCGACATCTCCCGGGTAGTGCTTGCCGAGGTAGGGGCGGGAGTAGCAGACCACGCAGGCCCATGCGAAGAGAAGAATCGAAAACGGGAAATTGAAAGTTGAGCATTTCTTTTGGAAGAGTGTCAGGAAGAGAGCGAGGGCAAAGACATTGGCTGCGTGGGAGGAAACGAAGCCGTACTGGCCGCCACAGGAAGTTCGGAACATGCGCACGTCCTCTAGGGCATGGCAAGGGCGCAGGCGGCAGAATACATCCTTGAAACAGAGCACTGAAATCCGGTCGGAGAGGAGGAAGCAAAGCCCTATACCTGCCAACAGGAGAATTGCGAATTGGAATGAGAATTGAGAATTCTTTCTGTGACTCAATACCATGTAGATGATGGCTGCCGACAAGACAATGGCCCAGGACCATCCTTGGCTGGCCACCCACAATACCCAGTCGAGGATGGGGGTGTGGTGCTGGTTTATCCAGTAGAAGAGGCGGGTGTCGGCAGCGGTGAGCATGGATTAACTGGTCAGTTTTTGATAAATCAGGTCTTTGAGCTCTTGGATATGCAGGCCAGTGACGGCGGAGATGAAGAGTGTGTCAACGCCCTCGGGGAGGTGCTGTTGCAGTTGTTGCATCATGAGGTCGTCAATAATGTCGCATTTGGTGACGGCGAGGATGCGCTGCTTGTCCAGCAGTTCGGGGTTATATTTCCGCAATTCGTCGAGCAATACATTATATTCGCGGGCGATGTCCAGCTGTTCGCAACTCACCATGAAAAGCAGGATGGAGTTGCGCTCGATATGGCGTAGGAATCTGAGGCCAAGGCCTTTTCCATCGCTGGATCCATCGATAATACCGGGGATGTCGGCAATGCAGAAAGAATGGTCGTCGCGGTATTTCACGATGCCGAGGTTGGGGACCAGGGTGGTGAAGGGATAGTCGGCAATTTCGGGTCTGGCGGCCGAGACAACGCTCAGCAAGGTAGACTTGCCCGCGTTGGGGAATCCGACCAGTCCCACGTCGGCCAACACCTTCAGTTCAATAACAATCCAGCGTTCCACGGCGGGCTCTCCCGGCTGGGCGTAGCGCGGGGTCTGGTTGGTAGGCGACTTGAAGTGGTCGTTGCCCAGGCCGCCGCGGCCGCCGCGGGCGATGATGACCTCCTGTCCGTCTTCGGTGACTTCGCCCAGCACTTCGCCGCTCTCGGCATCACGGCAGATGCATCCCAGCGGCACATCGAGGTACTGGTCTTTGCCTGTGCGGCCGGTGCAGAGGTTCTCGCCTCCGTGTTCGCCGTCCTCGGCGAAGACATGTTTGGTGTACTTGAGGTGCAGGAGTGTCCACCGCTGGCTATTGCCGCGCAGGATGACATGTCCTCCGCGACCGCCGTCGCCTCCATCGGGACCGGCTTTGGCATTGTATTTCACCCTTAGCAGGTGCGCCGAGCCGGCGCCGCCCTTACCGGAGCGAATGAAGATTTTGACGTAGTCTACAAAGTTGGAAGTCATGGGTCTTTGCTGCTTATTTTGCGTCGATTGCACGGGCGATGGAGGCAGAGATGGCCTTGATGTCGCCGAGGCCGTTGATGGGTATTGCCTTGCCCTGTTTTGCGTAATAGGCGGCCACGGGGAATGTCTTGCTTTCATATTCGGCAAGGCGGTGCTTGATAGTTTCCTCGTTGTCGTCGCTGCGTCCGCTTACTTTGGCACGTTCCAGCATGCGGCGTATCAGCTCTTCGCGGGGCACCTCCAACTGTATCATGCAGGTGAGGCTGCGTCCGTGGTTGGCCAGCAGCTTGTCCAATGTCTCTGCTTGGGCCACGGTGCGGGGGAATCCGTCAAAGAGGATGCCATGGGTATCGTGGGCAATGGCATTGTCAATCATCGTGATGACAATGTCGTCGCTCACTAGCTGGCCGGCATCCATGATGCTCTTGATGCGGATACCCAGTTCGGTCTTGTCGGCGATTTCCTTGCGGAGCAGGTCTCCGGTGGAGATATGGGTGAGGCCATAACGCTCGACAATATAGTCGCTCTGGGTGCCTTTGCCGGCACCGGGAGCTCCGAAAATGACAATATCTCTCATAGGTATGTATACTGTAAGAGTGGAGGTGTGCGCCTCCACTCTTGTATGGGTTTGTTTGTCGAGGTTATTTTACGGAAAGGATGGAGATGTTGAACACCAGAGGGCTGTAGGGCATGATGTCGCGACCTGCGCCACGGGCGCCGTAACCGAGGTTGGAGGGCATGACGAGAGTGATCTCGGAGCCTTCGGTCTGGCCTTTCATTCCTTCATCCCAACCGGCGATGAGGGGCTGCTGACCCACAATATAGGTCATGGGCTCGTAGACGCGGCCCGGTTGGACCTTGTTAGCTTCTTCGGCCACTTCCTTCTCGCTGGTGTCGAAGATGGTGCCGTCCAGCAGGCGGCCGGTGTAGTTCACCGACACGGTCTTTCCGGCTTCGACTTTGGGGCCGTTACCCTTCTTGTTCACAATGACATATAGTCCCGAGGCGGTGGGCTTCACGGTGATGTTCTGGTTGGCAATGTACTCGGCCAGCAGGGCGGCTTCGTTGTCCTTGCGCTGGTTCATCTCCTCGATGAAGTTGGCCTCTTCCTGGGCGAGTTCTTCCTTGGTGACAATGTCCTGAAGGGCAATCTCATAGTAGAACATCTGGCCTTCGCCAGCCTTGTACATGGGAGGCATCTGGTTGGGCTGCAGGAATTTCGCAATGGAGTCGGCGGGGATGGCGAAGGTGGCCTTGTCGCCTTCGTGCATCATCTGGAGACCTTCCTGGATGTCGCCTTTGAACATGCTCTCGGCCACCTGGAAGATGCGGTCGGGGTGTCCCACGTTGGAGAAGAGGATGCTTGTGTCGAGTTTGCAGGTCAGCTCACCGACCAGCAGGTCGCCCATCTGAGGCATCTGGCCCTCTTTGTTGACCACTTCGAATTTGTACTTCAGGCCGTTGTCGGTCTTCTTGAATTTGTCGGAGTTGCAAGCCGTCATCAGCGAAGCGCAGGCGGCAGTCGCGACTACAAAATAAATCAGTTTTTTCATTTGGAATTATTATTAATTGTTTTTGTTTGTGTTCATGTGAGTGGAGAACGGCGCCACCGAAGCGACGTTGTATACGATGACGGTGCGCGAGGGCACGCGGTCGCCGTCGCCGACTACGCCATAGGCGCTGTTGGACGGGGCGATGAGCCATGCTTGGCCACCGTAGCGCATCTGCTGCAATAGGTCGTCGAGGGCCACGGTGGCATGTCGCCGACCTACCACCAGTGTGTCGCATTGGTGGGTGTAAAATGGCGAGCCGTCCAGGGACTCCAGCCGGTACTGAACCACCACGGTGTCGTCAGGGTTGATGATAGCCCCTTGGCCGGTGGTGTAGACCATGCATTGGGCTCCGCAGGGCAGGGGAGAGGTATGCCATTTCCGACGTTGGATATATTGTTCAATCTGTGTGCTTTCGGACTGAATAACCACGCGGTTGGCATTGATCATGTGCTCCTTGACTTTGCCGCTTTGGTCGGTGGGCAGCTCAATGACAGGGGTGTCGCCGCATGCGGAAAGGAGCGCGGCAAATGTCGTCAGGCAGAGGATGAGGCGTACCTTTTTCATTGCGGCAGCGGGGTTTTATCGTTGATTCCAAGTAATTTGCCAACAGCATCAAGCGTCTCGGCATAGGTCATGTAGCAGGTGGCACCTGCCGCCTTGGTGTGGCCGCCGCCGCCCAGTTGACGGGCCAGCAAGTTGACATCCACATCATATTTGGCACGCAGCGAGACCTTTGTGCGGCCCACCTCCTCGCGCACCAGCGCGCCCACTTCGATGTCGTGTATCATCAGCGTATAGTTGATGAGTCCCTCCATGTCCTCGCCGCTGACACCAAACCGTTGTTGGTCAGCCAGCGAGAAGTGGAACAGGGCGGTGCGTTGTTCGGGGTAGATGTACAGGCGTTCGCTGAGGGCGAAGCCATAAAACCTCATGCGATTGACACTGAAAGTGTTGATAATCTGGTTGTGGATTTCAGCAGGATAGATATCGTATCCGACCAGATAAGCCGCCGCTTCAAAGCAGCTGGGTTGGTCGCAGCTGAAGGCAAATCCGCCAGTGTCAGTGTTGAGGCCTGCGTATAGGCATTGGGCTGCCTCGCGATGCATGTAGCGGCAGTTCCAAAGGGCCTGGCTGAGCCATGCCACCAGTTCGCAGGTACTGGAAATGTCGGGGTCGGAGACGATGACATCAAATTGTTCAGTGGCAGGTGAATGGTGGTGGTCGATGAGGAGTTTGTGCGCTTTTGAGCGCAATAGTGCCTCTTGCAGGAAGTCGATACGGTTGGCTTGGCTGAAATCAAGGCATATAAGGAGGTCGGCCTCATCGATGGCCTGTTCGCACAGCGTTCGTTGGGTATCGCCGTTGAGGATGCGGTCACTGGCGGGCAGCCAAGTGAAGTTACGCGGGCATCCGTTGGGCAGGACGGGAATGATGGAAACGGCCTCTGTGGCGCATCGGTCGAGTTGCAGAAGCAGCCCTAGGAGGCTTCCGCAGGCGTCGCCGTCGGCGTTCATGTGCGAGAGCAGTACGATGCGATGGGCATCGGACACCCATTTCCGGATGGTCTCTAGCGTTTGTGTATCAAATCCTTTTGCGTACATTAGAGGTTGGATTCCCCGTCTTTATCAACTTGCAAAATTACTATTTTTTTATGGAATTGCGTAAACTTTTTTTGTAGTTACTGAAAAAAGTCGTACTTTTGCAAAAAATATGAGACGGACAATTACACTACTCCTAATCCTTCTCATCGGCTCGGGAGTCGCTGTGGCACAGAATGCTGGTGGCGAATCCGACTCGGTGATACGTGGGCGTTACAGGCTCTCGGTGGACCTGACATTGGCTCCCGGAGCCAACGATTTCGCCCCTCGCGCCATGCAACTGGCGGTAGTCAACAGCCTTTCGTGGGGAAAATATCTCTCGGGGGCGGTGGGTATTGGCCTACGGCATTCTTATGTGCTGACAGCCATTGACAAAAATATCTATGGTTATGGAGAGGAAGATCAGCTGACCTACAGTGACCGTCTTCTGCTGCCCTTCTTTGTGCGGGTCAAAGGCGTGGTGCCTGTGGGCCGTTTCTCCTGGATGGGCACAGGTTTTACCCCCTATGCGCAGATGACTATGGGCTATGCTGTCGACATGCAGCAGAGCGCACGAGAGCGCACGGTGTCGGGTGTTTTTATGGAGCCTGCGCTGGGTCTCGACATGCGTCTGAACAGTGGCAGCTATTGGAGCCTCACCACGGGTGTCGGCTTCCAAGGGGCACAGTACCGTGTAGTGGACCACCATGGTGAGGCGGACCCGGCTGACGCAACGGTCGAAATGAAGACCGGTAACGCGGTGTCGATTAATATCGGAATTGCCTATATCTTTTAACGGGAGAACGTCGCATCTCCGCAAGTAATAATTGAACAATGAAACGTCACCTCCTCTTTTTGACGATACTGCTGGCAGGACTTTCGCTCCAGGCACAAAACAATATCTCCCATTACTGGACGGTGGGTCTGAACAGTTCCACCAAGTTCTTTTTCGCCACCTACTACCCCGGCGGCTCCAATTTCTTCACCCTCGACGGGAGTTACACCCACACCGTTGGGCGCAACTGGCAATTTGGCGGTGGCTTGGGCATCGGCGGTGCCACCAGTTCCAAGCAGGTGTACCGTGGTCTGTTGGGCGATACCATCGCCACCAACGACCGAAACCCCTATGTTATCCCCCTCTTTGCCCGGGCCAAGTATCTGTTTGACGACCGAGGTGGTAACAGTTGGTTCCTGAATATGGATGTCGGATATATGTTCGGATTTGTTCGCAATTACTCCGACAAGCCCACCAACTATTACTGTGCCTATTTCTCGCCCACCGTGGGCCACCAGTTCGGCAAGCGCGAAAGCCCCACCAAGATCAGCGTCGGTGTGGGTCTCAATACCTATATGGAAGGCCGAGAACAGGAGTACGCCCCTTATGACAAAGGGTATAATCTCCAGCTGGACTTTCTGGCATACGTCACCTTCGACTTCGGCGCGACGAAGAAGTAAGGTGAAGGTCTCTTTTATCACGAATATTTAATTACCTTTGCTATGAAGAAAATAACCATTCTTTTTGCCGTGGCACTTGTGCTGGCGGCGGGTTGTAAACAGAAACATGAGACGGCGGATGTTATCGGCAAGCCCGAGGTGACCGTCGACAACGGTCGCTTCACCCCTGAAGTGATGTGGAATCTCGGCAAGATGGGTGAATACGCTGTCAGCCCCGACGGTTCCCGTGTGGCGTATGCCGTTACTTATTACGATATGGAGAAGAACAAAGGCAACGCCGAGTTGTATCTCTTGAATATTGCAGGTGGCGAGCCCGCCAACCGCTTGACCACTACCTCGCAGGGTGAGTACAACCCGGTTTGGTTGGATGACAACACCCTCCTTTTCGCCCGTGGCAACGACATCGTGTCCATGCAGGTGGCCTCCCAGCAGGAGGCAGTTGTGGCTACGATTGAGAACGGGTTGGAGGGCTTCAAACTTTCGCCCGACGGAAAACAGATAGTCTATATCAGCGACATCGCTGTGAAACGTCCGGAGAATTTAGAGAAACTGTATGCCGGCCTTGACCAGACCACCGGTCGCATTAATGAAGACCTCATGTACCGCCACTGGGACAACTGGGTGGACGAGTACCCCCATATCTATCTTGCCTCCATGCAGGAGGGTAAGCTGGATGTGGCAAATGCCGTGGATGTCATCGGCGACATGCCTTACGAGTGCCCCATGCGCCCGTGGGGTGGCGTGGAGCAGTTCAACTTCTCGCCCGATGGCAACCAGGTGGCTTATACCTGCCGCAAGAAGACTGGTAAGGACTACTCTCTCAGCACCAACAGCGATATCTATGTCTATAACATCCAGAGTGGCGAGACCGTCAATATCAGCGAGGGTATTTTGGGCTACGACCAAAACCCCGTATTCAGCCACGACGGCAAGCGGATTGCCTGGGAAAGCATGGTACATGACGGCTATGAGAGCGACAAACTGCGCTTGATGGTTTATGACTTCGCTACTGGTGAGCGCACTGACTACACGGCCGATTTCGACTATGGCGTGAGCGGCATCAACTGGACTGACGATGATAGCGAGCTGTTGGCTGTGGTGATGTACCGTGGCACCAACGAGGTATTCGCCTTCAACGTGGCTGACAAGTCCATCCGTCAAGTCACTCAGGGAATCCACGACATCCATGGTTTTTCAATCCATGGCAACACCTTTGTTGCCAGTCAGGTGAGTATGCAGTATCCCGCTGAACTCTTCTGCTATAACGTCGACGGCACTGCCCAACAGGGCACTCAGCTGACGAACATCAACACGGAAGTGCTCTCGCAGGTCCGTATGGGCAAGACCGAACCCCATTGGATTAAGACGGTCGACAACCAAGAAATGCTGGTGTGGATTATCTATCCTTACGATTATGACAGCACCAAGACCTATCCTGCCTTGCTCTTCTGCGAAGGCGGTCCTCAGAGCATGGTGAGCCAGTTCTGGAGCACCCGTTGGAACTTCGAGGTGATGAGTGGTGCTGGTTACTTTGTCATTGCCCCCAACCGCCGCGGATGCCCCGGTTTCGGCACTGCTTGGTGTGAGGAAATCAGCGGCGACTATGGTGGACTCTGTATGAAAGACTACATGACCGCCACCGACTGGGCGGCCGACAATATCAAACAGATAGACCGTGAGCGTATTGGTGCCTGCGGTGCCAGCTTTGGAGCCTATAGCATCTACTGGCTTGCCGGCCACAATTACGATGTCAAAGGCTACAGCGATGGCCGCCGCTTCAAAGCCTTCCTGGCCCACAATGGTATGTTCAACTTCGAGCAGCAGTGTCTCGAAACCGAGGAATACTGGTTCACCAACTGGGACCTTGGTGGCCCCTACTGGGAAAAGAATGCCAAGACCGCCCACTCTTATGCCAACTCGCCCCATCTCTTCGTTGACAAGTGGAACACGCCTCTCTGTGTGGTCCACAGTGAGTTTGACTTCCGCATTGTAGCCTCGCAGGGCATGGCCGCCTACAATGCCGCCAAACTGCGCGGAATTGACGCCCGCTACCTCTATTTCCCCGACGAGACCCACTGGGTGCTGCGTCCGCAGAACAGTCTTCTGTGGCACCGCAACTTCATCGATTGGTTCGATACCCGGCTGAAATAACCTTCCGCCAAAGGCGACGAAAGGGGTGCCCACAAGGTTGCAGGCACCCCTTTTTCTTTGCGATAAACAATTGAAAAAAATATATATTTAAGAGATTTTTTTCGTTAATTCAAAAAAAAATCGTATTTTTGCGTGTCGAAATAATGTAATAAAACACGCATAACATCATACTAAATGAAACGTTTTCTCATTGCGTTACTTGCTTGTACCCTGATATTTGGGTACTGTGACGTGCAAGCCCAGTCCAAGTCGAAGAAGAGCGCCAAGTCCTCGAAAACGACCAAAGACAAGAAAGGCAAGAAGGGTAAAAAGGGTAAGAATGAAGCCCCGGAGGTGCAGGAAATCGAGCTTCCCTACAACAGCAACGACTGCATCTTCGCCATTCCTATCAATGTCGACCAAACCTTCGGACCCACCAAGGCTCCACAGGGTGCTGGCCGCGTGATGGAGGTGATGGCTGACAGCCGTCATCCCAATCTGCCGGAATTCGAGCACAACTCTGTGTGGTACAAGTTTACTGTGCCGTACAATGGCTTGTTGGACATCGCCGTCACGCAGACCAACCTGGCTGACGACTATGACATGTTGGTGTACAAATACACGGATGTCTATTTCAGCAACCATGTCCAGTGCAACAAAGTGCTTCCGGTGGCCATCAACATGTCGTCGGTCGATTCCGCACTACTGGCAAAACCCAAGAAGCCCGTTGTGGAGAAAACCGGCGATGCCAAAGCTGATGCCAAAGCCCAGCAGGAAGCCAACAAGCTGGCCCGTCAGCAAGCTGCATTGAATGCCGCCATGGGCACCATCGGCATGTACCACGATGCCGAGGACATTGTGCTCACCAAGGCCTCCAACAAGCGTCACATCCGCTCCATCAATGTGCGTAAGGACGAGGTGTACTACATCCTGCTCGACAAGGTCAACCCCGGCGGTGGCGGACACTCCATCAAGGTCTCCATCCATGTCGAGGCTTTTGAGGCACCGGTGGTGTTCTACGACCCCAAGATTAAGAAGAATGTTGATGTCAACCTCACTATCCTGGAGAAGAATACCAACAACCGTGTAGTGGTGCAGAACGAGAAGTTCCGCGGTGGTCGCGTGAAGTTCGTGCCTGGATTCAACTACACGATGTATGCCAAGAAGGAAGGATATTTTTCCGTCTATTTGGATTTCAATGCTGACCGTTTCAAGGAGGATACCGCCATGCGCATCCGCATGAATCGTGCCGAACGCGGCACCCAGTACCCCATCTCGAACATTTATTTCGAGAACGAGTCGCAGTTGATGAAGGAGTCCGACTCGGTGTTGATGACCTATGTGCAGATGTTCAAGAATCACCCCGATGTGACGTTCGTCATAAAGGGAGAACTGCGCACCTACGGTATCGATCCCGAGCATGACCAGTTGGTGTCGCTCGAACGTGCCAAGTCGGTGAAGGAGTTCTTCGTGAAGAATGGCATCCCCGAGGAAAATATGCGCACCATCGGCATGTCGCCGACCGACATCAAACGTGCCGCCACGGCCGCTTTCGACCCCAAGAAAGACACTGGCGAGGATGTCAAGATAAGGTTGATAATCTCAAGTGTGGGTGCGAAAGCAAATCCATAAAAATTGAATTTTTTCGAACATTTAAAAGGGAGAGCAGCCATGGCTGCTCTCCCTTTTTTGTCCTCCCCAGACTCAAGTCTCCAGGCGGTGGAAGTGGGTTGTGTTAAAAGAATATTTTTTTTCGTTCTGTTTCTTTGCTAGTTGAATATTTTTTTGTATCTTTGCAATTCATTCCCGACAAGAGGAAAAAATGTATATAATTATAAATAAATTAACTAGTTTTTAAGATGACGAAATTTGTTTACACCTTCGGAGGCAAGACCGCAGAAGGCAAGGCCGACATGAAGAACCTGCTCGGCGGTAAAGGGGCCAATTTGGCCGAAATGTGTTTGCTGGGACTCCCTGTTCCTGCTGGATTGACGATTACTACGGAATGCTGCACGGCATACTACGATAACAACTGCCAGCTTCCCACCGGTCTGATGGACGATGTGTGGAAAGGTATGGCCAATGTGGAGAAACTGATGGGTATGAAGTACGACGATGTCGAGAACCCGCTGTTGGTCAGCTGCCGCTCGGGTGCACGCAGTTCAATGCCCGGTATGATGGACACGGTGCTGAACATCGGCCTTTCGTCCAAGACTATCCCCGGTATGCTGAAGAAGACTAACAATCCCCGCTTTGTGTACGACTCCTACCGTCGCCTCATCATGATGTATGCCGACGTGGTTATGGAGAAGAGTGAGGGCATCGAGCCCGCCGACGGCAAGGGCATCCGCAAACAGTTGGACGACATGCTGGACGAGTACAAGGCTCAGCACAACTATAAGAGCGATACCGAACTCACAGCCGAAGACTTGAAATATCTGGCCGAGGCTTTCAAGAAGAAAGTGAAAGAGGTGCTTGGTACCGAGTTCCCCGACGACGCCAAGTCGCAGATGGAAGGCGGCATCAAGGCCGTGTTCAAGAGCTGGAACGGCAAGAAGGCCGTGGCCTACCGCAAAATCGAAGGTATTCCCGACGACTGGGGCACCGCTGTCAATGTGCAGGCTATGGTGTTCGGCAACATGGGTGACCAGAGCGCTACCGGTGTGGCCTTCACCCGTAACCCCGCCACTGGCGACAACCAGTTCTATGGTGAATGGCTCATCAACGCCCAGGGCGAAGATGTGGTGGCCGGTATCCGTACCCCCAACCCCCTCAACGACGACACCAAGAACGACCAGAACAAGCATATGCACTCCATGCAGGAACTGATGCCCGAGACCTACAAGGAACTCTGCGACATCCGTCAGATTCTGGAGCACAATTTCCACGACATGCTGGATATCGAGTTCACCATCCAGGACGGCAAGCTGTATATGCTGCAGTGCCGCGTGGGTAAGCGCACTGGTGTGGCTGCCCTGACGATGGCAATGGATATGAAGCGCGAAGGCCTCATCGACGAGAGCGAGGTGGTGATGCGCATTAGCCCTGCCCAGTTGGACGAGCTGCTGCACCCCATCCTGGATGCCACCGACGAGAAGAAACACACCGTGCTTGCCAAGGGTTTGCCCGCCGGTCCCGGTGGTGCGGTAGGCGTGATTGCCCTCACCAGCGAGAAGGCCAAGGAGTACAACGCCGCCAAGGTAAAGAACATTCTGGTTCGTGAAGAGACCAATCCCGAAGATGTGGAAGGTATGCGTGCCGCCGACGGTATTCTCACCGCTCGCGGAGGCATGACCTCGCACGCCGCCCTCGTGGCCCGCGGATGGGGCAAATGCTGCATCGTGGGTTGCGACGCCGTGAAGATCGACATGGAGAAGGGTATTGTCTCCATCAACGGCAAGCAGTTCAAGGAAGGCGACCTGCTGAGCTTGAACGGCACCAAGGGCTGGGTGTATGACGAGAATGTCAAGATGATCGACGCCACCGAGAACCCCCTCTTCAAAGAGTTCATGCAGATTGTTGACAAACACCGCCGCATGGGTGTCCGCACCAATGCCGACAACCCTGCCGACGCCCAGAAGGCTATTGACTTTGGCGCTGAGGGTATCGGCCTGTTCCGTATCGAACACATGTTCTACGGCGAGAACAGCGAGGTGCCTCTGGAAAAACTGCGCAACATGATTCTGGCCGATACGCTGGAGGCCCGTGTGGCTGCCCTCGCCGAGCTGGAACCCTATATCAAGGAGAGTGCCAAGGGTACGCTGAAAGTCATGGATGGCAAGCCGCTCACCTTCCGTCTGATGGATCCCCCGCTGCATGAGTTTGTCCCCCAGACTGAGGACAAGCAGCGCGAAGTGGCCAAGGCCCGTGGCATCGAATATGAGAAGTTGCATGCCCGCATTGAGAATATGCATGAGGTCAACCCCATGATGGGTCTGCGTGGTGTCCGTCTGGGCATCATCTACCCCGAAATCACCGAAACCCAGTTCCGCGCCCTGTTCAGCGCCACTGTCGAGCTCAAGAAGGAAGGCAAGAACCCGATGCTCGAGATCATGGTGCCGCTGACCATCAACGCTGCCGAGTTGAAACACCAGAAGAGTGTTGCCGACCGCGTGAAGAAAGAGGTCGAGGCGAAGTACAACATGCCGTTCGACTATAAGTTCGGCACGATGATTGAGATTCCGCGCGCCGCATTGGTGGCCAACCAGATTGCCGAGGTGGCCGAGTTCTTCAGCTTCGGCACCAATGACCTCACCCAGATGACCTTTGGTTTCAGCCGCGATGACGTGAATGCCATCGTGAAGACCTATGTCGACGAGAAGATTATCCCCGCTGACCCGTTCAACAGCTTCGACCGCGAGTGTGTGGGCGAACTGGTGAAGATTGGTGTTGAGCGTGGCCGTTCTACCCGCAGCAACCTTAAATGTGGTGTTTGCGGAGAGCATGGCGGCGACCCGACGGCGGCCGAGTTCTTCTACAAGGCCGGCATGAACTATGTCAGCTGCAGTCCCTTCCGCGTCCCCGTGGCACGCCTCGCTGCTGCCCAGGCCGCTATTAAGGAAGACAGAGAGAAAAAATAAATTGAAAGTTCCAGGCACTCCCAGACAATCCTGGGAGTGCCAAGGAATGCCTAAAACCTAAATACCATGATCGACAAAATTAAGAAAGACCTCGAAGCACTGGGCATCACCGGCGCAAAGGCAATCCACTATAACCCCTCCTATGAGGAGCTGTTCAAGATGGAGATGGACCCCGCTCTGACGGGTTATGACAAAGGCCAGCTCACCGAGCTCGACGCCATCAACGTCATGACCGGTATCTACACGGGTCGCTCACCCAAAGACAAATACATCGTCATGGATGAGAACTCCAAAAACACAGTGTGGTGGACCACCCCCGAGTACAAGAACGACAACCACCCCATGAGCGAAGAGGTGTGGGCTCAGATGAGAGACCTCGCCAAGAATCAGCTTTGCAACAAGGAACTCTATGTGGTCGACGCTTTCTGCGGTGCCAATAAAGACACCCGCATGGCTGTGCGCTTCATCATGGAGGTGGCTTGGCAGGCTCACTTCGTGCGCAACATGTTCATCAAACCCACCGATGAGGACCTGAAGAGCTTCACGCCCAATTTCACTGTCTATGCCGCCAGCAAGGCCAAGGTGGACAACTACAAGGAGCTGGGGCTTAACAGCGACACCTGTGTGGCCTTCAACGTCAGCAGCCGTGAACAAGTGATTCTCAACACCTGGTACGGCGGTGAGATGAAGAAGGGTATGTTCAGCATGATGAACTACTATCTGCCTCTGCAGGGCATTGCCTCGATGCACTGTTCCGCCAATACCGACATGCAGGGAAAGAACACTGCAATCTTCTTTGGCCTCAGTGGTACCGGTAAGACTACCCTCAGCACCGACCCCAAACGTCTTCTCATCGGCGATGACGAGCATGGCTGGGATGACGAGGGTGTCTTCAACTTCGAAGGCGGTTGCTATGCCAAGGTCATCAACCTCGACAAAGACAGCGAGCCCGACATCTACAATGCCATTCGTCGCAACGCGCTGCTGGAGAATGTGACCGTCGATGCTAACGGTAAGATTAATTTTGCCGACAAGAGCGTCACCGAGAACACCCGTGTGAGCTATCCTATCGACCATATTGAGAAGATTGTCCTTCCAGTTCACGGTAAGAGTGCCGGTCCCGCTGCCAAGAACGTCATCTTCCTCAGTGCCGATGCCTTTGGCGTGCTGCCTCCCGTCAGCATTCTCACACCCGACCAGTGCAAGTATTACTTCCTGAGCGGTTTCACCGCCAAGTTGGCTGGTACTGAGCGCGGCATCACCGAACCCACGCCTACCTTCAGCGCCTGCTTCGGCCAGGCCTTCCTCGAATTGCATCCCACCAAGTATGCCGAGGAGTTAGTGAAGCGCATGGAGAAGAGTGGCGCCAAGGCCTATCTGGTCAATACCGGCTGGAACGGTACTGGCAAGCGCATCTCCATCAAGGACACCCGTGGTATCATCGATGCCATCCTTGACGGCTCCATCGAGAAGGCCCCCACGAAGAAGATTCCCTACTTCGACTTCGAGGTGCCCACGGCCCTTCCCGGCGTCGACCCGAAGATTCTCGACCCGCGCGACACCTACGGCTGCGCCTGCGAGTGGGAGACCAAGGCCAAAGACCTTTCTTCCCGCTTCATCAAGAACTTCGAGAAGTTCACCCACAACGAAGCTGGCAAGGCCCTCGTCGCTGCAGGTCCGAAACTCTGAAAAGTATGAACTAAGAGGTAAGGGCTAAACTAAGCTCTTACCTCTTGGCTCAAATTAAACAAATACTTCTTAGATTTTAATCTTACTTCTTAACTTTGATGAAAAGACTTCTTGCTGTCGCATTGACAATGGCAATCCTCGGCGGAGTGGCCGCCCAGAACAAGCAGATAACCCTGGAGGACATCTGGTCTAAAGGGACGTTCCGCGCGAGCGGCATCAGTTCCATCCGTTCCATGCAGGATGGCGAGCACTACTGCGTGCTGACCCGTAGCGGTATCGAGAAATACAGCTACAAGACCGGTGAGCGTGAAGGTGTGGTATGCGCTTTCAGTGACCCGATGCGCAAGAACGCTCGTCCGATGCCGGTAGTCGAGTCGTATGCCTTCTCGCAGGACGAACAGAAGATACTGTTAAGTGCCGAGTTCGAACCCATCTACCGCCATAGCGGGGTGAGCAGCTACTATATTTATTATGTGGCCGACGGACAAATGGAGTGCATTACCCGAGAGGGGGGCAAGCAACGCCTCACAACCCTTTCGCCCGATGGCCGCATGGTGGCCTTTGTGCGCAACAACAATCTCTATGTGATGAACCTCGGTTCAAAGCAGGAGATTCAGGTGACCGAGGATGGTAAAATCAACGAAGTCATCTATGGCACCACCGACTGGGTGTACGAAGAGGAGTTTTCCATCACACAGGGCTTCTACTGGTCGCCCGACAGCAAGAAAATCGCCTTCTATCGCTTCGACGAGAGCAAGGTGAAAGAGTATTCCATGCAGATGTGGGGCGAGTTATACCCCGAGAACTACACCTACAAATACCCCAAGGCCGGTGAGGATAATTCGGTGGTTGATGTCCTGATATACGACCTCGCAACCCGCAAGACCCTCAAACTGGATGTCGGAAGTCAGAACGACCAGTACATCCCCCGCATCCAATGGTCGCAAGACCCCAACAAACTGGCCGTGATGCGGATGAACCGTCTGCAGAACAAGATGGAAATGCTGCTTGCCGATGCCACCACCGGCGCACTTCGCCCCATCTACACTGAGACTGCCGACACCTATGTCGAGGTTCCCGACACATGGATGTTCCTCAAGGACGGCAAGCACATGCTGTTCACCAGCGAGCGCGACGGCTACAACCATATCTACCTCTATTCGCTCGACGGGGGCGATGCATTGCAGATCACCAAGGGCAACTATGACGTGGTGTCGGTATGTGCCGTTGACGAGAAAGAGGGACGGATATACTACCTCTCGCACGAGAGTTCCCCGCTGAACAAGGAACTGTATGCCATAGACTTCAAAGGCAAGAAAAAGACTAAACTCAGCGATAAGCCGGGTTGGTACAGTGCCAATTTCAGTGCCAACTGCAAATACTATATCAGCACCTTCACCGATGCCAACACCCCTCCGGTGTACACCCTGCACAACAACAGTGGCAAGTTGATGAAAACCCTTCAGGACAATGCAGAACTGAAGCAGCGCATGAAGGAGTACGGCGTGGGACGCAAACAGTTCGGCACCCTAACCACCTCTATGGGCACCGAATTGAACTACTACATCATTCTGCCGCCCGACTTCGACTCCACCAAGCGGTATCCTCTCTTCTTCTATGTCTATGGTGGTCCCGGCAATCAGCAAGTAACCAACAGCTATGGTTACAACGACTACTACTGGTTCCACATGTTGGCTCAGCAGGGGTATGTCGTGGCCTGTTTCGACGGCCGCGGTACCGGTGGTCGGGGAGCCCAATTCAAGAAGATGACCTATCGCAACATGGGTAAGTTCGAATGCGAGGATGCCGTCGAGGCGGCTCGCTGGTTTGGCAGGAAGCCGTGGATTGACGAGAGCCGTATTGGCATCTTCGGATGGAGTTTTGGCGGCTACCTCTCCACGCTTTCCATCCTCAAGGGACACGAGGTGTACAAGACCGCCATTGCAGTGGCTCCCGTCATCACCTGGCGTTACTACGACAACATCTACACCGAGCGTTTCCTCCAACGTCCGCAGGACAACCCGCGCGGCTACGACGACAACTCGCCGCTGAACTTCGCTCACCTGCTGAAGGGTAACTATCTGCTGGTGCACGGCACCGGCGACGACAACGTCCATTTCCAGAACGCCGTCGACATGGTCACTGCGTTGGAGACTGCGGGCAAGCAGTTCGAGTTCCGTATCTACCCCAACAAGAACCACAGCATCTATGGCGGCAACACCCGCCTCAACCTTTACCAGCTTATGACGGATTTCATCCATCGCAAGCTCTAAACGAGAAAAAAGTCATCAATTCAAAAAATAGTCGTATCTTTGCACAACCGAAAAAGAGCATTATGAAAAAGGTACTTGTCATCTTGACACTGATTACAACCCTCACTATTACGGCACAGGCACAGTTCATTAACTGGGGTGTCCGAGGGGGTGTGGGACTGGCTGGCTATGTCGACGACATGGCCTCGTCGTCGCCAATCATGGGGGCCAATGCAGGCCTTTATGTCTCGTACGCCTTCACCAATTCGCAGTCGATGCTGGCGGAGAGTTTCTGCCTGCAGACGGGAGTGAACTTCATCCGCCGTGGTACCAATTTCAAAGAGGTCTTGGAGAAGAATCTCAACATGTCCATCCGCGAGGGTTCCTACGTGGGTTGGTATGCGCAGATTCCCATCCTTGCCACGGTGCGCTATGAACTGCCCATCCGCTCCCCGGGACATCGGGCGCTCTTCTCTGTGGGCCCGGCATTCAGCTTTGGTGTCATCGGCACCCGCAACGACTACAAGATTTCTCCGGGCATGCCCCAGCGTACATGGAACTACAGAATCAACGAAGATGCCTTCAACGAGTTGAACCGAATGGATTTCGGTTTCATCATAGCGGGTGGATACGAGTACAAAGACCTTACCTTCATGCTGCATTTCGACTACGGTATGTTGGCCGTGTCGGAAGGAACAGATGTATTAAAGACAAATGAAAACGCCTATTACGGCTCCAAGAATCAAGCCGTGGTGCCCAATGGAAACAATTTAGCCGTGCTCCTCACCATCGGCTATCAGTTCCCCATCCGATAAGAGGGTAGGGAAGATAAAGCAAAAGCGACAAAATCAGTTGATTTTGTCGCTTTTTTGTACCCCTAACCGAACTATTCTCGAACAGCTTTATGGATGACCTGGAGCAGATATGGGGATTGAGAACCATAATACCAGACCCTACAACGCCTCCAGTTCTATACCGTAAATCTGATGTTGGGGATGTTGATTGATGTCTTTGAAGTAGAAACGGCATTTATATAATCCGCTCAAAATACTTCCATATAGTTTTATCATCAATCATCTGATTAGTTTTTGTCGGGTCAAAATGAAATGTACCATCTTTTGCCATGAATATGAATGGATAATTTTCATAAAAACAAGGCCGTTTGTGGCAAAAGCAAATGTCCGTAGTATATATTTCGGATATCCATATATTGGCTATTACGTAATCTCTAAAGTGTGCTTTCCATCCGTCATTCATTGTGTCGAGAGCGTCATAAGTGATGGATAATACAAAAATATGGGATGTATCTGGAACATCTTGAGTCCTTCTTGCCATGTATCCGTTATGATAATATCCTATGAACTTATTGGATATTAATAGTGTATCAATACCATCCAATTTGAGTTTTACGTTATTTATATATTGCTCACCCGTATTGTATTTATACAAATATACAGTAATGAATTCTTCTATGCTAGGATTGACACAATACCAATCGCAGCTTGTGCACATTACAAACGGCAGAAGTGCAATAATAGTTATTTTCCTCATTGTATATATGTTTAGTTGATTATGATTTTATTTTTGTATTGTTTGTATGCACCTTGAATGGCTACATAATAAACTCCTTTTGCAAAACTTGTCAGGTTTAATGAGTAATCTGATCTCTCAATATTTGCATCGATATACACACGTTTCCCTGATGAATTGAATACGGAAATATCATTTATGGTGTCGTCTTTGATTTCAATGGTGAAAATGCCAGTAGAAGGATTTGGGAAAACATATGCTTCATTTCCCGATTCGAAGACCTTGGAGATTTCTTGGACAATGCAGTGTTCTTCTGTATCAGCCAAATCATCCATCGGGGTATTTTGTGGTGAGGTTGAGGTTGGCAAAACAAGGATGTTTAAATTATTCTCCAGGCGTCTTCCATAACTATTTTTCAATGCCACGATTCCATAATAGTTTCCCTGAGGTACTCCTTGTCCATCCCACAAACAGGTCCTTTCAGAATTAATGGATCCGGCACTTTGAAAAACAATTGCTCCGCCATTGTTGATAAGTGTAAACTCCCAGGAGTCTGCATTTTTTGTTTCTATACAATAACCATCGTCAATACCTACTCTAATTGCGTTAGGCCAGTAAGGAACGGAGATGGCCATTTGGCTTTGCCAGTCGGGATTAATTTTGATGTCTACTTCGCTGCCATATTCGGCAGTAAAACCAGGCTGGAGAATGATTTCGGAGCCAGCCTCTATGGTCAGTTCTGCCCCGCTTCTGACAATGAGACTTGAATTTGACGCAGGTACATAGACTCCTTGATAGGCGTATTCTTTTCTTTTGTGATGATATGGGATATTTGAGTACGGCAGCTCGGTTATGTTGGTTTCATTATATGTCGGTGAAATGCCGACTATAGCCCTGTTGTGTAGGTTGTAATAACTAATATCCTGCTCATACAATTTTTCTAATCTACAGAATCCGTTATGATTACCTCTATGGCCCCAATTAATGTGGAAAAGAAGTCTCCATCCAAGATCTTTGTATCCGTCAGCTATAAAGAAATGGCCGCTAATAAACGTTCCGTGATCTCCATATAGTATTACAGGTCTACCATTGTCGATTTCTGATTTTATCAAATTACTCCATACCTTGTCGTGTTCCCAATCTTTCATATAATGTTTTTTCACTCCTCTGTAGTTGAATGTTGTTTTAAAAGCGGAGATAATGCTGTCTGAAACAGTCCAGGAACCATAGCAATGATATGACATACTCGAAGCTTCAGCACAATCATATAAAAAGTTTGCGACTTCGGTTGCATTGTTAGAGGGGGTATTGTTATTCAAGGTCCCCTGCATTATTTCCCAATGATAAATTCTGTAGTGTGACTGTTTTGGCCATTGCCAGTACCACATTATCTGCCCCATCGCAACGGCACCACATCCTAAATGAAAGTGTCCACAATGGCACTCGTGACCATCACTTTCGGGACATCTACTGTTATATGACGGAGAACAACCGCCATCATTATTGTATGATTGTCCCCATTTTAAATTGCCGCGTCCTGTCATATCCAAAAGAGAGTCTTCGGTTGAATAATTGCGAATGTGGTTTCTGGAAGAAGAAAGAATTGATTGCCATACAGGATTTGTTTCTGCAATGGAGGTACGGTTGCTGATATTTTCTGCAATTTGATTAGTGTACCATTTAACGAGGTCAGTAAAACCTTCGGGTTCATCATTCTCGTCTATATTGGACAAACCGTATGCCAATATTGGATCTATAGACATATCGGCAGAAATAATGCACCATTCGCCATTTTGATAACGTATTTGATAGAGACACGTTGTCTCTCCGTCCATTATGGGTGTTATATCTTCAAAAAGTGGAGTGATGCCATATTGTATGTCAAAAAAAGCATCAGATACCTCAAGGGCATATTCCGGCGTTGCAGTTTGTCCATATAAATTATGAATAAGGCATAAAAACAAACTTAAAAATATGGATCTGATTATATTGGCATTATTTATCATAAAAATATAATGATTAATTACGGTATCATATTCAACGGAAGATTACTTATAAAAATTCCTCAAATAATAAATACCCTGTTTTTATAAGTGCAAAAATATGCTTTTTTTTAAATTAGGTACATTTATATTTGAAATATTTTTTTATTTGCCTATCAAACAATTATTTGCACAAATGTTTGTTTCGATTTATTCAGTAATAGAACGAGTTGAAATATGAGTATAGACGAAAAAAAACGACAAAATCTTTTGATTCTATCGCTTTTGTACCGCATGCCGGAGTCGAACCGGCGATCTACTGCGTGAGAGGCAGTTGTCCTGGACCACTAGACGAATGCGGCAGTTTTAGGACACTTTTCTCTTTCGAAAAGCGGGTGCAAAAGTACAACATTTTTTTGAATTGGCAAACTTTCTACGATACTTTTTTTCTTGTCTGTTTATATGCTTTTGTGTGTAAGAAAGTTGTGTATTTCTTGTCTACTTCTCGGGGATGGTTGTCGTAGGCTCGAAAATGCCTTTTTTGGCAGCAAAAATTCTGAAATTTGTTAACCTTAACCTTAACAGACCTTCGGTCTTAGTGACAAGAGATTCGTGTCACGAGAGGTTCTATTCCATTACGGTTGTCCCAATTTTTAGAGAAAAATGAAAGGTAGGACACTTTTTTTTTGCTATATGGGAAAAATTGTGTACTTTTGCAAACGATTTCGATAAGATGCGAAGTCGGTCCCTTAGCTCAGTCGGTTAGAGCAACTGACTCATAATCAGTGGGTCCTTGGTTCGAGCCCAAGAGGGACCACTTTTTGCGGAGAACCTCCGCCGGTATAAAAACGGAGTTTCTCCGCAGTTTTTTAACAGAACAGCGTGTCATCAATCAACGTATCAACAAACAAATAAAACCGACATCATGAATATAGATTGGCAAAACCTTCCGTTTGGTTACGTAAAAACGGACTACAATGTGCGCTGCTACTATCGCAACGGCAAATGGGGTGAGATTGAGGTATCGAGCTCCGAGCATATTGAAATCCATATGGCGGCGTCGAGCCTGCACTATGGCCAGGAGGCTTTCGAGGGTTTGAAGGCTTACCGTTGCAAGGATGGTAAAATCCGCATTTTCCGTCCCGAGGCCAATGCCGAGCGTCTGCAGAGCACCTGCCGTGGCATTATGATGCCCGAACTCTCCACGGAGACTTTCGTCGCCATGTGCAAGAAGGTGGTGAAACTCAACGAGCGTTTCATCCCGCCTTATGGCACGGGTGCCAGCCTCTACCTCCGCCCGCTGCTTATCGGCACCGGCATCACCGTGGGTGTGAAGCCTGCCGACGAGTACCTGTTCGTCATCTTCGTGACCCCCGTGGGACCCTATTTCAAGGGCGGCTTCCAGGCCAACCCCTATGTCATCACCCGTAAGTACGACCGCAGTGCCCCGCTGGGTACCGGTATCTACAAGGTGGGTGGTAACTACGCTGCCAGCCTCCGCGCCCATGTCGAGGCTTGCCACGGTGGCCAGTATGCCTGTGAGTTCTATCTCGATGCCAAGGAGAAGAAGTATGTCGACGAGGCGGGTGCCGCCAATTTCTTCGGCATTAAAGACAACACCTACATCACTCCCAAGTCGACGTCCATCCTGCCCTCCATCACCAACAAGAGCCTTATGCAGTTGGCCGAGGATATGGGCATGAAGGTGGAGCGCCGTCCCATCGATGTGGAGGAACTCGCCGGCTTCCAAGAGGCAGGTGCGTGCGGTACCGCCGCCGTCATCAGCCCCATCGAGCGCCTGGACGATCCCGAGACTGGCAAGAGCTATGTCTTCGGTAAGGAGCCCGGTCCTTGGAGCACGAAGCTGTACCACGCCCTGCGTGCCATCCAGCTCGGCGAGGCCGAGGATGTCCACCACTGGAACACCATCATGGACTAAGCAGCCCGCGGCGCGTCCCGACAGGGGTTTGCCACAGCTGAAGTCATACTAGTTGAGATTTGCATAATCTCTGAATCCCGCAGCCAAGTGCCGCGGGATTTTTTTTACAGGGATAGAATACGAAACCGGGGCCGCAGGCAACGCCTGCGGCCCCGGTGGGATAGGACGGGTGAGGAATCAATATTTGTAGAATCCTTCGCCGCTCTTGCGACCGAGCAGACCGGCACGCACCATCTTGCGCAGCAGGGGATGGGGACGGTACTTGGGGTCGCCGAATTCTTTGTAGAGAACCTCCATGATGGCCAGGTTTACATCGTTGCCAATGAGGTCGGCCAGGGCCAAGGGGCCCATGGGGTGGTTGGCGCCGAGCATCATGCACTTGTCGATGTCCTCCGCGCTGGCGATGCCGTCGGCCAGGATGCCCACGGCCTCGTTGATCATCGGGATGAGGATGCGGTTGACGACAAATCCAGGGGCCTCGTTCACCTCGACAGGCTGTTTGCCGATAGAAGTGGCCAGGTCGACGATGCATTTGCACACCTCAGCGGAGGTCAGCTGACCCTTGATTACCTCAACGAGGGCCATGCGGTCGGCGGGGTTGAAGAAGTGCATGCCGATGAACTGGGTGGGGCGCTGGGTGCAGGCGGCGATTTCGGTGATGCTGAGCGACGAGGAGTTGGTGGCGAAGATGGTCTCGGGCTTGCAGATTTTGTCGAGCTCGGTGAAGACATCTTTCTTCAGCTGCATCTCTTCGACGGCGGCCTCGATGACGAGGTCGGCATCGGCGAAGTCGGCGTAGTTGGTGGTGGTGGTGATGTTGGCGAGCAGGGCATCCACGGCCTCTTGGGTCATCTTGCCTTTCTCAACCAGCTTGGCATAGGATTTGGAGATAGAGCCCATGGCCTTGTCGAGGCTGGCCTGGCTGCGGCTCTTCATAACGATGGGCATCTTGGTGGCGAAGGCTTTCACAATGCCTTTGGCCATGGTGCCGGTTCCGATAACGCAGATTTTCATGGTGGTGATGATTAAATGGAATAAATTGAAAATTAAAATTAATTAAATCAATAGAATAGTTATTTCCCTTGGAACTGGGGTTTGCCTTTGGTGAGGAAGGCTTGCATACCGTTTTTCTGGTCCTGGGTGGCGAAGCAACGGCCAAACATGCGGTTCTCGTATGCAATGGCTTCGTCGGCGGGCAGGTCATACTCAGCGTTGATGCACTCCTTTGCGTAGGCAACCGCCAGCGGGGCATTGGCGCAGATACTTTCCGCCATCTGCATGGCGGCGGGCAGCAACTCAGTGGGTTCGTACACGGCGTTGACCAGACCGATGCGTAAGGCCTCGTCGGCGCGGATGGCGCGGCCGGTATAAATAAGTTGCTTGGCCATCCCCATGCCCACCAGCTTGGCTAGACGATAGGTGCCGCTGAAGCCGGGGATGATACCCAGGCCCACTTCGGGTTGGCCGAACTTGGCGTTGTTGGAGCAGAGTCGGATGTCGCAAGCCATGGCCAGTTCGCAGCCCCCGCCGAGGGCGAAGCCGTTAACGGCGGCAATGACGGGGATGGGGAGCGTTTCGATGCGGCGGAAGACATCGGCGCCACGCTTGCCGAAGGCAAATCCATCGGCTTCGTTCAGGCCTGCCATCTCGCTGATGTCGGCCCCGGCGACAAACGACTTCTCGCCGTCGCCCGTGAGGATGAGCACGCGGACATCGGGGGCGATGTGGCTGAGGGCATCATCCAGTTCGCGGAGGATGGTGCTGTTAAGTGCGTTGAGCGACTTCGGTGCACTGATGGTGAAAGTGGCGACTGCGCCTGTCTGTGATATTTTTATGTATTCGTACATACGATGGTTGTTTTGGGTTTTGGATTTGCAAATATACGACTTTTTTTCGACATGGCCGGAAAACACACTTGGATTTGATTTTTTTTCGTATCTTTGTACTTTCAAACCATTGTGGACAATTATTAAGAAAAACACAATAACAATATGATTAGCAACAATTTTACTCCGAGGCACAACGGTGTCTCCAAGGCTATTGAAGAGGAGAAGATGCTGAAAGAAATCGGTGTCAGCTCCATGGAAGAACTGATTGACAAGGCGGTCCCTGCCGCCATCCGGCTGAAAGAGCCGATGCCCATTGCCGACGGCATCAACGAATACGAGTTCCTGAACCGCGTCCGTGCGCTGGCCCAGAAGAACAAGGTGTTCAAGACCTATATCGGCATGGGCTATTACGGTACCATCACCCCCGCCGTCATCCAGCGCAACGTCTTCGAGAATGCCGGTTGGTATACTGCCTACACCCCTTACCAGACTGAGATCAGCCAGGGCCGTCTGGAGGCTCTGATGACCTATCAGACCATGGTGGCCGATATGACGCACATGCCGATGGCCAACGCCAGCCTGCTCGACGAGGCCACCGCCGGCGGTGAATGTATGCTGATGTTCTTTGCTTGCCGTAGCCGTCAGGCCCAGAAGGATGGTGTGAACAAGATTTTCGTCGACAACGGCGTGTTACCGCAGACGCTCGACGTGATGCACACCAATGCCGCTCCCCGCAATATCGAGATTGTGACGGGCAACGTGGATGATTTCGACTTTGATGCATCGAAGTATTTCGCTGTTGTCGTGCAGAACCCCAGCCAGTTCGGTGAGGTGCGCGACTATACCGATTTTATTGCCCGCTGCCACGAGAAGGGTATCTTCGTGGGTATGGCCACCGACCTCATGGCGTTGGCCCTGGTGAAGACTCCCGGCGAGATGGGCGCCGACTGCGCTTTCGGTTCCAGCCAGCGTTTCGGCCTGCCGATGGGTTTCGGCGGTCCTCATGCAGGTTTCTTTGCCATCACCGACACCTTCAAGCGTTCCTTCCCCGGCCGTATCATCGGCTGGAGTGTCGACGCCAAGGGCAACCCCGCCTTGCGCATGGCTCTGGGTATGCGTGAGCAGCATATCAAGCGCGACAAGGCGACCTCCAATATCTGCACCGCCGCGGCTCTGCAGGCCATCATGAGTGGCTTCTATGCCGCTTGGCATGGTCCCGAAGGCATCCGCAATATCGCTGCCAATATCCACAGCATGGCCACCGTGCTTGCCCGTGAACTGGAGAAATACGGCTACAAGCAGCACAACCGTGCCTTCTTCGACACGCTGGCCCTGCAGTGCCCCGTTAGTCCCGACTACATCCGTCAGATTGCCCTTGAGCACCATATCAATTTCCGCTACATCTGCAGCGAGTGCATCGGCATCAGCCTCGACGAGACCACCAGCCGCGACGACATCAACGAAATTATCAACGTTCTGGCCATTGCCGCCGGCAAGAAGCCCGAACTGCTGGAGTGCAATAGTTCCTGCTGCACGCAGAACATCTCGCTTCCCGAGAACCTGCAGCGCACTACCGCCTATCTCACCCACAGCGTATTCTCCAAATACCACAGTGAGACCGAGATGATGCGCTACATGAAGAAACTGGAGGTCAAGGACCTCAGTCTTAACCGCGCTATGATCCCGCTGGGCAGCTGCACTATGAAACTCAATGCCGCTGCCGAGATGATGCCTCTCAGCTGGAGCAAGTTCTGCGCCATTCACCCGTTTGCCCCCGCCGACCAGACCGAGGGTTACCGTGAGATGATATCCGACATGGAAGACCTTTTGGCCGTTATCACCGGCTTTGCCGGAGTGTCGTTGCAGCCCAACTCGGGTGCTGCTGGCGAGTACAGCGGCCTTACGGTCATTCGGAACTACCATATCGATTGTGGCAACGGACACCGCAATGTCTGCCTCATTCCCGCCAGTGCGCACGGTACCAACCCCGCCAGCGCCGCCAAGGCCGGCATGACGGTGGTGGTGGTCAAGTGCAACGACCGCGGCGATGTCGATATTGACGACCTCCGCGCCAAAGTCGAGGAGCACAAGGACAACCTCGCCTGTATCATGATTACCTATCCTTCGACACACGGTGCATTCGAAGAGGGTATCCTCGAAATCGTGGACATCATCCATGCTGCTGGCGGACTCGTCTATATGGACGGTGCCAACATGAACGCCCAGATCGGCCTCACCAGCCCCGGTCGCATGGGTGCCGATGTGTGCCACCTCAACCTGCATAAATCCTTTGCAGGTCCTCACGGTGGTGGCGGCTCGGGTGTGGGCCCCATCGCGGTCAGTGCCAAACTGCTCGACTTCCTGCCCCGTCACGGTCAGGTCGAGGTGGGAGGCAAGAAGGGCAACGCCATGGCTGCCGCACCTTACGGCAACGCCCTGTTGTTCCCCATCAGCTACGGCTACCTCCTCATGCTTGGTGGCAACGGCCTCACCGAGGCGACTCGCCACGCTATCCTCAATGCCAACTACCTCCGCGCCCGTCTGCAGAAGTACTACAAGATACTCTACACCAATAAGAACGGCATGTGCGGTCATGAGATGATTGTCGACTTCAGCGAGTTCAGCCTGAAGGTCGGCGTGGGCGACATCGCCCGTCGTCTGGACGACTATGGCTTCCACGCACCCACGGTGGCCTTCCCGGTGCATAACACTCTCATGGTGGAGCCCACCGAGAGCGAGCCCCTCAGCGAACTCGACCGCCTGTGCGACGCCCTTATCGCAATCCGCCACGAAATTGACGATATCATGACGGGTAAATACGACGAGCACAACAATCCCATCGCCAACGCACCGCACACCATGCAGGTGGTCTGCGCCGACGAGTGGAACTACCCCTACAGCCGTCAGACGGCCGCCTTCCCGCTGCCTCACGGAGACAAGTATTGGCCGACCATCAGCAAGATTGACGACGCATACGGCGATCGCAACTTGCAGCCTGTTTGGCCTGCCGAGCAATAAACTTGGTAAGATTACAAAAAAAAGAACCCGAGATTCTGAAGTGACCCCAAAAAGTTGGACGGATTAAAAAATCAGTTAATTTGTCTACAGAAATGAGTTCGGTATTGCACCGGACTCATTTTTAGTTTCAGCTT
>CAJOHZ010000021.1 GCA_905234695.1 uncultured Bacteroidales bacterium | reverse complement strand
TGCAAGCCGACTTTTGTTATTTCCTTTTGAATCGCTCAAACCGCTTATCCTGCTTGGATTATTGACGTGTCACAGCCTGCAATTTGACTATTAGACCTTATTTCATTCTTGGGGTGTCAGATGTGGACACGTGGCCATATTGGACGTGCGGTGAGGCGTGCAATTTGGATTATGAAAATACGATATTCTGTGGGTGTATTCCGCAAAATATTATAATATTTTGTTGATTACATCCGCAGAAATTAGTATATTTGCAGTGCTGAACTCCGACGAGAAAGGCCAAGGTAAGTAAGACTTTCCTGTCGGCTTACCCTGGTGTGGAGGTGCAGACCATCACTCGGGAGAACTACATGGATTTTCTTTAAGTAATATGGAATAGGGGTGGAAGAAGTCAACTCCCAGAGCACGGCTGATGATGAAGAGTTGCTGGGTGTCGATAGAGGGTTTGTTAAAGAGTTTCTGTAGGGTTCGCGGGGTGATGCCGATTCGCTCGGCGAGCCATTGGTTGGTGTGGCCTTGGCGACGCAGCTCGTCGCGGATAAGGTTGCCTATGTGTATCTGCATGGTAGTTTGCTATTTGTTTTGCAGGCGGGATGCCTGCGTACCGGGCTTGCTACCGATTCCTTTGTTACATTCCAACGACCACAAACAAAAAGAAGGCGAGCAAATTTCGTCTCCTGTCTGCGGTCGTCGAAAATACCTCTACAAGGAAAGACCAAAATGCTCGCCTGTCAGCGAACATTTGCCTTTGTTTTCCTTGTAGCCTTGATTGAAGTTTTCGACGTTTCAGACAGGTCGGAACAAATAGCAAACGCTATGTGATTAATCGTTTATTTACTACAATGTGTTTGTTTTATGTCATATATGTTGTTTCGTTTCATGTTGTATCTAACACCCTATGCTATTTTCCCATATTCTATTTCGTGTTGTAGTTGGTGATAGTTGTAGGGCGAACTTTCGCAGTAGAGGCCTGTGTCGAGATTATTCAGGCGTTCATAGTATTCCGAGTTATAAATGGTTGCCATGGCTTTCTCCACAGTCATTCCATAGTCTTGTATTAAATAGGTTGCCAAATCTGAAAGGATACAATCTATCATGAATTCACGTTCGGTTTGTGTGGTCATATCCTGATAAGTTTTGATATTGCATATTCTGTACAGAAGCAGTATTGGCGATTGAGTTTTCGATAGGTGAGTTCCCGAACCAGAGTGCGCATGGAAATGAGTCCTTCAGTGTATCTGCGTAACTGAAGAGCCACACCGTCGTCAGCAATTGGGCCAATCACTATGTCATATTCGTGTTGGAACCCAATCGTATTGCGGTTTTCGAGAATGAATTTTGCCCACGCTTCCGAGGGTTTTTCATAGTGTTTTATTCGCATACCCTTGTCGGATAACAGATGTTCGTCGAATTCGTATTCAAGCACACGAGGTGAGCCTTCGCCGGTTTGCTGTTGCCGGCGTAGTGCCATGTATTCGGCCTGTTTTCTGATGTCAGTTAGATAAAATCCTCTGCCAAAATCCTTGTTTGGTGAACATTTCCGAAGGTCTATTTCTTCGATTTCGCAGTTCGTGCCATGGTATAGTTTCATCCTAACCTTCCTCCATTTCTTTTGCACACTGCTGTCATGTCTGCGACAGCATCCTCAATAGAGAGGGTGTGCTCTGCTTCATAGCAGTCAATTAGAAACTGAAGTCCTTTATGCCGGTCAAGATATGAGTAGGCTTCCCTTGGGGTCAGGTTGTGATAAACTCCAAAATCGCGTATGCACACAATGAAAAATGATATTTTTTGCTTGTTTTCGTTCATGCACTTAATGTTATTTCACGATGCAAAGATACAAAATATTTTTCATTCGGGGATTCTTTTCCAATGAGGAGTGTCAGGCCGTAGGTGTAAACTACCTGGTAATCTGCACTCTGCGGAGGTCGAGTGCGTTCATGGCGTTGCTGCGGAGGCCGCTGACGTTCTTGTGGGTGAAATGTAGTATCTGGTCGTAGTAGAGCACCACCACAGGTGCTTCCTCCATGATGAGGCTGTCCATCTGACGGTAAAGGTCGATGTGTTCCTGCTCGTCGGCGGTGCTTTTGGCCTTGCGGTACAAGGCATCATACTTGGCGTTGTTGTAACGGGTGTAGTTGGCTCCTGCAGGACAGCGGTTTTCGCTGTAGAAGAGCTGGAGATAGTTCTCTGCATCGGGGTAGTCGGCAATCCAGCTGCCACGGAACCAACTGCTTTTGCCCTGTGAGATATGCTCCCTCAGGGCGGCGGGCGGGTTGACATCCAGCTGCACCTCGATGCCGAGAAGCCCTAACTGCTGTTGGATATATTTGCAGAGGTCGAGGTAGCTGCTGGTGGTGCTTAGCGTCAGGGGCGGCAACCCTTTGCCTCCAGGGTATCCCGCCTCGGCGAGGAGTTGTGCCGCACGTTCAGGGTTGTAGTGGTAACCATAATGACTATCTCCAATTATGGCCTGGCCTGGTAGGCCGCAGGGAATCATGCCGCCCGTGCCGGGCTGGCCGATGCCGTTGCGCAGGTAGCGCATCATCTTCTCGCGGTCGAAGCCGCAGTTGATGGCCTGGCGCACCCGTTTGTCCTTTAACACCTCGTCTGATAAATTACCACCGGAGGTACTCCGGGCCATGTTGAAGCCGAGGTATTCGGTGTTGAGGAAGGGGGTGCTGACCATGTCGATGCGGTCGGTGTATTTGGCTTTCAATTCGCCGGTACGGGTCAGCAACTCGTCCTTGTAGGAGGCATCGAGGGAGTTCATAAAGTCCAGATTGCCTTTGACAAACTCCAAGAAGACCGTCTGCTTGTCGACGATGAAAGTCACCGCCACGGCGTCCAGATAGGGGAGACGATGGGAGTTGAAAGTCGAAGATTGAGAATCGAAGATTGTGTCGAATTCGAAGTAAAGCGGGTTTTTTCGGAGGACGAGTTTCACGTTTTCTTTCCAATATTGGAATTGGAAGGGGCCTGTGCCGCAGGGGTGTTGGCGAAAATCGGATCCATAGTGTTCCACCACTTCTCTGGGAACCACACTGCAGTAGGCCATGCCCAGCAGACTCAGGAAAGGGCCGAAAGGCTGCTTGAGGTGGATGATGAAGGTGCTGTCGTTGGGAGACTCGAACCGTTCCACCTCTTCGAACACCCAGCGGCCGGGTGAGGCCACCTTCGGGTCGAGGATTCTTTGGAAGCTGTACAGCACGTCAGAAGCGACGACTGTTCGGGTTGAGTCTTTTGTGTCAAATAATTCGTTCTTATGGAAGTATACATTACTACGTAAAGTGAAAGTATAGGTCTTTCCATTGTCGGAAATCTGCCACTGTTTGGCGATGCATGGCTGGGGTTGCAGGTTCTCGTCGAGTTGCACTAGTCCGTTATAAAGTTGGCTGCATCCCCATATCAAGGCCTGGTCTTTGGCGAAAGCGGGGTCGAGTGTGGCGATGCCAGCCGACTCATTATAGCGGAAAATCTGCTTGTCGCTGTTGTCCGGCATGCGGCAGCCCGTGAGAAGTAGGAGGGAGGTGCTGAGACCTAAATAGGGGAGAAGATGTTTCATTTGCCAGCCGTTTACATATAGTCAATTTTACGCATGAACGAATTTTTGCAAACCACCTTGCCGTCGACTATGGTAAGGACGACGGAATCGCCGTGCGAGGCGTAGACAAGGTCGGACAGGCTCTTCACGTCGGTCAGGAACAGGCTCGCCGGCTCACCGGGGGCGATGGTGTGACCGAGGGTGGCGATGGATAGTATCTGCGCTGCCGGCACCACTGTGGGGTCGCCCCGCCAGCCTTTCTGGAGGAGGGCGGCGGTCTTCATTACCTCTATCATATCGAGGTTGTTGCTGGAGGCGGAGCCGTCGGTACCGAGGGCGATGCGGGCGCCCGCGTTAAGGAGTTCGAGCATGGGGAAGCGATAGCCGCTGCCGAGTTTGAGATTGCTGTTGGGGCAGTGTACGCAGGTGATGTGATGGTCGCCGATGAGTCGGATTTCGTTGTCCGATAGGTGGAGGCTGTGGGCGGCGATGATGTTGGACCCCATCTGGTCTAGGATGCCTAGTCGGTCAAGGTACTCCCATGGGCGGCAGCCATGCTCACGCAGGCAGTCGTTGACCTCCTTCTGCGTCTCGCTCATGTGGATATGCATGGGGCGGTTCAATGCCTTGCAAGCCTCTGTCGCACGTCGCAAACCACGCTCGTTGACGGTGTAGATGGAATGCGGTGCGATGGAAATCTGCACGCCAGTGCCTTCGCAAAGGCGCATCACCTCGTCCAACGTGTCCAGCTCGTCGCCGTCGCCGAAGATGTTGAATCCTAGCATGGCGCGGATGCCGCTGTCTTTCACGGCTTGTGCCATGGCAGGAAGGCGAAAGTACATGTCGTTGAAGGTGGTGGTACCCGAGGCTAGCATCTCGCGACAGGCTTGCAGGGTGCCTTGGTAAACGAGTTCATCGGTGAGTTTCTGTTCGGCGGGCCAAATATACTTTTTCAGCCAGACATCCAGCGGCTGGTCGTCGCCGAGGCCACGGAAGAGCGTCATCGGAGCGTGAGAGTGCATATTGTGCAATCCGGGGAAAACAGAAAGCCCATGTGCATCAATGTCGTATGCACATGGGCTATGGGGCGTTACATGCTCGATGCGAGAACCGTTGATGACGATGTCAACGGCTTGACCGTCAAGGAGTGCGTCCGCGATGGTCATTGCACCAGTATCAGGATGTCGTTCTGCTGCCCTTTTACTACGCCACCCCGGATGTCGAATGTCTTGGTTTCGTCGTTGTTGTCCACGAGACGCAGGGTCCCTTTTCCGAGAGAAGAGATGATGGGGGCGTGATTCTGGAGTATCTCGAAGAGTCCGCCGGTGCCGGGCAGCTGCAGGAGCTTGGCCTCTCCCTCATAGAGGGTTGCGTCGGGTTTTGTTATCTTGACTTTCATTTTCCTATCTTATTTCGTTTCCGCCAGGATCTTCTCACCCTTCTCGATGGCTTCCTCGATGGTACCGACGAGCAGGAAGGCCTGTTCGGGCAGGTAGTCGACGTCGCCGTTGAGAATCATATTGAAGCCCTTGATGGTGTCTTCGATGTTGACGAACTTGCCGGGGAGACCGGTGAAAGCCTCGGCCACGTGGAACGGCTGCGACAGGAATCGCTGCACACGGCGGGCACGGCTCACCACCAGCTTGTCGGATTCGCCGAGTTCCTCCATACCGAGGATGGCGATGATGTCCTGCAGCTCGTTGTAACGCTGAAGGATCTGCTTGACCTTCTGGGCGGTGTTGTAGTGTTCCTCGCCAACCACGTCGGGCGAAAGGATGCGCGAGGTGGAATCCAGCGGGTCGACAGCGGGATAGATACCCAGCTCGGAAATCTTACGACTCAGAACGGTCTGGGCATCCAAGTGTGCGAATGTAGTGGCAGGGGCGGGGTCGGTCAAGTCATCGGCCGGCACATAAACAGCCTGCACAGAGGTGATGGAGCCTCGTTTGGTGGAGGTGATGCGCTCCTGCATCATACCCATCTCGGTGGCCAGCGTCGGCTGGTAACCCACGGCGGAGGGCATACGGCCCAGCAGAGCCGACACCTCGGAACCTGCTTGGGTGAAACGGAAGATATTGTCGATGAAGAGCAGGATGTCGCGGCCGCCGGTCTTCTCGTCGCCGTCGCGGAAATACTCTGCGAGGGTCAATCCCGACAGGGCCACACGGGCACGAGCGCCGGGAGTCTCGTTCATCTGTCCGAACACCATGGTGCACTTGGAATCCTTCACCGCCTGGGCATCCACCTTGCTGAGGTCCCAGCTGCCTTCTTCCATGCTCTTGGCAAACTCGGGGCCGTAGTTGATAACACCGGCCTCAATCATCTCGCGCAGCAGGTCGTTACCCTCACGGGTGCGTTCTCCAACGCCGGTGAATACCGACATACCGGAGTATTTCTTGGCGATGTTGTTGATAAGCTCCTGGATAAGCACAGTCTTGCCCACGCCGGCACCGCCGAAGAGACCAATCTTACCACCCTTCAGGAAGGGCTGGATGAGGTCGATGACCTTGATACCGGTGAAGAGCACCTCTTGGCTGGTGGCGAGGTTTTCAAACCGCGGCGGCTCGCGATGGATGCCGTAGCGTTTCTCGTGAGCAGGGTCGGGCATACCATCGATGGCTTTGCCGATGACGTTGAACAGACGACCGTTGATGTTCTCGCTGACGGGCATGGAGATGGGACCGCCCAACGCCACGGCCTCGGTGCCGCGCTGCAGACCGTCGGTGCTGTCCATGGCGATGGTGCGCATGGTGTTTTCGCCGATATCCTGCTGGCATTCAAGAATGACTTCTGTCCCATCGGGGCGGACCACCTTAAGGGCGTCATAGATGTCGGGGAGGTTGACTCCGTCTTCGAAGGTAACATCGACGACTGCGCCGATGATTTGGGAAATTTTTCCTTTGAGAGTGTTTTCCATGTATGTTTGTTTTGTTTTTTCGTCCGCAGTGGATGCAATTTTGAACATGCGAAATTACGATATTATTTGGACATAAACGGATTTTTTGTCCAAAAAAAATATCAACAATCTTATATATTGCTGTGTTACATTAATTTGTATATTCTTCCAGGAAGGCATCTGATGACGTTTTTCAACTCCAATTCGGTCAGAAGTGCGGCAATTTTTGGGAAGGGGAAGTTGCTTTTTGTTGCAAAATCGTCCATGGTCATCTCATGGTTCTCTTCCAGCAACTGATGCATCTTTTGCTCGTCGCGACTGAGGGTGGCGAAGAGGCTTTGTTGTCGCTCCTGTGTACTGACCGTCTCGGCTTTGTATTTCCATCCCAATTGGAAGAAGAGGTCTCCTGCATTGCGGAGAATGGCGGCCTTGTTGTTGGCGATAAGGTTGTTGCATCCAGCCGAATAGGTGTCGTCCAGACGTCCTGGTACAGCAAACACCTCGCGGTTGTATCCACTGGCGATATTGGCGGTGATGAGGGCACCTCCCTTCTCGGCGGCTTCGACCACTATAGTGGCGTCGGACATGGCGGCTATGATTCTGTTGCGGGCGGGGAAATTCGACGGGTTGACAGCGGCTCCCATTGGATACTCTGTCACCAACGCTCCACCGCTATCGAGAATCTGCTTTGCCAGGAGTCGGTTCTGTGGCGGGTAGATGCGGTCGAGGCCGTGGCCCAGTACCGCTACGGTGGGCAATCCATGCTGCAAGGCGGCGATGTGTGATTCAGTGTCTATGCCGTATGCAAGTCCGCTTATTATTAATGTTTTGTCTGAGCTTATTTCATTAATCAGTCGATGTGTGGTTGTCCGTCCGTAGTCGGAGGAATGCCGGGTGCCGACCACGGCCACGGAATGCGCTGCATTGAGGTCGCAGGAGCCAAGGCGGTAGAGTAGCACAGGGGTGTCCTCGCATCCCTCTTGGTTCATCCGCTGTGGATAGGCGGAATCGGTGTAGAAGAGGGCTTCGATATGGTGTTTTTCCATCTCCACCACGGCTTTCTCGGCATCGTGCAGCACCGCTTTTGCTTGGATAGCGTTGATGATTCGGGTGTGACGGCCAAAGATCTCTTTCAGCTGGCTGGCCGACATGCAAAAGATTTTCTCGGGGTCGGGATGGAGTGCCAGCAGTTGGCGGATGCTTTTGTTGCCCAGTCCGGGAACAAATGTAAGTGCGATGGCGTATAGGTTCATTCGTTGGTGTAATTGATGTGTGTCAAATTTTTCTGTACCAGAAGTCTAAGACTTGCAAAAGAAAGCATCATTCGTTGGTGATATTCCTCCTCACTTACCCATACGGCAGCCGAGATTCCCTCTTCGGTTTGGGGGGTTGTTTCCTGCTGTTGGGTTGGGGTGTGCATGGCAAACCAGCTGGTTTGTTTCAGATGCCATCCGCCGTATTTGTCGTAGATGTGGTAGCTTTTCAGCAGTAGCCTGTCTATGGTTAGCGTCCCAACGCCAGTCTCCTCCCGCACCTCGCGCATGGCGGCTTCCGCCAGAGTCTCGCCGTCCTCCACCATCCCTTTGGGCAGATCCCAGCGTCCCTCGCGGGCAATCATCAAATATTTTCCATCGGGTGCGGTGACCACTCCTCCCGCGGCTTTTACGAAACGGTAGTGATGCGTTAGGTATTTGTACAAATGCCTGATACCGTGCGCTTCCCATACCCAGACATCCTTTCCTGCACACAATGTCTTGAAAGCGTCTTCAAGATGTTGGTCATCCCGTTGCAGGCATTGGTCGGGTACATCCACCAATGCCCTTTGGCTTTCAGGGCAGATGTGCATCAGCGAGTCTTCATGGGCGATAGTTATCATGGCAAAATAACGTCGTCTGTCGCGGTTTATTGTGCGCTACCCTCCCCGTTGCGTTTGTTGGGGCGTGCTAGTTGTGTCTTTATAATATTTTCTCTGCTAATCCAATTTTTTTTCGTATATTTGCCGTATGAAAACAAACACTGAGACGGCCCGTCAGATGGCCACTTTCTTACTGCAAGTCAAAGCTATAAAGCTGAACAATGAGCATCCTTTCACTTGGGCCTCCGGCCGAAAATCCCCGATTTATTGCGACAACAGGATAACACTTTCGTATCCTGAGATACGTACATTCATTCGCCAAAGCTTCGTTGAGGTCATCAACGAGCATTGGGGAAGTGTCGACGTGATCGCCGGTGTGGCTACCGGTGGCATCGCCCAGGGAGCGCTGGTGGCGCAGGAACTCGGAAAACCCTTTGTGTATGTGCGTTCCGAGGCGAAATCCCACGGACTCACCAACCAGATTGAAGGCGAAATCCATCCCGGCCAGTCGGTGGTGGTTATCGAAGACCTTGTGTCGACAGGCAAGAGCAGCCTGATTGCTGTCCACGCGTTGCGCGACAAGGGCTGCGTTGTCAAGGGCATGGCTGCCATTTTCACTTACGGACTCGAAGTGGCTGCGCGCAATTTCGAAGAGGCCAAAGTGGACCTCCACACGCTGACCAACTACGACACACTGATCGAGGTGGCCTGTCGCGAGGAGTACATCCGTGCCAACGAGCAGGAATCCTTGGCGGCATGGCGCAAAAATCCCGAGGCATGGAGTGATGCCAGAATGGAAAAATAAAAGTTGACAATTGAAAGTTGAAGCGGCTTTCGCTTATAATGCTGTTATGGGTCTGTTGCGCCACTGCAATGGCGCAACAGATTAGTAATGTGGCGTTCACATTGAGTGGCGACACGCTCCGCATTGTATACTCTCTTGATCGAAAGGCCGACATCTGTGTACGGGTGTCGGTGGACGGAGGCCCCTATACCGAGCCCCTCCGTGGCCTCACGGGTGCGGTGGGCAAAGAGGTGCTTCCGGGCGATAGTCTGGAGATTATGGCGGTATCGCTGCCCGAGATTCGAGGCATCGAGGCCACGGCCCTCTCCTTTTTGGTCGAGGTGGACGACGGCGCGTTGCTGGTTCAGCTCGACAGTGTCTCGTTCCGCATGATGCCCGTGGAGGGCGGCAGCTTCATCATGGGCTGTACCCACCCCCGCGGCGAGCGACACACCTATGCCGATGAACTTCCCACCCACAAGGTGACGGTGAACAGTTTCTATATCGGCCAGTATGAGGTGACGCAACGCCTTTGGGTGGCTGTCATGGGCGACAACCCATCCAAATGGGTGGGCAACGACAGCCTGCCGGTGGAGCAGGTGTCGTGGAATGCCGCCCAGGTGTTTATCGCACGCCTCAGCCAGATTACCGGCTACCGTTTCCGCCTCCCCACCGAGGCGGAATGGGAGTATGCCGCCCGCGGCGGTGTACGTAGCCACAACACCGTTTACCCCGGCACCCGCAGCCAGCTCTGGGAGTGCTGTTGGTATGGCGGCAATAGCGATGGCCATAGCCATCCCGTCGGACGGCTTAACCCCAATGAATTGGGTCTTTACGACATGGGAGGCAATGTGCTGGAGTGGTGCGCTGACTGGATGGAGTCGTACTCCGACCAGCCGCAGAACTGCCCACAGGGACCTCGTCAGGGCGACAACCGCATCTTGCGCGGGGGCTGCTTCAACAGTCCTACATGGGGCTGCAGCGTCTTCGAGCGGAGTTGGTATCTGCCCGACTTTGGCTATAGCTACTTTGGTTTCCGTCTGCTGCTAGACAGCACAGAACGTGACGAGGAGTGACCCATTCACGACATAATTTTTTCTGCCATGAACGATACGATACAGGTATGGGACAAGCAGTTCCGCAAGTATATCCCCGAGGCCGAGATACAATCCGTGGTACGGCGTGTGGCAGCTGACCTGTCGCGCGATTATCGCGACCGCCAGCCGCTGATATGTCCTGTGCTGACAGGCAGTTGTATGTTCGCCGCCGACTTGGTGCGGGCGTTGGATTTCGACGCGCAGCTATCGTTCGTGCGTTATGCCTCATACGAGGGCACCTCTTCGACGGGCACCGTCCGCGAATTGCTGGGTTTCCCTGAATCCTGTCGCGGCCGCGATGTGATTATCGTTGAGGACATCGTCGACAGCGGCGTATCGATGGAACACATGCTGGCTCGCTTGGCCGAGCGGCAGCCTGCCAGCGTGGCGGTCAACACCCTTTTCTTCAAACCGGGCAGCTTCCGCAAAGACTTCCCGATAGATTATGTCGGCATGGAAATCGCCGACGAGTTCATCCTTGGCTACGGACTTGACTACAACGGTATGGGCCGTACCTACCGTGACATATACATTTTGGATAACTGACCTCTTTCTTATGAAAAAACAAAGAATCATTCTCATGCTGTTTCTCTCCGCCATGACATTGGCCATGGTCGGGTGTAAGAAAGACACCCCGGAGGGGCCCGATCCCATCCAGTTGGCCAATTTGCTGGTGGGTAAATGGCAGCAGGCAGACTCGCAAATATACTGGCGTTTTGATGCAAACCAGCATGGCGAGACTTGGGACGAGTCGCCTGAAGAGGACGTCCATGAGGGCGAAGGTACCAAACTCAACTGGAGCATTTCTTCCGATGTGCTGCAGATCCAGCTGGTGGGTGACATGGGCCAGGTGGTGCCTTACGACTATACCATCATCACCCTCAACGCAGGCCTGTTGGTGTGGAAAGACATATACGGTAACTCAACAACATTTGCACGGCAATGAAGAAAGGTTGGAAAATCACACTTATCACGCTGGGCTCGCTATTGGGTCTGGTCGTGGTGGCATTGGTCGTGGTCTGCTGGCTGCTGTTCACGCCGGCACGCCTCACCTCCATCGTCAACAGCCTTGCGGGAAAATACATCCTCTGTGAGAACCATTTTGAACGGGTGGACCTCACCCTCTTCAAGACCTTCCCCGATGTGGGGCTGGAGGTCAAGAACGTGGTGCTGGTGAACCCCTACACCATGCCGGATGATGCACCTCTGGCGGCCAGGGCCGTGCAGAACGACACGCTGGCGCATATCGGTACCCTCACCGTCGGAATCGACCTCATGGCCTTCTTACGCGACGATGCGGTAGTGGTGCGGCAGGTGCGGCTCAACGATGTGTGGGCCAATCTCTACACGGGCCCCGATGGTTGGAGTAACCTTGATATCTTCCCCGCCAGCGACGACACCACGTCCAGCGAGACCACCATCCCCGACTCCATACAGCTCCATAAAATAGCCATCCACGACCTTTCGGCACAGTACTGCGACCTGAGCAGCCAGATGCTTCTCTCGGCATCCGGCCTTGGATTGGACTTGAAAGGGTCGTGGCTGCACGAAAAAGCCGATGTAGACCTCTCCTTGAAGGTCGATGCGCTGTCTGTGGATATGCGCGACAGCGTGGGACAGCCTATGCTGGATGCCGCATTGCAGGAGTTATGCCTCACGGTGGAAGGTGACGGCACCGCCGACAACCTCGCCGGACGGTTGCATCTCACCTTGCCCGACGGCTCGGTGGCGCTGGGCGGCACCGAGTATATCACCGAAGGCATGCATGCCTCGCGCCACGACTTGCTGGACGTGAAGATTTCCTTCCGAGCCAATCTTGACAGCCTGTCTCTCACCCTCGACGAGGCCACGCTGCACCTGCTGCAGTACGGTCTTTCTCTCACGGGAGATGCCACGCTGCCTTCCGATGCACATCCTCTCTCGCTCGCGGTGGACTTCAGCACCGACGGCAGCTGGCAGGTGGCAGAACTGCTCTCTGTGCTGCCTGAGATGGTCACCAGCAGTCTCGATGGCATGGCTGTCGATGCCCGCGTGGCCCTGGATGGACGTGTGGACGGTGTGGTGGACGAAGGACGCCTGCCCGCGGTGACAGCCCATGTGGTGCTCTCCGACGGTTCCTTCTCGGCGCCCGATATGTTGCCGATGCCGGTGAAGGACATCCAGGCCGACCTCACTGCCGATCTCAACCTCTCGACCGACGAGGCATATAAAGGCCCCTCGAAGGTCAATATCGCCCGTTTCGATGCCAAGGCGGCTCACAGCCGCGTAGGTGTCACAGGTTCGGTGGGCGACTTGCTGGGCGACCCGTGGGTCGACGCCCGCGTGCGGGGCAAGTTGAACCTGCCCGACCTCAAGGCGTTCCTGCCCGACACGCTGCCCCTCGACATGCAGGGCTCTGCCGATATCAACTTGAAAGCCAACAGCCGGCTATCGAAACTTACGGCTGCCGACTTGGCGCACATAAATGCCGGAGGCACTTTGGCATTCGAGAAACTCGATGTCCAGTACGACAGCATCCATGCCTCGTCGCCTCACCTGAATCTGGCGTTGCAGCTGCTTTCCAACCAGAAGTTCAAGGACCATGTCATTGATGTCCACCTCACCGGCGACAAGCTCAATGCCGAAATGCCGGGAGAGCATCTGTCGGCCTATGTGGAGCATCCCGATTTGAAGGTGAGTCTTCCGAATATCCTCGACAGCTGTCAACCCCTTGCCGCTGCATTCTGCATAGGGTTCTCCAAGGTGAATGCCGAGATGGATTCCATGACAGTCTATTCCGACACCCTCTTGCTCACTGGACGGGTGCGCAACGACACCACGCAGGATAATGTCCTCAAGCAGTGGAATCCCGATGTCAACATCGACCTGCACCGTGCGGTGCTGGCGCTCTCCAATATGTCGGAGGCGGTACGCATGCCCCACTTCAAGTTCAATTACAAGCCCGAAGCCTGCGAGATTGAGGAGGCCGACATCCGCTGGGGTGTCTCGGACTATCACCTCTCGGGCAAGGTCTACGGTTTGGAAGACTGGCTCAGCCACAAGGCTATGCTGCACGGCAAAGTCAATTTCAGTTCGCAGTATGCCGACATCGACCAGCTGCTGGCTATCCTCAGTGGCATGGGTAGCGATGCCGATACCCTGGCGCAACAGCGTGAAGAGGACCATGTGGACAAGGAGGCCAACCCCTTCATTGTGCCCAAGGATGTCAACGTCACCCTCAACACCAATATCACCCGCTGCGTGGTCTATGGCAACGACCTCAATGAGTTGAACGGCTCGGTCACGATCAACGACGGGGTGGCGGTGCTCGACCAGATGGGTTTCACCTGCAAGGCCGCCCGTATGCAACTTACCGGCATTTACAAGTCGCCCCGCGTGAACCACCTCTTCCTCGGTCTGGATTTCCATCTGTTGGACATCCAGGTGGACGAGCTGCTGGACATGATACCCACCATCGACACGTTGGTGCCCATGCTCTCGTCGTTCAAGGGCAAGGCGGACTTCCACTTGGCGGCCGAATGCAACCTCAACGCCTTCTATCAGCCCAAGATGAGCACCCTGCTTGGCGCGGCCGCCATCAGCGGCAAAGACCTCATCGTCATGGACAACGAGAAGATATCCGACATCGCCAAACTGCTGCAGTTCAAAAACTGGCGTGAGAAGGACAACAACATCAGTATCGACAGCATCAGCGTCGAAGCCACCGTCTTCCGCAAGGAGGTAATCGTCTATCCCTTCCTGCTCAATTTGCACAACTATCAACTGTGTATAGGTGGTCGTCACACCCTCGACAATGCCTGCAATTACCACCTAGAACTGCTGAAATGCCCGTTGCCCATGCGTCTGGCCGTCGATGTTAGCGGTAACCTGTCGAAGCCCAAAATCGCATTGGGCAATGTGCAGTATGCCGAGTTGTACAAGCCCGAGAAGCGCAACGACGTGCAGACCCGCACGCTGGAGCTGAAAAGCATGATACGGAAAGCCCTCGAAGCCAACGTCAGGTGATGCTTTGGCAATCCCCCCTTTGCCTCCGTCTGAAAATCAGTCGGAGGCTTTTTTCTTGCTATATCAGAAACAGGAGGTGTGCAACTTATAAACAAGGTGCTACCTGAGATCCTATCAGACTGCAGTCATGGTGAAAGAGAATAAGTCACCACGGTGGGTTCGCTGCTCCTTTTATGTGGTGTCGGAGTGACCTCGGAGATATTGGCAAATTCCACCCGAATTCTTCCCATATTCCTCCCATCACCGATGGGAAGATCATGGGAGGATCATGGGAAGATCATGGGAAGATCACAAAAATTTCACCGAAGTTTCACCGAGGCCACACCGAAGGAGGGTCGGGGCTACACTGAGGTCACGACCTGTCTACTTTTTTGCAAGGAGGAATGATGTAATATTTACCGCAAAAGGGTCACTGTGCTCACTTGGTTCTGATGTCTTTCCATGTATTCGTTGTGGGCCGTGGCGCAATGCTGGCGCAACTGCGCCAAAACCCAAGGGGCTTTTGGGTAGTTGTTTTGCTTTTTGGGGCAGCTGAATCTTCCCTTTGGGTAGTAGAAATCAGCTCTTCATTTGCCTTTTGGGTAGTAATTTCATCCTTTTGGGCAGTACGCCTTCTTCGCCTTCCACTGGCTCAACGTCTGTTCTATTTTCCGTTTGTACATACAGATTTTACATTTTTATGGGCGACTTTATTTTTACCGTGATTTTTTTTGTTTCAGAGTTATTCCGATACAGATGCTGTAGTTTGCAATAGAGTAAACCATCTTTAGGAATAAATCATACAAATAAATCCTCCATCGTCACCTCTGACTGTACGATGCCGCTATGTCGTTATAGAAATACAATCACATTATTCTTGACAGAACCCTGTCCAGTTGGCCTACATAGTAGAATGGAAGGTTGACGAGACGGAAGGGCTTTCCTGCCAGGGTTTTCACATTGTCAACAGAATATCGTCCAGTCCAGACTCGCACGGCAATATCGTGAGGGGCACGGTCGATGAATTGGTGCAATGATCGCAGTTTTGAATTGGTGCCGCTTTTTACTTCGACGGGAATCACCTTGTTGCCAAACTGATATACTAGGTCGACTTCCGAGGAAGCCCCTTCCTTGTCTCGTACCCAATAGTTGCGACGAATGCCGAACTCGAAATTTTCTGACACCAACTCTTGTGCCACAATATGCTCGGCGATACGCCCTTTCCAAACGGACATGATGTCGTCAACATTGAATATCTCGCTTCGGACACCGGCATAATAGTTTGCCAGTCCCGTGTCGAGCCACATCAGCTTCGGTTTCCTGCGCATGTTGGGCATTAGTGGAATCTGTTCTACTGTGATGGGATATACCAATTCGAGCAGCAACGCCCGCTCTATTGTACGGAACGCTTCGCCCATTTCGCGTGAACGATAGTTGCTTTCGGCGAAATTGTTAAAGCTGATGGGCTCTGCCGCATAGGCCCATCCTTGCCTGAGAATATGGCGTATGACGGCAGCCATTGTTTTGTTTTGCGCATACTTCTGCACATCGTCCGAGTATGCGTTCAGAAAGGTGCTGTAAATCTGATTCACAGCCAGGACATCGCGACGTTCGGAATACTTCATGATGGCTTCTGGCATACCTCCCACCAGCACATAGTTGAGGAAATGGTTCATAAGCCTCTCGTGGATGGCATCGCCTGCAAGGCCTTTGATGACTTCAGCGTCATATTCTTCTCCGATGCCATTCAGGAACTCCAAAAATGAACACGGCCTTAATGCCATGTACTCGACACGTCCTACAGGGAATGAAACATGGGTGTCTATAAGTGTTTCAAGGAGAGAACCGGCGGCAACCACGAAAAGCGAGGGCGCCTCTTCCCGAAAATAACGCAATAAGCGAACCGCCTCGGGCGAGTTCTGTATCTCGTCGATGAACAGCAGCGTTTTTCCATCGCTTTTTTGTTTGCGGCAATGGATATGTATGCGATCTATCAATGTGGGAATGTCATCTTCGACAAACAGACTGCAATCCCTTTTGCGGTCGAGGTTAAGGTATAGATAATTGTCGAATTTCTCGGAGAACTGGTTTATTAGGGTCGTTTTCCCGACCTGTCGTGCACCCCGAATAATCAACGGTTTGTGTTCTGGAGATTCTGCCCATTTCTCAAGATATTGTAATGCAGTCCGATATATCATACTATTTTATTTTTGTTTGTTCTATTTTGGGTGCAAAAATACGCATTTTTTGTAATATTTTGGCATATACTTAAATTATTTTTTGTAACAATTTGGCATATATTTTATAAGACAATCGGAGAAAATTATTTTATATCATTTTTTTATCCTGATTTTCACCGCTCCTTTTACGTGGTCTCGCTACTCCTTTTACGTGGTCTCGCTACTCCTTTTATGTGGTGTCGGAGTGACCTCGGAGATATTGGCAAATTCCACCCGAATTCTTCCCATATTCCTCCCATCACTGATGGGAAGATCATGGGAGGATCATGGGAAGATCATGGGAAGATCATGGGAAGATCACAAAAATTTCACCGAAGTTTCACCGAGGCCACACCGAAGGAAGGTCGGGACTGCACTGAGGTCACGACCTGTCTACTTTTTTGCAAGGAGGAATGATGTAATATTTACCGCAAAAGGGTTACAATGCCCGCCTGGGAGCGAATTTGGCCACCGGGGATGGCATAACGGCAGTTATAGGCGTATGTGCCTTGGGAGCAGGGTGTACCGTTGTGGGTGCCGTCCCAAGCCCCGTGGATGTCGGTGGAGTGGAAGACCAGTTTCCCGCGTCGGTCGTATATCCAGAGTTCAAAGTCGTAGATATTCACTCCTTCGGCTCGGAAGAGGTTGTTTTCGTCGCGGCCAGGGGTGAAGACATTCGGGAACCACAGCACGTATTTTTGAATAGGAATGACCTTGCAGAGGGTGTCGGAGCAGAACGAGCGATAGCCGACAAGGCATACCGTGAGAGAATCTATCGCAGGCGGTATATCCGCATGGACATTCCGCTCCGTCTCCATCAACGGCACCCTGTTCACGTACCACTGGCGGCTGAGGATGTGGCGGCTGTGGTCGGTGAGGGTCAGTTCGGTATTGTCGGATGTAATGATTTCCGGCTGGTAGGCGAAATCCAGTGTGATGCCTATGAGGTCGGCGGGGTTTAGGTCAATGCTGTCGACGCTTGTGCATGAGGGTTCATCTGCATAATCGGCATAGAGAAAATAACGTGTGGTCTGCTGCGGGTGCAGATGGTAGCGCTGACCATCTGAGACCATTTCGACGGTATTATCGGTAGGATTGGAGATCAGTTGGTGTTGGTTGGTGTCGTAAAACAGCAGGACAAAATATCCGTCTGCCTCGCAGGATTGGTCGATGAGGTATTGCAACTTCGCCTTCGGACGAACATGCAGGGTGTATTCTATAATGCTGTCAGTGCCTGCCTGGCTGAGGTGGGAGAATGTTTGGGCGCCACCGGTGGTGAAGAGGTGTCCGTCCCATTCCACAGGCAGCGACGAGATGCATACTGTAGTGTCGTGGGAGAGACGGCAGCCGAGCTCTATGTCGTAAAAGATATTGCACCCCTGAGAGGTGTGCATCTGATAGGAGTACCGTCCGGGCGCGACAAAAGAGGTGTCGCCGATGGTATACCGTCCACCGATGGGGAGCGTGTCGGAGATGTGCAGGTAGGTGTCGGCTATGTAATGCAACTGTAAGGTGAGATGGGAGTCGCAACCGTGTATGTCGGTCGTTGTGTAGGAATAACGGCCGCTGTCGGTACAGCGGTAGGGGCCGAAAAGGAGTGTGTCTCCCTCGCAGAGGGTGTCGTACAGCAGGGTTCCGGAGATGGGGTACCAAGAGTAGTGGATGCGATGAGCAAAGCAGTCCTCCACATAGGTATAGAACCCGGTGTCGGTAATCCATCTGCCATTGATTACGATGCTGGCTCCCGGACAGCGGGTGATTTGGATGGTGTTGGAAGGAATGAACACCGAGAAGGTACTGGTGTATGAGTTGGCACAAGTTCCATCGGCAAGCATGGCCACAAGGGTGACGGAGTGCTGTCCGTTGGAGAAGGTGTGGACGGGGTTGTCGACGGTGTCGGTGGTGCCGTCGTCGAAGCGCCAAAGGAAACGCTCGCAGGGCTCGGAGGTGAGTTGCGTACGGGCGGCATCGGTGGCCACGACACTCTGGTTGAAGAACCGTCGAACTGCCTCGCAGGAGTCTTCGGGGGCGGAGGTGAACCGTGCCACAGGATAACGAGGGCCGGCACGGGTTGACATGGTGATGCCGCAATCGCGTCCACCGAGGTTATAGGAGAGTCGGCAGCAGTACTGACCTGGCGTGGTGACATGGAGCGTTTCGGCAGTGGAGAGTGTTGTGGCGGAATCGGTGGCATTGTACCATCGGTAGGAGAACCCCTGTGGCGCACGGAACGTGTTCTCGATAGCGGCACCGCAGGTGGTGGACGAAATATGCTTCGATGTACCCTCCAATGTGAAATAGGCATAGCCCCAATGGCCGCCTTGGCTACAATCGGCATTGGAGAGTTTCACTTTGACGGTCTGCCCATGGAAAGGGGAGAGGTCCACCCCCACAGCACTCCAATCGCGCCACACCACCGAGGAAGAGTTGGTTGAGACATTCCATCCAGTGCCTGATCCTGAGACAAAATTGGCATAATAGCAAGAGTCTATCAAGTGGCCGTTCCCGTCCAGGAAAGAGAATGTGAAATAGGGCTGTTCCTCTGGTTCGTGATTTGGGAGTTGGTCTACCATCGCATAGCGGAGAATCAGCAGGTCGTAGTTTTGTGTGTCAATAGTGAGCGTATAGGTGATGCTTTCTTGTTGATTGCCTGTGAGGGAATTGCCAAGGCGTACAGAATTGCAATGTCCCGGGGGGATGGTGCGGAGCATATTGCCGGTCATGGCGTCGCGCTCCGCGGTGTCGACATGCACCGTATGGCGCGACCGGATTTCGGACGGACCATAATTCACTACCTGTCCCATGTTGTCAGGATTGGCGAAAGAGCCAGTCAGGCATTCCACATCAGGACCGTTGAGGTCGGTGAACTGGATATTGGAGCAGGCATAGACCTCAGTGGTAAAAGTGACGGATGTGGCATCGATGGCTGTGTCGCCATTGTCACAGACCGAGCGGATGCGTGCTTCGTAACGGGTATTGGGCACCAGACCGTTGAGGTGAACAATGTGGTCTGTCGTGGTAACGATCCCGCCTGTGCCGGAGGGGAAACCGGCGGTGTCATATTCGATGAGGTACAGGGTGTGCTGTGGGAAAGTGTCCCAAGTAAGACGTGCGGATGCGTATCGTACGCTGTCGGCGCGAAAACCGGTGACACCTGGGCATCGAGGGTTGAACTCGTAGTAGCGCCAGTTGCCCGGCCAAGGGAGATTGAAAGGTTCATAGTTGTCATTGGCGGCTGCCGTCTGGAGGTCGGGGCGGACACTGATATATTTGAGAGAGTTTTGAGCCAAGCCAATTTGACCGCTGGGCCCAGGCAAGGAGCTGTTGCGAGGGGCATAGACATAGCGGATGGATGAGGTGGACTCGAAGAGTTGGATTTGGAAACTGTCGGGTGAGGCGGCACGGGTGACGGGCATCGTGAATTGGCACACCAAGACATGATTGCCGGAAGCCCCCAAGAGTTGACAGGCCACCGTGCCGGATGAATCGAAGTTGGGAATCACCCCGTATGGCATTAGATAGTTTTGGTCACTCCACCACTGCATGCGGATGGCTCTGTAGTCGTTGTTCTGGTAGATGCTATTTAGCAGCATCCGGCCGCTGCGGTGCACAGAGAAATAGGTGACATCCGTCCCCATCATCCATAGGTGAAACCCCATGGAAATAGGAGAGGAGCCATGTTGAAGACCATGAAGTTGGGAGTAGCACTCCAGCATCGTTGTCGGTTGGGTGAGGGGTATCCATTTGGTGGAGTCCACGTCGGTGGAGAACTCATAGCCGTATAATGTTTGGGCCGTGGAGACGGTCGCAGACAAAAGCATCATGAGGAGCAGGAGATGTGAAACTCGAGACATGATAGGGGTTTTACTATATAAACACTGACTAGGGTCGATTTGGATACCCCCTAATGTTGGATATTTAAGAAAGTTTATGCCAATTTAAAATTTCGTTAAGAAAAAAATACGTTTTGGTTTGAGCAAATCATCCCCGCCGAGGGCGGGGAGCAGGAGGGAGGTGAGGGTTCGTTTTTAAAAATAATATCCCAGCGAGCAGTTGTACGTGTGGTAGTGGGCTTTGGGCATACCGGTGGAGGTGTCGAAGAGGTTATCCTTCTGGAAGAGGTTGAGGAGGTCCAATTGCCAGTTGCCAAGGCGGAATCCTGCGCCGCAGGCGATGCCCCAGTGGTCGGGGCGGTCGGCCTGGAAAGTGGGTGCAGTGGTCGGCAGGTCGCCTTTGGGTGCATAGAAATTGCCTTCCAGTATACGGCTGTAGTACCCGCCGATGCGGAAATAAACACCCACTCCCGCCTCGGCAATGCCAAGATGGAGCATCAGGGGTGCGGTGACGCAATGTTGCTGTAGGCGGCAGCCCTCACCGAAAGGGTCGTCGGCATAGGGGAACCGGGCACGGGTGTAGCTGTACATCACATCGGCATGGAGACCTATGTGTTTGTTGAAGTTGACCTGCATCATCAGTCCCGCCTGGCCACCGAGGAGTGATTTGGTGTCGAAGGCGGCATCGGGCAGGGTGATACTCGAGGTGTTGTACCCCCCTTGGAGGCCCACTTCGAAACAACGGTTCCGGTTAGTGTGTTTCGTGGCTACCTTGCCCGAGGCCAAGGGGCTGGGTTGGTTGGCGGCCCGCACGATGAACGCGGTGAGATAGTCTGTCACGAGGCTCAGTCCTTCGTAGTCAATCAGGTTTGCGTCGTCGCCGGGTTTATGGTAGGGCGACTTGAGACCCGTGGTGACGGCCAGCGTGGGAATGCCTTGTTTGGCAAAGGGTTCTGTGTCGGTGGCGGTGAAGATGGAGTTCTCGAATCCTTTGTTCTTGATTTTGATATTGATGCCAAGGTCGGTGGGATTGGTGAGGCCGCTGCCGTTATGGAGGGTACCGGTTCCTTCCATGGTGAGGTGCCCGCCTTGCTTGTACCAGCCCACCATGTCGATGCTCATCATCAGCTGCACACGGTTGAGGGTGTTCTGCTCCTGCATCTTCTGGGCCAAGGCTCGGGAACCGTACAATCCAATCTCTTCGGCATCGAAGGCGCAGATGATGACACTGCGTTTCAGCTCGCCTTGTCGTGCCAGCAGTTGTCGCGCCACCTCGGTGACGCAAGCGGTGCCGGAGGCGTTGTCGTCGGCTCCGTTGTACACTTCGTTGTTCCTCACGCCGAGATGGTCGTAATGGCCGCCGATGACGATATACTCATCTTTCAGCACAGGGTCGCTGCCCTCGATAAGGGCAACGAGGTTGCAGTAACCTTCCTGTCCGAAGAGGTCGAAAGGCATTTCATAACTGTCGCCGATAGCGGGCTTCAGCCCCATCTCCTGCCACTGCTGGGCAATATAGGCACGGGCGCGGGCGGCATCAGGCGAACCGGCCTCGCGTCCTTGCAGGCTGTCGGCGGCGAGGGTGTATACGTGACGTTCCAGCCGTTGGCGCTGGCTTTCTTGTCCGAAGAGTGTGCCGTTGAGAAATAATATGGCAATCAGTAGTACCGAGGTGTGTTTTAAGATGTTCATAGATACGGTTTGATATTGTTTTCGATATTAAGCATTCAAATTGAACGTACAATTATCAGCAGGGACAAGTTGTTGTTAAACAGGCAACAATTCAACAGTTCAACATAATCACTTGTTCCTAAAGGTTTCGCCCAGCACGCACCAGCGAATGACAGGGATTCGACGGAGCCCTTCGTAGAGTAGGGGAGAGAGGACCAGGACGGCGACGGTGAGGATGAGGTACATGGCCACGGGTGGGAGCGTGGTGTAGACTTTCATTGTGTAGCCGATGCTGGCGATGACGAGATAGTGGACAATATAGAGCCCGAAGCTGCTACGCGTCATGTAGGCGGCGAAGCGGCCCGTGCGGTCGAAGCAGGCTTTGAACCAGCCCATCATGGCCAGGCACATCAACCACCCGTAAAGACAGTTGAGCGGGCTGGCAAGATATTGTGGCGAGGTGTTGTCTTGGCCGAAGGTGGTGATGGTGAGTGCCGCACAGGAGGCGACGGCGCAGACCATCAGCGGTATCCAGTATTTGGAGAGGGTTTCCTGCACCGGGTCGTGCGAGAAGACGAAGTATCCCAATAGGAAGGGGATGAGGTAGAAGACGGGTTTGTAGAGGTTGTAGAGGCCGTCGAGGCTTTCCGGACGAGGGTTGAAGACGAGGGTCTGCTCGCCGAGCCAGAAAAGCACGCCAAGGAGAAGCAACGCAATGGCGAGTGGCCATTTCGGTTGAAGGAATGCACACTTGTGCGTGCCCTTCTCTACGCTGTGGCGTTTGGGCGTGCACAGACGTATGACGCTACGGACTAATAGCAGGATGAGCGAGAAGAGCCACAGGTCTTGGATGAACCACAGCGGGCCGATGCCGGAGACACTGTAGGCTATGTATTTGATGGTGGCCCGAACGCCATCGGGCAGTGTCGTGGGGAGGTCGCCGAAAGGGCTGGTACCTTGGCTGTAGGCCGCCACTTGTGTGTTGAAGTAGCCGGTCATCCATTGAAAGACGAAAAGGCCGATGGTGGCGGGCACTAGGAGTTTGCGGGTGCGGGAACGGAACCATTCCCCGCCGCTGTGGCTCTGTAGGGAGTACCGTGCGCTTACGCCTGCCAGCAGGAAGAGCAGCGGCATGAACCAAGGGTAGAGGAGGTACATCAGTGTGTCTTGGTATTGTGGGCCGTCGCCGAAGCCGCCTACGCCGCCGAAAACGCCTTTGTTGTTGTAGAAATAGATGACGTGGTAGAGCAGCACCAGCAGCACTGTCGCCCAACGGAGGTTGTCAATCCAATGTTTTCTTGTCATGGGAGTTGGTGGAATTTATGGAGTTGATGGAATTAGTGGTGCTCGTGGATGGGTTGTCTAATCGCATGATGCGTACGGGTTTGTCGCTCCCGAGTTGGAGTTGGCTGCAATAGTTTATCTCGCCGGTGTCGCGGAAGCCGCACTTCTCAATCACGCGACCCGACGCGGGATTGTCGGGGAAGTAGTCGCTCCAGAGGGTTTGGAAATGCTTCTCGTTGAAGCAGTAGTCTATCAGCAGCCGCAGGGCTTCGGAGCAGATGCCGCGGTTCCAGTAGGGGCGGGCGACCCAGTAACCTGCCTCGGCATCGTTCTCGCCGATGTGTATATTGCTTTCGCCATAGACGAAATAGCCTATGCAGCCGATGGGCTCGCCTGTCTCTTTGAGTTCGATGGCCCACATGTGGTCGCTGTTGAAGAGGGTGCGGATAATCTCGCGGCTTTCCTCCACGTTCTTGTGTGGCGGCCAGCCTGCGCGGGGTCCCACTTCGGGGTCACTGGCATATTTGTATAGTGCCTCGGCATCGTCTTCGCGCCACGGGCGCAGCAGTAGTCTCTCAGTTTTCATGTCTGAAGAATTCCCACGTGTCGGAGTGGCCGTCGCGGTAGGTGTAGCTCCACTGCAGACGGTCTTCCGTGAGCGTGTCAAGGTGGAATTTGTATTTGTAGTTGATACTGCCGCTGATGACTTCGATAATCTTTTGTGCCAGTTCGGCCTCTTTGTCACCCTCAGCCACTTCCATGCGGAAAGACTCTTTGATGCCGGAGAAGTAGAAATCGTCGCCCTCCACATGCCAACAGCTGGGGCTGATGTAGTTGAACACCCATGTCACGGTGTCGCCATTCGCCAGTGTCGCCACATACACCTGCCGTGCGGAGTCGAGGGCGCTGCTGTCGGGGTAGAAGTCCATGGTGCCGGTCTCGTGCACATCGAAGTGGTTCCCGAACAAATCGTAGTTGAAGGCGTGTTCGTAGGTGTAGTGTCCCTCCACCTGTGGCGAGGTGTTGCGATTGGTGCAGCAGGCACCTGTGATGAGCAGGAGTGCCACACATGCAATCGATTGTCTGATTCTTCTCATTCGTTGGTTGGTATTGAATTTGGCTGCAAATTTACGCTTTATTTTCCATTCAGTCGGACTTTTTCATAGTAGTATTTCTTTTTTTTTGCATATACAATAATTTTCGCGGATGCGCGTTAATGCCTAAAAACTTCTGCTTATGACCTCATTTGCTTCCCCTTCAGCTTGGGCATGGCTCATCCAGTTCTTTATCATCGTGCTGGCCCTGTTGGTGGCCAACCTCATCCGCTGCAACGTGCCGTTGCTGAAACGTAGCCTGCTGCCCTCCGCCCTTGTCGCGGGCCTGCTGATTCTCTGCCTGAAACCGTTCGATTTCTTTTCCCAGTTGGTCGACAAGCCTTCGATGGAAATCATCACCTACCACGCCCTCGGCCTCGGTTTCGTGGCCATGGCGTTGAAGAACAAGAAAATCAAGAGTTCCACCACCACCATGAAGGTGGTTGAGACCGGCGCTGTCACCGCCAGCTCATATATCATTCAAGGTATTGCGGGTCTGTTGCTGACCATCCCCCTTTTCCTGTGGTGGAACCGCACCGACTTTTTCTACGCCTCCGGCTTGCTGCTGCCCATGGGCTACGGCCAGGGTCCCGGACAGGCGATGAACTTCGGCGGAGTCTATGCGGGGCAAGCCGCCGATCAGGGCATTGCCTTCCACGGTATCGACTTCGGCCTTAGTATCGCCGCCGCCGGCTTTATCGTGGGAAGCCTTGTAGGCGTTATCTATATGAACATCCTGCGTCGCAAGGGACGGCTCACCCAACGGGCGGCCAAGGGACAGGAAACCTATACGCTGGCCGACTACGAGTCGGAGAACGAAATCCCGCACTCGGAGTCCATCGACAAGCTTACCGTCCAGATAAGTCTGGTGCTGTTGGTCTACTTCTTTGTGTTCCTGCTGATGTACGGAGTGCAGCAGCTCGACCTCGGCAACTTCGGCGTCAAGACCCTCAAACCCATGGTATGGGGATTCAACTTCCTCTGGGGTACCCTGCTGGGTGTGTTGGTCAAGGTCATCATCAACAAATTGCGCAAGCAGCGTGTCATCCAGCGCGAGTATATCAATAACTACACCCTCGACCGCATTGCGGGCACCTGCTTCGATTTCATGATTGTGGCCGGCACCGCCGCCATCGACTTCAATAACCTTCGGGGCATTTGGCTGCCGCTGCTGCTGGTTTGCACCATCGGTGCGCTGGTGACCTTCATCTATGTGTTGCGCTGCTGCCGCCACCTCTATCCCGAATACCAATACGAGGGCTTCTTTTCCATGTTCGGAATGCTCACCGGTACGGCCTCCAACGGCATGATACTGCTGCGCGAGATCGACCCCAAGTTCGAGACCCCCGCCGCCAACAATCTGGTGCTGCAGACCATCCCGGCCATTGTGTTCGGTTTCCCAGTGCTGCTGCTCATGGGCTTCGCCCCGGCAAGTCTCACCAACACCCTCATCACTCTCGCCATACTGGTGGGGGCGTTCCTCATCTTTGCACTGTTCATCTTCCGTAAGAAAATATTCAAGAAAAAACAACTATGAAAAAACTAACTTTACTTCTTCTGTTGGCGGCTGTGCCGTCGCTCTATGCCCAAGAGGGTGCCGACACCACCCGCAAGGTGCGCCAGGGGTGGACCTTCGGCGTGCTTCCCAGTGTGGCCTACGATGCCGATCTGGGTCTTCAACTCGGGGCGCTTACCAATATCTACTATTTCGGCGATGGCTCCACCTATCCTGAGTATCTCCATTCCATCTATGCCGAAGCCGCCTACACCACCAAACACTATGGCCTTTTCCGCCTGTCGTACGACTCGCGCTACCTCATTCCCGGCCATCGGTTGAGTGTCGATATGTCCTATCTGCCCGACCTCATGTGCGACTTCTATGGCTTCAACGGCTATCAGTCAGCCTACAATTCCGCCTATTCCACCCAAGACGACCCGGATTATATCTCGCGTGCCTACTACAAGTACCGCCGCGATATGTTCCGTTTCAGCGCCGACCTCCAGGGCGAGCTCTCCAGCCCGTGGTACTGGAATGCCGGCGTGGGCGTGCTGCATTATTCCGTTGGCTCCGTCGATGTCGAGCGCCTCAACTCCTATACCAAGGACGAGAGCAAACACCTGCCCGACACCACGACCCTCTTTGACCAGTATGTCTCTTTGGGCTATATCAAGGCGGGTGAGGCCAATGGAGGCACCCATCCCTACCTGCATGGCGGTCTCACCTTCGACACCCGCGACCGTCAGCAGAACCCCCGCAGGGGAATCCATGCCGATGCGTTCCTTACCTACTATGCAGGACTGGGTGATATGGCCGAGTACAACGACTTGAAATTCAACGCCGCCTGGCGGCAATATATCCAGTTGCTGCCCCAACGGCTCACCTTCGCCTATCGACTGGGCACCCAGCTCAACGTGGCTGGCGAAAGCCCTTTCTACCTCAACACCTACCTCAACCAGCTCTACATGCAGCGGGTGGTCTATGAGGGACTGGGCGGCGGCAACTCCATCCGCGGCATCATGCGCAACCGCATCCTGGCCCGTGGCGTGGCCTTCGCCAACGTGGAATTCCGTGTGCAGGTGGCCCATTTCAATATCGGCAAGAACCTCTTCTATATCGGCCTGAATCCCTTTGTGGATGCCGGCATGGTGGTGCAGCCCTACGATGATGTGTACGCCGACCCGCAGCGGGCGGAATATCTTATCACGTACACCGACGTCCTTGCGGAAAGTCCCTCGCTTTATGACAACTCCCGCCTGCATGCCCTGCACCTCTCCGGCGGCTGCGGTCTCAAAGTGGCCATGAACGACAACTTCGTCCTCTCCGTCGACTGGGCCACCGCCTTCGACAAGCAGGACAACGGCAAGTTCAGCAACCTGTACGTCAAAATGGGCTACATGTTCTAGTTAGAAACTGTTTAAAATTAATCCAATGTTTTTCTTAAAGCGTCAAATTTCCCTCCTTTTTTCGGTTACAATGGACCCCCATTGCTCCCTCAAAAAGAAGAAAAATCTGCTCGCTTTGCTGTATAACAAATTCCATCAATTAAATTAAAACAGTTTCTTAAAAGTCGAAATGAGAAAACTACACTTCTTCTTACTTCTGGGTTCCTGCCTTTGGACACTGGGATTCTCTCTCTCTGCGCAGGTCAATATCACTATCCGCGGCGAGGTGGAGGGCGGTGCCGGCAAGACCGTCGAGTTGTACCGTTACAGCGACATGCTCACCCGTGTCGAGGAACTGGTGGACCGCGCTGTCATCGCCGAGAACCGCCACTTCGAACTCCATGGCTATTCCAACTACCCCACGCTGATGTTCCTCCAGATTGAGGATTACAGTCAGTCGTTCTATGTCGAGCCCGGTCGTGAGTACGAAGTCTACGTCCCCACCTTCGACTGGGACATCAACGAGAAGAAGAATATCTTCCTCGACCCCGTGGCGCTGCCGCTTGAATTCATCGGTATGCCCGAGGGCGAGCTCAACGGCCTTATCTCCGACTTCGAGGCCACCGTGGCGAACTATATCGACAGCCACCGTTTCTATTTCGACAGCCGTTTCCGCCCCCAGCGCCGTTATTTCGACAGTTTGGAGGCCGAGGTGGCACGCCTCAATCCCGATACCGACAACCGCTTCTTCAACCGCTATAAGACCTATAAACTCGCCGAGTTGAAGTATAGCCTCCAGTTCGAGTCGCGTCGCCATCTGGCCAACCGCCTCGTCAAGGGGCAGCCCATCCTGTATTACGACGAGAACTATATGTCGTTTTTCACCACCCTTTTCGCCGGCGCCGTCTCCAACGGTACCGCCAAGATTCCCATCAAACAGTTGGCCCGAATGGTCAACGAGTTGAAACTCGACGTGCTGCTCGACTCGCTGGGTACCGACTCGCTGCTACGCCATGAGCAGGTGCGCGAACTCGCTGCCCTCGAAGGATTGCAGGAGGCCTACTACGACACCCGCTATTACGAGGGAGACAAGGTGGTGCAGATGATAGACCTCCTCGGTGCCCGCAGCAAGTTTCCCGAGCACCGCCAGTTGGCCCAACGCATGTCCGCACATCTGCGTCAGGGTACTAGCGGCTCCGAGGTGCCGTCGTTCACCCTGCCCGACATCGACCGGCAGCCCGTCTCGCTCGACAGTCTGAAGGGCAAGTGGGTTTACCTCTCCTTCGTCCGTGTGGGCGATCCCAGCTGTTTGGCCGAAATCGAGACCCTCTCGCATTTCAAGGACAGCATTTACGCTAAGAACGACAATGTCGAATTCATCACCATCGACTGTGACAGGGAGTTTCAGAAGATGTACAACTTCCTGCGCAACAGCAAGCGGGGCCGTCGGTGCAGTTGGACATGGCTGCATTTCGATGGCAACTACAAGCTGTTGGAACACTACCAGGTGGTGTCGTACCCTCATTTCATCCTCATCAACCCCGACGGGCAGCTGCAGTACACCGTCACCCCCGCGCCGGCCACGGGTTTCTTGCTGCAGGCCCCCTGGATGCAGAAACAGGAAGAGGAATCCAAACCCTTCTTCCTCCTCCATTAAGAAACTGTTTAAAATTAATCCAATGTTTTTCTTAAAGCATCAAAACGGCATCTTTTCGGTTACAATGGACCCCCATTGCTCCCTCAAAAAGAAGAAAAATCTGCTCGCTTTGCTGTATAACAAATTCCATCAATTAAATTTAAACAGTTTCTAAGTTATCTCGAACAAGAATGGATGAACTGTTTGAGAAAGAGGAAATCTCCAAAAAGGAATATCGCCGTTGAACGAATAATATAATTCCTCAAGTCCAAGAAATCTATAGTACCCGCCTGACTTTGACAATCACCGAGGAAGACTACCAGGCAGCGGTGCAGTACAACAATGATTTGTAGTTTGGTGAGCGGAACGGAAGTTAAAACCGAAACGCAAAACCAGTGTTAAGGCCAACGTAAAGAGCCCGTCCTAACAGGCTCTTGTTGATAAAATATTGTGGGGCAGGGGTGTAGTATCGTTTTTAAGTTGTAATTTTATACTTTGAAAATACTATATCCATGCAGATGCAAAGAGTTAAGATTCTTGTACTTGCGGCTATAATGCTGCTCTCGGCGGCGGGTGCCGCGGCACAAAAAAAGAGTTCCGGCGAGTCGGAGAAGGCCCTTTTCCGGCAGGCGCTCGACCTTTACCAGAAAGAAAAATATGCTTCGGCACAGAATCTCTTCGACAAACTGGCGGCCGAAGGCATGTCGGTGGACGAACAGATGGCGGGCGACGCCTGCTATTACGGTGCGGTGTGTGCCGAGAAGTTGACCAACAAGGATGCCGACTTCCGGCTGCAGGAGTTCCTGCGACTCTATCCGCAGAGCAAACACTGCAATATGGCCAATTTCTACTTGGGCAACTACCACTATGCCGCCGGTGACTACAAGAAGGCGTTGAAATACTACGTCAAGGTGCAGGCACGTGAGGTGGAGTACGGCCACCGCAGCGAGTATAACTTCAAGGTGGGCTACTGCTATTTCAGCGACGAGCAGTATGACGACGCCAAGAAGTATTTCGCCCAGGAAATCAACGGCAAGTCCAAGTACACCAACGCCGCCCTGTACTACTATGCCCATCTGCAGTATATGGACGGGAAATACGACCTGGCGCTGCGCAACTTCCAGAAACTCCAGAGCGACCGCAAGTTTGCCAAGATTGTCCCGTCGTATATCGCCCGCATCTATTACTACCTCGGCAAGAACGACGAACTGCTGGAGATGGCTCCCGTGCTGTTGGTTGAAGAGGATGTCTTCAAGAAGAACGAAATCCGCCAGATGGTGGCCGAGGTCTATTTCAACCGTGGCGACTACAAGGATGCCTTGGACTATTATGATGCCGCAATGCGCAACCGCGCCAGCGATGAGGAACACGATGCAGTCATGGCCAATTCGCCCAAAGCCAAGCGGAGCAACACCATCAAGCTGGAGCCGATGCTCTGCACGCCGCAGGACAGCTACTATCAGATAGGTTATTGTTACTATATGCTGCACCAGTATGACTCGGCGCAGTTCTACCTCTCCAAGAAGACCGCCTGCGAGGACAGTGTGGCACAGCATGCCCTCTATGTGCTGGGCGACGTGGACATCAAGCTGAACCGCAAGAGCGAGGCCCGCAGCATGTTCCTCCAGGCCTCCAAACTGGACTTTGACCCCCGCATCAAGGAAGATGCGTTGTTCAACTACGCCAAGCTCTCATACGAACTGAACGCCAACCCCTACAACGAGTCCATCCGCTCGTTCGAGGACTATCTGCAGAAGTACCCCAAGACCTCGCACCGCACGGAAATTGAGGAGATTCTGACCTCTCTCTATTTCAGCACTCGTAACTACAAGGATGCGCTGACCCTTATCGAGAAGATTCCCGACCGTTCACCGATGCTGAACCAGGCCTACCAGCGTATCGTCATCAACCGCGGTATCGAGGTGTTCAACACGGGCAACATGAAATCGGCTGCCGCCTATTTCCAGAAGGCCACCAAAATCAATGCCCTGCCCAAGTACACCACGGACGCCTACTACCTCTATGCCGAAGCACGCTACCGCATGGGCGACTATGATGTGGCGGGCACCACGCTGGACCGCTTCATGGTGAGCACCAACGCCACCGTCTCTCCCTATTATCGCCAAGCCCTCTATACACACGGCTACCTCTGCATGAAACGCGATAATATCTCCGACGCGACGGATGATTTCAAGATATTCCTGCGCCTGGCCGATGCCTCCATCGACCCCCATCAGGTCAACGACGTGTACAACCGCTTGGGCGACTGCTACTATTTGGAAAGCAAGTATGCCGAGGCCATCAAGCACTACGACCATGTGATTAACGCGAAAGATGCCGATGCCGACTATGCCACCTACCAGAAGGCACTCTCCTATGGTGCGACAGGCAAGTACCACGAGAAGCTGTCGTATCTCAACCAGATTTTCGAACAGTACAAAGACTCTCCGTTGGCCCCGAAGGCACTCTTCGAGGTGGGCAACACCTATCTGGTGTGCGACAACAATGAGATGGCGCTCATGTACTTCAACAACTTCTTGCAGAAATACCCCCAAAACACGCTGGTTAAGACCGCGCTCCTCAATATCGGTCTGGTATACTACAACACCGACCGCAACACCGAGGCGCTGGAGGTCTTCGACCGCCTGCTGACCCACTATGCCGGTACCAACGAGGCCCGTGACGCGCTGAGCACGGTGAAGAACATCTACGTCAGCCAGAACCGTGTGGATGAGTATTTCAGCTATGTCAAGCGCACCACCAAGACCAGCGTCTCGACCGTGGAGCAGGACAGCACCACCTACATGACCGCCGAGAACCTGTATATGAACGGCGACTGCGAGAGTTCTGTCAAGGGCTTTGAGAGCTACCTCGACAAGTTCCCCGAAGGCCTCTTCCATCTGCAGGCGCACTACTATGCCGCCGATTGCCTGTTCCGCAACGGACAGACCGAGCGGGCGCTGCCGCATTACGAGGCCGTGGCCGCCGCGGGTCGCAACGACTACACCGAACGGTCGCTGCACAATGCCGCCAACATCGCCTATAGCCTCAACAACTTCACCAAGTCGCTCGACCTGTACAGCCAGCTGGTCTCCCTGTCGGAGAACGACAACAACCGCCTCTCGGGCCGCGTGGGTATCCTGCGCAGCTGGGTGCGGCTGGGCCAGCGCGACAGCATCCTCTCCGCTGCCCGTCAGCTGTTGGGCGAGGGCAAGATTACCGATGAACTGCGCGATGAAGCGCGTGTCAGCATGGCGCGCACCTACTATGCCGACAGCAACACCTACCGCCAGGCCGACAGCCTGTATGCCCTGTTGAAGAGCTCTACCAACGGCGACTACAGCGGCGAGGCCTCCTACCGTCAGGCCGAACTGCGTTATTTCATGCACGACTATGCCGGCTCGGAGCGTGCCATCGAGGCCGTGATTGCCGACCCCGTGAGCGACTACTGGCTGGCCAAATCGTTTATCCTGTGGGCCGATATCTTCTATGCCCGCGGCAACAATCTGCAGGCCAAGCAGACGCTGCAGAGCATCATCGACAACTACGATGGCGACGACCTGGTGCAGCTGGCCTTGAGCAAGCGCAACGCCATCTTGGAGGAAGAGGGCGCCACCCAGCCGCCAGAGGAGGAAGAGGTCGTCATTGAACTGGAGAACGAACCCGAAACGGGCGGCGAGGTGGCCGAATAGCCTGCCGCACGAAAGGAGTGAATCAATTATATTGACAATACAATCCACACAACGATGAAATATACCACCAAGATAGTCGCCCTGCTGCTGGCCAGCCCTGTGCTGCTGGCGGGGGGTGTCTGCCGGGCCCAGTCCGACAGCAATGTGTATAATGAACGTGTCATTGTCACCAGCCGCTACCGGCCGGTGATTGACGAAAACCCCAAGGTGAATGTCGCGCCCGCCATCACCGATACCGTGGCGACCATGCCCAAGTCGTTCACCTACGACATCTCGTCGCGTCGCCTGACCTCGCTCTATGTGCCGTCGCGCATCAAGGCGGCCCGCATCATCGGCGAGCCCGCCACACGGCTGTACAACAACTACCTCAAACTGGGGTTCGGAAACTATTGGTCGCCCTTGGCGGAGGTCTATTTCAACTCTCTGCGCGACAAGGATAAGACCTATGGTATCAGGGCCACGCACCACTCCTCGTGGGGCACTATCGGCCATGCAAGCGACTCGCTGCCGTCGCCCACCCATTACGGACAGGCCCCCTTCTCGTTCACCGAGGTGGCCCTGTTTGGCAAGATGATTACCAAGCACCGCCTGCAACTGAGCGCCGATTTGAGCTACCAGAACGACTTCACCCGTTATTATGGCTTCAGCGACAGTACGCTGTATAGCGTGATGAACTGCACGCGCGATGATATCTCGCTGAGCGACTACAACGCCGCCTACAACCTTGTGGGGCTGAATTTGGGACTGAAAACCCTCAACACAGATGTCCATGCCTTGGGCTATGAGGCCAATCTGGGTCTGTGGGACATGTTTGCCAGCTACAGCCAGAACCAGTTCGAGGTGGGCTTCGACGGGAATATCCATTACGGCTTCAGCATCGCCCAGAAGTACAAGGGCATCGCCTACCTGCACCTGTCCTATAACGGCTTCGCCGAGCAGTTCAACCCCACGGCATTGCCGCTGGGGGCCGACTCGCTGATGGGGGTGGCGTTGCTGGACCGCGACGACAGCACCGGAATCTCTTCGCTGGGCAGCCGCCACTACCTGAACCTCTACAAGGCCAATCCCTACCTCGATTTCCTCTTCCAGGGATTCCAGGTACATGCCGGTGCCGTGGTGGCGCTGGATGCCTATAACTTCCCCAACGGCGGCAAGGTACATGTCTATCCCGACGCGGTGGTGGGCAAGACGTTGCTGAAGGACATGCTTAACGTAAGTCTCGGCGCACAGGGCAATATCGATGCCAACAGCTGGAACACCATCCGGCTGGTCAACCCCTATGTGGCTCCCGATGCCGACCAGCGCGCTACCAGCCACTACGACTTCTTTGCCAAGGCCCGTTTCAGTTTCAGCAAGAAGATGGACCTGAACCTGTACGGCATGTACAGCTTGCTGAACGACGACCTGTCGTTTATGCTGAACGACCGCTATGAGTTGCAGAACGTCTTCACGCCCGTATACGACAGCCTGACCCGCATCAAGGTGGGAGGCAGCTTCCTCTTTGTGAACGACGAGATGCTGCAGCTGGAGGCCAAGGGTAACTACTATATCTACCGCAACCTGCGCACCGTCAACGTGGGCGGGAAAAGTGAGGCGTTGCCGCTGTATTACCGTCCCTCGTTCGACGCGGGCCTGAGTGCCACGGTGAACTACCACGACAAGATTATCGGCCGTGTGGAGTTCCAGTTGCTGGGCCCCACACCTTACGACACCCAGGTGGCCGCCGATGGGAGCGACAGCACGCTGTACCTCCCCATGCGTTACGGCCTGAATCTGGAGGTGGAGTATCGCTATAACAAAGCCCTCAGCTTCTTCCTGAAAGCCGACAACCTGCTTTTCCAGCGTTATTTCTATTGGCAGAACTATCCCAGCTACAGAGGACTCTTCCTCGTGGGACTTACCTACACCATCCCCAACTAGCGATGACCTACCGCGAAACGCTGGACTATCTCTTCAACAGCCTGCCGATGTACCACCGTGTGGGGCAGGCGGCCTACAAGGCAGATATCGGAAACACGGTGCGTCTGATGGCGCATCTGGGCAATCCCGAGACGAAATTTAAGAGCATCCATGTGGCCGGCACCAACGGAAAGGGGTCGGTGTCGCACCTGCTGGCCTCGATATTGCAGCAGGCGGGCTACAAAGTGGGGCTGTACACATCGCCGCATTTGGTCGACTTCCGCGAGCGCATACGCATCAATGGCGCGATGATAGGAGAGGAGACCGTGGTGGATTTCGTGGAGCGGCACAAGGCCTTCATGCAGACACTCGACATGAGTTTCTTCGAGATGACCGTGGGGCTGGCATTCGACTACTTCGCCCGCGAGCGGGTGGATGTGGCGGTGGTGGAAGTGGGCATGGGTGGACGGCTGGACAGCACCAACGTCATCCAGCCCGACATGTGCATCGTGACCAATATCGGATTCGACCATACGCAATTCTTGGGTGACACATTGGCCAAGATTGCCGGCGAGAAGGCTGGCATCTTCAAGCCCGGAGCCCTGTTGGTGGTGGGCGAGAGCCACCCCGAGACGCGACCCGTCTTTGAACGCAAGGCGGCGGAATGCGGCACACCCGTGCATTTCGCCGACGACCGCTACCGCGTGGTGGAGGACGTTCCGTCACGCCCTCGGTTGGACAATACAGAATTGCATTTCTCGGTGCTGCGCGATGGAGTCTTGTTCCGTGAGGGACTGACCAGTCCGTTGGCGGGGAGTTACCAGTTGCACAACCTGGCGACGCTGTTCCAGGCGTTGGAGTTGTTGCCCGAGGCGGGCTACCGCTTTGCAGACGAACAGGTGGCGGCGGGCATTGCCGGCGTGGTGGCCCGGACGGGCCTGCACGGCCGCTGGGAACGTATCGGCGAACATCCGTTGACGATATGCGAGACGGCTCACAACGCCGATGGCATCCGCGCCATGCTGCAGCGGCTGTCGGAGATGCCCTACCATCATCTGCATCTGGTCTATGGCTGTGTGAACGACAAAGACTTCCGCACGATATTAAAGATGCTCCCGCAGGAGCGGGTGACCTACTACTATACGAGGCCTAGCGTGCCGCGCGGCCTGCCCGTGGAACAGCTGACGGCCGCTGCCGCGGAATTGGGAATGGCGGGCGAGGCGTTTCCAACGGTGAAAGAGGCGATGGCTGCCGCCCGGGAGGCTGCTGACCCTGTGAGTGATGTGGTGCTCGTCACCGGAAGCATCTTCCTCGTCGCCGACGCCCTCAGTTGAGGGTGGGCATGTGATATAACAAAAAAGTGCAGCCTTATGGACTGCACTTTTTTGTTATAGGATTGTTTACGACTATTGCGCCGGGGTTCCGAGCACCTGCAGCAGCTGGATGATGGCGGTGGCCGTGTTGACGCTGTTGGAGATGGTGGCGGCGTTGACGTTGAGCCCCGTCAGGTTGTTCATTGTGCCGATGACTGTCTCGACATTGGCGGCGGTGATAAGACCGGTACCGGCGGAGACCATGCCCGCGGCGAAAGCCTTGCGGTATTCAGGGTTGGAGCTGTTGGCGCGCATGTTGCTGTATCCCGAGGCCAGCACCAAGGCATTGGTGAGGTTTGTGGCGTTGTTGAGCGACACGTTGCCGGTAGCGCGGTAAGAGTTGTAGAGAGAGAGAATGGCGGTGGCGGTGTTGCGGCCGCTGGTCTTGGCAGCGCTCTCGCTAGACGAGGAACCTGACAGGGAACTGCAGGAGGCAAAGGCTAACGTGGCGAAGCACAAAGCGATGATACTTAATCTCTTCATTGTGGTTGTTGTTTGATGATGAATAATGCTTTTGAACTGCAAAAATACGCATTATTTCCGATAAACAGACTTTTTTCGTAAAAAAACTTGCTTTTCATGCCCAATTGGGAAAGGTGATAGGTATCTAGGGAAATCGGAAGATTGTATAGGCAAAATAACAGTTTTCGGGGAAATTTTTCTCCGAAAGACTATCTGTTTCAGAAAAAGTTTGTATTTTTGCAGTCGCAAACCGCAAGGAATGATTTACCGAGAAAATATTTATACTCGAAATGTATATTTTAAGACAGTATGAAACAGAAATTATCCCTTCTCTCCATCCTGTTGATGGCAAATGGCGATTCCGCAAAGTGTAAAAGCCTACGACTTTTATGACGTCGCACCAAGTGGGCAGAGGTTGTACTATAACTATAATAATGGAAGCCTTGGTAATAGTGTAGTGTTGACATATCCAGCTGACGGTACTAATCCGGGATGGTCTGGATATACAATGCCTACAGGGAATCTTATCCTTCCCGATAGTGTTTCATATATGGGACGTACCTATTCTGTTTCCTACATCTGTGAAGGTGCTTTTCGGGATTGTAGTGGACTTACCTCAATTACTATTCCTAGCACTGTCACAAGTATTAGGAATCGCGTTTTCTCGGGGTGTAGCGGATTGACTTCCGTCACAATTCCCAACTCGGTTACCAGCATTGGAGATTACGCTTTCTATAACTGTAGTGGACTTACGGGGATTCTCTCCCTTCCTAATATGATTACTAGCATTGGCCAATACGCTTTCTATGGATGTAGCCAGTTGTCCGGAGTTCTCATCATTCCAAATACTGTTACCAATATAGGAAGCAATGCTTTTTATAGTTGTGCAGGACTGGCCTCTATTTCTATCCCCAATTCTGTTACCAATATTGGCAGTAATGCATTTCACGGTGTACGTCATATTGAATATCATGGCATTGCTTCAGGAAGTCCATGGGGAGCAACAAATATGAATGGAATCACTGATGGCGATTTCATTTACACGGATTCAACTAAAACACAATTAATATCATATATTGGATTAGGAGGCTCAACATTCATTCCTAGAGCTGTCACCAGTCTTGGAAATTACGCCTTCTCTGGGTGCATCGGACTTACATCCGTCACTATTGGTGATTCCGTCATCAGCATTGGAAATTATGCCTTTAGAAATTGCATTGGGTTGACCTCCGTAACTATTGGCAGTTCTGTCACTAATATTGGAAGTTATGCTTTTAGAAATTGTAGCGGCTTGACATCAATAACATGTTTGGGATCGGTAGCACCAACATTGGAAACAACTTCATTCAATGGAGTTCAATCAACAATTCCCGTAAACATTCCCTGTGGTAGTGCGATGTCTTATTACTCGCGGTGGAATTACTTTTCAAATTTCGTAGAAGCAGCAGGGCCTTCATTCAATGCAATCTCTTCTGACTCTACTATGGGAGGTGTAGTCATTCTTATCCACCCCACATGTCAGACTCCGACGGCCGTTGTCAATGCGGTATCAAACACAGGGTATCGTTTTACGAATTGGAGCGACGGCATTACCGACAATCTTCGTTCCCTTGTGGTGACACAAGATACGTTGATTACGGCTTACTATGCACAAGCTATCCTTGATACGGTCTTTATTCACGATACTGTCTATATTCATGATACTATCAATAATTACTTCCACGATACTGTTAACAACTACATATACGACACGATCTACCTTAATCGATACATCTTCGATACCATCTATATCCACGACACTATTTATGTCGGTGGCAATGCCATCGACGATGTGATGACAATCGATGCCAAGATTTACGTCCATGACGGGCAGATAGTCGTCGAGGGGGCCGATGGTATGCCAGTGATGCTGTATGATGCCACAGGCCGCCTGCTGGCCACACGGAAGAGTGAAGAGATGCACGGGGGTACGCCCGTACAATTCAATGTGCCAGCATCGGGCACTTACCTCATCAAGGTCGGGAACTACCCCGCCTGCAAGGTGGTGGTGATAAGGTAATCTGCGAAGTTTTTTGTTCATCATAAAGGGGCACCCTCTATTTTTGAGAGGTGCCCCTTTGTTGTTTTTGTAGTCTCGCAGTGGGTTCGCTGCTCCTTTTATGTGGTGTCGGAGTGACCGGCAAATTCCACCCGAATTCTTCCCATATTCCTCCCATCATCGATGGGAAGATCATGGGAAGATCATGGGAGGATCATGGGAAGATCATGGGAAGATCATGGGAAGATCACAAAAATTTCACCGAAGTTTCACCGAGGCCACACCGAAGGAAGTGCGGGACTACTCCGACGTGTGTTTTCCTGAAATCGCTTGACAGTTTTTTGCAGATTAAACAGAATTGCTTGTCAAATGTTCCCCAATATTGACGATGACTATTGTATATCCCATGAGATTCCTTGCTGAGAAAATAATCTTCATCATGATTGTGATATAAGGGGAGGGGGAGTTTTTTAATAATGCAATGGACAGCCTTTCGGGGAAAAAAATCCCCGAAAGGCTGTTTGTTTTGTAAAAAAATCGTATCTTTGCAAATTGGAAAATAGCGACATATCCTATACTGGCGAGGAACAAGCTTGCACACAAATATTATAACATTACTTGGATTATGACAAACTTGACAGAGGAACAACATAAAGCGCAGATGGACGATATGCGTTCGTTTGACGAGCAAATGCCTTGCGTGGGAATTTTCTGGTACGACCCCGAAGACCACACCCTTTTCGGAGTGCGCAAAAAAGAGCTGACTCCACGAGAGGTGGAGGAGGCCGCTGAGAAAGGAAAGCCTTTCATCAATTATCCACATTTGCATCGTCAGGTGTGGGCCAAAGAGTATTTTAGAGCACAAGCCAAGCATTCAGAAACTAAATTCAAGGGCGACTACATTCAGATTCCACGTGGTCGCGTCACTTGGACAATCGATAAGTTCATTGTCCTCGTTGGTCATTGGGCAGAGCCTATACAAGACGAACTCACTGAACTTATAGAACAAGAGTTCTCGCTGCCTTACTTTGAATTTGTCTATGACGAGCATTGGGACCTCGGCCATGGATGGTTGGGCGATATGCCAGGCTCTAGATAAAAGACATGACTGTGATATAAGGGGAGGGGGGAGCTTATTAATAACGCAATGGATAGTTTTTCGGGGAATTTTTTCCAGAAAGGCTGTTTGATTCGGAAAATATTTGTATCTTTGCAGTTCGAACTGGACTATGTCCAGCGACGTACTCTTGAATAAAAACACAAAACACACAGCATTATGAACAACACAATCTTCTCTTTCCCGAAGCCGGAGAACGAACCGGTATTGGGTTACAAGCCCGGCAGCGCCGAGCGTAAGGAAATCCGCAAGGCTCTTGATGAACTCTATGGCAAGGTGACCGAGATTCCCGCCATCATCGGTGGCAAGGAAATCAAGACCAAGGATATGGGCGAAATCGTCATGCCTACCGAGAATCACCACGTCCTCGCCCGCTACCACAAGGTAGGCGAGAAGGAAGTCAAGAACGCTATCGCCGCCGCCATGAAGGCTCAGAAGGAATGGGCCGAGACTCCCTGGATTGACCGTGCCAGCGTCATGTTGAAGATCGCCACTCTCATCAGCGGCAAATACCGTTGGCTCATCAACGCTGCCACGATGCTGGGCCAGGGCAAGACCACCATGCAGGCAGAAATTGACAGCGCTTGCGAGCTCTGCGACTTCCTTCGCTACAATGCCCACTACGCCAGCCAGATTTACAGCGACCAGCCTTGCAGCGACAAGGGCACGCTGAACTATTGCGTTTATCGTCCCTTGGAGGGTTTCGTGTTCGCCATCACCCCCTTCAACTTCACCTCCATCGCCTCCAACCTCTGCATGAGCCCCGTGCTGATGGGCAATGTCTGCATCTGGAAGCCCTCTACCACCGCCATGCTTTCCAACTACCTGCTGATGAAAATCTACAAGGAGGCCGGTCTTCCCGACGGTGTGGTCAACTTCCTCCCCGGCAGCGGTGCCCTCATCGGCAAGGTGGCTTTCGCCGACGAGAACCTCGCCGGTGTCCACTTCACAGGTTCCACCGCCACCTTCAAGGGGTTCTGGAAAACCATCGGCCAGAATATCGACAAGTATAAGAGCTATCCCAAGATTGTCGGCGAGACCGGGGGCAAGGACTTCATCATGGTCCACAAAAGTGCCGACCCCGACCAGGTGGCTACCGCCATCGTCCGTGGCGCCTTCGAGTTCCAGGGCCAGAAGTGCTCGGCAGCCAGCCGCGCATACGTGCCCGCCTCCATGTGGCCCAAGGTCGAGAAGATTATTGGCCGCATGCTGAAAGAAATCAAGATGGGCGACGTGCGCGACTTCAGCGCCTTCGTCAACGCCGTTATCGACGAGGCATCTTTCGACAACTGCAAGAACTATATCGACCACGCCAAGAAGAGCAAGGATGCCGAGGTGATTTTCGGCGGCAAGTGCGACAAGAAGAAAGGCTGGTTCGTCGAGCCCACCGTCATCCTGGCTAAGAAACCCGACTACAAGTCGATGTGCGAAGAAATCTTTGGCCCCATCATCACCATCTATGTCTATGAAGACAAGGACTATGAGAAGACCTGCCAGCTGTGCGACACCACTTCGCCTTATGCCCTCACGGGTGCCATCTTCGCCAGCGACCGCAAGGCCCTGCGTGCAGGCTACGACCTGTTGAAGAACGCCGCCGGCAACATCTACTTCAACGACAAGCCCACGGGAGCCGTGGTTGGCCAGCAGCCCTTCGGCGGTGCCCGCGCCAGCGGCACCAACGACAAGGCCGGTTCGTACCTCAACCTTATCCGCTGGACCAGCCCGCAGGCCATCAAGGAGACTTTCGACCCCGCCCGCGACTACAAGTATCCTTTTATCAGCAGTGCTGAATAATCAACATGCGTACAGGGCGTCGGAACCATTCCGACGCCCTGTCTTTTTACTTTTATATCAATGAAGAAACTGATTGTTATTGTGGCGCTGCTCTCTGTTTTCGGCGCAGGGTGGGCGAGTGAGCCCATGGCCGATGCACCGGACAGCACCACCCATACGGAGCAGTCCGGCCGGCTCCGCCATTTCGGCTTCGGGCTGACGGCAGGCCAGGACCGCAACTACCATGTGGTGGACATGTCGTATATGTCGGACATGGAGTATACCAAGTATGAGGAGGGCTACAGTATCGGCGGGCAGATTACGTACCGTCCGGTGCGCTGGGTTTCGGTGCGTATCGAGGCGGTGCTGTTGCAGAAGAACTACCGTATGGATCATGTAAAACAATTGCAATCAGTTCGTTATTACACGTATACGCTGACCGAGAACAGATATGTGAATGTGCCGCTGACGCTGGCCTTGCACATGGGGAAAACTGTGCGGGTGAGCCTGTTCGGGGGCGTGTATGGCGGCTACTGGCTGACGAGCCACCGCTCGGGCGAGTCGCTGTCGCTCTCCTCGCGTGTCTATGGCGATGAGGAGGTCAACGCATTCGACGAGGATGTGGTGTTCGACGAGCGGCGCGACAACCGCGAAGACGCCGGTTTTGTGTGGGGGGCAGGAGTCAGCGCGATGCTCTTCCGCCAACTGGAACTGGGTGCCGACGTGCGTTGGTATTACGGTGTATACGACATACAGAAAGAGTATCAGCGAGGGTTGAACCCCCGCTACAACACGACGATGGTGATGCAGGCCGGTTTAACGTACTGGCTGTAGGTTGTCCTTTAACTATTTGCTATGAGAAAGAGAGTTACATTAGTGCTTGCGCTGCTGCCGCTGCTGTGCATGGTTGGCTGCAGAAAGGAATCGGAGGATTTCAGCAATCCCAACGGCATGAAGAGCCAGACCTACCTTGCCCAGTTCGATGCGGTGTGGCAGGGGATGAACCAGTCGTATATGTTCTGGAGCGAGGACACGGTGGACTGGGATGCCCGTTACGACAAGTACCACGATGTTTTTGCGGCGTTCGACAGCCGTCCGTCGTCCAAACCGGTGACACAGTCGGAGTACCAGGCCGCCTGGGATGGCCTGTTCTCAGGTATTTTGGACCATCACCTCACCGGACGTTTCTATTCCTCAAAAGACCGTATCGAGGCGTGGGTGAGTCCGGGCAGTAGCGAGGTCTACGCGCGTCAGGGCTACCATTGGACCGACCGCAGCAAGCAGCTGAAGGCCTTGAAGCTGCAACCCGGTATAGAGAACTACTATGGCTTCGAGCCCGCGAGCATCAACAATTCCAATATTCCCGGTTCCTACTTCTGTTTGTTGCCCGGGAAGGAAGTGGGCAAGTATATCGCGTACTTCCGTTTCACGAATTTCTATTTCAACGAGATGGTCTCCTGTCTGGGATATATGCAGCCTTCCGACCAGGTGTCGGCGCAGATGCCCGTTGTCAGTTTCTATGGCGAGCGTTACTATGAGGGCGTCAGCGGCACGCGAGGCTGGGCCAACCGCGACGAGGTGGAAAGCCTGATTATCGACGTGCGTGGCAACGGGGGTGGCGATGTGAGCGACCTTATGCCCATCATCGGCTCGCTGACCCAGGGAAACACCCATGTGGGCTACACACGGGTGAAAGAGGGGCTGGGACGGCTTGATTTGAGTGCTTGGACGCAGTATTACGTCAAGATGCCGGATAAGCATCTGAGCAAACAGAAACCCATAGTGCTGTTGGCGGATATGAATTCGGTGAGTTGTGCCGAACTGGCTACGCTGGTGGTGAAGAACTTGCCCAACGGCACGGTGATTGGCGAACGCACTTGGGGCGGCATGGGGGCGTTATGGCCCAATTCCGACAGCATGCACGATGTCTTTTACAACGGCTGTTTCGGCGATTACGACTATTGGCAGTATGGGGCCACCTATGCTACCAAGACATTTGCTTTCTATGTGTACACGAGTACTTTCCAGTTTGTCGACAAGGACCATGTCAGTCTGGAAGGGCACGGCATAGAACCCGACATCGAGGTGCCGTATGACGAGGTGAAACTTCGCAACGGTGTGGATACCCAGATGGAACGGGCGTTGCAGTTTTTGCGCACGGGCCGCTAGCGACGGCTGAAGGCTGAGTGCAGTAGCTGTACCGCCTCGATATTGCGGGGAACCTGTAGGTCAATCAATCCACTTTCGATAGGGATGACACGTCCCTCTTTGACTGCCGTCAGTTTGTTATAGGGCTGGGTGCGGCAGAAAGCCTCTTTGTCCTCCTTGCGGATAACGATAAAGTCCGGGTCGGCGTTGAGCAGGGCCTCAAGGCTGTAGCTCCATCCTTTGATGTCTTCGGCCACGTTGCGGCCGCCGGCCATGCGGATGATATCGTTGATGAACGAGTCGCCGCCGGCGGTGAAGTTGCCTGCGGCTCCGAATCCTACCACGTAATAGACGGTCGGGACAGGGGAGATTTCCTCCGCCACAAGTCCCTCCATCTGCTGCTGTAGCGTGCGGTTGAGGCTGTCGGCTTGGGCGGTACGGCCGATGAGGCCGCCGATGAGGCTGATGTTCTGGTAGAGGTCGTCGAAGCGGTGTTTCTCGATGACATGCACCGTGGGTACGCCCATCTTCTCCATCTGGGCAGTGCTTTTCTTCGGTATCATCGAGCCGCTGATGACGAGGTCGGGCTCGAGTGAGAGGATTTTCTCGACATTGAGGTTGCTGATGCCGCCGATGCTCTCGATGCGGAGCGCTTCGGCGGGGTGGGTGCAGAAATCGGTGCGCCCCACAAGCAGGCTTTCGCCCCCGAGGGCGAAGATGATGTCGGTGACTGCTGGCGAGGTGGAGACGATGCGTTGTGGCGCGGAGGGTACCTCCACGGTGCGCCCATAGTCGTCGGTGTAGGTGTAGTGGGTGGCGGAAGAGGGCGTGTCGGCGGGATGGCTGCAGGCGGCGAAAGCCCATATCAGCACCGCCCATGTCCAGAGATGTCGTTTCATGCGCAAGGGTGTTTAGGCGTCTTCCATGCCTCCGCACACGGGGAGTACGGCGCCGGTGCTGTAGGTGCTCATATCAGAGGCGAAGAAAAGGCAGGCGTTGGCCACCTCCTGCGGGGTGCCCGAGCGGTGCAACGGAATGCGCGACTGCCAGATTTCCTTCAGTTGTTCGGGTATCTCGCCGGTCATCTCGGTGACAATGAATCCCGGAGCCACCACGTTGACGCGGATGTTGCGGGCGCCGAACTCTTTGGCGGCGGCTTTGGTGAAGCCGATGATGCCGGCCTTGGAGGCGGCATAGTTGGCTTGGTTGTAGTTGCCGGCGATGCCTACGACGGAACTGATGTTCACGATGCTGCCGCTGCCTTGCCGCCATAGGATGGGTTGCACGGCCTTGGTCATGCAGAACACCGATTTGAGGTTCACCTGGATGACGTTGTCCCACTGCTCCTCGGTCATGCGTTTGAGGGCTGCGTCGGCGGTGATACCGGCGTTGTTGACCAGGATGTCCAGATGGCCGAAGTCGTTCATCGCTTCGGCCACGAATGCCGCCGCGGCGGTGAAATCGGCTACGTCGACAACATAGCCTTTGGCTTTGACCCCGAGGGCGAGGAGTTCCTGCTCCACGGCAATCATCTTCTCGTTGCGGCTGCGGCCGCAGAAGGCAATGTCACAGCCCTCCTGGGCGAAACGTATGGCGATAGCTTTTCCGATGCCGCGGGTGGCGCCGGTGACGATGGCTACTTTGTTCTCTAGAATTTTCATTTGCTTGTTTGTTGGTGGTTATATATAGGCCTCTGCAGGGCAGGGGCGATGGATTACAGTTTGTAGTTCTTGAGACGGTACTCGGCCATTTCCTCATACTTCGTGCCGGGACGGCCATAGTTGGCATAGGGGTGGATGCTGATGCCTCCGCGGGGCACGAAAAGGCCCGTGACCTCTATATAGCGCGGGTCCATGAGACGAATCAGGTCTTTCATGATGATGTTCACGCAGTCCTCGTGGAAATCGCCATGGTTGCGGAAAGAGAAGAGGTAGAGTTTCAGACTCTTGCTCTCCACCATCCGCTGGTCGGGGATATAGAGGATGCGGATTTCCGCGAAGTCGGGTTGGCCGGTAATAGGGCAGAGGGAGGTGAACTCGGGGCAGTTGAATTGCACCCAGTAGTCGTGGTCGGGATGCTGGTTTTCGAAAGTCTCCAGCACCGTGGGGTCGTAGTCGGTGCGGTATCCGGTAGGATGGCCGAGGGCTTGCAGGTGTTCGTTCTCTCTGTTCATCGTATGTGTATTGTTTTGTGAATCTGTAAGGAAAGACGCCATTCGGGGTGGCGTTTGATGTATTCCACCGTGGCGGCAGTGATTTGTGTGTTGCGGGCGGTGTCGCCGGTGTCGCAGGGTTGCAGGAAACGCTGCTTCACGGTGATGTGGTTGTAGGAATGCGGCTCGTGGTGGCCGTCGTACAGCACCTTCAGTTCATCGGCGTGGTCAAGGACAGGCTTTGCCTCGGTACCGAGGAAGAGGTCTTTGGGCGAGAGTGTCACCCAGTCGACGTTGTGGGGCAAAGGGCGTGTGCCGTTGGTTTCCACGGCCACGGTGCGTCCTGCGGCATGTAGGGCGTCGACAAGCGTGGCGGTAAGCTGCAGCGAGGGCTCGCCGCCAGTGACGACCACGAGGGGTGCAGGGTATTGCTTTACGGACTCCACTATCTCCGTTTCATCCATCTCGATGCCGGCCTCGTGCTGTGTGTCGCAAAAGGGACATTGCAGGTTGCAGCCGCTGAAACGGATGAAAACGGCGGGGCTACCGCTGTGGTAGCCTTCGCCTTGGAGAGAGTAGAATATCTCGTTGATGCGCATTATTCGTCGATTTCGTATGTGGCGGTGTTGCCTGCGGTCTCCTGCACGTCGACACGGTAGCAGCAAGGCACCTGCTGCTGGCACCAGCGGGCGATGTTTTCTGCAGTGGGGTTGCAGCCGATGACGTCGTTGATGACCTGATGGTCGAGTTTATCCACAATCTGGCTCTTAATCCTGGAAAAGTCGATGACCATGCCGTTGTGGTCAAGTTCGCGGGCCTTGCAGTGGATGGTAATCTGCCAGTTGTGGCCGTGCAGTTGGGTGCATTTGCTGGGGTAATCGAGATCGAGGCGGTGGGCGCCGGAGACTTCTATATGTTTGGTTACGTAGTACATTTCTCGTTTGTTGTTTTTACATGGATTTCCGCTGATAATGGGGGTAATCACACATACGTTGTCGGGTCTGGCAGGCCGGCCTCGAGGAAGGCTTCCTTGCGTTCGGAGCAGGTGCCGCAGGTGCCGCAGTGGTATTGGCCGCCTTTGTAGCACGAATAGGTCTGGCCATAGTCTATGCCCATCTGTGTGCCGCGGCGTACAATTTCGGCTTTGGAGAGGTTGGTGTAGGGGGCGGCGAGGGTGACGTCGGCATAGGTGCCCTCGCGCATGGCGTTGTTCATGGCGGCGACAAACGCGGGGCGGCAGTCGGGATAGATGGCGTGGTCGCCGCTGTGGTTGGCTATCAGCACGCGCTTGAGGCCTCGGCTTTCGGCGAATCCGCAGGCCACCGACAGCATGATGCCGTTGCGGAACGGCACCACGGTGCTCTTCATGTTCTCGTCGTCATAGTGGCCGTCGGGAACGGCCTCGGCGCCGCTGAGGAGCGATGAGTTGAAATAATGTTTCATGAAGGACAGGTCGATGACCAGATGCTCGATGCCCAGTCGTTCGCAGTGCAATTGAGCACAGGCAATCTCATGTGCGGCATGGTTGCTGCCATAGTCAAAAGTGACAGCCAAGGCAATCCGTTTTTGCTCTTCATAGAGAAGGGTAGTGGAGTCGAGCCCACCAGAATAGATAATCACCGAATCCCTTGTCAGTGCTGTGTTTTCTGCCATTGTTCTTGTTTTGTTAAAGGGGGTTATCAAGAGACCCCTGTGTGTGTTTTCAATTTGCAAAAATACAACTTTTTCCTGGATTGCAAGAAAAAAGTCGTTTTTCACTACCTCACTTGCCCGGCCAACGACTGAGGTTCGCGGCGCACATCCCAGAAATCGGCAATCTCAATAGTGTCGTTCACGATGCGATAGACTATCTTATTTACCTTGGCGACCACCACGCTGCGGTAGACGGAAGTTCGTCCAGTCAGCAGGGGCTCTTCGGGTCCTAGGTATGGATTGTCCTTCAACAGGATTCCCACTTCGTCAATCTTACACATAAATTTTTTCATCGACTGCTGTCCATATTCAACGGCGATGTAATCAGCTGTTAGGTGCAAGGCTCTGTCGGCTTGTTCTAACCATATTACCTTCATACCGTCTCAAGTATCGTTTGATGGTATTTGGCAAACACTTCTTCGTGGGGTCTGTACCGGCCTTCGAGAGCATCATGCTCCGCCTTGTCGATTCTTGCGTGAAGTTCCTCAATTGTGTATGGCTCCAATTTCTCCCTTCTGTCGGCGGACAAGTCGGCGATACAAGTATCCAGCAAATGTTGGACCCAACGGGTGATATCATCCTTGCTGGTTAACGATGGGTTGGCCTTACGTATCTGGCTTTCATCAATATTGATGGTTACTGTACACATAATCGGATGCTTTATCAAGTTACAAAGATACACATAATTTCTCGATAAAGCACAAAAGCATGAAAAAACATTCTTGAGAAAAAGAGAGAGGGTGCCTTTTGAGACACCCTCTCCGTAATATAATTATTATAAACAGAACCATTTACATAAGGGTGGCCAGCTTGGCGGCGAGGTCGCCGACGCGGGTGCTGTAACCCTTCTCGTTGTCGTACCAGCTGACAATCTTCACGAAGTTGCCGTCCATCACCTGGGTGAGGAGGCTGTCGAAGATGCTGCTGTGGGTGTTGTCGATGATGTCGATGCTGACAATGGGCTCGTCAACATACTGGAGGATACCCTTCATGGGGCCTTCGGCGGCCTCCTTGACGGCGGCGTTGATTTCCTCCTTGGTGACGTTGCAGTTCAGCTCGGCGGTCAGGTCAACGACGCTGCCGTCGGGAGTCGGCACGCGCATGGCGAAGCCGTCCAGTTTGCCCTTCAGCTCAGGAATGACCAGACCCACGGCCTTGGCGGCACCGCTGCTGGTGGGGATGATGCTGACGGCGGCGGCACGGGCACGACGGAGGTCGCTGTGCGGCTGGTCGAGAATCTTCTGGTCGTTGGTGTAGCTGTGGACAGTGTTCATCAAACCGCGCTTGATGCCGAATTTGTCATTCAGCACTTTGGCCACGGGAGCCAAGCAGTTGGTGGTGCAGCTGGCGTTGCTGATGAGTTGCATATCCTTGGTCAGCACGTTGTCGTTGACACCCATCACCACGGTGGCGTCCACATCGTCGGCCTTACCGGCGGGCACGGTGAGGATAACCTTCTTGGCACCGGCGCTGATGTGCTTCATCATCTGCTCGCGTTTCTTGAACAGACCGGTCGACTCGACCACGATGTCCACACCCAGTTCTTTCCAGGGGAGAGCCTGGGGGTCGCGCTCGGCATAGATTTTCACCTTCTTGCCGTTCACCACGATGCAGTCGCCTTCAGCGTGGACTTCACCGTCGAAATTGTCGTGGACGGAGTCGTATTTGAACAGATATGCCAGCGTGTCGGCACTGGTCAGGTCGTTGATGGCTACGATGTCCAGCTCGGGATGAGCCAGCATAGCGCGGAAGGACATGCGTCCAATGCGGCCGAAGCCGTTAATTGCAACTTTCGTCATGATATATTCTCTTTTAGTGTTTTGATTAATAAATTCTTGCCATATCCCTCAAAATGGGGGACGACATGCAAAGATACGTAATTTTTTTTAATTTCTAAGAAACTGTTTAAATTTAATTGATGGATTTTGTTATGCAGCAAGGCGAGCAGATTTTTCTTCTTTTTTGAGGGAGCAATGGGGGTCCATTGTGACCGAGAAAAGGAGGGAAAGATGCCGTTTTGATGTGTTAAGAAAAACATTGGATTAATCTTAAACAGTTTCTAATAAAAGGGGCTTTTTTTCTTTCTTCTAAAAACGGCTGCTCTGCTGTCGGATAACAAAAAAAGTTGTATCTTTGCACCGCCAGACGAGGTGGGCAACCCCGTCTGAAGATAGTGTATAACATGAGAATAAGGTGTTTACATGAAGAAGAAAAAGCCGAGGAAGAAAGGTAAAAAAGGGCGCCGTTCCTGGCAGCAGCTCACGTTTCCGGGCAAGGTGTGGCGAGTGCTGTGGGTGAGTGTGCTTTCGGTATGGCTGTTCACCGTGGTGCAAGTGCTGTTCTGTGGGGTGTTCAATCCGCCGCTCACCCCGTTGATGGTGCAGCGGTTCTTCCAGCAGGTGTCCGATTCGGAGCGTAGCGTGCGTTTCGAGCGCGACTATGTGTCGATTGACGAGGTGTCGCCCCATCTGGTCAACGCGGTGGTAGTGGCGGAAGACGGCCTGTTTATGTATCATCGAGGCTTCGATGTCAAGCAGTTGAAGCAGTCGTATCGCGACAACAAACGAGGCCGCCGGGTGCGTGGGGGAAGCACCATCAGTATGCAGACGTCCAAGAACTGTTTTCTCCCGCATAATCGTACGATGTGGCGCAAAGCCGCCGAGGCTTATTACACCACCCTTATAGAGCTGATATGGGGCAAGAAACGCATCATGGAATGCTATCTGAACATTGTGGAGTTCGGCGATGGCATCTATGGCTGTGAGGCCGCCAGCCAGCATTATTTCCACCATCCAGCATCGAAACTTACCAAGGCTGAGGCTGCCCAGTTGGCGGCAACACTTCCGTCGCCGCTGAAACGAAACCCCGCCCACCAGAGCCCCTATTTCAAGAAACGCTCCTCCACCATCCGTCAGCGGATGGACACATACGGGAAAGTGAATCTTGACGCAAGACGTAAAGACCTGAATCCAAAATATCTGAAACAGACGGACGAGTCGTTATTGGACTTCCTGCTGTGGATGTCAAAACAAGACTGACGGAACCCGATGACATCTCCTTGGCAACATACACTACGCGATTTCGAGACCTATTTGCGGCTGGAACGCAACTATGCCGACAACACGGTGCAGTCGTATCTGCGCGACATGGCTCATCTGCGCCGTTATGCCGAGGAGCATGGGGTGTCTCCCGAACAGGTGGATGTCGGCCTTATCCGCGAGATGCTCAAAGAGTTGGCGGATACGGGTATTGAGATTTCCACCCAATGTCGACTTATCTCGGCCATGCGTACCTTTTACCGGATGATGGTCGTCGAGGATGCGGTGCGAGAGAATCCGGCCGAGATGGTGGAGATGCCCACCCGCCCCAAGCACTTGCCCGATGTGTTGACCGATAGCGATATCGAGGCCATCCAGTCTACTTTCGACCGCAGTATGCCGGGGCCGGCAAGAAATTATGTAATGGTTGAAGTGCTGTATGGTTGCGGATTGAGAGTAAGTGAGTTAGTGAATATGAAACTCTCGAACATTTTCGCCGACGAGGGCTTCCTTCAGGTGTTTGGAAAGGGCAATAAAGAACGGTGGGTTCCCATCAATGCAAGGGCCCTGCGACTGCTGGAGGAATATATCCTGACTCTCCGCAGCCAGATACAGCCTAAACCGGGCGAAGAGAAATACGTGTTTCTTAATCTCAGAGGCCACCACCTAAGCCGAGTGGCAGTATTCCAGTTCATCAAAGAGGCGGTAGAGAAGGCCGGTCTGGACAAACATGTATCGCCTCACAGCCTCCGCCACACCTTCGCCACAGAGTTGGTGCAGAACGGGGCAGACCTTCGAGCAGTACAAGAGATGCTTGGGCATGAGTGTTTGGCAACCACAGAGATATATACTCATCTAAGTCGCCAGTATTTGCGCGAGACTATCGAGTCCTATCACCCACACTACAAGAAGTAGCCTGAGTCACGTCGCAAGTGACAATAAAAGTGGCCGTGGTTTCGTTATAAGGGTATGGAAAAAGAAATCTATTTGGCAGCAGGCTGCTTTTGGGGTGCCGAGCATTATTTGAAACAACTTGATGGGGTAGTATTTACCGAAACAGGGTATGCCAACGGGCATACGCAACACCCTACCTATGAAGAGGTTTATACCGACACTACAGGATTTGCCGAGACTGTGCATGTCCGCTACAATCCGCAACGTATCTCATTGAAGTATCTGTTGGAGATGTATTTCCGCAGCATTGACCCCACCAGCCTCAACCGTCAGGGTGCCGATGAGGGTACTCGCTATCGGACAGGTATTTACTATACCGATGCAGATGACCGCCCCATGGCCGAGTACGTGATGGAACAGGAGGCTTCGCGGTGCTCGGCTCCGCTGCAGGTAGAACTGCTGCCACTCAGCTCTTTCTACCGCGCTGAGGAGTATCATCAGGATTACCTTGCCCATACCCCTGGCGGCTATTGCCATTTGCCGTCATCGTTGTTTGAAGAGGCCCGCCGGCAGCGGGATACGGACACGATACAGAAAAACGACCGCTATGCCTTGGTGTTGCGACAGATGCAATCCCTTGCCGAGGGAGAGACTGACGAGGTGGCGCTTATGGCTAATATGGCAGCATTGCTGCATGACACATTTGGCCATTGGTGGACAGGGTTCTACCGTGTGCTGGGCGATCAACTGGTATTGGGCCCCTTCCAAGGTCCGTTAGCATGTATGCGCATTGCCTATGGACAAGGCGTGTGTGGCACGGCCTGGCAGCGGCAACGAACAGTGATAGTGCCTGATGTGGAACGGTTTGAAGGCCATATCGCCTGCAGTTCCGAGTCGCGCAGCGAGATTGTGGTTCCGGTATGGCGCGAGGGCAGTATTGTAGCGGTGCTCGACATCGACAGCCGTCAACTGGCTGCGTTCGATGATTGCGACAGATATTGGCTTGAGCAGATTGTCGGCTGATTTTCCACTTTTTTTTCGTATCTTTGCAGTTGGAATATAGTTACGCATATCGCTATGGCAGAAAAGCAAGAAGATATTATCCAAGAGGTTACGAACGAAGAATATAAATGGGGTTTCGTTACCGATATTGACACGGACACTATAGGCAAAGGCCTTAACGAAGATGTTATCCGTTTAATTTCACGGAAAAAGGAGGAGCCGGAGTGGTTGTTGGACTTCCGTCTGAAGGCATTCCGCCGATGGCAGACGATGAAGGAACCCGACTGGGCACACCTCCAGTACGACAAGGTGGATTACCAAGACATCATCTACTATGCCGCACCCAAGCAACAACCCAAAAAGAAAAGCCTTGACGAGGTGGACCCCGAGTTGTTGGCTACGTTCGACAAACTGGGTATCCCGTTGCGGGAACAGAAGGAGTTAGCGGGGGTGGCCTACGATGCCATCATGGACTCGGTGTCAGTCAAGACCACTTCGCAGAAGATGTTGGAAGAGAAGGGAATTATCTTCTGTCCGATCAGCGAGGCGGTACGCCGTTATCCCGAACTGGTGAAGCAGTACCTCGGGTCGGTGGTGCCGGCGGGCGACAATTTCTTCGCCGCCCTGAACAGCGCGGTGTTCTCCGATGGATCGTTCTGCTACATTCCCAAGGGAGTGCGCTGTCCGATAGAACTCAGCAGTTATTTCCGTATCAATGCCAAGGGCACAGGCCAGTTCGAGCGTACGCTCATCGTGGCCGACGAGGAGGCATACGTTAGCTACATGGAAGGGTGTACAGCCCCGCAACGTGACGAAAACCAGTTACATGCTGCCATCGTGGAAATCGTGGCCATGAAAGATGCAGAGGTGAAGTACAGTACGGTGCAGAACTGGTACCCCGGCGATAAAAACGGAAAGGGCGGCATCTATAACTTTGTCACGAAACGAGGCATCTGCAAAGGGTCACACTCCAAGATTAGCTGGACGCAGGTGGAGACGGGTAGTGCCGTGACCTGGAAGTACCCCAGCTGCATACTGCAAGGCGACGACTCGACGGCAGAGTTCTACTCTGTGGCTGTCACCAACAACTACCAGCAGGCCGACACTGGCACGAAGATGGTGCATGTGGGCAAGAACACCCACAGCACTATTATCTCCAAGGGTATCAGTGCAGGACATAGCCAGAACAGTTATCGTGGATTGGTGCAGATTAACAAAGGAGCAGAGAATTCCCGAAACTACTCACAGTGCGACAGCCTCTTGCTGGGCGATACCTGCGGTGCGCACACATGGCCTTATATCAAGGCAGATAACTCGACCTCCATCCTTGAACATGAGGCCACTACATCGAAAATCAGCGAAGACCAGCTCTTTTACTGCCAGCAACGCGGCATCAGCCCTGAAAGCGCCGTGGGTTTGATAGTCAACGGCTACGCCAAGGATGTGCTGAAGAAGCTTCCTATGGAGTTCGCCGTGGAAGCCCAGAAACTTCTAAGCATCAGTTTGGAAGGGAGCGTGGGATGAAGAAACTGACGACAGAGGAAATGGGACGCATGAGCGTCGAGGAGTTCCGCGAGAGCGAGAAGATTCCGCTGACGGTGGTGCTCGACAATGTGCGGAGTCTCAACAATATCGGCTCGGTGTTTCGCACGTCGGACGCCTTCCGCGTGGAGCATATTGCCCTCTGCGGCATCACCGCCACACCGCCGCACCGTGAGATTCACAAGACGGCCCTGGGTGCCGAAGTCTCGGTGGAGTGGAGCTACCACGAGGACACCGCCGCGTGTGTGCAGGAGTTGAGAGAGCGTGGCTATAGGGTATATGCAGTGGAAATCGCCCACAACAGTTTGCGGCTTGGAGCTGACAGCGTGGATACAGACAGCCCGATTGCCATTGTTCTCGGCAACGAGATTGACGGTGTGCAGGAGTCGGTCATGGAACTATGCGACGGCTCGCTGGAGATACCGCAGTATGGCACCAAGCACTCGCTCAACGTGAGTTGCGCCGCCGCCATCGTGATTTGGGAAATATCAAAACAAATATGCCAGTGGCATTCCGATAACGAAATGAAGTAAAGTAAAGAAGGGAGAACACTATGACTAAAGAAGAAAGAATAGAAAAAGCCCGCGGGCTGCATCGGCAGGGTTGTAACTGCTGCCAATCGGTGGTGATGGCATGTGCCGACAAACTGCCGATACAACCTAGACACGCTTTAAATATGGCCGCCCCCTTCGGCCGCGGTATTGCCGGTACAAGAGAAGTATGTGGCTGTGTCACAGGCATGGCCATGGTCTGTGGCCTTGCAGGCTACACCGACGAGGTGCGACCTCTGATAGAGAAATTCCGTGAGGATAACGGAGATATCGTTTGCGCCCGTCTACTTGAAGCAGGCAAGAAGCCTTGTCCCGACATGATAGCCTACGCCACCGGCTTGTTATCTGAGGTAATATGACGAAACGCAAAATAATCAACGATCCGGTGTATGACGGGTTCCTCTCGGTCGACGACCCAGTGATTCTGCAGGTCATCGACCATCCCTACTTTCAGCGGCAGCGGCGCATCAAGCAACTGGGTCTGACGTACCTGGTCTACCCCGGGGCGATGCATACGCGCTTCAGCCACATGCTCGGCGCGCTGAACCTCATGGGGCGTGCGCTGGAGGTGCTGAAGCAGAAGGGGGTGGAAATCACCGACGAGGAATGTCGCGGGGCCAAGCTGGCCATTCTGCTTCACGACATCGGACATGGCCCCTTCTCGCACACCAGTGAGCGTGTGCTGGTGGATGTGCCACATGAGGAGATTACGTTGCTGATGATGCAGCGTATCAATGTGGAAATGAAAGGCGCTTTGGATGTTGCCATTGAGATTTTCGCCAACCGTTACCACAAACATTTCCTGCATCAGCTAGTGAGTAGCCAGCTGGATATGGACCGACTGGATTACCTCGGACGTGACAGTTTCTTTACAGGAGTGAGCGAAGGAATTGTGGGTACCGACCGTATCATCAGTATGTTAAACGTCCATGACGATGAATTGGTGGTGGACGAGAAAGGCATCTACAGTGTGGAGAAGTTCATCATCAGCCGCCGGCTGATGTACTGGCAAGTGTATATGCACAAAACCGTCATTGCCGCCGACCAGCTGCTGCTGAATATATTGCGCCGCCGTAGAGATGTGGGCAACTCCTGGGATGCGTCAGGAAATGAACAAACGGGCGTACACAGGGGTGCGCCTCTACAGATGTTTCTGGAAAGGTCTTTCACCGAGACAGACTTCCGCTGCAATCCCGATTTGCTTGACGCCTTTGCCGAGGTGGACGACGACGACATCATGGTGGCCATGAAACACTGGCAGCATTGCGACGACGAGATTCTGAGCACGTTGTGCTGTAATATGGTCAACCGACGTCTGCCTGCCATTCGTTTCAGCAATGAACCGTTTGAAGAGGTGAAAGGTGTCACTAATTACTTCGAAGGGACAGGTCGCCTCCATAACCGCAGTTACGATTTTGCCGACCAGGAAATCAAGGTGCTTTATAAAGATGGTCGCTGCCTGCCCATTAGCGAAGCCAGCGACCAACTCGACCGCCACTTCCTGGAGAAGCAGGTGACCAAGTATTTCAAGTATTACCCTAAAGACCCCAATAAATGAGAGTACACTTTATAGCCATCGGTGGCTCGGCGATGCACAACCTCGCTATCGCCCTGTGCCAAAAAGGAATTAACGTCACCGGCAGTGACGATGAGATATTCGACCCCGCCAAAAGCCGGCTGGAGAAATATGGCCTGTTGCCGAAGGAGGAGGGCTGGCATCCCGAGCGCATCACCCCGGATTTGGATGCCGTAGTGCTGGGTATGCATGCCCGCATCGACAACCCCGAGTTGCTAAAGGCGCAGGAGTTGGGACTCAAGATTTATTCCTACCCCGAATACCTCTACGAGCAGTCGAAGGACAAACTGCGCATCGTGGTGGGCGGCTCGCATGGCAAGACAACCACCACAGCGATGATACTGCATGTGCTGGCGCATTGCGGCATCGAGGCTGACTATATGGTGGGGGCACAGCTCAAAGGTTTCGAGGTGATGGTACGCCTAAGCCATACCGCCAAGGTGATGGTCATCGAGGGCGACGAATACCTGACCTCGCCCATCGACCGCAGGCCGAAGTTCCACCTTTACAAGCCCAATGTGGCCATCATCACTGGTATTGAGTGGGATCATATCAATGTTTTCCCGACCTTTGATATCTATCGTGAGCAGTTTGCGAAGTTCATAGACCTTATCGAGCCCAAGGGGACACTGATATACTGCGACGAGGATGCTGAGGTGCATCGTGTGGCGGTGGAGAATCGACGCACGGACATCCAGAAGCTGCCGTATGTGTGTCCTGAGCATAGGGTGGAAAACGGTGTCACTTATCTATGCAAGGGCGTACACGGGGGTACACCCCTACAGGTATTCGGGCACCACAATCTGCTTAACCTCACCGCAGCACGCTTGGCTTGCCGGCAGGTCGGCATCGCCTTGCGCGATGCCAACTTTCTCCCCAAGGGGATGGTGGGGGTGACTGATACTCAATTTGACGAGGCCATAAGTACATTCGAGGGCGCCTCGAAGCGTCTTGAGCTCGTCAAGAAGAACGATAGTTGTGCCGTCTACAAAGACTTCGCCCATGCGCCGTCGAAACTTCGCGCCACCATCCACGCCATGCGCGAGCAGTACCCGAGCCGTCGGCTGGTGGCCTGTATGGAACTGCACACCTTCAGCTCGCTGACGCAGGAGTTCCTGCAGCAGTACAAAGGTGCCATGGATGAGGCCGACGTGCGCTATGTCTACTACAGCAAGCATGCCCTGCAGCTCAAGAAGCTGCCCGACCTCGACCCCGAGGAGGTGAAAGCGGCATTCGGCGGCAACCCCGAAGGGGAACCGAACACCGATGAAAACAAAAACAATGCAGTGAGGAACGTGGAGGTCTTCACCGACAGCACGGCGATGGTAGAGAAGGTGAAGGCCATGAATTGGAATAACGCAAATCTGCTGATGATGAGCAGCGGCAACTTCGACGGCATCGATTTCAAACAATTGGCAGACGAGATTATATGATGCGTAAGATACTGATAACAGTCGTGGCAGCTTTTGTCTTCATAGCTTGCACGGGTCCCATATATGTGACCTCCATGCCGACATTCAATAAGACAGTCGATGATGTGGTGTCAGCCATCGAAGCGCAGGGATATACCTTCACCGGTAAAAAACACGACAGTCGGAACGAACTGCGCCATTCTACACCTTCTTTCGAGGGTGACGTCCACTCGTCCGACTGGATTCCAAACGAACAGCTCAACTACGACACCTACAGTTTCGTCGATGACAACGGCAACACGATGAACTTCTCAGTGCAGTACAGGGTGAATGTAGATCACACGAACGGTACTGCTTACTACACCGATGTGAAGGTTACAGACTGGAGCACATCAAATAGCAAGGATTACGAGCGTCTATGCGGCAACCAATCGCCCATTTGGATGCTCGACACCATACAGAAAGACATGACCGTAAAACCATAAATATAGTATCTATGGCACAATTTGAAATAGGCGATAAGGTGAAGTTTCTCAACTCTGTGGGAGGCGGAATTGTTAAGAAGATTCAGGGGGGCATGGTGTTTGTAGAGGATGAGACAGGCTTTGAAGTGCCTTTCGCTCCCACCGAACTCATCCGCATGGCCGATCAGGCTGGCGTGGGAAAGGTATTTAATGATGAGACTATTGGCCAAAGTGTCGAAAAGAAGGCCCATGAAGAGCACCGCGAGCCCACGCAGCTGGAGTTGATTGAGGAGAATCGCAAGCTCCGCAGCCAGAACGCTAACCTACAGGACCAGATAAAACAGCTCAAGAGCCAGATTCTCTCGCTGCAAAGAACAATCGCACGTATATCATGAGCAGACAAATCAAGATAGGAAACCTGACAATGGGTGGTGGTGCGCCAATCAGGGTGCAGAGCATGACCAACACCGACACGATGGACACCAAGGCCACCGTGGAGCAGGCGCTCCGCATGGTGGAGGCCGGCTGCGAACTGGTGCGTATCACCGCGCCCGACGTGAAGGCGGCGGAGAACCTCGGCCGCATCAAGGAGGAGTTGATGAAGTGTGGCTGCGAGGTGCCGCTGGTGGCGGACATACACTTCAACCCCAAGGCCGCTGAGGTGGCCGCCACGTTGGTGGAGAAGGTGCGCGTCAACCCCGGTAACTATACCGACCGCAACACCGGCAAGTTGGAGTTCACCGAGCAGGAATACAACGACGAGTTGAAGCGGATAGGGGAGCGTATGGCCACGCTCATCGACATCTGCAAGGCGCACCACACCGCCATGCGCATCGGCACCAACCACGGCTCGCTGTCGGAGCGCATCATGAGCCGCTACGGCAATACCCCCGAGGGTATGGCTCAGAGTGCTATCGAGTTTGCCGAGGTCTGCCGTCAGCAAGACTTCCACGACTTGGTCTTCTCGATGAAGGCCAGCAATGTGAAAGTGATGGTCGACAGCACTCGACTCTTCGTGCATAAAATGCACGCCATGGGAATGGATTACCCGATACATCTAGGTGTAACCGAGGCGGGCGACGGAATGCAGGGACGCCTCAAGAGTGCCGCCGGCATAGGCGCACTGCTGCTTGACGGCATTGGCGACACTGTGCGCGTAAGCCTCACTGAAGACCCCGAGCAGGAGATGCCCATCGCCTACGACATCCTCCAGGCCGTCGGCGCCCGCATCACCCAGCCCGAGTACATCGCCTGCCCCTCGTGTGGCCGAACGCAGTACGACATCCAGACGGCGCTACGCGAAATCAAAGAAAAGACGCGCCATCTGGTGGGCGTGAAGATTGGCGTGATGGGCTGCATCGTCAACGGCCCCGGTGAGATGGCTGATGCCGACTACGGCTACGTGGGTTCCGGTCGGGGAAAGATTACCCTTTACAAGGGAAAAGAAATCGTCAAACGCGACATCGACCAGAAGGATGCCGTCGAGGAATTGGTTAAACTAATAGAAAACGATAGAAAGTTATGAATTGGAGTTACATTTTGTTTTTGCCGGCGCTTGTCTCGGCAGTGTGGGCACTGGTTATCGTGACAGGACACCGCCACCCCACAAGGTCACAGGTGGTAATGAGCCTGATGCTTTTGATAGAGTCTGTCGCCATGACTGTTTACGGCGTCTTTTTTCGAGGACAGGAAGAACAGATTTTTATCTATACATATACGTTTGAGGTACTGGCTGTGGTTTGCGGTCCGATGTATTATATTGGCATCTGTTCGTATACTGAGGCCCGTGGCGCCACGCTGGAGCAGAGGCGTGTTTTTTTGATTCCGCTGCTGTTTGTCATCGGTCTCACTATCGCAGTGTTCTGGCTCGGTCCCCGTCGCTACGATGAGATGTGTCGCGCTTACCGGGAATATGGCCTCGTCTGGAGTAAAGAAGATCCTGCATGGACATTCATGCTTATATGGAAATATGGAGTCTTCCCTACAGTGCTCATAGTTTATTCGTTTATACTGGTAATTATCTCCACGGTGAAAATACGCCGCTTTCAGCGTCGGTACAACAGCTTCTATGCCGAGGATATGAACTATAATATGCGGGACTACAATATTATAGTATGGATCTTCGTTCCGCTGGCCGGATTTATATACTATGCAAGCTATATGAGGCCGCCTTACTATAAATACTGGCTCATTGTTGGTGTGGTGTTGTTGGCGGTGGTGCAGTTTATAACTGGCCGTTTAACATATCGCATGAAATATGATGCCCGTTATCTAACCGACTATTTACGCAATAAAAACCAACAGTCATGACACCGATAGCATTGATATATTTTCTTCTGGGCCTTTCGTCGCTCTATTGGCCTTTTGTGACGCTCTTTTTCAAACGCCGTGTGCTCGGTGCACAGTGGCTCATCATGTCGGCATTAATGTCGATGTCGCTGGCCGTCATCATTTATAGCACCTTCTTCAATAGCTTCCTCAAAGGCGAGTATTTGCTTGTTATCATGTTCATGATACTTTCAATGTTCACTCCGCCGCTCATTCAGGCAGCAGTCACTAATTTGACCGATACTGGAGAGGCCCGTCCGCCGCTGGCGCAACTCAATGTGCTCGTTATGTCGGCAATGGTGGTGGTGATCCTTATAGCGGTATCGACATTCATTGGTGGTGCCGACATGTACCGCCTGTGGATTCAGCGCGGGTCCGAGGGTATAGCCCATCTTTTCTTTGCTGGCAGCTGGCGCTACAACCTCATCGTTGCGGTGCACTACTACCTCTATTGGCTCTTTATCATCGTCGAAACGACCTTTGTGGGTGTATACAGCCTCATACGCATCAACCGCTTCAGTCGGTTGCTCGACGATTATTTTACCGTCAACAGACTCCACCGCGCCGATTTGCTGGGTACTTACCTCTTTGTGGCTCTCAATTGCTTCTTTGTGGTGCTCAGCTATATTATGTATCCTTTCAACTCCCCGCGACCTATTCTGGGAACTGCCATTGGAGCTATCATGCAGGCCGTGGACATGTTCTTAATAGGCTACTTTGCTTTCCGCACGCCCATTGGTGTTGAGGTGCTTACCGAGAAGAAACAACGCCTGACAGAACAACCACGCCGTAATCTGGAGTCCCTTGGCCGTAAGCTGACTGAATATGTGGTGGATTCCAAGGCTTACTTGGACCCCGACTTGTCGGTGTATATTTTAGCCGACCACTTCAGCGTTTCAGAGGATGATATTATTAATGCCGTACACAGCATGTATGAGACGAACTTCTCCGAATATATTGATATCCTTCGTATAGAATATGCTACCCACATTCTGGACGAACAGGGACGGCAATATCGCACTAACGACCCTGATGATTTGACTCGTTTGGCGCACAAATGTGGTTATCTTGACCGGGAAACGTTCGAAAACTCTTTCCAGAAGATAATGCAGAAGTCGGTTAAAAAATACCGACAGGAACCGTAGTTCTGCGTGCTTTGCTATTCCGCACTCAGTCCTGCGGCTATACGGGCGCGTTTTCTTTCTATCTCGTCGAGGATAATCTTGCGTATGCGGAGACTCGTCGGGGTGATTTCCAGATATTCGTCATCACGAATATATTCCATGGCTTCCTCCAGACTGAACTTGATGGCTGGGGTGCATGTGGATTTCTCATCGGCGCTTTTGGTTCGCATGTTGGTGAGGTTCTTGGCGGTGACAACATTGATAACAATGTCGTTGCCGGGTCGTAGGCTCTCGCCGATGACCTGTCCGCTATAGACATGCTCGCCCGGCTCGATGAAGAATGGGCCGCGGTCTTGCAGCTTGCTGATGCTGTATGCCGTGGCTTCGCCGGTCTCTTTGGCGATGAGGGCACCATATTTATGATCATCCATGTCGCCTTTCCAAGGCTGGAATTCGAGGAAACGGTGGGCGATGACCGCCTCTCCGTTGGTGGCTGTGAGCAGTGTGTTGCGCAGGCCGATGATGCCGCGCGAGGGGATGGTGAAATCCAGCTGTACTCGGTCGCCCTTGGTGTCGATGGTGCCTACCTCGCCCTTGCGGCGGGTGACGACGTCGATGACCTTGCTGGAGAGTTCCTCGGGCACCAGCACGGTGAGCTGTTCGACGGGTTCGCATTTCTGCCCGTCAATCTCTTTGATGATGACCTTGGGCTGTCCCACCTGCAACTCGTAGCCTTCGCGGCGCATAGTCTCGATGAGGATGGAGAGGTGTAGGATGCCGCGTCCGTATACCAGTAGCGCATCGGGCGAGGAGGTCTCTTCCACCCGTAGGGCCAGGTTCTTTTCCAACTCCTTGTACAGGCGTTCACGGATGTGGCGGCTGGTGACATATTTACCCTCTTTGCCGAAGAAAGGCGAGTTGTTGATGGTGAAGAGCATGCTCATTGTGGGCTCGTCAACCTTGATGGGGGGTAGCGGCTCGGGATTCTCGCTGTCGCAAATGGTGTCGCCAATCTCGAACATGATGTTTTTATCGAGGTCAAGGAGTACGGCGCATATTTCGCCAGCCTCCACTACGTTCTTGGTGCGTTCTTTACCCAGCCCTTCAAAGGTGTAGAGCTCTTTTATCTTGCTGGTGATATGTGAGCCGTCGCGTTTGACCAAGGCGATGGGTTGTCCGGCCTGCAGAGTACCGCGGTGCAGTCGTCCCACGGCGATGCGGCCCAAGTAGCTGCTGTAGTCGAGCGATGAAATCATCATCTGTGTATTCCCTTCGGGCACGATAGGCGAGGGGATATGTTTGATGATGAGGTCCATGAGGTAGGTGATGTCGTCCGTCGGGGTGCGCCAGTCTTCGCCCATCCAGCCCTGCTTGGCGGAGCCGTAGGCGGTGGGGAAGTCCAGCTGGTCGTTGTTGGCTCCGAGGTTGAACATGAGGTCAAAGACGGCCTCTTGCGTCTGCTCGGGGTCGCAGTTGGGCTTGTCGACCTTGTTGATGACCACGATGGGCTTCAGCCTCAGTTCGATGGCTTTCTGCAGGACGAAACGGGTTTGTGGCATGGGGCCTTCAAAGGCATCCACCACCAGCAGCACACCGTCGGCCATATTCAGCACACGCTCCACCTCGCCACCGAAATCGCTGTGGCCAGGGGTGTCGATGATGTTGATTTTATACCCTTTGTACCTTATGGATACGTTCTTGGACAAGATGGTGATTCCGCGTTCGCGTTCCAAGTCGTTGTTGTCCAGGATAAGGTCGTTGGTCTCTTGGTTCTCTCTGAAGAGTTGTGCCTGGTGCAGCATACGGTCGACCAACGTGGTTTTCCCGTGGTCGACATGCGCAATAATGGCGATATTTCTAATGTTTTGCATTGTATCGGTTTGTATTTCAATAGATTGCGTGAATTGTTGGCCGCAAAGATTATGATGGGTATTGGGTGCTGCGTTTTTCAAACATTATCGTATTCAGACGATGAAACAGTCTTAATGGTTGTTCAGTGTAATTTTTATATCGTCGATATAAGTGGTTCTGATGACTCCCACTTCGTTTCCGTAGTCTTCATTTACAATCCATATTCTGTTCGTTCCTTTTGGGAGATCAAATCTTGCGAAAGACCAATTCGGATATGGGCGGAACATATTAAAAGAGGAACTGCCGTCGGTCTTGAAAAAGCATACAGTGACTTGATTGTATATATCACCTCGATAGTAAAAAGATAGTGTGGCGGGATTGTTTCCAAGTTCAATTGGTGGAGATGTGATATCCGATGACCGATAGTTATCCGATTCTATTTTTGTTGAGTTCAGTTCAATCATTCCTTTTCCTGTGTGAGCACCATTGCCATGGTAGTAGCCGTCGGAATTAAAACCAGACCAGCCGTTATAGGTCCAGCACCCTAAATTGTTCTCGAATCCTTGTTTGTATGGGTATTGATGGATTGAATAGTTCTGACAATTGACACTGTTGTTCCCACAGGGTAGTACAAAGTAATTTTTGATGCGTGTGTCATATCCGTGGTGCAGGCAGAACGAAATATCATTGGGATATTTTATTAGGCAGTATGTTCGTATTCCGGCGTTGCCAGTACCAGCAACCGCATTATACCATGCAAATACTTTCCCAATAACCTTCTTAATGACCTCCTCGCTATATGTTGTTGAGAGTTCTTGCCATACTCCTTGTGCAATATATTTCAATAGCTCGTCCTTGATAATGTCTACACTAGTAATCCCAATGGATTTTGCTATTGCCCACATGGTGTTGTCATCGCTTGTCGTTACGTTGGATACCGCATTGGCGATGTACTGTCCGACCATAGTTGATAAAGTGGTTTTCAAGTTGTCTGGCAAGGGGAGCGGAAGAATATCCAAGACATCATTGACGTAGTGCGCACCTATGTCTACAATCGCCTTGGTGCTGTGGAGATTCGTTAATACTATGCTATTGTCTACGCCCTTGGCGAGGCCGACATATTTCTGCTCTCCATATATTACATCGTTACCAACCAAGAGGTTAATTGTTGCTGTTGTTAAAGAGTAACTCCCAATGGTGCGAATCGTGAGGTTTTGTGGGTCTGCGCCCTCCGCGGTAAGGGTGCCGAAGTATGTAGGACATAACGAGTAATTGCTTATCCATACTGTTGATGGGTCTCCATTAGACACGTATTCGCATTTAAGTGGATAGTGATTCACGCAATTCCAGGGGTCGACTCCTTTCGTGGGAATTGTGTCCTCACCCGAACCGAGTAGTTCATTATATATGGCTTGGATTCCATTCAACAAAACAGTGTTGTTTGTGTCGAAGATGTCGGCCCCGGACACAATCTGAGATTCAACGATGTTTTCGAATTCGGTAAAGGATGCGAGGTTTTCAATATATGAGACTGTTTCAGAGAAATTAGAGTCGCAAAGCATGGCCACGATGGGATTGCAAACTGTTAGAGCCAATGCTGTACTGTGGGCATCAATGTGGACTGTTCCATTTTGTTGGATGATACCCTTATATAACATTCTGATGTTGTCGTTGGAGTCTAGCACAAAAATTGACTGTGGCATATCGTTTTTAACGAATTGTAATTCGGTAATTCCCGAGGAGATTTCAGCACCGTCAATCGGTGTCAGTATTTTTAACCCACTAGGGTCAATGCCGGCAATCTCGACACCGCAATTCATAGTGACGTTTTCAGGGGTATCTACAATCTCTTGAATTATCTTATCTTTCTTGCATCCGCAAAGTGATGTCATGATTAAGGCTGCAGATACAATTCCTATCAATAGAATTTTTTGATTTATGTGTTCCATTACTTCTATTAATTCGATTATATTAATTATCAATCAAGAATCGGAAAGAGCGGTAGCGGGAGGTTGTAGAGGGAGCCTCCGTGATGCGCAGGCGTTCGTTCCCGAACCGCATGATACGGTACCCGTCCATATTCTCGGTGGGGTAACTGTTGAAGAGTCTGTAGAATTCGGTGAGGAACTCTTGTGTGCGGATGTCGATAAGCAGTTCGTAGCACAGGTCGTATTGGGCATCGAGTTTGAAGGTACAGCGGTAGTCGGCAGTGTTGATAATCATCACACCCTCCACGCCGTTTCCGGCGGGCATATAGGTGATGTCGAACGACTGGCTTTCGGCCCGCTCGTTGCCCACAAAAGCCCCTAGCGACTGGATGATATGGTGTGAGTCGCGGTTCAACTGTTCAGGAATGTAGTCCGGGGGTGCTTGGGCCGCCGCATATTGAAAACTGCATACTGAAAATAGAAATACCAACAGGGCGAAGAGGATTCTTTTCATGGTGTGGATTGGATTGAGGGTTACGCTCCGAGGAGGGAGCAGCGTTCAATGATGGTCCCGATGGCGTTGCGCATGGGGGTATGGTAATCGTTCAGGAAACGGCCTGTGGGACGGTTGGCGATAATCAGGCATACGGTGAGGGCCTGGTGTCCCAACGCCTGCGCGAAGCCGTAGATGGCCGAAGTTTCCATTTCGAGGTTGGTGACGGGAACTCCCTCCCAACGGAACTCTGCTAGCCGTTCGTTAAGATTGTCGATGGCAGGTGCCAGCCGTATGTTGCGTCCCTGGGGTCCATAGAAGCCGCCGGCGGTGACGGTAATGCCTTTGTGCATATCGGTGGCCACAGCCTCCAATAATTGCTGGCTACCTCGTACACAATAGGGGGTGGCGAGGTCGTGGCCCAGTTGCATGTGTTGGCAGAACGCCTGTTGCATCTCTGGTTCGAATCCGTTGGAATCATGTCGGTAGTAATTCAGCAGGCCGTCCATGCCGATGGCATACTGGGCTGCCACAAGGCTTCCGCAGTCGATATGGGCCTGCAACGAGCCGCTGGTGCCGATGCGTATCATTCGCAGTGTGCGGTGGGTGGGCAGGGCGGTACGGGTGGTGAGGTCGCAGTTGGCGGCGGCATCCAGTTCGGTGGCCACGATGTCAATGTTGTCGCAGCCCATGCCGGTGGACAGGGCGGTGAAACGATGGCCGTGGTAGCGGCCTGTCAAGGCATGCAGTTCCCGATTGCACGACTCGTATTCCACGCTGTCGAATATGCCTTTGAACATATTCACCCGGTCGGGGTCACCGACCAGAAAGATGTCGTCGGCTAGCGTTTCGCCAGTCATGTGTATATGGTAAAGGCTCCCGTCGGGAGCCAATACCAATTCGCTTTCTTTATTGTTCATTAGTTATCTACTATTTCTTTGGGAGGTCGTAGTACCGCGGGAACTAGTGGAGGAGGTGCCTCTGGAGGTCGTGGTGCCTGTGCGGTTGTCGCTGCTGCGTGTAGAGCTGGCCGACGAACTACGGGAAGTCGTGGTGCCTGTGCTGCTGTTGCTGCTGCGAGACGAACTAGCCGACGTGCTGCGGGAATTCGTGGAACCTGTGCTGCTGTTGCTGCTGCGTGAGCTACTGGCCGAGGAACTGCGCGAATTGTTGTCGCTGCGAGATGTAGTACCCGTGCTCTTACTGCTGTTGCTGCTGCGCGAGCTGCCAGTGGCGTTGCTGCGGCTTGACGAACTGCTGGTGGCAGTGCTGTTGTTGCTGCGGGAAGAGCTTGCAGCCGAACTGCGGCTGGATGAGTTGCTGCTACGCGACTGGGTGACATCCGGGGCCTGCGAAGTCGAACGGCTGCCCGTCAGACGGTCAGTGGTGGTCACCGTGTTGTTGCTGCGGCTGCTGGTGATACGGTTTCCGCTACGCGATGTGGGATCGTTCTGTACAATCACCTTCGAGCGACTGGCAGTGATATTGCCGGTGGTGTTGGTGGGAATGTACTCGTAGCCTATTTCCCCGTTGTTGCCCTTGCTGATTTGGCGATAGCCGGGACGATCCTTGCCGGGAGTGAAGGGAACAGGAGGCATCGGGGCGGGCATATGGGGTTTGCGGCAATAGTAGGGATGGTAGTGCATGTCGGGATGGTGGTGGAAATGCCAACCCGGACGGTGGATGTCATAGTGGTAGGTGTAGTAGTAGGTAATGGGTCTTGGAGCCCTTACAAAGGGATTGTAGCGGGGCATCGCCCATGTGAATACCGGCCTCGGATGGGTGCTGCGGAACCGCAGGTACTGGGCGGCGCTGTAGATTGTTTTGTTGCGCACCAGCCAGATGCATTCCATGTCAATCGGCATATAGATTTCTTCACCGGTATAGGCATCGTAGCCATAGAGCCAGATTTCGTAGTACGACGACGAGATTTGTTCGGCCCAGACTTCATTGACAAGTACGTAGGTGGGCAGTTCATCCTCATAGCCGCAGTAAATCATCAGTTCGTCCTGATTGTTGAGGAACGAGACCGATCTCAAAGCTTGGTTGTAGGTGAAGTACAATGTGTTGGAGGCAGCGGCGGTCATCATCGCCAATGTCATTGCCAGCATCAAGACAATCTTTTTCATGATAAGCTATTTTAGGGGTTCTTTTAGATTATGTATCTTTTGTGAGTGATTTATTTTTTTGCAAAGGTACGATTTTTTTCCCATTCTGTGTCTTTTTAAGACAATGTTTTGGTATTTCTTTCTGATTTACAGCGTCTGTACAATGCGTTCTTCCAACTGCTCGCCTGCCACATCAGGCATTGTGATGTGTACCTCTTGCTGCAGTTGAACCTTTTTGTTGGAGTACTTGACGGAGACCTTCTTTCCCGTCTCCTGCCATCCACGCAGTTCAATATGACCTATGCCTCCGATGGGTGTGGTTTGCGGTTTCTTTCCCGAGTAGTAGAATAGCCTCAGCTCTTTTACGTTTTTAGGCGTGTGGGTTGTCAATCCTTCTATCTCGATATCGGGCAGACTGGGTGTTTGTAGTTCTTTGCGAGTATTTGGGTTGAATCCCAGCCGTCCGGCGTGCATCAATGTGTGGCAGTCCCTGGTCAGCCACCACTGGCAGCTGTCCATGTGCAGTACGAAATGGGTGTAGGCGTTATATGAGTCTTCTATCAACACCGGGGTGAAGTTGTCGAACAGGCAGTGGTCAAACACGATGTTCCCCACTACTGATGAAAACTGGTTGTATCCGTTTCTTTGGCGGCAGTTGCGGAAGGTTACGTCGCGTCCATAGCAGTGTATGTCGAAGCGGTTGAAGTCGCAATCCTCCATCAGTGTGTTGTACATGTTGTTGGTGCCGAAGATGCCCCAGGGCGATACGGCGGTGAGTCGTCGCACGCGGGTGTCGCGCAGATTGTTCATCACTAGTCCGTATCCCGAGTGGTTGGGGCGGGAGTAGCTGCCCCACAGAACCACAGAGTCCAGCTCTACCTCCGCGCAGTTGTACACCTTGATGATGGCGTCGCTCACCATCTTGGGATTTATCGGGGTGGACACAACGATGCCTCGTAGCGTCACCTTCTGGCGGTTCTCCACATCAAGAAGGTAGGTTCGGCAGGAGGCTCCGCTGTCGCGAATCAGGGTGAGGTTGGCGAAGAGGAATGGCAGGTCGCCGTCCACACGCCGTCCGCGAAGGTGGGGGCGCGAGTCGGTGCCGCTATAGGGCATGGCTGGGAGGTCGGTGCTGAGACCGTCGCTTACTCGGATCAACTCGTTACGGTAATGGCCATAGGTGTGGTCTTCGCGGTTGTCCACCCACAGGGTACTGTCGGTCACCTCCAGCAACCATCGACCTTCGCGCAAGGTGTCGAGGGCGAAATAACGTCCCTCGTCAATGGCGTCATTCAGCCCCTCGATGTCGGGGTAGGACAGGGGTACCATCTTGGGGGTGGAGGTAAAAAGGAACAGGTTGCGGGCGTTATTCTTGACCACAAGTACCACATGTCCGAAATCGTTGCTGTCTGTCAGTGGCAGGCTTTTTGCATCGGATGGAATGCTTATCAGTATCGTGTCGATGCCTTTGTAACTCACCGTCCAACCTGAGTCGGCGGCGGTGCGGTGGGTGTTGTACAATACCCAATAACGGGCACTGTCGGAGGTGACTTCGTGCAATCCGAAGTCCAACGGCGACACTTGCCCATGGGTGGTCAGGCAGGCGCACACTGCCAGCAGAATCCATGCCACTCTTTTCATTGCTCCTCCTCCCAAAAATCGGCGTTCTTTATTCCTAGTTCGTGGGGGTCGAATTTGGGATTGCGCCCCTGCTTCTTCTGTCGTTCGTAGTCTTTCAGTATCTTGAACGCCTTGGGCGAGAGCAGCAGGATGGCGATGATGTTAATCCATGCCATCATGCCCACGCCGGTGTCGCCGAGGTCCCAGATGGTTTTGGCCTCTTTCAGGCTTCCAAACATAACGGCACCAACAAACAGCACTCGCAGCACTGTCACCACAATTTTTTCGCCTCGGTCGTCTCCGAAAATGGCCACCTCGCGTCGTAGGTTCTGGCGGCTGTCCTTCATGTCGAAGTATTTTCCCATGATACGGCGGCGGCGTTCCTTGATTCGCAAGAAGAGATATACCAGGTTGGTTTCGGCGTAGTAGTAATACGCCATGATGGTGGTGAAGGCAAAGAAGAATAGGGTGATGCTGATAACGATGCCGCCCCATCCTTTCCCGAGTAGGGTGCTCAGTGCGGCGATGGTGTATTCCACATATTCCACACCGGGCTTGCTCAGGCTTTGATCAGTGGCCTGCACCAGATAGTCGCCGGTTACAGGGTCCACCACGTTGTAGCAGTGAGTGACTAGCAGCATCAGCGCTGTGGCGGTGCATACCAGCAGGGTGTCCACATAGACAGAGAAACCCTGAACTAACCCCTGTTTCACGGGGTGGTCTACCTTGGCGGCGGCAGCCACGATGGGGGCGGTGCCTTGGCCGGCTTCATTGGAGTAGATGCCTCGCTTCACACCCCAGGCGATAGCTGAACCGATAATGCCACCCAGCGCTTGGTGGGTGCCGAAGGCACAAGAGAGCATTTCCATGAGGGCTCCGGGTACGGCACTGGCATTGGCGATCAGCACCACGATAGAGAGGATGATATAGGTAATGGCCATGAAAGGGGTCACGATTTCGGCCACCTTCGAGATACGTTTGACACCGCCCAACACCACAATGGCGATAATGGCGGACACGATGATGCCGACAAGCCAAGGCTCGATGTGGAATGTCTTGGAGAATGCGGCGGCGATGCTGTTGGAGTGTACGGGAGGGAGGCACAGTGCGCAGGCCAGTACTGTCAATACAGCGAATATGACGGCCAACCACGGGCTGTTCAGTCCTTTCTCGATATAGTAGGCGGGGCCGCCGCGTAGCTGGTTTCCGTGGCGTTCTTTGTATATTTGGGACAGACATGCCTCAGCATAGGCTGTGCCAGCCCCGAAGAAGGCGATAATCCACATCCATACAATGGCACCGGGACCGCCGAAGCAGATGGCAATGGCAACGCCAACGATATTGCCTGTGCCCACCCGTCCTGAGAGGGCAAGGGCGAAAGCCTGGAATGACGAGATGCCTTCTTTCTTTGAGCGGTCGTTTTTGAACAGCAAACGCACCATCTCCCCCAAGTGTCGTATCTGCACAAACCGAGTGCCGAACGTGAAGTACAGTCCCCCCAGCAGGCACAAGCCTACCAATGGCCAGCTCCACACGCATTCGTTGATTAAGGTGATGATTTTATCCATAGTCGGGTATTGGTTGTTGAGCCTGTTGTTGGCGGAATTACCTTCTGCATAGGGGCGGGCTCCTAGGTGATTTCGCGGTGCAAATGTACGAATTTTTTCCGATATATGCAAAAAATCCTTCCGCGACAGGGGAAAAGCAAGAGGGTGCCTCTTGGAAGTGGCACCCTCTTGGGTTTCGGCCGTGATGGCCGGTAGGGTCAAAAGCGATGCATTGCAGCATCGCTTTCGGAGGGGTTATCGACGTACCACGACGCGGCGGGCGGGGGCGTTGCCGACCTTGACCATGTAGATGCCCGTGTTGGTCATCCGGAAGGTCTCTTCGGCCGATGCCTTGGCGCTCTTGGCCACGAGGCGTCCCACGACGTCGAACACGTACACAGGACGGTTCTCGGCACCGCGGACGGTGATGCGGTCGTTCTCAGTGTAGATGACAATCTCCTCAGCTTCCTCAGCATCGTCGATGCTGTTCGGGATCAACTCGAAGCGAGCGGTGAGCATGGTCACCGGCATGTCGAGTATGATAGTGCGGAGAGCGTTGGTGTCGCCGTCGTTCCAGGCCACGAAGCGGTAGCCTTCGTAAGCAATGGCCTCAATGGTCACCTCTTCGCCAATCTGGCCGACGTAGCGGAGCACGGTGTCATTGTTGAGCAACACATAACCCATCGTGCTGTCGGCCGTGGCAATGGTGATAACAGCGGTCGGGTTGCTCTCAGGAGTGAAGAGTGCAATCAGGCTGAGGTTCTCCATGATGATGAAGCTGTAGCTGTACTCAGTGGAGAGCGGCATGTCGAAGGTGGTGTCATTGGCGTTGTACCAACCCACGAAGCGGTAGCCTTCGTCAGCCATGGCGGTCAGGGTCACGTTGCTGCCGGCAGGATAGGTTCCGTTGCCGGTAATAGTACCGCCCGCGTTGATGTCGCCATCGGTGGTGACAGGTGTAGCGATAACGGTGTAGGTATCGTCGCCCATGGGCACGAAGTTGGCGGTGACGTTGATCGTCATGTTAGCGGCAAGGGCGGGAACCTCCAAGCGGATCGGGTTGTCGTTGACGGTAGTGGTGTTGCCAGCCACGTCGACGAACCATCCGAGGAAGCGGTAGCCGGTGCTAGGTGTGGCCACAGCGTACACGGAGTCACCCACGGCGAAACGGTAGGTACCGGGTGCCGGGTTGGTGGTACCGCGAGCGGTGTCGTTGATGGTCAGGACAACGGTGACGCTGTCGACGTTGATAACGCTGTCGACGCTGAAGTTGGCGGTCAGCACGATGGTCTGGTTGGCCATCATCTGGTTAATCACAGTGGTGAGCGGGTTGGTGCTCAGCGTTTGGTTGATGTTACCGCTGGTCAGCGTCCAGTTCGCGAAGTGGTAACCAGTGGCGGCCACAGCCTGCACAGAGGCAGTGTCACCCACGGCGAAGCGGTAGGTGCCAGGAGCGGGAACTGTGGTACCCATGGCACTGTCGTTAACAGTGACAACGAAGGTCACGCTGTCGGTGGGCACAACAGGATCGATGGCGAAGTAAGCAATCAGTGACATATCGTCATTCACGACGAGGGTACGCGGATTGTTGGTGTCGCCGTCGCTCCACAGGGTGAAGTGGTAGCCAGCGTTGGCCGTGGCGGTCAACGTGGCGGTGTCGCCGTAGTTGTAGACACCTGCGCCGGTGACGCTACCCATCAGGGTGTCGTTCACAGCCAGTGCAACAGTGTACTGGTTGGTGGCGAAGATGGCGGTCAGCGTGGTGTCGGAAGTCACGGTGAGAGTACGCGGGTTGTTGGTGTCGCCGTCGTTCCACATGGTGAAGTGGTAGCCGTAGTTGGCCACGGCGGTCACGGTAATCTGGCTGCCGCTCACATAGACACCGGCGCCGTGGACGCTACCCATGGTGCTGTCGTTCACAGCCAGGGTGACGGTGTAGGTCTGTACAGGAGGTACGCTGTCCATGACGAAGATGGCAGTGTAGCTGGCATCGTTCATCACAATCACGGTACGCGGATTCTCCACGTTGCCGTCGGTCGTTCCAGTTCTGGAAGTGGTAGCCGCTGTCGGCGGTGGCGGTCAGCGTGGCGGTGGCGCCGTAGTTGTAGACACCGCTACCGGTCACACTACCCATCGTGTTGTTGTTGGCAGCCACGGTGAGGGTGTACTGGTTCACGGCGAAGTTGGCGGTCAGGTTCACGTTGTCGGTCACCACAAGGGTACGGAGGGCGTTGGTGTCGTTGTCGCTCCAGTTCACGAAGTGGTAGCCGGTGTTGGCCACGGCGGTCACCACGGCGGTATCGCCGTAGTTGTAGACGCCCGCACCGCGGACGATGCCCATCGTGCTGTCGTTCACAGCCAGTGCAATGGTGTACTGGTTGATGGCGAAGTTGGCGGTCAGGTTCACGTCGTTGGTCACCACAAGGGTGCGGATGGCGTTGGTGTCGCCGTCGTTCCACATGGTGAAGTGGTAGCCGGTATTGGCCACAGCGTACAGCGTGGCGGTGTCGCCGTAGTTGTAGATACCCGCGCCACGGACGCTACCCATCATGTTGTCGTTCACAGCCAGTGCAACAGTGTACTGGTTGATGGCGAAGTTGGCGGTCAGCGTCACATCGTCGTTGACAGTAATGGTGCGGATGGCGTTGGTGTCGCCGTCGTTCCACATAATGAAGTGGTAGCCGGTGTTGGCCACAGCGGTCAGCGTGGCAGTGGCACCGTAGTTATAGACGCCGGCGCCGGTGACGCTACCCATCAGGGTGTCGTTCACAGCCAGTGCAATGGTGTACTGGTTGACAGCGAAGGTCGCGGTCAGCGTGGTGTCGGAAGTTACGGTGAGGGTGCGCGGGTTGTTCGTGTCGCCGTCGCTCCACATAGTGAAGTGGTAACCGTAGTTGGCGATGGCGGATACGGCAATCTGGCTGCCGCTCATATAGACACCTGCACCGAGGACGCTACCCATCAGGGTGTCGTTCACAGCCAGGGTGACGGTGTAGGTCGGCACAGGAGGTACGCTGTCCATAACGAAGATGGCAGTGTAACTGGCATTCTCAGTCACAGGTCGTTCCAGTTCTGGAAGTGGTAGCCGCTGTCGGCGGTGGCGGTCAGCGTGGCGGTGGCGCCGTAGTTGTAGACACCGCTACCGGTCACACTACCCATTGTGCTGTCGTTGGCAGCCACGGTGAGGGTGTACTGGTTGACGGCGAAGTTGGCGGTCAGGTTCACATCGGTGGTCACCACAACGGTGCGGAGGGCATTGGTGTCGTTGTCGCTCCAGTTCACGAAGTGGTAACCGGTGTTGGCCACGGCGGTCAATACAGCAGTGTCGCCGTAGTTGTAGATGCCTGCACCGCGGACGATACCCATCAGCGTGTCGTTCACAGCCAGTGCAATAGTGTACTGGTTGATGGCGAAGTAGGCAGTCAGGTTCATGTTGTCGGTCAACACAATGGTGCGGATGGCGTTGGTGTCACCGTCGCTCCAGTTCACGAAGTGGTAGCCGGTGTTGGCGATAGCGTACAGCGTGATGGTGTCGCCATCGGTGTAGACACCCGCGCCGCGGACGCTACCCATCGTAGTGTCGTTGACCGTCAGCGTCACGGTGTCAAGCATTGTCACTGTCAGCACGAGAGTGGCCACACTGTCGCAACCCACAGCGTTGAGGGTCGTGTAGGTGTAGATGCCGCTCTGCATGTAAGTGTTACCGTTCCAAACATAGCTGTTGAAAGCGGAGACGGTGTCGCTCGACGACGTGCTGTGGTTGATTGTGAGGTTGATTGTCACCACGCTGTCGCAACCGGCGACGTTGGTCAGGGTGTCGACCATAATCGTCGAGGCGGTGTAGACCGAGTCGTTCCACACATAGCTGTCGCAAACGGTGACAGTGTCGGTAGTGGCAGCGCTGTGGTTGATTGTCAGGTTGAGGACCACATTGCTGTCGCAACCGTTGGCGGTGGTCAGTACGGCAGGGTAGACACCGCTCTGAGTGTAGACATTGTCGTTCCAGAGGTAGCTGTCGCAAGCCAAGACAGACACAACCGTGGTGTCGGTCGGGCAGGTGATAGGCGTGAGTTCCACACTGTCGATCCATGCGTAGTAGGCATAGTCACCATAGTAGTGGATGGCCAGCTGGGCCACATTGAGCGGCAGGAGGGCTTCGAGGGTCTGGAAGTCGTTCTGACTGGTCGTGGTGTAGTAGTTAGGTGTCCAGGTATAGTCCGTGTCGTTGGCTGTGCGGTAGCCGAACCAGAGGTGGTCGCTGCTGCCATAAGTGGCGTAGCGCACGCGGACACGCAGGGCGTTGCTGGTGGTCGGGGTGTTGAACAGCGGCGAGTAGGCATACTGGTTGTAGTCGCTGGCGCTGCTGTACGAGCTGAAACGCCAGACGGTGTTGCCGTTGAGGGTGACGAAGCCCATGCCGTTGGTGCCGCCGATGTTGGCAGTGTTGTTCGAGACGAAGTCCCAGCAGTTGCGGGTGGTGCTGGAGGAATCGAAGCTCTCCACGAAGGGCATGTCGATGGTTGCGCACGGAGTGGTGATGCTCACGGGCAGTGTCCAGTCGCTAGTGTCATTTCCGCAGTTGGCCTGCACCATGACAGTGTAGGTGGTGTTGGGATCAAGGCCGGTGATTGTGTCGGGGTTCGCCGTGATGTTGTAAGTCACGACACCGTTCAAGCTGAGGTTCCATGCGTTGGCATCGGAGGTCCAGCTCACGACGGCGGCATTGCTGCTGCCACCGATGTAGACCATCTGGAGGTTCGTCGGGGTCAGGCAGTTGGGTGCCTCGGTCACATGGAGGGTGTAGTCCTCGGCCACACCGTAGAGGTAGCTGGCGCACGGATTGGCGTTGGCCGCTGCGGCAATGGAGCCGGTGTAGCTGTCGAAGTAGCTGTCGGCGCCAAGGATACGCATACGGTAGTTGCCGGTATCCTGCGTGGCGGGGATGGTGAAGGTGGCATTCAGCGTGGTGGGGTTGGTGTTGGGGGCTACGCCCACATAGACCACCTCGTTGCTGTCGAAAGTCATGTTGTTGTTCCAGTCCACCCAGATGATGGTACCGTAGTCATAACCGGTGGCATAGGTGATGTCTACCGTGGCGGTGGTGCCGGCGGACACGGTGCCAACCATGTTGCTGTAGTTGCGGTAGCCGGCTCCCGAGGGACGAGCGGCGTCGTTGGTCATGCCGCCGAAGGCCACGCTGGTGATGCCGCTGCCGTCAACCGAAGTCGGGTTGGGCTGGCAGTAGCCCGTGTAGACGTTGACAGACGTGAGTATAGACGAGGCCGTGGCCGAGCAGTTGGCATTCACTCTGAGCGTGTGGTTCGTCTCAGCGGTGAGACCAGTGACGGTGTAGCTGGTACCGGTGATACCGGAGGCCACAACCGTCGTGTCGTCGTACACCGTATAGGTGGCACCAGTGTTGCTGGTGTCGGCCCAGGTGAGGGTGGCGCTGTTAAAGGTAACATTGGTGGCAGTCAGAGCCGTGACGGCGGCGCAGGCGGGCGGCAGGTCGATGGTGATATCGTCGATAGCCACGCCGTAGCCATAGCCGTCATACATCTCGAAGGCCACCTGGTAGGTGCTGCTGAGGTTGGGCAGAGTGATGACCTCTTCGGTCCAGGTAGATACCTCGTTCGTATAGGCGGCGAGGGTCTGCCATGTGCCGGAGGAGGAGGTGCGGTAGTAGACGGTCAGTTCATCCTGGTCGCCGCTCCAGCTGCGCTGGATGTGCCAGAAGCGGAGTTCGGCATTGGTGACGCCCGTGAAGTCGATGACCGGGGTAATCAGCTTGGTGCTATTGCCAGTGCCATTGCCGTAAATCTTGGCATTGTAACTGCCGGTGTGGGCACCGGTGCTGGTGCTGTAGTCACCCGTGCCGACGCTCCATGAGCCAGAACCATCGGTGCTCCAGCAAGAGGAGAGGGTACCGGTCTCGAAGCCTTCCGTGAAGGGCAGGGTGAAGCTGTTGCACATCGTATGGGCCGCGACGCTGATAGCGGTCGAAGCGGATGTGGCCGAGCAGTTGGCCTCGACATAGAAGGTGTAATCGGTATTGGCGGTGAGGCCGGTAACCGTGTAGGTCGTGCCGGTGATGCCGGTGGCCACGGTGGTCGTGTCGTTATACACGGTGTAGGTGGCATTGGTGTTGGCGGCATCCGTCCAAGAGAGCGTGATGCTGTTGTTGGTGGCACCTGCAACAGCGAGAGCCGTGACTTCCTGGCAGCTGGGGAGGAATTCGACGGTGACGTCGTCGATGTAGTTGTAGCTGTAGTTGTAGCTGGTGTGGATGTTGCGGAAGGCGATGTAGTGGCCGTTGCCGGTGTAGCTGCTGAAGTTGACGGTATGCTCAGCCATCGTCGAGGTGTTGGAACCGTTGTCGATGGTGTCGATGGGCACGAAGGTCGTGGCATCGTTCAGGTCGCTCATCACACCGACAATCACCTTGTAGGCGGCAGTGGTCTGGCGTACCCAGAAGTTCATGCGCAGGGTGTTGATGTTGGCGGTGATTTCCGGCAGGGCATAGATACCGCGGTAGTAGAGTCGCAGGGTATAGTTGCCGCTGTGGTTGTAGGAAGCGGTGCTGCTATAGTAAATCTGCGGCTGCTGTGCGACGGTCATGGAGACATCCTGATGTGCCAGCGTCCAGCAGGGCACTTGTACGCCGGTGGCGGCGGTGGTGCTGGTGGTGTAGTTGTCGAAGTTCTCGAAGTAGGGCAGGTCGTTGGCGGTCAGGGCCACGCAGTTGGTGCGGAAGATAGTGGCGTTGGTCCAGGGACTCTGGTCGGTAGCACTGCAGATGGCCTTGACGTAGACGTTGTAGGCCGTGTTGGGCGTGAGGCCGGTGATCATGGTGCTGTTGCCGGTGGCAGAGACGGTGGACATCGAGTCGGGGTTGGTGCCGGTGCCGTAGGCCACAGAGTAAGCATTGGCAGTGCCGGTCCAGGCGACAAGAGCGCTGTTGGTGGTGATGCTGTCGACAGTCACATTGGCAGGCTCAACACAGGTGGGAGCCACCTCGAGGGTGATGTCGTCAATATAGGTCGTATAGGACGACGTGGCACGGTTCTGGCGGATGGCTACGTAGGCACCTGTGCCGGTGTAGTTGTCCAGGACGACGGTGTGCTCCACCCAGTCGTTGCTGTTCACGGTGACGGTATCAACAGTCGTGAAGGTGTTGATGTCGGTCGGGTTGGTCATCACACCCACGAGGAAGTTGCGGACGGTGGCGGCGGAGCCTTTGGCCCAGAACTTCAGGCGCAGCGTGTTGATGGGATAGGTGGTGGTGTTGACACTGGGCAGGACGAGGCACTGGTAGTCGCCGTAGGTGCCGGTGGTCGTGGTCACATACCAGTAGGTGCCGCGGGTGCCGGTGTGGCAGTAGGAGGCCGTGCTGGAAATGTAGGGATAGCCAAAGTACTGCGTACCGTTGTTCAGACGACGCCAGCACTCGGCGGCGAAGACCGCGCTGGTGCTGCTGCCTGTGGCATCACCCTCGAAGCCGTAGGTGTAGGGTAGGGTGGTCATCAGGTCGCAGGAGGTGTGGACAGTCTGCGAGACCGTCATGCTGGACTCGTTGGCGCTGCAGAGGGCGCGAACGCCAACAGTGTAGTCCGTGTTGGCGGTGAGGCCGGAGAAGGTGTACGAAGCAGTGTTGACAGTTTGGACGGTATTGCCGCAGCTGACCTCCCAGGAGGTCTCGTTGCCGGCGGGTGTCCAAGTCAGCGTGATGCTGTTGTGGGTGGGGCTGGCCACGACATTCTGCGGCATCGGGCAGTTGGCCTGACGGAGCATCACATTGTCGATTGCTGCGGGAGGCTGTGTGCCGCCGCTGTTGTCGTTGCGCCACATGAAGACAATCTTGTAGAGGCCGGTGTCGGTGACGGTGATCTCACCCACCTGGGTCTGCCAAGAGGATACGAGGTTCAGACGGTAGGCACCGTCGATGGCGATACCGCCCGTAGGAACACCCGAGGTGTTGTTAAAGCCGCTGTAGCCGCC
>CAJOHZ010000020.1 GCA_905234695.1 uncultured Bacteroidales bacterium | reverse complement strand
TGCTGCCCATAAGACACAAAGACAGGCAGCAGAAACAAAAGTAAGTAAACATTTTTTTTCATGATGCAAGGATTTTGATTAATAAATTTGATTGTTTGAAAAGGGGGAATATGGTTTCAGGGCGGGGTTCTTTGGTTAATAGTTGTGTTATTTTCCGATTTGCAAAATTACAAAGATTTTTCCAATCCTGCAAATTTTTAACATTTTGCGGATGAAAGAAATTGGTTTAATAAATGGAATCGAGGCAATTGGGTTGAATTGCATCTGTAGGGGCGTACCCCTGTGTACGCCCTCCTTCCGACAGGGGGTGCTCTCGGTGTGGCTCTTATACGGCTTTTATGTGGTCTCGGTCCTTCTCCTACATCTCTCCTACTCTTCTCCGACTCTTCTCCTACCTATGTTGGGAGAAGAGTAGTAAAAGAGCTGATTACTTTGAGGTTAAGGGCCGAAGGCATATAAAAGGCACATAAGAGCCACACCGAGAGCACCCCGAGTTGAAGCTCCTCTGGCGGTCGCTGACCTTCGGGTGAAAGTCAATGTCAAGGTTAACGGATGTTGGCCACCGCGTTACTTTCCGCCGGTCTTGCTAGCCGGTTTTTCTCCGTTGATGCGGGCGAGCATACGCTTGGCTTTCCGATGGTTTTGCTTCTCGGCCTTGCGCCACCAGTAGAGGGCGTTGGTCATCGAGTGCTCCACGCCGCGGCCCAGATAGTAGCACATCCCCAAGTCAAATTGGGCGTCGCTGTTGCCCTGTCGGGCCGATTTCAGGAACCATGCGGCGGCTTCATCGTGCTGTTTCTCCACCCCGTGGCCGGTATCGTAGCAGAGACCTAGGTTATACTGGGCTTCGCTGTCGCCCTGCTCGGCGGCCACACGGTACCAGTGTAACGCCTCGGGAAGCGACTGCTCCACGCCCTCGCCCTTGTCGTAACACATCCCCAGACTGTTCTGTGCCGGGGCATAGCCCTTCTCCGCCGCCAGACGGAAATAGCGCACCGCTTCGGTGAGCGAGCGTTTCACACCGCGGCCGACATAATACATGATGCCCATGCGGTACAGCGCCTCCTTGTCGCCGTTCTCGGCGGCCAGGTTATACCACTTTACTGCCTCGGCGGTCGAGGCGGTCTCCCCTATTCCGAGTTCATAGCAGCGGGCCAGATTGCACTGTCCCTGGGCGTAGCCATGCTCCGCGGCACGGCGGAACCAGTGTACCGCCTCGGTGGCCGAGGCCTTGACCCCCAACCCTTTCTCGTAGCAACGGCCCAACTCGACCTGCGATGCCCCGTGTTCTTTCTCCGCCGCCTGGAGGAAATAGTCGCAGGCATCGGAGGCAGATTGCTTCACGCCGGAGCCGTACAGGCAGCAGTTGCCCAAGGCAAAGAGGGCGTCGCCGTCGCCTTTGGAGGCAGATTTGTTCCACCAATATATTGCCTCGGCGAACGATTGGCTCACGCCATGGCCTTCGTAGTAGTAGGAGGCGATATTGTTCTGCGCCGCCGTCACACCTTGCGATGCGGCCCGTTGCCAGCACTGCAGCGCCTCGCTGTAGGACTGCTCCACGCCGTGGCCTTTGTCGTAGCACATGCCCAGTTCGAACCATGCCGTGGCCAGGCCCTGGCTGGCGGCCATGCGCCACCAACGCACCGCGTCGGTATACGATTGGCGCACCCCCTTGCCTTCCGCACAGAGTCCCGCCAGCGCGTACTGCGCATCGGGGCTGCCCTGTTCCGCCGCCTTGCGGTACCACACTGCCGCGTCGCGGGCCGAGGTGTCCACCCCCACTCCGTTCAGATAACAGCGAGCCAGATGGCACTGGGCCTCGACATCGCCCTGCTCGGCCGCCTTGAGGTACCAGCTGTAGGCCGCCGAGTCCGACTGGTCCACCCCGTAGCCATGTTCATAACATATCGCCACATTGTACTGTGCGTCCACATCCCCCGCGGTGGCTTTCTGGAGGTAGCGCTGCACCTGTGCAGCGGTGGGCAGTTTGTCCACCTGGGCTGTCGCCATCGCTGGCATCAGGATGGGCAGCAAGAATATCCATATTTTTTTCATCTGAAAAACGAAGTTAAACGACGTTGCAAAGATACACAATTATTTTCACATAGACGAAATCCCGTTCACAAGCGTTTCTGCGGAGCGTTCCGAAAGAGGCTGCATCGGGGTACGGTGCCGATGGCGAAAAAAATCTTGCGGGTATCGAACTATGTCATTTTTTATTTGTATTTTTGTGGACATCCACCGTGGAGGCCATCGCCACGCAAGGGAATGATATATTGTTCAATACAAAGATAACTCTAAAATAGATACCAATGAAAAAGATTCTTATCGTCGGTGCGGGCGGGCAGATTGGCTCGGAACTCACACGTAATTTAAGAGACATTTACGGCGACAGCAATGTCGTGTGCAGCGATTTGCGTCCGCTGAAGGGCGCCGACTACGAGCGCGGCCCCATCGAGCGCATTGACTCGACGCAGATCATGCAGATTGCCGAGGCGGTGAAGAAGTACAATATCGACACCATCTACAACCTCGCCGCCATCCTGAGCGCCACGGCCGAGTTGAACCCCATGCTGGGTTGGAATGTGGGTATCGGAAGTTTGGTGAACTGTCTGGAGGTGGCACGCCTCTTCGGCTGCGCCGTCTTCACCCCCTCGTCGATCGGTGCCTTCGGTCCCTCGACGCCCCACAACAACACCCCGCAGGACACCATCCAGCGGCCGAACACCATCTACGGTGTGACCAAGGTCACCGGCGAGCTGCTGAGCGACTACTACTACACCCGCTTCGGTGTCGACACCCGCTCGGTGCGTTTCCCGGGCCTCATCAGCCACCTCACGCTCCCCGGCGGCGGCACCACCGACTACGCCGTGGAAATCTACTATGCCGCCGTCAAGGGCGAGAAGTTTGTCTGCCCCTTGAAGAAAGGCACCTTTATGGATATGATGTACATGCCCGACGCCCAGAAGGCCATGATTGACATCATGGAGGCCGACCCCTCGAAACTGGTACACCGCAACAGCTTCAACGTCACGGCCATGAGCTTCGACCCCGAAATCATCTACGCCGCCATCAAGAAGCACTATCCCAACTTCGAGATGGTCTATGAGCCCGAGCCCATCAAGCAGGCCATCGCCGACAGCTGGCCCGACAAGATGGACGACAGCTGCGCCCGCAAGGAGTGGGGCTGGAACCCGCAGTACGACCTTGAGCGCATGACCGAGGACATGATCCTCAACCTGAAGAAGAAACTTCTGTAATCACAGGTACGCATCGCATCATTGGCCTGCGGCCCCCTGCGGGGTGTCGGAGTGTTGGTGATGCGATACGTATATACTGACGCAGGCAAACCCCACACAGAACACTGTTATGGACACATTACTCTTCTCGCTGGCAGTGCTGCCCGTGATGATACTGGCCCTCATCATCTACCGGCAGGACCGCTTTGAACGCGAACCCTTCGGCCATCTGGTAAAGGCTTTCTTCATGGGGGTGCTGGCCACGCTGCCCGCCATCGCGGCGGAGCTGCTGCTGGAGCATTTCCGGCCCTCGGGGGCACTGTCGGGCGGGCTATATGGCGGCTTTGTCGTGGCCGGCTGCTGCGAGGAGGCGGCCAAGTTGCTGCTACTCTATTGGGCCGTGTGGCGCAGCCGCGAATTCAACGAATATTTCGACGGCATCGTATATGCCTGCTTTGTGTCGCTGGGGTTTGCCTGCTGCGAGAATATCCTCTATGTGTGTTTCCAGGAAACCTGGGAGGCCTCGCTGCTCACGGGCTCCGTCCGTGCGGTGCTGTCGGTGCCGGCGCACTTCCTCTTCGGTGTGATGATGGGCTATTATTTCGCCTTGGCGAAGTTCGATGTGGCGCACCGTCGCCGCAATCTCTTGCTTGCATTCCTGATGCCGATGCTGATGCACGGCACATTCGACGCCCTGCTGATGATTCCCGAAGGGATGGAGGAGAAGCAGGAGCTGGTGTCAGGCGCGCTGCTCGTGGCCTTTGTCATCTTCGACGTCATGATGTGGCGGTGGGGTATCCGCCGTATCCGCGACCTGCAACTGCGGTCGCGCCAGGCCGGCGTCATGAACAGCATCGAGGGCGAAGGATCTGCCGAGGGGGCGGGCGAGTTGTTCCCGCCCGTGGTGCAGGAATGCATCTATGAGCACAAGTCCAAACTGACCAAGGCTATCCTCTGCACCGTATTCTTCGGGGTGTGGTTCGGCGCACCGGGCATCGTGTATGCCGCCCTTGCCAACGCCGCCAACAGCCGGGGGGAGTACGAACAGGCCCAGCACTACAACCGCGTGGCCGCGCGATGGATTAATGTCAACCTTATCGTCGGCATCGTCCTCATCGTGCTGCTCATCATGGTAGAATAGCCTCTGCCTGCCGATAACAAAAGAGGCCGGTGCTGTCCGCACCGGCCTCTTGTTTGATGTCTCTGCCGGATGGCTATTCCAGCCAGCCGAGGATATCGCCTTTCTTGACCATCTGGCCCTGCTTGACGCAGGTGTCGACCAGTCGGCCGCCACGGGTGACGGTGACAGGCATGAGGGCGTAGGGGGCCTGGATGACACAGAAAGTGTCGCCCTCCTTGTACTCGCGGCCGGGAGCCGGCGGGACGGAGGTGTCGTTGAAGTCGATTTGCCACAACATCTGACCCGTGGCCTCGGACACGACAGGCGTGGCGGTGGCATGTTTCTCGGTGATGTAGTTGGGGGTCAGCGTGCCGGGAGTGGCGGGGGCTGAGGCAGGGGCCACAGGGGCGTTCTGCTCGGCGCGCAGCTGGGCGACTTCCTTGTTGAAGCGCTCCTTGGCGATGCCCGACTTGTAGTCGCGGTACTGGCGGTCGTGCATGGCCAGTTCGAAGAGCTCTTCGTCGTCCTCGCCGCGGTCCCATCCGTTGGCTTCCATCTCCTTGATATACTCAGGCAGCGCATCGGGGTAGGCGTCTTGGGGGTTGCCCTCGTAGAATTCCATGTTGTTCCGCTTGGCCAACTCTATGATTTCGGGAGCCAAGGGGCCAGGCAGCTTGCCTGCGCGGCCGAGAATCATGCTCCAGCTGTCCTTGTCGATTTGGCTGAAACGCTCCTTGCCTTGGGCCATGGCCAGCAGGTTCATGACAGCGATGTTTTTGGTGTACTGGCTGAAGGGGGTCACCAGCGGGGGGTAGCCCAGCTTAGGCCAGATGTATTCCACCTCTTGGAACAGCTGGACGGTGAGGTCGTCGAACGATACCTCGGGCTTGCCGTTCTTCTTGAGGGCCATGTTGATGGCGCTGTGCACGCCCCTGAGGTCGGTCATCATGCTGCCCATCATGCCGCCCGGCAGGCCACAACCCACCAGCATGGAGGTGCTGACCTTGTTCTTGGGGTTGATGTAGAGGCCCAGGAAGTCGTCCATAAACGACTGGGTGAGGCTGCGGGCCTCCATGTAGGCCTTCATGTTGATGTCCTTCACGAGGAAGCCGGCGTCCTTGAGCATGGCCTGCACCGAAATGATATCGGAGTGCACCATGCCCCATGACAGGGGCTCCATGGCGGTGTCGATATAGTCGGCACCCGCCTGCGCCACCTCCAGTATCGAGGCCATGGCGAAACCGGGGCCCGTATGGCCGTGGTACTGCACGGCGATATGGGGGTACTTCTTCTTGATTTCGTAGACGAGCCGTCCGAGGGTGTGGGGGCGTCCCACGCCGGCCATATCCTTCAGGGCTATCTCGTCGGCACCGAACTCCACCAACTTATCCACCAACGACATGTAATACTCCACCGTGTGGACGGGCGAGTGGGTGATGCTGAGGGCGGCCTGGCTAATCATGCCGGCCTCCTTGGCGTACTTGACCGACAACTCCAGATTGCGCGGGTCGTTCAGGCCACAGAAGGAGCGCATGATGTCGACCCCCTGGGCCTTCTTCACCTTGGGCATCAGCTGACGCACATCCTTGGGCACGCCATACATGCGCAGGCCGTTGAGGGCACGCTCCAGCATGTGGGTCTGGATGCCGGCCTTGTTGAACGCCGCCGTCCAGGCGCGCACCGCCTTGTTGGGGTTCTCACCATACATCAGGTTCACCTGTTCGAAGGCGCCGCCATTGGTTTCGACGCGGTCGAAACACCCCATGTCGACAATGACCGGGGCGATTTGGGTCAGCTGGTCAACGCGGGGCTGGTATTTGCCCGACGACTGCCACATGTCGCGGTAGACCAAACTGAATTTTATCTCTTTTGCCATAATGCAATTGTGTTTATGATTGTGTATTTGGGTGGTTATTAATTGCTTGAAGAAGAAAAACCTTTTCCCCCTCATAAACAAAGATACGAAAAAAAACACATTTATACATGATTTTGCACAAAAGATATAAAAAATGACACGCTTTTTGTGGCCATGTGAAGAATATTTTGTAATTTTGCAAACGGAAATCGAGATTGTTTTCGAAGAATACAAACAACATAATACGAACAGACATGAGAAAAATCAAACACGTTCTGACCGCAGGAATCTTTGGTGCAGCGATGCTTTTCGCCGCTTCCGCCGATGCCTGCACCAACTTTCTTTTCACCAAAGGTGCCACCAAAGACGGCAGCACCATGATTACCTATGCCGCCGACAGCCACACGCTGTATGGCGAGCTGTACTACCGCAAGGCGGCCACCTACCCTGCCGGCACGATGTTCCAGGTCGTTGACTGGGACAGCGGCAAGAAGCTCATCATGATTCCCCAGGTGGAGCACACCTACAGCGTGGTGGGCAACATGAACGAGCACCAGCTGGCCATCGGCGAGACCACCTATGGCGGCCGCGACGAGCTGGCCAACGAAATTGAGGGCGGCATCGACTACGGCAGCTACATCTACCTCACCCTCCAGCGCGCCAAGAACGCCCGCGAGGCCATCCAAGTGCTCGCCGGCTTCATGAGCCAGTATCCCTACCACAGCGAGGGCGAGAGTTTCTCCATCTGCGACCCCAACGAAGTGTGGATTCTCGAACTCATCGGGAAGCGCCCCAACACCGTGAAGTCCGACATGGCCAAGAAACTGAAATACAACTATACCGACGGTGCCGTATGGGTGGCCCGCCGCATCCCCGACGGATACGTCAGCGGTCATGCCAACCAGGCCCGCATCACCCAATTCCCGCAGGAGGGCAAGTGGAACAAGGCCAAAGGCAAAGGCCTGCACAAAGCCATCTCCAGCAAACACCTCGACTACCTCTTCGAACCCGAGGTGGAATGTGTGTACAGCCATGAGGTCATCACCTACGCCCGTGCCTGCGGCTGGTTCGACGGCAAGGACGAGGAATTCAGCTTCTGCGACACCTACGCACCCCTGACCTTCAGCGGCATCCGCGGCTGCGACGCCCGTGTGTATGCCATGTTCCGCCGCGTCAACAACGAGGCGCAACGCTATGAGGAGTACGCCATGGGCAACCCCAAGGCCGAGCGGATGCCCCTGTGGATTAAACCCAGCCACCAGCTCGACGTGATTGAGGTGATGAACCTGATGCGCGACCACTATGAGGGCACCGCCATGGACATGAGCAAGGACCACGGCGCGGGTCCCTTCGCCTGCCCCTACCGCTGGCGTCCCATGGGATTCGTGGTGGACGGCAATAAATACATCCACGAGCGCGCCACCTCCACCCAACAGACGGGCTTCAGTTTCGTGGCCCAGTGCCGCGGATGGCTGCCTAACAAGGTGGGCGGCATCCTGTGGTTCGGCGTCGACGACACCTACAGCACCTGCTACTGCCCCATGTACTGCGGAATCACCAAGATTCCCGAGTGCTTCCGCCAGGGCAACGGCGACATGCTGACCTACTCCTCCACAGCGGCCTTCTGGCTCTTCAACCGCGTGACCAACTTCGTCTACAGCCGCTACAGCGACATGATTGTGGACCTGCAGAAAGTGCAGGGCTCCCTGGAGAGCATGTTCGTCAAAGAGGTGAACGCCCTCGACAAGAAAGCCAACGGAGTGGCCGACAAGGACGAGGCCCTCACGAATCTGCTGAACGACTTCTCCAACCGCATGGCCAACCGCATGATGAAATCGTGGAACGAACTCGACCAGTATCTGCTGGTCAAATACATTGACGGCAATATCAAGAAAGAGAAAAACGGCCAGTTCGAGCGTACCGAGACCGGCACCGCCGCCTTCCCCGAGCAGCCGAAATATCCCGAATGGTACTACCGCATGATTATCGAAAACCACGGCGACGTCCTGCGCCAGACCTTTTAAGAAACCTGATTGTCCGGCCGGGCGCGACTGCGCCCGGCCGGATTCCCAAATAAGCAAGCACAATGAGTATCGAACAATACCTGTCGCCCATATCGCTGGGCAACCTGGGTTTCTTCCCCGATGAATACAGCACCGCCCTGGGCACACGGATAAAGGCCTACACCCAAGAGTCTGGCCTGCCCGAGATTCCCAGCCAGAGCCTCATCCTGCTGGGCGCCTGCGAGGACCGCGGTGCCGAGAAGAACGCCGGCTGTGCCGCCGCCCCCGACGAGATTCGCCGCTATCTGTATCCACTGGCAAGCCCGCTGGAAGAGATGGCCATATACGACTTCGGCAACATCATCATCGGACAGGCGGTGGAAGACACCTACTACGCCCTCTCCGAGGTGATGGCCGCATTCCTGGAACGCGACAACACCGTGGTGCTGCTCGGCGGCAGCCAAGACCTCACCTTCGCCGCCTACAAGGCCTACGAACGGCTGCAACGCATCATCAACATCTCGGCCATCGACTCCCGCTTCGACCTCGACCCCTACGAGGAAATCACCTCCCGCACCTACCTCAAGCATATCATTATGCAGAACCCCAACTACCTGTTCTTCCACACCAATATCGGCTACCAGACCTACTTCGTGGGGTCTGAATACATCAAGCTGATGGAAGAGCTGAAGTTCGACGCCTACCGGCTGGGCGAACTGCAGCACAACATGGTGCGTGCCGAGGCGCTGGTGCGCAATGCCGACCTGCTCACGGTCGACATCGGAGCGATACGCCAGAGCGATGCCCCCGGCAACGGAGACCCGTCGCCCCACGGATTCTATGGAGAGGAGTTCTGCCAGATGATGCGGTTCGCCGGCATGAGCGACAAAATCAGCAGCCTCGGCATCTTCGAGGTCAACCCTGAATACGACTCCCACGGGCAGACCGCCCACATGACCGCCCACGGCATCTGGTACTTCATCGAAGGATTCTTCAACCGCAAGCACGACTCGCCGCTGCTGGACCCACAGAGCTGCAAACGATTCCTCGTGAACCTGGAGGACCAAGGCCTGGAGATTACCTTCTTCAAGAGCAAACTGAGCGACCGCTGGTGGATACAGGTGCCGTGCGACGACACCGAGCTCCGCGAAATCTACTCGCGCCACTTGCTGCTCCCCTGCACCTACGACGACTACCAGCAGGCCATGAACAACGAGGTGCCCGTCCTATGGTGGCGCTATTTCCAACGCCTCAACGGCTGACCCCTCCGTACCTTACATACCATTATTATAACAGCCCGGCACTGCCGGGCTGTTATAGTTACTAGTTGAGATAAACTTTAATGTTGACATCCCCTATGCTGATGGTCTGGAACGACCGCGCGAACTGGAGGATGTTCTGTACAACTTGTGGCGAGGGTTGTACGGTTGTGCTTGCAGTTTCGAAAGATGTATTCGTGCTGTTGAATTCGTAGTCCTGCATCATACGCGCCTGGATAAGTTGAACATTGGGTTTATTTCACGGACTCTTCAAGAAGAATCCGCTTATATAAACTCCACTTGGCACGTTTTATTGTGCGGACAAATGTTAATTAACAATTAATTGTTTTTTTGTCCGCAAAAAAGGACCTTACAACTCGATATACATGTTGTGTTCCTGGGCCAGCCGACGCAGATTGATAATGGCGTAGCGCATACGACCCAACGCGGTGTTGATGCTGACACCGGTGCGGGCGGCAATGTCCTTGAAATCGCACTTCCCATAATGGCGCAGGATGACCACACGGCGCTGCTCGGGAGGTAACATCTTGACCAGTTTGCGAATATTGCTGTTGGTCTGCTTGCGCATGATGCTCTGCTCCACGTTGTCGTCGTGCAGCTTCAGGGTCTCGATGACATCACAGTCGGGCCGGTTGGGCACAATGGGCATCTTGTTATTGCGACGGAAATAGTCGACAATAAGATTGTGGGCGATACGCATTACCCAATGGATAAACTTGTTTTCGTCCTTGTACGACCCGGAATTGATGGTGGAAACCACTTTGAAGAAGGTGTCCTGAAAAATATCATCGGCCACATCCTTGTCTTTTACGACAGAGAAAATATAGCCGTAAACCTTCGCTTGATAGCGGGAAAGGAGTACATCGAAACAGGCGCAGTCGCCGTTCTTATAACCTAGTATCAGCTCGTTATCAGTGAGCGTGCTAACAGATACATCCGTCATTTCTATTCGCTTTTGGGGTTGAACTGATAGTCGTGTTTCGATAGTTTGAGTATTGGTTTCTCCTTGGATTTCGAATTGCAAAAATACGCTTTTTTTTACAACTAAAAAGTTTTTCTACGTACTTTTTTTATTTTTAGTATGCGGAATGGTGAATTTATTGTGTTAAAAAACGATTTTTTTTGTCACCTCTGTACTTTCTACCACGTGTAGCCGATGGAGAAAACCAACTGGAGGGTGCTCTTGGGGTAATAATAGTTGCAGGTGGCGGTGTTCTTGACCGGGTCGAAGGAGATGGCTCCATTATAGTTCCATTTGGTAGGGTCACCGTCATTGACAATCTTCTCCATATTCAGTGTATAGAAACAATATTGCAGGCTAGCACCAAGGAACCATTCATCCGTGAGCCAATACTTCATGCCCGCACTGACATCGAAGGTGAATTCCATGTTAAGGAGTTCACCGAACAGCGACCCCTCCCACGGGTCCGAAGAGTTGTTGACACGGTCCACCGGTTTTCCGTCAACATTCACCTTGCTGGGCAGCGATATATCGACACCAAGGCCAATCCCACCACTGACAGTAATCTGCTCGTTGATGCGATAGGTAAGAAAAGAATTTGTGTGCACAAAGACGTGTTGCGCGATGTATTGGAGGTTATACGATTTGTTTGTGCCGTCTTGATTGACCGTGATATCGCCGCCAAAGGGAATCAAACCATAGTATAACGTACTGTGGTTGCCATGCTCAAGTGTTTTTCCATGGAGAGTCTCATAGCCATAGAAGAGACCTGCATTGAAACCGATATTGTTGGTGACCTTTCCATCCACAAGGTATGCTTCCGCGTTATAATCACTATAATTCTTAGCGGTTACAGAGAGTCGCTGGGCTCCGTAAGTGGGGGAGACACTGAGACCAAACTGATGTTCTCCGTCACCGGGAATGTAGACATAAACGGTACGCATTTGAGCGCTAGCCATGAAACCAATGGCCATCAGGGCGAAGAGGATAATGTTTTTTTTCATTAGGTATTAGTTTTATAATATAAGGTGGGTTCTATCTATTCACTTTTTGGTCATCCAAACAGACAGAACCCTTTAATCTGTCGGACAACCGTTGTTTAACATTCGGTTTACGGGTGCAAAAATACGAAGAATTATTAAGATAAACAAATGAATTCTAATTATTTAATTTATCTCCCCTTTATAATATAAATACGATAGAGGGAATGAATTTAGAAGGGTATAAAACCGATGCCGAGTTTGATGGTAAAGAGGTTGGAGAGGAGCGCATCGCCGTAGTGTTTGTAGGGGCGGGTTTCCTCGTCAAATCCGAAGGTGCTCTTGATGAGTCCGTAGGTGTAGCCGTAGTCTATCTGGTAGTTCAGCAGGAGACGGTCGAAGAAGATGTAGTTGCGCCCGAGACCGACATGGATGCCGAAGGTGTTGTCGGAAGTCTTCTTGTCGAGGGTGGTCATGCGGACCATGTGGGCACCGAAGTCGATATAGTGGCCGTAGGGGGCGAAGGCGCTGTGCGGGTATTTGCGGAATTCGAGTCCAAGGGTGAGCATGTTGCGCGAACTCTGCACAATGGAGTCGATATAGATATAGCCATAGTATGGTGGATTGATGTCGTCGTATTCGTAATAGCCGCTGTAGTCCTGGATGATGTCGGGGTTGCCTTTCTGGTAGCGGGCGGTGACGGCCAGGGAGAGGTTGCGGGTGAGGGCGAACTCGGCCGAACCCCAGGGGGTGAAGGCGACATATTGGTTGGCCTTGAAGGTCTGCATACCGGCCATGCCGAAGTTGAATCCTCCAGCCAAAGCAAAGCGGTGGCCCTTGTGTCCGATAGGTTCCTTCTTGTCGGGATGTATCGTGCGGACGTATGTGTCGTAGAGCATGGCATCGAGGAGGGCGGGGTGGTCGGCCACATGGTAGTTGTAGACCTGACGGGTGAGCATCTTGCCCTCGTGGGCATCGACCACAATCGATACCATGGTGGTGTTCTCACAACCCGTGAAGGCCTCCACTATGGCGACGGGTATGAGGGGTATGACGATGGCGTAGGCCGCCCAGGCTTTGTTGCCCACACCTTCGACATTGAGAATGGCAGTCATGTTGAGGGTGCGTGCGTCGTACCGTGAGAGCAGGCGGTCCATGTCGCCCTGTGTAAGACGGTTCATGGCGAAGACCCCGCGGGTGAGCCAGAACTCGTTCATCCACTCACAGACGGTGAGGAAGTCGTTGTACTGCGCGGCGGTGGTCATGGTATGCATCCCTTGGTCGGAGAAATCGACCGTGCGGAGACCGAGACTCTTGGCAGAGCCGACGATGTGGCTGACAAGGTCCTCTTCGCAGGCATCGCTCTCGGCAGTGCGGAAATCGTCTTTGTTGTCGACCACCCAGTAACTAGGGTTGAAGACCACCATGGCGTCCGTGGGCGAGGGCTGGGTCTTTTCAGGTGTTTCGGCGGTACCGTTGAGGTGGTTGACGAGGGTTGGGTATAGGGTGCTGTCGGCCATCATCAGGTCGGTGAGGGCATAGGCGGAGGGATTCTGCCGCGTCTGGGTTTGGCGCTTCTGTTTGATTCGTTCGTATTTGGAGAGGGGTTTGTCGGACACGTCAGACTTATCGGACGTATCAGACACATCGGCCTGACTGGACTGCACAACCGGGGGATTGGGAAGGAAGTCGGTGGCACTTTTCTTGACCGTCGTGCGCAGAAGTTCCATCAGGTGGTCGGCCATAACGCTGTACCCATTGTCGTGGGGGAACCGGCGGTGCATCTCCCAGCATCTGTGTAGGGCGACGAGGGTGGCCTGCTCGGTGCTCATCTGTTCGAAAGCGTGGTAGACCTGCTGGCTTTCGCCCTCGATCTTGGTGTAGTCGCTCATGACCTCGGTGGCTTTGTCGTTGCACTTGAAGACGGCAGTGCCGTATAGCGACTGCGTCATGTATCGGTTGAGGGCGGGGTCGTTGGGCGTGGCGGAAAGGAGCAGCCAGCTGTTGTAGAAAGCACGGGGGTAATGCCCGTGTACCAAGTCCTGCCGGATGCATTCAACGCGGGCAATGTGGCGCAGGCGTTCGAACTCCTGCTGCGATACCATCAGGTACTTCTGCCCACCCGAATGCCCCGTGAGGGTGGCGGCGGTGCGCTGACGACGGGTAAGGATATTGGGATGGGAGCTGTGGCTGTCGTCGTAGTTGTCGCGGCTGGTGATGTCGGCCACGGTATCGAGCCAGCAACCTGTCAGGCGGTAGTAGGGGGTGTTGAAGAAGGTGGTGTCGAAAGGCACCTCATCGAAAGGCAGCTCGCTATACTGCAACACATCAAAGACCCCTTCGGTTACATCCTTCCAATAGGGGCTGGTAATGTAGAAGAGGGCAAGACCCAGAGAGTCGGCCTCGTTCTCCATTTCGTGGCTGCGGTTGTGTTTGCGCATGAATTCCCCCGCGTGTTCGGCCTCGTCGTCGAGGTCGCTAGAGCGTTTCTTCTTCCCGTTCTTGCCCACTAGGGTCTCCATGCCGTGGGCACGGTAGTAGTGAATAATTTCGTGTGCGATGATGAATGCCAGCTGGGCCTCGTTCTCGACCTGGGCTATCAACCCGACATTAATGAATATCATGCCTTGCGGGGTGGTGTAGGCGTTGACGGCGGGACTGGTGACGGTGTAGAAGCGCAGTTCGGAGCGCAGTTGGGGGTAATCGCGCAGGAGGGTGTCGGCGATACGGTTGATGAAGAGGGTGAGGGAATCGCCATAGACGATATGTCCGCCGGCGAGCATCTTATTGATACGGTAGGAGGCTTCAAGAATGGCCTGTTTGTCACGCACCCGCCCTCCGGCATACTGCTCTGCACGTTGTATGTCGGTATCGTAGAGTTGCTGGACATTCAGCTTAAGGTCGGCAGGAACCGGGCCTTGGCTGCGGAGAGGCTGGGCCGTCAATACAAAACCAAAAACTAAAAAGTAGATGCTAAAAGCGAGAAGTTTCTTCATGTTTCAATTCTTTCAATTCTCAATTGTAATGAGGGCCAGTTGCCCTTTGCGCATACTGCTGAGGAGGGCGATGTACTTGCCCGGGGTGTCGAGACGATGGGCGGCACCGGTGAGGACCATGTGGCCCACGGGGGTGTAGCTCTGTGTCTCCTTGCCGGAAGGGGTAAGCGTCCAGACGTTGAGGGTACCCTTGGTACGGGAGGGCTTGAAAAGCTTGTAGGGCTTCTCCGGGGCACAGGTGATATTCTGTTCATGGTCGACCCATGCCAACATGACGCCTGTAGGGGTGGCTGCCCACCGATGGGTAAGGGTTTGGCGGTTTCCCCACGAGGTAGTAGCACAGAAGCGGTGGGTGCGGGTCCAAAGTATCTTACCGTTGACATCCACACGTATCACCATCATGCCCGAGCGGTGCCACTCGGTCTTGGTGCCATTTACCGATACGCTCCACGCCTGGTCTACCATTATGTAGCCGCCATCATTGTCGGAGAATGTCTGCGCCAATTGGCCGAACTGGACCCAATGGTTACGCAGGGACTTGCCCTCCTTGGTGTTGGTGAGGTAGTATACCTCCTGGTCGGTGAAGGGGTGATGTTCAACGCTGATGTGTTTTTTAGCGATGTCATAACAGTAGACATCAACCCTGTCGATATTGGAGCCTTCGGGCATGAAAGTTTCGTCCTTCCCCCGCACGGTGAGGGCAAGGATGATTTTCCCATTGCCATAACGCACGAGTTCACGCTCTATGACATGGCCGTCCGTGGGGAGAGTGAATTCCACATTCTCATTATGTTCACCGTCAAGGATGTTGAAACTGCATTTGCCATTGTGGTAGAGCGAGTACAACAAGACATCGCCCTCGTCGGTGACGGTGACGCTGTTGAAACTGGTACGGTTGGTCGGCATTGTCCAATACTCTTCCAACTCGCGGCTGTAGAGCCCCACCTTAACCTCGGTGCCCTGAAGTTTCCGATGGGCCACGAAGATACCGGCCAATAATTTCTGATTGGGCGATGTGGCGATACCGAATCCAAACTCATCGTCTTTCTCGCCCGAGTATTCTCCCAATACCAGCGGCTCCCCTTCTGGCTGCAGGGTGGAGAGGTTGCGGCGGTCGCGATAGATGCGCATCTCATGGTCGGAAGGGTAGGCGACCTGAAGCAAGTCGATATGCTGCCCATTGATATAGCCTCCGTAGGAGCTTGTCTCTTTGTCAGTGCCCAATTCCACACGAGCCAGCTCTTGCTGGTCGAACCCGTACGACACCAGAGAGAACCGTTTGGTTATCCGGCCGGCTCTTTCAATGAGAAAGATACGCTGGTTGTCGCAGCCGATATACAAGGGGTCGTCGGTGGTGACAGTACCTTTCCCTACCGGCTGAAGATCAAACGAAACGGTTTGTGCCGTAAGGGTTGCGTGCCACGGAAAGAAAATGAAGAGTAAAAGAATAAAGGAAATCCGATTAAATGTCTCAGTGGGTTTGGAATGAAACGGAATTGACATAACTGACTTTTTCTTTTTTCGCTGCAAAAATACAAAAAATATGCAATATAACAACAAATTTTGTTCCAACGTGTTTTAGGGAGTGGGCGCAGAGTGGGATGCGGGCGTGCTTGCCTCAAAAATCTTCCGCACACGACGTACCTTTTCCTCGAACGGAAGAGTGCCGTCGAGCCAGTGGAGAGGTATCCCCTGCCGCTCCATGCGACGGAACCAAGTCATCTGCCGTTTGGCAAAGCGGCGGATGTCGGTGTAGAGGTCTTCGTACATTTTTTCGTAAGTTTCCTCTCCTTTGATGTAGCGGGTGAGGTGTTTGTATTCCAACCCATAGCGCAGCAGACGTGCCTCGGGAACTCCGGCATCGAGCAGACGGCGCACCTCATCAACCATTCCCTCGTCGAGCCTCTGCCGCAGCCGTTGCCCGATGCGCTCAATGACGATGGCGCGGGGGTAGGCGACACAGATGATGCAGTGCTGCATGTCCGGCATGTGGGGATACTCGTCGGGATGGCGGCGGTGGTATTCCTGTATTTCAAGTGCCCGCAGCAGGCGGTCGCGGTCTTCGGTGTCGGTGTGGTTGTGCAGTTTGATATAGGAGGCCAGCCGCTCGGTCAGTTGCTCGTCGGTGTAGGCTTCCATCCGTTGGCGGAAGTCGGGGTCGACCGGGGCGTCGGCCAGTTGATAGCCGCTGACCACCGCCTCGATATACATACCCGTGCCGCCACAGAGGATGGGCTGCCGCCCCCGCGAGACAATCTCGTGGAAGGCTTTAATGAAATCGTTCTGGAATTGGTAGACGTTATACTCGTACCCCGCCTCGTGGATGTCAATCAGATGATATGGGATGTCGGTGCCGTGGAGACGGTATTCGCCAAGGTCCTTCCCGGTGCCGATGTCCATACCGCGGAACACCTGCCGCGAGTCGGCACTGATAATCTCGCCGCCGAGCTGGTAAGCCAGTTCGGCGGCGAGACTTGTTTTTCCACAAGCAGTAGGGCCTGTGATGGTGAGCAGCTTAGTCGTCAAGGAAATAGAGCTTGCCGCGCTGCTTGTCAAATTCATATTCGCCAAACTCGGCCATGCCGGCGCGATTGATGATGAACTTGTAGTCGATACCTTTCACCACAATGACTTCGACATTGTTGACGCGATGCTGCCCAATCTGGATTTCTTTGAAGACCAGCTTGGCCTTGTCGAGGATGTTGCCTTCCGGGTCGAAGGCGTTGTCACGGTCGGGGAAGTCTTCCTTGTTGATGCGGCGCTGATACAGCATATTCATGGCCTCTTCCCACGAGATGGCGATAGGCTCTTTGTAACGCTCGTCGATGAGCATGGGTATCTGCACGCCGTTGATGATGGCCTGCACCTCACCCTTCTGGGTGTTGATCATGGTGATGTCGATAGTGCCTTCGTCATGGACAATCTCGGCGGTCACATTGGCGGTATCGACCGGAGCGTTGACTAAATCGATGTAAGTGCCGTCCTCGTTCTGCTTGATGAGCGCGTTCTCGGAAGCCATATTGGCCACCACACGTTTGGACACATAGTCAGAACGTACAATCAAGAATTCGATACGGCGGTTGAGCTGGTGGGCGGCCTCCTGGTGTTCCTTGGAGGGAAGCGTCTCGATGAAGTCACAGTCCAGCCGCGTGCCGGCCGAGAAGGTATAAGGCACGTTGTTCACCACGATGACGACGTCGCGGTCGAGGGTGCGGGGCACACGCTCGGCATAGCCTTTCGCCACCATGCGGTCACGCTCGATGCCACGGCTGGCCAGATAGTCCACCACGCTCTGGGCACGGCGCTGCGACAGGGTGTCGTTGGTCAGCCCGATAAAGGGACGGCAGTCGGTATGGGCGCGTATCTCCACCACGATGCCGGGGTTGTTCATCATGACCAGATAGAGGTCCATGAGGGAATCCATGAATTCCTCCTTGAGGTCCCATTTCGAGAGGTCATAACGGATTTCGGGCAGTACGACAGGCTGTTTGGGCACCGGCTCCATGCGGAAGTCGTGGACAATGTCCTTGTCCACGGTATAGCCCTTGGTACTCTCGGATCCTTCGAGGCTGAAATAATCCACCTTCGAGAGGTACATCTTGTAGACCACCTGTCCGCGCACCTGACTGTTGTTGAATTTATAGAAACCTTTCTTGTCGGTATAAGTCTCCGCTTCGGAACCGTCGGAACCAACAATCTTGACCTTGGCGCCCTTGATGAGCTGCATGGACTTCTCGTCGCGCACGGTGCCCTCGATGGTGTACAGCAGCGGGGGAAGCTCGAAGGAGAAGAGGTTCATCGTCAGCACAGGGGGCAGTTTCTTACCCTTCTTGTCGGTATTCTTGTTCAGCGGGTCGGCGAAGGGACGGTTCGACGAGAAGTAGCCGCGTTCCATCATCTGGTTGTTCTCGTTCTCGGGGTAGTAGATGATGCTCATCTCATCGTATGAGGAGTTGATGGGCACGCCGAGGTTCTCGGGCTTGCTGCAGGAACGGCGGGATACCTTGGTACGGAAGATGTCGTAGCCACCGATACCGGGCAGACCGTTAGAGGAGAAATACATCGTGGAGTCGTTCTGCAACACGGGGAAGGCCTCGCGGCCGCCGGTGTTCACATTGTTACCCAAATTGACGGGCTTGCCGAATTCGTCGGCCAACGATTTACGGGTGGCCTTCCAGAGGTCGTAGTCGCCCTCTCCACCGGGCATATCGGAACAGAAATAGAGGGTCAGGCCATCACTGCTGATAGCGGGGTAGAGGTAGTTGTAGTTGGAGTCGCCCAAGTTGATGCGTATCGGCGTTGCCCACTCACCAGGGGCCACCTCCTCCTCGGGTTTGGTCTCCTCGGTTTTCTCTTCCTTTCCGTCTTTGCCTTTCTTACCCTTGGCATTCTTGGTATTCTTCTTGGGGGCAGCCTTCTTTACGGTCTTCTTTTTCTTCTTGCTTTTGTCGGCTTCGGGAGCCTTGGTGGTGGTGTATATGGCACAGCCGTGTTTCTCATGTTCTACGATGTCGCAGCGCGAGAAGTAGATTGTGGTGCCGTCGGGCGAGAAACAGGCCTCACCTTCGTTGTTGCCCGTATTGATTTTCCCCGAATTGTCGAACGATTCCGGATCCACCGTCCAACGGCCGTTGCGGTCCTTGAAGACAGAATACAGCGACGAGAAGTTCTGTCCCGTCCACACGTCCTTGCCATCATTGTCACTCTCGGCACCGTAACGCGAGGTGGTAAATACCAACACATTGGTATCGTCACCAAGGAACCGGGGCGCCCAGTCGTTGTAGTCGGTGTTCCAGTCCTCCAACTTAGTGATGATATGGCGACTGCGGTCTGCGGCCCAACGGGTTACATCGATGAGGGACTTCTTGCGCTCCCGTCCCAGCTTGTCGTCCGGCACCAATGCGATATACTTGTCGTAGTATTCGTCAGCCTCGTCGAACTTGCCGTTGAAACGGCACATCTCCGCCATGTACAGGTACAGCTTGGGTTCTGTGTTATAATAGCCTGCCTGGACAAGGCGCTTGTAGGTATGCTCCGCCTTGGGGTAGTTGTACATCAAACGGTAGCATTCGCCAATCTGAAAATAAATACGGTTTTTCTCGGCCTTGTTGCCGGAAACCTTCTCGTATGCTTGCTGGTAACTCTCCAGGGCAAGGGTGTATTGTTTGTTTCTGAACTGTATGTCGGCTCTGCCCGCCACACTGCGTACATTCGTGTTCTGCGCTACGGCAACACCGGCCAGGAGAATTGTCAAAACAAATAGTGCGAAACCTTTTTTAAGCATTTTCATTATATTGCGATATTTTGCTTGTATAACGTAACTATATCAATAATATTGCCTTGCACCGAAAAAAATCGGTTACAACGCATATTATTTATTGCGCTAAAATACACATTTTTTCTGGATTAACGAGAAAAAAGTGTTTAGTGTGTTGAAATATACGGCGAGTCGGGATAGATGAGGTAGCGCTGGCGAATGTTTTTGAATTGGTCGAGGGCGGGCTGCCACGAGGCGTGGGTTTCCTCCTCGCTCATGCCGGCCTCTATCTGCTTGCGGAGGTCGCCATTGCCGGCAAGTTTCTCAAGGAAGTTGTTCTTGAGGAAGAACTTGCCTTGCGGCACACGGCGGTACATCTCCATCAAGTATTTGAGCCTGAAAGCTGAGGGAGCCTGCTCCTGCCTCAGGTCGAGGGTGTCTTTTCCATAGGTAACCCATTCGAAGGGGTAGTCGGTGCCACGCCCCACACCGCAGTTAGTGCCCTCGAAGAGACACAGCGAGGGGTAGAGGGCGACGGCGTGGGCGTTGCGCAAATTGGGCGACGGCGGCACGGGCAGGTCGTAGCCCACGCTGTCGCGCTTGTAGCCCTGCATGGGGACAACGGAGAGGTTGCATTGTATGCCATCTTTCAGCCAATGCTCTCCGTTAATCATCTGGGCATACTCCCCTATCGTCATGCCGTAGACGACAGGCACAGGATGCATACCCACAAAGGAGCGGTAGTGGGCGGTGTCGAGCACGGGACCGTCGACATAATGCCCGTTGGGGTTGGGGCGGTCGAGTACCACAAGCTGAATATTGTTTTCGGCGCACGCCTCCATCACATAGTGCAGCGTGGAGAGGTAGGTATAGAAGCGGCATCCGACGTCCTGCAGGTCGAAGATAACAACATCGATGTCCTTCATCTGCTCCGGTGTGGGCTTCTTGTTCTTGCCATAAAGGCTTATTATCGGCAGACCTGTCTTGGCATCGACGCTGTTATCCACATGAGCCCCCGCCGCAGCGGTGCCACGGAAGCCATGTTCCGGGCAGAATATCTTTACCACATTGACCTCTGCCGACAGCAGGGTGTCGACCAAATGTGTGCTTCCAATGATTGAGGTCTGATTACCAACCACGGCGATACGGGGGCCGGGGAATACAGCATCTTCCATAAGGAAGAGCATCTCGGCTCCTGTCCGGAAGGGTGGCTGAACCTGAGGAGCAGGCTGGGCGTGGCATGAACATAGCATTTGCGATATTATCGCAACACACAAGACAATACTATGCACTGCCCGTTTCAATTTTCAGCTCTTCCCGGTGTGTCCGAAACCGCCGGTGCCGCGCTCGGTGTCGGTGAGTTCCTCAACTTGGATGACCTCAGCCTGCTCGTGGCGGGCGATGACCATCTGGGCGATGCGTTCGCCATCATTGATGACGAAGTCCTCGTTGCTGAGGTTGATGAGGATGACACATATCTCTCCGCGGTAGTCGGCGTCGATGGTGCCGGGCGAGTTGAGCACCGTGATGCCCTTCTTCAGCGCCAAGCCGCTGCGGGGACGCACCTGTGCCTCGTAGCCTGCCGGCAGTTCCATGAAGAGGCCTGTCTTCACAAGGCCGCGCTGGAGGGGTTTCAGCGTGACAGGCCCTTCGGGCAGGAATGCCCTGAGATCCATCCCCGCCGACTGCGAAGTCTCATACTTCGGCAGCGGATGGTGGGAGGTATTTTTGAGTTTTACAATCATTTGTCTTAACAACTGTTTTCTTAACTACTTCTTCGTCAGCACTTCGTCAATCATGCCGTAGGACTTGGCCTCCTCGGCGGTGAACCAGTGGTCACGGTCGGAATCTTTCTCCACCTGCTCAAAGGGCTGCCCGCTGTGCTTGGCGATAATCTCGTAGAGTTCCTTCTTGAGTTTGAGGATTTCGCGCACGGTGATTTCCATGTCGGTAGCCTGACCGTCGGCGCCGCCCATGGGCTGGTGAATCATCACGCGGGCGTGGGGCAGGGCGCAGCGCATCCCCTTCTCGCCGGCACAGAGCAGCACGCTGGCCATCGAGGCCGCGAGGCCAGTGCAGATAGTGGCAATCTTGGGCTGGATATACTGCATGGTGTCGTAGATGCCGAGGCCGGCATAGACAGAGCCGCCGGGCGAGTTGAGGTATATCTGGATGTCCTTCTGGCTGTCCACGCTCTCGAGGAAGAGCAGCTGGGCCTGGATGACGTTGGCGGTATAGTCGTCGATGGCGGTGCCGAGGAAGATGATGCGGTCCATCATCAGGCGGCTGAAGACATCCATCTGCGCCACGTTCAGCTGACGCTCCTCGACGATGTAGGGGGTGAGGGAGTTATTTATGGCCGAGGTATACTTGGCGTAGGTGGTGCTGCTGATGCCACGGTGTTTGGTGGCATATTTCTCGAATTCTGTCATATTGGGATGGTATTTATTAATTCTATCGATGCAGGAAAAATAACGCCAAAGGATAAAAAAAATTGCAAGAAACCAAAATAAAACCTATATTTGCAATTGTATAAGAAATCGAACAAATAATATAAACCATTCAACCACAGACATTATGAACAGAAAAACCATTCTCTTTATTCTCGTAATGCTCATGACCGGGACTGTCATGGCGCAGGATGTCATCACCCTGAAGAACGGCGACGAGATTAACGGTAAAGTCACCAAGGTATCTTCCACGGAGATAGAATACAAGCTGGCCTCCAATCCCGACGGGCCCACCTATACCAAGCCCGTGGCAGAGATTTTCATGGTGAAATATGCCAACGGCCAAAAGGACGTGTTCAACAACACCCCCGCCCCCGCTGCCCAACAGCAGGTGACGGTCGACATCCCCACAGGGGTGACACTGGAGCGCAGCGGCGGAGAGATTGTGAATGCCGCCACCGGCAAAGCATACTCAGACTTCGAGTTGCAACAGATGCTCGGCATGGAGGCTTTCAAGGACTATGAAAAAGCCCGCGAGAGCTACAAGTCCACCACTGGCGGACTGGCGTCGGCCTACACGTTTTTCGCCCTCGGCCCTCTGATGTACTGGGCCGGCGTCGCCCTTGAAGACGGCAGCAACAACGGCCTCGCCTGCCGTGTCATCGGCTACGTGTGGACTATCGGCGGCAACATCATGATTCCTGTCACACATATCACCCGTGGGGTGGCAGCTGGCAAGATCAGCCGCATCGCCGAGGGCTACAACGACAAAAACAGCAGCCTCAGCATGAACCTCTCGGGAGGCTTCACGCTGCTGCCTTCCGCCGATGGCGGCGTGGCACCCGGGGTCGGGTTGACATTAAGCTTTTGAGGATTCCCGCAGCAACTCGGGACGGCGTTCCTGGGTGCGGGCAATTGCCTGTTCCATCCGCCATTGTTCTATCTTGGCGTGGTTGCCGCTGAGCAACACGTCGGGTACCTTCCAGCCACGGAATTCTGGCGGACGTGTATATTCAGGCGGGGCCACAAGGCCGTCCTGGAACGAGTCGCCCAAGGCCGACTGCTCGTCGCCGATGACGCCGGGAATCAGCCGCACCACTGTATCGGCAATCACGGCGGCGGCCAATTCACCGCCTGTCAGCACGTAGTCGCCGATAGAAATCTCTTTGGTGATGAAATGCTCGCGTATGCGTTCGTCCACCCCCTTGTAATGGCCGCAAAGAATCATCAGATTTTCCTTCAGCGAAAGACTGTTGGCCATCGGCTGCGAAAGCATCTCGCCGTCGGGGGCGGTGTAGATGACCTCGTCGTACCGCCGTTCTCCTTGCAGTTTCTCAATGCAGTTGGCCAATGGCTCTACGGCCATCACCATGCCTGCCCCGCCTCCGTAGGGGTAATCGTCCACGCTCCCGTAACGGGTCAGCGAGTACTCATGCAGGTCATGGAAATGCACCTCGACCAACTCCTTCTTCTGAGCCCTCTTCAAGATAGACTCCTCGAAGAACATGGACATCATGTTTGGAAACAACGTAAGAATATCGATACGCATAACTCGGTGAAGGTTCTGATAGGTTAGCGCAGGCGGATGCGCTGCCCGATTTGGAGCAACGTGGTTTCTTTGATGTTGTTCAACTGGCACAGTTTCTGGACTGTGGTGCCATTGCGTTGGGCGATACGGCTGAGGGTGTCGCCACTACGCACCTTGTAGTATTTCCCGTCGCTGCTGTAGTTGCCCACATCCGACTGCCGGGAGCCCTTGCTGGACGAACCAGTTCCTTTCTTTGACACCTTGCGGAACGACTCTTTGGTGAGCGTCAGCGTGGGAGACAGCAGTTTGCGGCTGCTGCAGTCCATTACATCTTCAGGATTCAGGGCATTGCCTTGGTAGCGCACCTCGAAATGCAGATGGCTTCCGTAGGAGCGGCCGGTATTGCCACAGAGACCTATGATGTCGCCCGCCCGGACATGGGTGCCGGGGGTGACATAGCGTTTCGACAAGTGGGCATAGTAGGTTTCCAACCCATTGCCGTGGCGTATCACGATAAGGTTGCCGTACGACTTGTTCCTCTTCGACAGCCGCACCACCCCGTCGAAAGCGGCATAGATAGGCTCTCCGGTGGGCATGGCCAAATCGACCCCATAGTGGAAACGGCGGCGACGGGGACCGAAGTGCGATGTGGCACGCGCAATCTCAGGAGTGGGAAAGACAAACATTTCGCCTTGCTGTGGATTGGTGAGCTGTATTATCACCGGGTCCTTCAGGGTGGAGATGTCCAGTTTCGGGATGTGAATCATCGTCGAGTCCGCCGCCAACAATATCTCGTCCTCGCTCTCCGCACCTTCGTCCTCGCGGCTGGTTTGGAACAGGAAGGGCTGTTCCACGGTGGGTTCATCGTTGGCTGGTGGATTGATGATAAAGGGTCGCTGGTATTCAATCTCTTCTACCTCTTCAAAGAGGTCTGTGCCATCATCTTGGGGGGTGTTGTTGATATCGGTGAGCACGCCCCAGTATTCGTCGGTAGAGTCCACCGCCTCGCGGTGGTTGACATCAATGGCCTTGGCGGGTTTCTTCTCCTGCTTTACAGTTGTCGGCTTCTGGCCGTTCTTCAGCGGGTTTTGGAGGACATTCCGAGGGTTCTTCTTATCGTGGATTTGGGCTTGTGACAGCGAGGGCAGCGTTACAGACAGAACCAGTATAATGAGACAAACGAGTTTCTTCATAATATTCTGCAAAGATACGAAAAAAAATCCAACTGGCAAAATTAAATTCACAAAAACCTGTTTTCTATTGCGTTGTGCTGACCAGCTGTCGATACCTTAAGGCCTTCATTCGGTAGGTGATAATCTGGTCTGTCAAGTTATTCCGGGCTTGTTGCAGGAGGGTCTGTGCCTCCAGGAGGTCGCTCATGCCCTGCATACCGGCGGTGTAGAAATGGGATACCTCGGTGTAGTTCTCCTCGGCATCGGCCACTGCCTCTCGGCGGAGGGCAATCTGGGTATATGCCTCACTCATCTCGTTCCATGCCTGGCGGGTTTGCAACATCATCTGTCCGCGAACATCCTCCTCCTTGAGGCGGCTCTGTTGGCAGGCCAATTGTTCCTTGCGACTCTTATGGGCGGTCTCCCACCATGCGCTGAGCGGCACGTTGACGGTGGCCAGCACCAATCCGTTGTGCTGTATGCCCTCCCCCATCAGGTTGTTGGCCCCATAAGTGGCAGTCAGCGACACCTGTGGCAGTGCCTCGCCCACAGTCATGGCTTTCTGCAGGCGTGCCGCCTCGGTACCCACAGCCAGCAGACGGCTTTCGCGACGGTGTGCCACAGCCTCCTCGGGTGAGACAAAGCCCTCTGGTGCGCGGAGGCGACCGTAATCCATCGTGTCAAACCGATAGACAACCCCAGCCTCGAAGGGAGACCCCATATATTGGCACAAAGCCATCGTGGCCAGTTCTATGCCGTTGGCCAGCTGGGTGCGGGTGGCCTCCATCTCATTTTGCTTCAAACGTACCTTCAGCAGGTCGTTGTGGCTCACCACGCCGGCCTTGCATGCGGCCTCGGCATCGCGGGCCAAGGTGTCGAGCATCTCCTGTGCCTGTACCACGGTGCGGAGTTTCTCATGCAGCGACACAATCTGCCAGTATCGTTCCTCCACGTTGTATGCCACCTCATCCCGCGTCATCAGCAGTTGCAACTCGGCGGCCTCGATGCCCAGCGCTGCCAGTCGGTTGCCGTTGATGATGCGGCCTCCGGCGAATACCGGCTGGGCGACAATGGCGTTGGCGAACGCACCGTGGTCGAACATCTGCAGCTGTGCGTCCAGGGTGAAACGGTTGAACAGGTTGTCCAGCAGCGCCGAGATATTCACGTCGATGCCCAAGTCGTCGAACGCTTGCTGCAATTGTGCCACGCGATCCTCCACACTGCTCCCGTCGAACTCGGCGGTCACATTGATTTTGTCGCTGTTTTTCGACATCGTTACATCCACCAGCGGATTCAGTGCGCGGAAGTACCCAGCCGCCATGCTCACCGTGGGGAAATACTTGGTCAGCGCGGCGCGGCGGGTCTCGCGGGCCATCTGCACATCCAGCACGGCGCTGCGCACCGCCGCTTGATTGCGCAGTGCGCGGGCGGTGCAGCTGTCAAGCGACAGGTATACCTCTGCGGCCGTCTCCTGCGCGGCGACGGGCCGACCCGTCAGGAGGGTCAACAACAAAGCAGCAAAGGGGATGAATCGTTTCAGTTGCATGGGTGGAGAGTTATTTCGTTGTAGGGAGAGAGGCGGGTTTCCGGTCAAACAGTTTCCAATAGGCTACCGGCAGCACCGTTACAATCAACGCAATGGCGCAGATAGTACCGAAACAGATGACGATACCCATCGGCATCCACAGCGTACTGTGGTGCACAATCATGGGTATCACCCCCACGGCGGTGGTGGCGCTGGTGAGGAAAATGGGTCTCATGCGGCGGCGGCCAGCCTCAAAGGCCACCTCCTTCAGCGGCATCCCCGTGGCACGCAACTCCTCGGCATAGTCGAACATGACGATGGTATTGCGCACGTTGATACCGATAAGGCTCACTATACCGATGATGGCCGTCAAACTCACATCGGCTCCGAATATCCACAACCCCACGAAGCCACCCAGCAGGCACAGGCTTGTCCCACAGAGCGACAGCAACGTGAGGCGTATCTTCTTGAAGTTGAAAAGGAGGAAGAAGAACACTATCGCCACCGCAGCAATTAAACCGATGATGATGCCTTCCATGTTGGCATCGTTCACGGCATCCAGCCCGCCGTAGGACAACTCTATGTCCTCGGGCAACATCTCGCGGAAATCCTTCTCCAGCCAAGGCTTCAGTTTCTTCATCGCCACCGGCTGGCTATGGTCGAACCGAAGGTCCGCCCCCACGGTGATGCAGGGCATCCCGTTGCGGTGGGCGATCTGGGCCGGTTTCCAATCCGGCTCCAGGGTGGCCACCTGACGCAGGGGCACCCACACCCCTGGGATGGCGGTAGGCACAAGGGTATTCTCCAGCCGCTCATAGTCCGATGCCGCGTGGCCGTAGTCGGTCATCAGCTTCACCTGCAGGGCATAGTCGCCTTCCCACAGGGTGGTCACCGGCAGCCCACCGAACAGGGTGGCCAGATTGGCCGACAGTACCGACTTGGTGACTCCCAGCCGCGAAGCCTCCTCGGGCTTGAGGTTGATATTCACCGTGGGCAGGAAGCCGTCGCCGTCGCTATGGATCCACACCAAGTCTTCGTTATTGCGCCAGAGGAACGCCTTCAGCGTGTCGGCATACTGGCGCAACTGGGCAAAATCCTCGCCACGGAGACGTATCTCCACAGGATTTTTCACGCCTTGGTAGTCGAGCTGCTTCACCCGTATCGAGGCATTGGGAAACGAATCCACATACGCGTCCTTGTAGCGGCGTATCACCCTCACCGTGGCGTCGAAGTCGCGGGTCTTGACAATCATCTGGGCGTAGTTCTTGGAGGGCATATTGGGCGAGTAGGCCGCCATGAAGCGGGGCGAGCTGTTTCCGACAAACGACGTGATGCTGAGCACATCGCCATCCTCCCGCAATACCTTCTCAAAGGCCGTGCACACCTGCGCCGTCTGCTTCAGCGACGAGCCCTCGGGCAAGTGTATCTCCACCGCAAAGCTGTCGCGCTCGGCCTGGGGCATCAGCTGCAGGGGCAGGTAGAGGAACAGCAGCACTGCCAGCGTCACCGACAGCACCCCCGCCCCGACAGTCTGCCATGGGTGACGGAAGCAGAACCGCAGCAAAAGCTCATAGCCATGTTCCAGCCAATGGAAGAATTTATTCTGTGTGCGGGTGACGAAGTTGACCTTGCGTGTGCGGCTCGACTCAGGCTTTATCATACGCTGCTCCAGCCACGGGGTCAGCAACATGGCCAACGCCAACGACACTCCCAGCGAGATGCTGATGGTCGTGGGGAAAAACTTGACGAAGTCGGCCAGAGGCCCACTCATGGTGAAGAGGAATGGGAAGAAGATGGCACAGATGGAGATGGTGGCCACCAGCAGCGACGGGAAGAAGGTCTTGGCACTATGCAGAGCCGCCTCCCATGGAGGTTCGCCGTGTCGCAGGTTGTCCATGTAGCCGTCAATCATCACAATGCTGTCGTCCACTATCATACCCAGTGTGACAATGAGGGCCGCCAGGGTCACGGTGTTCATCTCATAACCTATGATATACATCACCGACAGCGTGATGGCGGTGGTGAGGGGTATCTCGATGGCGGGAATCAATGCCGAACTCAGGGGGAAGAGCATCAGCATCACAAAGATGACCACCAGGATGGCGGTCAGCAAATCCTGAAGGAACGACCAGATGCTGTCATCCACCACCTTCGGGAGGTCGGTAATACGGTAGAGCGACACCCCTTCGGGCAGGGTGCGCTGGAAGTCTTTCAGCACCACGTCCACCTCTTCGCCGGCCTTGACGATATTGCTCCCCGGACGCATCTCGATGGAAAGCACCAGTGCGTTGTTGCCGTCCTTGGTGATAAAACTTGAGGGCTCGGCATAACGGCGTTCGATGCGGGCCACGTCCTTAAGGCGTATCACCTGCCCCGTCGGGGCAGTGAAGACCACCTGCTCGCCAATCTCGCGGTCCGAGCGATAGGGGCTTGTCACATGCAGCGGGGTCACGGTCAGGTCATCCTCCAGCGTGCCGCCGATGCTCAGCAACCCTTGCGAGAACAACTCGGCCATCAGCGTCTGGTGGCTGATGCCATAGGAGGCCAGTTTCTCCTTGTCGATATACACGTCCAGCTCTTCTTTCTGCTCGCCCAGCGACTTGATATGGCCCACTGCGGGCACCGTCCGAAGCCGCTGTTTCAACAGGTCCATGTACCGCTCCATCTCGCGGTAGGTCTTGTCTTTCGAGTCCATGGTAACCAACAGCGACGAGGTGTTTCCGAAGTCGTCAATCACCACGATGCCCAGCACACCGGCCGGCAGCTGGCTCTTGTAGTCTTTCAATCCGTGTCGGATTTTCGACCACACCTCGTTCTGGTTCATCACGCTCAACTCCAGTTCGACGAAGACATACACCACCCCCTCCTTGGTATAGCTGTAGGTACGCTCCTTGTCCACCTCCTGGAAGGTGAAGAGGTATTCCTCCAGCGGGGTGGTGACCTGCTGCTCCACCTCCTCACACGATGCCCCGGGATATACCGCCGCCACGATGCCCTGCCGGATGACGAACTCGGGAAACTCCTGCTTGTTCATCTTGTCCAGCCCGTAGATGCCGAACAGCACCAGCAGCCCGACGATAAGGAAGATTATCTTCGGGTTGGCCATGAGGGTGGCGATAAGTCCTTGGCGTTGCTTCATGGGGAGGTTAGTTGGTGGTTACTCGGGTTCCGGTGGCCACCTTCATGGTGCCGTCCACAATCACGGTGTCGCCCTCGCGCAGCCCTTCGTCCACCATGACGCCGGTGCGGGTCAGGTCGCCGATGGCGACCGGCCGCTTCTGGGCGGTGCCGCCGTCAACTACCCACACGAACCGCTGTCCACGGTGGTCCAGCTGCACGGCGCGGGCGGGCACCTCGATGCCGTGGCCCGTGCGGGGACCCGCCATGCGCACGCGGCATACCATGCCGGGCAGCAGGTCGTCCGTGGGCGCGAGGAGGCGGATGCGCACCATATAGCTGTGCGAAAGCATGTCGGCACTCACCCCTTGCTCTTCGACGATACCGTGCAGCGGCTTGCGCTGCGCCTCGGGCAAGGCGTTGACCTCCACCGTCACCGAATCGCCCACATGAATCTGGTGGATGTCCACCTCGGGCACGCTCATCTTCACATACAGCCGCGAAAGGTCCAGCAGCCGCATCACTGGCTGGAAGGCCGTTACCGAACTACCCCGCTCGATGGAGCGGCTGTCCACGGTGCCCGCCGAAGGGGCATAGAGGCTGCAGTCATCGAGGTTCTTCTTGGCGATGTCGCACATCGATTGGGCGCGGTTCAGCTGGGTCTGCACCTCTATCCAGCGCACCTCGGGCAGGCTTCCGCTGTCGTACACCTGCTTGGCGCGGTTGTAGCCGTCCTGCGCCTGGTCCAGCGTGGCCTTGGCGGCCTTGTAGGCATTCTCGGCTGTGCTGCGGTCCACGGTGGCCAGCAGCTGTCCTTCGCGGACCCGCTGTCCCTCCTTGACATAGACCGCCGTCACCTGTCCCCCCACGCCGAAACTGAGGGTGCTGGCCGCCGCCTCTTCCAAGGTGGCGGCATATTCGCGGTGGCTGCTCTGCAGGCCTTCGCTCACGGTGAGGGTGCTCACCCGCACCACCCGCTCGTCGCCGGCCGTCTCACGGCGGTGACAGCCGCTCATCAGCAGCAGGACGCATAGGCACAGCAGCGGTACACGCTGTATCGTCAATTTTTCTTTTCGCATAGTGACATATCTAACGCCGTCCTCAGCAATTAATTGTGTCACTAACTTTTTTTAAGTTTCTTAGCGCTTCGGGGGCTTTATGGGGAGGTAGTCCTGCCAAGGGGTGCCTTCGGTGTGGTTTCGGTGTGGCTTTTATGTGCCTTCGGTTGAAAGTTTAGGTCAAGGATAACGTCGGCCTGGGCTATTTCACGAAGAGTTTCTCCGTGTGGCTGCCTTGGGGGGTGACCACGGTGACGAAGTAGGCTCCGGCGGGGAGGCCCTTGAGGTCAAGGCGCATCTTCGGCGCGGTGACTTTCCGGCGCATCACTTCATGCCCCGCTATGTCAAGCACCACCACCGACGCGTCGCGGTAATTGTATCTCGGGTTTTCAAAGTCCGCAATCCGCAATTCCACCCAATCGCGGGTCGGGTTGGGAACCAGCTCGAATCCGACGGATGTCTCGGAAGGGGTGGTTATGCCTGCAGGCGCCTTTTGGAAGAGGGCTGTAAAGGCCGTGTCGCAGGTCACCCGCACCTGCCGCGGGTTGGTCCAGACGCTGTCGTCCCAGCAAACGAACGATGCCCCTTCTGCCGCACGGGCCTCGATGCGGACTTCCGTCCCCTCGGGATAGCTGCCAGCGCCACTCACCGTCCCCCAGTTCTCGTTGTTCGTCATGACAGAGAGTTGGTAATACGTCGCCTCCGAAAAGTGGGCCGTAAACACCGTGTCGCAGGTCACCAGCACCTGCCGCGGGTTGGACGTGTCGCCGTCGTGCCAGTGGGTAAACTTGTACCCGTAGCGGGGCAGGGCTCGCAGCTGTGTGACGGAGCTGTCCCGGCAGTAGGAGCCGCCACGCACATCCCCCATTGACGAGTCCGCTGACAGCACCGTCACCAGATGCTGCGTGTTCAGTATCGGAAGGAAGGGACCATAGCCGTGTTCCCCGTCCAACACACCCCACGGATAATAAACATGTCCCTCGCAATAGTTACGGACGTACTGCCTTGGATTGTCCGGGATGCACTCCGTCGGCCCTGAAACGCGCATCTGGACCTGACCATAATGGACCGGGATATACTCGTATAGGTCGTGAAGCCGATCTACCTCTTCATTGTACATCGACCCTATCACATAGAACACCGAGTCCATCGTCACCGGCTGCCGGAAATACGCCTCGTACAGGTAGCAGTAGGCCACCCCTCCGGGGAAGCTGAATGTGTCGCGGTACATCGTGGGGTCGGCTATCAGCGGGAGTTTCATAATCTTTGTCCGGGCGGTATCCCACCGCGCAGAGTCGACGATGTTCATCCGGTTGGCAACGGAGTCGTAATACGCCAGGTAGACGTATTCCTCCGCATGGTAGGGCTTTTGGGAATGTTCCCAACTTACCGGGAAGTTCACCATCACCGCTATGCCTTCGATTGTCAGGGGGCTGTCCGTGTACTCCGACACCGCCACATAACTCTTCCAACCGAAATGGCCTCCGGCCTGCCCCAATTGAAGCTCGACATATGATGAAGGGTTGATTTCAAAATGTCGATTGTCGAAAAAGAATCTGCAGGTGTCGTACCACTGCCGGTAGTAGTAGCGCCGGTAGCGGTTCGAAATTGTGTCGTAAGTCTGGGCCGACAACGCCTCCACAAGGCCTGCCAGCAGCAGTATTATCAAGGCTGTTTTTTTCATAGTCGAAATCTTTTAAGTATAAAACCGTATACAATTATCAATGTGAACAATGGGTGGTGGCTGAGGGTGATGTCGTGCACTGAACTCTGCCCCATGTATCTGTTGTATTGTCGCTGTGCTTCCATTCTTCTAATTCCAGTTCATACCCGATTGTCGGCATTCGACAAGTATGGATATACCCCGGCCAGTGCACGGTATAGCAACTGTTGAAATGGTCGTAATAGCGTTGGACGCCCTCAAATGGTGTGGAGGACCAGTACCTTCCACTGAGAGAAACGGAGTGTCCCCTGTAGTTGTCAATGGAATGAAAATCCCCGTCGGATTGCCTCAAGACAGTGTACGTATAGGACTGCCCCACCGGCATTGTCCCCCAAAGGGCGGAATGCAGCATAGTATAGGCACTGTCCAGCCATTCGTGCCAGCAATGCTTTATCAGCACCTCTGTGACGTTGGAGCTTGGCAAATGTGTCAGTTCTTTTACCTTTATGTGGTTTCCGCATTCCACCGCAAGAACATCGCCCATGTTATTTGGGCTGATCATCCTTAGCAACAGGGTGTATCCGGCAGGTTCAAAACAACCATCTACCCCATAATAACTTCCGTTTATGGCTGCCACAAAATCGCCTGCAGCGGGGCACATCAGCACAGGGTGCCCTTCGTGGCGGCAGAAGCCGGCGTACAAATGGCAATCGTTGCAGACAAAATCCCGGATGTTGTATTTGTACAGGTTGTTTTTTGTAGCAGGGTCCCCGTTATAAAACCCTCCATCGGACACCTTGACATGACGAAACCCGACAATGTCCTTGTCCTCGGCAAGTACCGATGAGACGACGAGTTCCCCGTCAACCTCAATGACATCCGTCAGTGTGTCGTCAGTGTTCGTCAGATACTCTTTGAAGTAGGTCCATTCGTGGGGATGCACCACCGTTTTGTGCATCTCCACCAAACAAGTCTGCTGGGTTCCACCATGCAATTCGCCCAATATGGTGATGCCCGTCCCCCACCCTCCTTGTATATATACCGTCATTCTCCGAGCGTCAGCCACACCGCTGAGTTTCTTCAGGTAGATTGAGGTCGTGTCAGTCGTCAACGCCGAGGGGATGGAGAAATAACCCATAAACCCTCGGGTGGTAACCACTGGATAGTAATGGATGTGGTTATCGAGATCATACACATGGTCTATTCTCTCTATGTATTCACATTTCCCACAGAAATAGCAAGTGTCGTTCCATATCCTCATGTCTGTAATTCTGTAACACTCCTCCCCGTAAGAATTGTTCAGCCGAGGGAGCTTCAACACTCGTGGCGACTGGGTGCGGGAATAACGCAGCAGGAACTGGTGTGAATAACTCTGAACGCTGCCTCGGAAATGGCAGCAAGTCAAAATCACAGTGTCATTGTAAGTCCTTACGATGGTGCTGTCCACGATGTCCGACAGGGTATAATTGTGGCGGGTAGTAGTGGTATAACTTTGCGCCCATACAGCCCCTGTCAAAGATTGAAACAAGATTAAAATATATACGATTTTTTTCATGGTTTTGGTATTTATGTAATAATAACGTGTTGTTAAATAAAATATTGCATGTTCCTGTCTTCCCCTTTTTCCCGCCCCGCGCAGCGGCAGCGTCATGCCTGCGCGGGGCGTCGACTTATGAGTTTCATGACGTTTTATGGCTAGAGGAATTTCTCTGTAAACACTCAAAATGTCGGTCCAGATACCAGGGCCTATTTCAGCACCACGCGGCGGGCGGGGGTGCTACCTATCTGCACCAGATAGACTCCGACGGTAGGAACGCGGAATCGCACCGCCTCAGGTGCCCGCGAACGACGGTAGAGTCGACGCCCCGCCAAGTCGTACACCGTTATTGTCTCTCCGGCGGCACCCTCCACAGCGATGCCGTCCTCCACGACGCGGACGCTCCACGGCGTCGCTGCAACCGGCTCTATTTCCACCCTCACCGTGTCGTACACCGTCACATGTATGGTGTCGTATACCCACAAGGTATCCGTCACATGGAGCGTGTCGATAATATACACCGTCACCGGCGTGGTGTCGTACAGCGTCACATGCGCGGTGTCGTATACGGTCACGCGTGTCGTGTCCCATGCCCACAAGGTGTCCGTCACATGGAGCGTGTCGATAATATACACCGTCACCGACGTGGTGTCGTACAGCGTCACATGCGCGGTGTCGTATACGGTCACACGTGTCGTGTCCCATGCCCACAGCGTGTCCCACACTCGCAGGGTGTCGAACACCGACAGCGTGTCATATACGGGCAAGGTGTCGTACAGCGTCACCAGTGTAGTGTCGTACAATGTCACCAGTGTGGTGTCGTACACACTGACGGTGTCGTTATGCCAGATGGTATCGTCCACCGTGTGGCCCACCACGTCCACCGCGTTGAAGACTGCCTGAATGGCGGTGTCGGACCACATCACTATCTTCCGCGGATTGGTCAGCACGCTGTCGCTCCACTGCATGAAGGCATAGCCGCCCCGCGGGGCGGCGGTGAGGGTGGCCGTGTCACCGGGAGTGAAGAAGCCTCCACCGGTCACCGTTCCATATTGATTATTGTTGGATGTAAGGGCCAGCAAACGGGGCTCGGAGCCCTGTCTGGACAAAAGAATATTGTCTATGGCTGCCCCCCTATTGGCAGGAAGGTTTGAGTTCGCCAACCAGTATACACGAATCCAATACCTTGAAGAGTCCTGCACTCTAAAAGGCACGACGAATCTTGTCCAGTCTATATTCCATAGATAATTATTTCCTCCTAGAACATTCCATGAAGTGTCGTTACTATGAATCCAAATCATAAGATAACTCCCTTGCGAACTAGAATGTTGAGGATTCCCTTGGGCATAGCAATCAAACGATAGAACATAAACCCCAGTGTCGAGTACAAATTCTGGAGAAAGTTTGATTGAATACCTTGTATAGGCGGTATAGCCAAATGCACTACTGTTTGCCGAAGGCCGCGTATACAGCGAATAATTACCCCCATGATTTATAGCCGTGCCTATGGTCAGTGTATTATATGACATGTAATGATCTCCATCCCTCCAGCCACTCCTTGAACTCGCCGTTTCGAAGTCACAGCTGTACACCACCTGAGCCTGCACACGAGCCGACGGAAGCGTCAGCGCCAGCAACCCGATAAGAATCAAAGACTTTCTCATAATGTTTTGTTTTTTATGGTTTATATTATTGTTTTTTAGCGTTATACATTCAATTTGCCTGTCTGTTTTTATGAATTTTGAATAAAGACCCCTTCCTAGTATAATTAGTTGCAAAAATGGCAAAAAA
>CAJOHZ010000019.1 GCA_905234695.1 uncultured Bacteroidales bacterium | reverse complement strand
AAGCCGACTTTTGTTATTTCCTTTTGAATCGCTCAAACCGCTTATCCTGCTTGGATTATTGACGTGTCACAGCCTGCAATTTGACTATTAGACCAAAAATTAAGTTAGGGACACCAAATAATTATGTTTATGGTATATTCTGTCTCCATTGGCTGCAAAGGCCCTCTATTATGGCGCTATTTGTCACATAGACAAAATGTTGTGCAGAGTTGTATCAGTAAACGTATGCCAAATCTCCAAATTGATGGGTTTGTAGTCGTCAAATAGCTGTTTGACAAACTCAATCTCAAATACCAGGCGCAGGTCGTTAGGGTCGGCTTTAACCTGAACCTCATGTTTAGAACCAATACGGGCAACCTTGATGAAATACAGGTCGCGAATACCCTTCTTCTTCACGTAGGGCATGAAGTAGTAAAGGTGGTTCAATTCTACTGTCGAAGGAAACTCCTTGCCCGTATAGTATATCCTTGCGTCCTGTTCAAGGTAAGGAGCAACATTCTCATTAGTCACCAACGAGACAAGAACATTCTTTGATGTATCCAAGAATTTGTCTTTTGTGGATTTCGCCTTACGGAGCCTGTTGTGAACTATCTCGTCAGGATAGCTTTGTTGCAAGCTGAACAGGTCAATGGGGAACAGTTGTGGAGGTATCATGTTTTTTGCCACCTTGTAAGCTTCATTAAAGTGGCTTTCCTCATGCTCTCTCGCGTCGATGTCGTTGAAAAGTCTTATCAACGAACGCCCGATGGCATACGACAGATTCACAGGTACCGCATTGCCAATTTGTTTGTATTGATCGGAAACTGTTCCTGCAAACATCCATTCGTCTGGGAAAGTCTGAATACGGGCATATTCGCGAACAGTCAGCGGACGAGTTTCTGTTGGATGACAACGCTCGGTTTGTTTCTGTGCAGGAGCGCAAGTGAGGGTGAGAGAGGGTTCGTCCATCGAGAGACGACGAGCCATGCCTGTTTTACCGCCACCAAGATAAAAACTGGCACCCATAAATTCTTTGGCTACATCTTCTGGCAAATCGCGCCAATCACCGCCTTCAGGCACCATAGAAAGCACCCTGCGTTTCTTCTCGGGATATGTCTGTCCTTCCGATTCAGGAACATCCTTCTTATATAGTTTGCCCTTGAAGAAGGCATCTCTAAGGGTCATTATTCTCTTATATGGTGCTGGCCAATGAAACTCGACATAGGGAGCAATGTCATTGCGAATGGCTACTAGTATAAGTCTTTCCCTCTTTTGGGGAACTTGATACATAACCGCCTTCAGCACTCGGGGTTCAACCAATGTGTAACCCAACTCGGCAATAGCGTTGCGGATGACATCAAGCGTTCTACCGTCATCATGGGAAAGGAGTCCTTTCACGTTCTCTCCCATAAAGACCTTTGGCTGTATCTCCTTGACGGCACGTGCAAGCTCAAAGAACAATGTTCCTCTGGTATCGTTCAACCCGCCCTTCTTTCCAGCGTATGAAAAAGCCTGACAGGGGAATCCTCCTGAAACAAAATCCACCAAGCCCCTCAATGGAGTAAAATCCACCTTGTGAACATCACCTTCCAACACATTCCAATCGGGACGATTCAATCGAAGGGTTTCCGATGCCATAGGATCAATCTCATTCAGGAGAATGTGACGGAACCCAGCAAAATGCATACCCAAAGCCAAACCTCCAGCACCAGCAAACAGCTCCAACGAGGTGAAATCGCGGAGAGGTGTGACATGCATTTCTTCTTCCCACTTGCTGTTGAGCATTTGGTTTACCTGGGGGATGTCCGTCAGATCCTCCATGTAGAATCCCTGTTTCCCATTATGAGAGTGATATGGATACAACCCCGTTTCACCCCATCTTTGTGTGGTGGCAATAGACGTACCTAGTATGTCTGCTAAGTTAGATGTAGATAGAAAAGTTCTCATCAAATACCGCCTTTCTCGTCAATCTCTTTTGCTATTGCGTCAATCTTGGCCTCAATCAACAAACTACCATCAATATGTTCTTCCTCCACCACTTCTCCAAAAGCCTTTGTTAGGCGATGATAAAAATGCTTATCACCGGTTAAATGCTCCCAAAACTCGGCACCGCAGTATACGGGATAAGTAGTATTGATGGTTTTGTAGTTGGCCGATAAATTCTGGCGTTCACCATAAAGAACACCAACAATCAAGTCGTCATCAGCAACACGCAAACGGTTTTGTCGTGCAATTCCTTTGAAATCTTTGAAGTGCCCTAATATGGTGTCAATGTCATCACGGTTGATTGTTTGAGGGCCAGCCTTACATTGACAATATTTTGTTCTTCCGTCAATGGCGTCTTTGAACTCAATATCAATACCAGGGACAGCAGATCCACTACTGGTTATCTCTTTTAATCCGGCAATGAAAAACTGAATATTAGACCCAAAACTTGTATTGATACTAGTTCCTAATACGCGGGGATACACCAATGCCTTTGCGAGTGATTTTGATTCTGTGTTTCCACACAAAAAAGCGGCCAGATAATTGATGAGAAAGGGATTGATGTTAAAATCCTTCAATGTAAGGTTTTCCAAGCCTTTCAAATGTGCAGGAATGATTATTTGACGAAAATAGTTTTTCCCGCTTTCAATAATGGATTTTTTGTCTTTGCTGGTCATAATATTGTGTCTTTATCTTATTATTTCATATTTCCATCCTTCGTTCTTTGCAATCTGCAAAACATTCCGATCGTTTTCTAATAAGGCATATTCCGGTTTATGGAATTATATGATTCTATTAGCATCAAAAAAATCTCCCTTTTGTTTCATCCTCAAAACCGATTTTTCCCCACCCGTAGAGAATGTTTGACACAGAAGCCCTGCGCACGGTACGTCATGTGCAGAAATATCCGTTGCGTCAATTTTTGTTATATCACCAGATGGCTTTATACCATAATTAATTTCATATGTTTTAAAGCAATCCTCATCAATATCACTTTTAAACACACATCTTCCACCTAGTGATGTCATGGCTTGATGAGAACCACCAATACCAGTGAACAAATCTATAAATGTAATTTTTGAGTTTGGCATTGGTTCAGTTGTCAAGAAGGGTGTCCAAATGGTTCTTTATATTCGAAGCTTGTACAAAACAGAATCTAGGAGGAAGTGCATTGCCAATCATCAATGCAATTTTCGTTTTTGCCACATTTGCTGGAAAAATATAATCGACAGGGAATGTTTGAAGCATTGAAGCTTCTCTAGCAGAAATACATCTGTCTTGCTCAGGATGTAGGAACCTTCCTTTGGAGGGATTGAGACATCCCCCTGTTATGGTTGTAGAATATGAATCCCATCGTAATCTCCCATATACATCATTAAATCCTACATTTTCCGATTTATGACATTCTAGTTGCCATTCTTCCCCTAAATCCCTTAGGCTACCTCCATCGTGAGGAATTTGGTTTATCAATTGCTGGATTCTTTGAATATGATGTGGATATATTTTATGTACTTCATCTTCACAGCACTCGGGATAGGGCATGTTTGCTATAGTGGAACGAACTGTGTTCTTTTCATTTGTTGCTTCGGCTACATGGATGTTACCTATGCGTGAACCAACTAACACTAATCTCTTTCTGTTTTGAGGTACCCCATAGTCTTTTACATTTAAAACCCTGTAGTCTATATTATAGCCTATCCCACATAAATAATCTACCGCCCTGTTGAAGTCGTCGGACATTTGTAATCCAGGAACATTCTCAAGCATGATTGTATAGGGGCGCAAATCGTTAACAAATCTTACATATTCGTTAATCAGAAAGTTTCTTTCGTCTTCTGCGGGCTTGTTCCTATTAAGTCTTCTGATGGAACTGAACCCTTGACATGGGGGACAACCTGCCAAAAGATGAATGGTTTTACCACGAAGGCCCTTTTTTATATCGTCAGTATCAACCGTTCGGATATCCTGAGTAAAAACTTTTGTTTTACTATGATTCAAACTGTAGGTCATGGCAGCAATAGGGTCAATCTCAAAAGCATATTTTGTTCTAAATTTTGCCATTTTGAGACCTTCTGACATGCCGCCAGCTCCAGAGAATAAATCTATAGATATATATTTCATGATAGCATCTGCTTTATCTTATTGTATATATTATCTATCATTTCATTAGGGAAATTTGGACACCCATATCCCGTAATATTATCAAAGATGTATTGTACTAATGGAGACTTGAACGGATCTGAAATTGATGTGATTTTTGTATACCCAACAAGATTATCATATAATAAATTTTTTGATCCACTCTCCTCTTTTAGAGCAACCGACACAATTCCCTTTGGGACAATCATAAAATCAATTAGTTTCCCGTCGATAGGAATACATGGAAGGATGGTCATTGAAGATTTATTATTGCTTGTCAACGATGTGAGTTTGGTAGAGACCCCATTCTTTTTCAGGATTTTTATTGATTCTATTGTGCCACACGGATACATCGGAACCATTGTCAGGAAACCAAAGTTTGATTTTGGAAATTTGTTTAAATGACAGTCTGAGGAAACAACCAAAAAAAAATCATTTTCTGAATTCCTAACCACATCACCCATCCTTACCTTTTGAGTATTGAGGTTATCATACATTCGATAGGCCCATATTTTTCTTAAGTGCAGTAAATCAACATTGTCCGACTTGCTTACTGCCACCTCCCTATTTTTTGACTCAGATTGCAATAGACTCTTATATTTAGGAGTAATGGCATCAAGAAAGTCTTCGGTAGAAGTGTTATAGGTGTTTCCATTAGGGACACCTATAAAAGCCATGAAATCTGAGATGGATAATTCTGATAGTTCGGATAAAACCTTATTAATTGCTTTGTTTGATTTCTGTATAATTTCAAAACCATATGCAAACGAAAAATTGTTTTGTTCTTTCTGTTCTATTTGAGAAAAAATATATTCAATGCTGTTGTCTTGGGTTTTATCAACAACACACAGCCTGTCTCCATATTTTTTAAACTCATCATTTTGGATAATCTGATTAATATCATCAATGTGTTCATTTTCAGAAAAGACAAAAATCATTGTGTACGATGTTTTCAGAATCTCCAACAAATGCTCCTCTGATTCGTTAGACCCTGGTCCATAGTTATAATCCCAGTCATATATGACTATTTCTGGGGCATATACTGTCTCTTTTATGTAATTGTCGTAGAAATCTGGAGATGTGAATGCACTCACCGACCATTTTTCAGGTTCATCCACCAGTTTTTTACACATGTTTTTTACCACGTCATCTCTCCATTTTGTATTTTCCTTTTTTAACAGGTACTTGATAACAGAGCTACTTATTATGTCAGTATCATTAAAATACTCACCATATTGAGAAACTGGTATTGTATCATCTATAAAGCATACTGTGTGTTTCATTTTGCATCCTCCTTTCTTGCAGGAACATGGTTGAAATCAATAGTAAATTGAGCCCCTTGAATATAATCAAGGCGATTTGGCGAAGGTGTTTCATATATAGTACCTTTCATTGCACTCATATACGACTTGCAAATATAAAGTCCCAGTCCACTCGGCGGGATTTTCATACTGTATCCTGCTTCAAATAAATAAGGCCTTATCGCATCATCTATGCCCTTGCCAGAATCTCCAAAAACAACAATGCGTTTTTCGCTTTCAACCTTAATGTATATGCAACGTCTATCTTCTGGCACAAATGATAACCAATAAACGCTGTTGTCAAATAAATTCACCAAAACTTGGCATAATGTCGAATATCTTGCATAAACGACTATGTCGTTGTCAAGCGAAATATCAGTCTTTATATTGTTTTTTCCCAGTTTATTTTTAAATGTCTCAAAAGCATAATTGATTGCCTGAGACAGTTTGACTTCACGGGCCCTTTCGTTTCGAATTGTTCTCAGTGGACCAAGACGCTTCAGTTCTGACCGGAGGCTATCTGATGTTGATTGCAAATCTTCTAATTGGAAATCTTGATATTTTTTCCCTGCATTAATTAATTCCGTAATGCCTATGTAGAAATTAGAGGCGATTTTGTTTAGCTCATGAATAGAGACTGCGGCAGCCAATCCAAAGCCCGCTTGCTCTGTTAATTTATCCTGGACTCCCTCTATAATCTCAACACTCTTTTTTAAATTCTTTATGGATTCTGATAAGTTTACAAGTCCAGCCCTACGTTCTTGAACCGAATTGCCTAGTTTTCGTAAAATTTTCCACGGGTCTTCTTCAATGGAATAGTGCTCGTATATTCCATCTATGATTTCGGAACTGGCTTTTGTGGCTTCTCCAAGTTTCTTTGGGTCTCTGGTGATTCCTTTAGTCAAGTTTGTATATTCGTCACGTTTGCTTATATACTTAACCTCCAAGATGTTCTGTACAACGGTCTCCACCAACTTGGATAAATCTTTATATGCTTGGTTTTCAATTAAGCCTTCACGATTTGTTTTATCAATCAAATCTAGGTTTTCGGATTGATCCAATTCAATATTACCAATCATATTGTAATAGGATATTCTGAAACCTTGTTTGATATTACGTTGCGACAATCCCAACCAATCGTTTTTTGTTCCAGATTCAGCAGGGAAGATGATAACATTGTCCCTATATATAGATATTCCTCCATAATCAGAGAGGTATTCCAACATGTCCTTCTGGTCAGGGCCATCCAGCCAAGGCTTGCCTCTATACCACGCATCAAGATGAATGTAAAAAGAGCCACAGGTGGGTTTTCTTAAAAGCCCATTTTGTTGATCTTTCCAATAAGTATAATTAGAAGTTCGTAAATCATAATCTTTTTCCTCCCATTCTTCATCTGGTAGAGGAACCGAAGGTGGTGAGACAAATTTTAACGAATAGTCACTAACTATTCCATTCCCATCAACCAACGCTTCCAAACTGAAGTTAGGGACGAATTCTTCATAAATCTCTTTCGTCTCTAAATCCTCAATCTGAGGACATTCTATGAAGGCGCGAAAACTGGGGTTGGAGATTTTGGGGCTTGGATTTGGCGAATTCAATCTCATAATTGACTTGTTAATGTCTTTGATTTTTTCTTCGTCAAATTCAAAGTCCTTTCTTCCTCCAAAAATAATAATCTGCGTTCCAGAATCATTTTCCCCATAATCGCGAGAAAGAGGTTCCTTGGTCAGTTCAACACCTATTGAACTCAAATTTTTGCTTCTGCCATCAGTAAACTCAAAGTCGTCCCAGTTTATTCTCAGGACAAGTTCTTCTTGGGAACCTGCGATTTTTGTTCTGATAATTAAATTTGTACCCAATCTATTTGTGGCAAAACGTCCAACTCCCTTTTCCCCCAAAGGAATTCTACCGCCATGCTCTTTCTTTAACTGGCCAACTATAGACAAATAAGCACTAATATTACCTGACTTCTCGGCATTTTCTCTCTCTTCTCGAAGTTTATTTTTTATTTCTGTTTTTATAGTTGAGGCAGGGCGAAGCCACCCTCTTTCAATGACATCTCTACTCATGCCAACGCCATTGTCTTCTATAACAATTACAGGCCCTGGGAGATTGTTGAATTGGTTAAGTGAAGGGTCTACAGCAGGAAGATTGGGCAGTTTCTCAAATCTGATTTTGCAGTAACTGGCAGATGCATCTATGGCATTTTTTACTAGTTCTAGTATTCCAACTTTTTCAGAGCCGATAAGTTGCTCTCCTAAAATATTTACCAAATGGGCATCTGACTCAAAATTCAAAAGGATATGTCCGTCTAAACAAACATCATCCAGAAATGATTTGGAAATGCGTCTAACTGCATTATTGGAATTATAAGTGTTTGGATTGTGGATCTTTTCTATAACTTCGCCTTGGGCATTTTTATAGGATACAGGCTCCTTGAATGGTTTGTAGTCGGCTATCTCTACAAAATAATACCCATCATTGTTCTTATCTTTAAATGGTTTTGTGGTGATTCTGCCATATCCGTAGAACTCACCTTTTCCTGATTTTATTGGTTCATAATACACGAATTCTATTGGCAGCGTATCAAACATTGAAAGATAAGACTTAGCCTGATTTACGGGGAAATGATAATATTTCCCGATGAAATCATTATATTCATCACCTTCTCGGTATTGAGTCAACACTAAGGTGTTTGTCATGTTATCCATATTACTTTCGTTTAATATCCAATGACATTTTTGTATTTACAAAAATACTCGTCCGTGTCATACCACCTCCTCCGCAGAAAAAATCTATGGCTTTAAACCTATTATTATCTCTTTGTTCAGGCATCTTATTTTGGCTGTATGATGTTTTTCTCTATAAATGCTTTCAGTGGCTCCAGATATTCTACATCCAGATTCCAGTGCTGGGTGTTCTCGTAGTTGCGGTTTGCTTCTTTTATCAACTCTTTCTGACTCTTCGTTTCTCCCAACAGGGCTTCAAGGTAACCGTATATCTTTATATTCTTTGCCATGAGTTTATTCTCTATTGTGTTGTTGCAGGAAAAATTGTTTCTGCTGCTCAATCTCGCGGCGCAATTCTTCCTCGGTTGGCATATAAGTCATGTATTTGGCTGCAAAGAGTTGCTCGCTTTCATGCAGCACAGAGTAGCGTGCAATGGTATTGTCTGTGTCTGTGCAGAGCAACACTCCAATAGTGGGTTTGTCGTCTTCTCCCCGCACCAAATCATCATACATACGAACATACATATCAAGTTGTCCTATATCTTGATGCGTCAGCCTATGCGTTTTCAGTTCAAAAATCACGAAACGTTTCATCTTGAAATTATAGAAAACCAAATCAATAAAGAAGTCGGCTGTATCAGTCACAATATGCTGCTGCCGTTCCACGAAGGCAAAGCCACGTCCAAGTTCCAGGATGAACCGCTCAAGGTTGTCTATGAGGGCTTGTTCCAAATCCGACTCGGAGAATGTGCTGTCTCGACGAAAGCCCATAAATTCCGCCACAACAGGATTCTTGATATAATCCAGTGGGTCTTTCCCTGTATTCTGCTGCAAGTCGACGACATTTGCCGGCAATTGGGCCGCAAGGCGGCGTTCATAGTACTGTGTGGCGATGTTGCGGTCAAGTTCCGTGGTACTCCACATATTGCCAGAAGCGGCTTTCAGATACCATAGTTGTGCGTCCGGATTTGACACCGAAAGGATGCGGCGTATATGTGTCCATGTAAGATTTTGCACGAAGTCGTGCAAAATCTCCTTTTGTGGGAATGTGAGATAGAATTGACGATAGTATGCCAGGTTGCGCCTGCCATATCCCGTCCCATAGTCCCTTGTCAGCTGATTTGCCAACAAGGGTATGATTTGCTTTCCGTATTCGGCTCTGGACTTCCCGTTCTGCTCCTCCTCCACGATGCGTTGTCCTACATTCCAGTATGTCATTATGGCCGCCTGACCTGCTGCAGCGTATGCTGTTTGCCGTCCATGTTCAATGATGGAACGTATGTCGTTCAGAAACCTTTCAGGTATTTGTGTTATATTATTCGGAGCCATATCATTTTAATTCTCTACCATTGGAGTACCTCTAAAGTTCGATATGTCTATGTTTTTGATGCCGTCCATGAATGTTCTCCCTTTTTATATATAATAAATGTTGTGTGATTACGATTTGAGGTTGAATATCTTGATATTATCGTTTATAGGAGTACACGGGATTATAATATATGCATTTGCAAAGATACAAAAATATTTTCATTTGCAAATGAAAATATTTCCAAAGGTTTTTGAGATGGAGGGTGGGGCGTTACCATTTGAGGCGCATCTGGATGCGCCACTGCTGGCGGTGGTTGGCGTCGATTAGTTCGTAGCTGGAGCCGAAGGTGTCGCGGTCGCTGTAGGCGGTGATGGCGTACTTGATGCCGATGTTCCAATGTGTGCTGATGTCGTAGCGGAGCAGGAGGTAGAACCGATAGCCTTCGTTGAGGAACGACGAGGTGTTGTACTGATAGATGAAGTCGCTCTCGACGGTGTACAGGCGGGCTTCGTAGTCGTCTACGTCGAACAGCGTGACACGGGTGGCGACGGTCAACGGGATGCGCGACGGCCGGTACTGGATGTCTTGATAGAACAGCAGGCCGTAGTCGGGCTGGGTCACGTCGCCCCGATAATGGGCATACGCCAGCCGCGAGACCAGTTTCCATGGGCCGGCGCTGTATTCGATGTCGCCTAGAATCTGGTGGCGGTAGGTGTTTTCCAGGAGGTATTCTCCGTCCACCATTCGGGAAGGGGTGATATTCCGCTCGCGTTCCTTGTAGCGGTAACGCACGTTCACCTTCAGTCCGCGGATGAATGCCGACGGCCGCGACAGCATCACACGGTACTCGTTGGCGTGGCTGGGGGCGTAGATGAGGTATTTCATGTGAGGGAATTGCGCCCAGTCGGCGGAGAGGGTGGCCGTGACGGACAGCGGCAGCAGCCCCTGATAGTAAATGCCGCCGCCGGTCTCGTTCTGAGGGGTGCCGTTCTGCCCGATGGCGCTGGCGTGGAGGTTGTGGTAGGTGGGGGAGTAGTGGCGGAAAAGGGCACTGACGCGGTAGTTGCTGTTCACGATAAACTCTGTCCCCACGATGGCGGCGGGACTGATGTTGTAGGCAATGGTATCGGTGTAGTGGTTGATGCAGGCCGCCGCCTCGCCGAAGAACAGCCAGTGCTTATAGCGGAAGGTGGCGTCGATTCCGGTGTTGAAGTTGTGCCCACCTTGGAAGGCATTGTCGTTGTAGACATACGTGGCGGGAATGATGTCTTTGTTCAGAATCATGGAGACCCCTGTCAGGCCGACGCGCAGCATGTTGTTGTGGTACTCCAGATGGCCGCCAAACAAATGCTCGTCCAGCTGGTTCTGTTTCTTTATCTCGGTCTCGGTGCGGTGGTAGCCCGAGTTGTAGAGGCTCTGCACCCATGTGATGGTGCTGTCCTTCGCCGCCTTGCGGGGCAGGGTGGCGTCGCGCTGCACGTAGGAGTAAAACATGGACAGGTCCCAGCGGTGGGTGAGCGCCAGCGTGGTGGCGGCTCCGCGCAGGTAGCCGTACTCCGAGAATGCGCCGCTGGGGCGGAAGCCCTGGGCGTATCGGCTTATGCTGGTGCCCAGCGGGGTGCGGGTGGTGTATCCCGACCACAGCGTCAGCCCCTGTCCGAATTGTGCGTGGTATTGGCCGACCACCAGTTTGCGGATTCCGAAGGTGCTATGTGTCCACCGTTGCCGTTGGGCGTCCCACTGGCTGTTCGACAGGCCGATATTCTTCACCATGAGGCTGTAGCCGTAGAAATCGAACCCTTGCGGCTGCCGTTCGCCGAAGAACGCCTCCCCGGGGTCTTTGTCGCCCGAGAGTTGCAGCTGGATGAGGTCTTTGTATTTGAAGCTGTACCGCCACATGATGCGGAGGTTGTCGCCCGCATAGATGCTGTCGCGGTAGCCGCGGGCCTCCTCGACGGTCCCGCTGCATCCCGTCACTAGGTTATGCCGTCCGTATTTGAGTATCCTGCCCAGCGAGGGAGGCCCCGAATCCTCGGCCGTAGAGGTGTGTACAATCGGGCGTAGCAGTTCGACCGTGAGGCTGTCGAATCCGTTGATGCCGTACAGCTCTTCGAGGGTGAGGATGGGGCCGTACAGTGTGATGTACGACCGCAGGCACTCCCGTTGCAGGGTGCTGACGAAAGGCAGTTCCGGCAACGGGTTGACGGTGTCGTTCAGGTTGAGGGGGTTCTCGCGGCAGTTGTCGTACATCTCCAGCAACTCATCCACCGCCTCCTCGTCGTCCTCGGCAATAAGCTCGATATAGTTCTGCCATACGGTGGGCAGCGATTCCTGTGCGCCGGCAGGCCCTGCCCACAGGGCACCCATGAGGGCTGTTATGATGAGGATCCGTTTCATGGGATGGATACGATTACGGGCAGATGGTCGCTATATCCGCCGAGGTACTGCATCCCCGAGTAGGTGCGGAAAGGTTTCTTGCCAAGGTATTTCGGGTCGTCCACCAGGAGGAAATCGGATGTGAAGATATGCACCGCCAGCGCCCGGTTGGCAATCATCTGGTCGATGCAGGACCAGTAGTCGTGATACTTGTATGTACCCGTTCCCTTGGGTATTCCGTGCATCAGGTTGTAGAAGCCGTCGGGGTTCTGCTTTCCTTTTCCGAATCCGAGCCCCTTCTGGATGGCCTCTTCGTCGGGGGCGGCGTTGAAGTCGCCCATGGCCAGCACCAGTGCGCCGGGGTGTGCCTGTTGCAGGCTGTCCATCGTATGGCGCAGCCGTTGTGCAATCGCCATCCGGTGGCGGTCGGCCTCGCTGCCGCCCAACTTCGACGGCCAGTGGTTCACCAGAAGGAAGCAGCTGTCGCCGCCCGTCAGCACGCCTCCCACCCACAGGATGTCGCGGGTGAAGAAGCCGGTGGTGCTGTCGGAGACCTCAATCCGATGGGTCTCGGTCAGCCGGAACTGGTCGCGGCGGTACAGCAGTGCGCAATCCACCCCGCGGCGGTCGGGCGACTCGAAATGGACGAAGGTGTAGCCCTTGCGTCGCAAGGGGGTCCCGTAGCACAGGTCGCGCAGCACGCGGTCGTTCTCCACCTCGGCCAGGCCGACGGCCACAGGCCACTGCATGGCGGCAATCACCTTGTAAATCTTGTTGCGCTTGTCGTTATAGCGGCGGGGGTTCCAGTGGTTCTCGCCCGTGGGCAGGAAGGCCTCGTCGTTCTTCAGCGAGTCGTCTTCTGTGTCGAAGAAATTCTCCACATTCCAGAACGCAATCTGCCATTGTGCTTCCGTCTGGCATGTTCCCGACAGCCATGGCAGCAGGAGACACACAAGGAGGAAGCCGAATCTGGTGGAAGGCATGTACGAACGTCGGGGGATAAGAACCGGGAGGTTCGGTGGAATCTCCCGGTTCTATGACAGCCTAAAGCCGAATAGGTTATTTCAGGTTGGCCAGGGCCTCTTTGATGCGGCGCAGGGCCTCGCGCAGCTGGTCTTCGCTGGTGGCGTAGCTCAGGCGGATGCAGCTGTCGTCGCCGAAGGCGGAACCCATCACGGTGGCCACATTGGCCTCGTTCAGCAGGTAGAACGCCATATCGGTGGAGTTGTTGATGGTGGTTCCGTTGAAGCTCTTGCCGTAGTACGAGCTGACATCGGGGAAGAAATAGAAGGCGCCCTGCGGCAGGCGGACCTTCAGGCCGGGGATATCGCACAGGAGCTTGTACACCATGTCGCGCCGTGCGCGGAAGGTGTTGCGCATGTTGATGATGTCATCGCTCGTGGCGGGGTCCATCAGCATGGCGCGGACGGTGGCCTTCTGGGCGATGGAGCAGGTGGCGCTGGTCACCTGTCCCTGCAGTTTGTTGCAGGCCTTGGCGATGACTGTGGGGGCGGCGATGAAACCGATACGCCAGCCGGTCATGGCGAAGCCCTTGGCGACGCCGTTGATGGTGATGACGCGGTCCTTCACCTCCGGGAACTGGGCCAGGCTCTCGTGCTTGCCCACGAAGTTGATGTGCTCGTAAATCTCGTCGGCCATCACGAAGAGGTTCTCGTGGCGGGCCACCACCTCGGCGATGCCCTTCAGCTCCTCTTTCGTATAGAGCATACCCGTCGGGTTGCTGGGGCTGGAGTACATGATGAGTTTGGTCTTGGGTGTGATGGCGGCTTCCAGCTGGGCGGGGGTCACCTTGAAGTCGTTCTCAAGGGTGGTCTTGACATAGACGCACTTGCCGCCGGCCACGCGGACAATCTCTTTGTACGACACCCAGAAGGGGGTGGGGATAATCACCTCGTCGCCGGGGTTCACAAGGCACTGCACGAGCTGGTAGATGCTCTGCTTGGCACCCGTGGAGACCACAATCTGCTCCGGTTTGAAGTCGAGGTTGTTGTCGCGTTTGAATTTGGTGCACACCGCCTCGCGCAGGTCGGCATAGCCGGGCACGGGGGGATAGTGGGTGAAGTTGTCATCGATAGCCTTCTTGGCGGCTTCTTTCACCGTCTCGGGGGTGTCGAAGTCGGGTTCGCCGATGGAAAGGCTGATGACGTCCTTCCCCTGGGCTTTCAGTTCGCGGGCTTTCGCGGTCATGGCCAGCGTTTCGCTCTCGGCCATATCAAGGATTCTATTGCTTAAAATTTCCATAGTAGTGGTGTATTATACGTGATTTGAGGGTGCAAAGGTACACATTATTTTCCACATTTGCCGAATTTGGAAAAAAAATTGTATATTTGTACTTTGCGAGAAGCCAGAGACGAGTATGTAAAACCCTACTATAAATGTTTGTAAACTATGGCAAAAGAAATGACAGATGCGGAGGCATCAAGACTGGAAAAATTGAAAATCTTACAGAGCACGCTGGACAAGATTGAGAAAAACTACGGGAAAGGTTCCGTGATGAAATTGGGCGACCAGGCAACGGAGAAAGTCGACGTCATCTCCACCGGCAGTATCAACCTCGATGCCGCCCTCGGTGTCGGAGGCTTCCCCAGAGGGCGTATCATTGAGATTTTTGGCCCTGAGTCGTCGGGTAAGACCACGCTGGCCATCCATGCCATTGCCGAATGCCAGAAAGCGGGCGGCGTGGCGGCCTTCATCGATGCGGAGCATGCATTCGACAGTTTCTATGCCAAGAAGTTGGGCGTTGACATCAACAACCTGCTGGTCTCGCAACCCGACAACGGCGAGCAGGCCCTTGAGATTGCCGACAACCTCATCCGTTCCGGCGCAGTCGACATCCTTGTGGTCGACTCGGTGGCGGCCCTGACTCCCAAGGCCGAAATCGACGGCGAGATGGGCGACTCCAAAGTGGGCCTCCAGGCCCGCCTGATGAGTCAGGCCATGCGCAAGCTCACCTCCACCATCGCCAAGACCAACTGCTGCTGCATCTTCATCAACCAGCTGCGTGAGAAAATCGGTGTGATGTTCGGCAACCCCGAAACCACCACCGGCGGCAACGCGCTGAAGTTCTACTCCTCTGTCCGTGTCGACATCCGCCGCATTCAGGCCATCAAGGACGGCGACCAGAATATCGGCAACCGCGTGAAGGTGAAGATTGTGAAAAACAAGGTGGCCCCTCCGTTCCGTTACTGCGAGTTCGACCTCATGTTTGGCGAGGGTATCTCCAAGCTGGGCGAAATCATCGACCTCGGTGTCGAGCACGACATCATCAAGAAGAGCGGTTCGTGGTTCAGTTACGGCGACACCAAGCTGGCCCAGGGCCGTGAGGCCTTGAAGCAGCTGCTGCGCGACAATCCCGAGTTGTGCGACGAACTGGAAGGGAAGATTCGCACCCTCTTGGCCGAGAAGAACAACCTGGATTGAGACCCCCGCTGCCACCGGGCGGAAGCCCCTCATCTGTGTGTAGCGGCAGCAGCTAAAGCAGACAACTATGTATACCCTTGACGAGGAACAGGAAGAACTGGAAATCCAGCGCAGGTACGACGAACTGATAGAAACCTGCCGGCAGACCTTCCATTGCACCCAGCGGGAGGAGGATGAGATTTTCCGTGCCTTCTCGCTGGCCAAGAAAGCCCACGCCGGCACCCGTCGCAAATCGGGCGAGCCCTATATCTTCCACCCCCTGGCGGTGGCCCTCATCGCCGTGCGCGAGGTCGGGCTGGGCTCGATAGCGGTGGTGAGCGCCCTGCTGCACGATGTGGTCGAGGACACCGACATCACGCTGGAGGAAATCCGCACCATCTTCGGCGACCGCGTGGCCACCATCGTCGACGGCGTGACGAAGATAGAGGATGTCATCATGATGCAGCAGTCCGTGTCGAAGCAGGCCGAGAACTACCGCAAGATACTCCTCTCGATGTGCAACGACGCCTACGTCATCTTCCTCAAGCTCTGCGACCGGCTGCACAACATGCGCACGCTTGACTCGATGAAGGACACCAAGAAGCTGGCCATCTCGTCCGAGACGCAGTACCTCTACATCCCCTTGGCCCACCGGCTGGGCCTCTATGCCATCAAGACCGAACTGGAGGAGTTGGTGATGAAGTACACCAACCCCGAGAAATACAACGAGATTGCCGCCCTCATCGCCCAGACCGAGGGCACCGAGCTCAAGCTGAAGGAATGCCTCACCGCCCCCATCCGCCAGATGCTGGACGAGAACGGCTACAAATACACCATCAAGACCCGCGTCAAGTCGGTCTACAGCTGCTGGAAGAAGATGGTGCGCAAAGGGGTGAAGTTCGACGAGATTTTCGACCTCTACGCCATGCGCATCATCCTCGACGTGCCCCACGAGGTGGAGAAGCAGGAGTGCTTCAAGGTCTACTCGCTTATCTCCTCCAAGTTCTCGCCCAACCCCTCCCGTTTCCGTGACTGGATTTCGCAGCCCAAACCCAACGGCTACGAGTCCCTGCAGACCACCGTCATGACCCCCATCGGCCGTTGGGTGGAGATACAGATCCGCACCGAGCGGATGGACCTCCTGGCCGAGAAAGGCATGGCCGCCCACTTCCTCTACAAAGAGGCGCATCCGGAAGAGAACATCGAATCCAACCCCGTGGAGGAATGGCTGCAGCAGATACGCAGCACGTTGGAGAACTCCGAGAAGAGTGCCATAGACCTTGTACGCGACTTTAGGGAAACACTGTACATCAACGAGATATACGTCTTCACCCCCAAGGGGGACCTCATCAAGTTGCCCTCGCACTCCACCGTGCTCGACTTTGCCTTCTACATCCATTCCGACCTGGGCCTCCATTGCATTGGGGCCAAGGTCAACGCCAAGGTGGAGCCTATCAGCTACCGCCTTCGTGTCGGCGAGCAGGTGCAGATTCTCACCAGCCGCAAGACCCTCCCCTCCGAGGAATGGATTTCCATCGTCCAGACCGCCCGTGCCCGCGAGACACTGAAAGACTATTTCCGCGACCAGCGGAAAGGCTACCGCGAGGAGGGCGAGAAGGTTCTTGCCGGCATCCTCAAGAAGCTGAAGATACGCAACTCGCTGGCCGCCCTCGGCCAGATGAAGAGCTATTTCGACCTCTCCAGCGAGGTGGACCTCTTCTATCAGGTGGCCACCGGCAGGATTGGCGAACAGGAGGTGTCGGAATGTTTCGGCCGCGGCGGCCACAAAGGGGTGCACCCCCACAACCTCTATTTCCTGGAGCCATACAAGAACCTCTTCGACGACCAGAGCACGACCATCCATGCCGGCAAGGTCGCCGACGGACAGGGCGACGTGCAGCGTTCGTTCCTCCTCGACGAGGCCTACGAGCGTTATGCCACCGAACCCGCGCCCTGCTGCAACCCCGTGCAGGGCGACCGCGTGGTGGGCATCGTGACCAACGGCAAAATCATGGTCCATCGCACCAACTGCAAGGTGGCCATGGACGAGATGGCCAGCCACGAGAACCATATCGTCCGCGCACGCTGGCGTCCCGGCGAGCATGTGGCTCTCCTCTCGGGCATTGCCTTCACCGCCATTGACCGCAAGGGGCTCCTGCAGGAAATCACCCGTATCGTCTCGGAGGAGATGAACATGAACATGCGCGCCATCACACTGGAGGCCGTCGAGGGCATTGTCCGGGGCATGATAATGCTCTATGTGCTCGACCTGGACAGCCTGAACCATCTGCTGGAGAGTCTCGAACATCTGGAAGGTATGGAGGAGGTGCGCCGTATATGAACAACTCCGCCCCACATGAGGCGTTCCAACGCCTGAGCGACATCCTCGACACGCTCCGCAAGGAGTGCCCCTGGGACCGTGTGCAGACCATGGAGAGCCTGCGCTACCTCACCATCGAGGAGACCTATGAACTGAGCGAGGCCATCCTGGACAAAGAGGATACCGAGAACCTGAAGAAAGAACTTGGCGACCTTTTCATGCACTTGATGTTCTATGCCAAAATTGCCGAGGAGGAGCACCGTTTCACGCTGGCCGATGTGCTCAACACCATCTCGGACAAGCTGGTGCAGCGGCATCCCTTTATTTACCACCGTGAGGACTACGATGGCGAGAGCTGGGAGCAGCTCAAGATGCGCGAAGGGCGCAAATCCGTGCTGGAGGGCGTTCCCGCCAGTCTCCCCACGCTGGTGAAGGCGGTGCGCATCCAAGAGAAAGCGGCGGGCATAGGCTACCAACTCCCCGAGGGCGACCTCTCGCCCCACGACGGCATGACCGAGGAGCAGTTCGGCGACCTCCTGATGGGCCTTGTCGCCTGGGCCGATAAACGCCATATCAACGCAGACGATGCCCTCAGCCGTGCCAACGGCCGTTTCGCCCAGCGGGTCAAAGAATTTGAGGAAACACAGCCGGCCGGCTGATTCACTTGCGGCGGAACAGTTTCTGGATACGTTTCTTCCAGATGGAGCCGTCGAAGATGCTCGAATCCGTCGTGGCCGAATAGGTTAGCAATATTCCCATCGGGATGAATACATAGGTGGACACCCACATGCCGTCGGGTCCCATCGCCCCTTCGCGGACAGACTTCTCCGCAATCATCCCCACCACATAGTACAGCACGAAGAACCCTACCGACGCCACCAGCGGCAGTCCCAGGCCACCCTTGCGCACAATCGAGCCGAAGGGGGCTCCGATGAGGAACAGCAGCAGGCAGGCCACGGAAAGGGTGTATTTCCGCATCCACTCGATATAGTGACGGTTGATGAATTCGTTGTCCGAACTGACAATCTGGTTGTACATCTGCACATCGTTCATGGCGTTGCTGGCCACCGAACGGCCTTGCTGCAGAATCTTGCGCCGCGCCGTCACGTTGGTGTCGGCAATGCGCTTCGCCACCTCGATATATCCGCTCCCCGCCACGGTGTGCGGCTCGCGCTTCTCGCGCAAGTGGGTCTTGTACACGCGCATTTTCTCTATAATGGCGAGGTCGTAATCTTCATAGCGTTTGTCGAGGGCGGTCTTCAGTTGCCGCACCGTGGTGTCCAGCTGCTTCACATTCATCATCTGGTAGCTCCCCATGAAAAGCTCGTTGTCCGACTTCCGGAAGGCGAACGACGAGATGTCGAACGTCAGTATCTGCTCGTCGAAGCCGATGCTTGTGTAGGGGCGCGACTCATAGTTCTCGCCGTCCGACGGCTCGCTGTAGGTATGCCCGTCGTAGAGGGTGAACAGCAGATACTGGTCGTCGGGGGTCGACTGCAGGTAGCCGTGGTCGGCCACGATGATATTGGTGCGGTTGATGCCCTGCGTGTGGTCATACACAATGATGTCGCGCAGCGTGCGGCCGTCGGGGTCTTTCTTGTTGGCGCGGATGACATATCCGTCGATGTCGCTGTAGTATTCGCTGGGGCGGATGCTCACCGCGGGTTTCTTGCGCTGGATGTCGTACAGCGTTGACCGGTAGCCGTACATGGCCGCGGGCAGCACGTTGTTGGCGAAATAGAATGCCACGCCCGTCAGCAGCAAAGCCACCAGCGCCAGCGGCCGCATGATGCGTCCCACCGAGATACCGCCCGCCTTCATGGCCACCAGCTCGTACTTCTCGCCGAAATTGCCCATGGTCATAATCGAGGCGAACAGCACGGCGATGGGCAGTGCCATCGGGACAACGGTGGCGGCGGCATACACCATCAACTCAACGATGACGCCGAATTCCAGCCCCTTGCCCACCAGGTCGTCGATATACTTCCACACAATCTGCATCAGCAGCACGAACACCGATATCGCGAAGGTCAGCGCCAGCGGTCCCAGAAAGGACTTCAATATCAAGCGGTCGATTCTCTTCATCCTAGAACATGCCACTGAATAAACGGAATAGGTCGTTTCCGTTGGCCACCACCAGCAACAGCAGCAGCAGCCCCAGTCCAATGTATTGTATCACGTTCAGTACCTTCTCGTTGACCGCCTTGCCGGTAATCATCTCCCACAGGGTAATCACGATATGCCCGCCGTCGAGGCCGGGGATGGGGATGATGTTCATAAAGGCGAGCACCAGTGCCAGCATAGCCGTCAGGTTCCAGAAACGGAGCCAGTCCCATGTGTTGGGGAACAGGCTTCCCATGCTGATGAAGCCGCCCAGGCTCTGGGCGCCGTTCTTCGTGAAGAGTATCTTCAGCGAAGAGACATACTCCACCATCTTGCTCCATCCGTGGCTGATGCCCGCGGGGATGGCCTCCCAGAAGGTGTAGTCCACATGCTTCACTTCGTATATCTCAAGCACGTTCCTGGCATACGCCCCGATTTTTTTGTCGCTCGACAGGGGGATGCTCAACTCGTGGTATTCGCCGCTGCGGTAGAACCCGATTACGGCGGTGTCGGAGGCAATCTGGGGCAGGGTGGTCATAAAGTCCATTGCCGTGGGCGTGGCGGTGCCGCACACGCTCACCAGGCTGTCGCCCGTCAGCAGGCCATACCGTTTGCCTGCCGAGCCGGCGGTGAAGTCCTTGATGACGAACGGAAAGCGTACATCCATCAGCGTCTTGGGCTGCTCGGCGTTGATGCGGGCCAGCATCTCCTTGCTCGGGTGCAGGGTCACCAGGCTGTCGCCCCGCATCACGGTCACCTCCTGCGGCATCCCGATCACCAGCTTCTTCAGCGTGGCCTCGTAGTCGGTCTGCTCCTCACCGTCGATGGTATAGATGATATCGCCGTTTTGGAATCCCTCGTCCAGCAGTATCTGGTGGTATTCATACCCCATCTTGGCGTTCCGCAAGGGCAGTTCGTCGGTGCCCCAGTGCGAGAATATGGCCGTGAAGATAAGCAATGCCGAGATGAAGTTGGTCAGCACGCCGCCCGAGAGGATGAACAGCCGCTGCCAGCGGGGCTTGGTGCGGTATTCCCACGGCTGTGGGGTGCTCTCCAAATCCTCCGCGCTCTTGGTCTCGTCAATCATTCCTGCGATGTCGCAGTAGCCGCCCAGCGGTATCCAGCCGATGCCCCACAACGTGTTGTCCTGGTCCTCGGGTTTCAGGTTCTTCTCGTCCCACGACTCGGGAGTCTGCGAGTTAAAGAAAAGGAAATGCCATTTTCCGTCGAATTTCTTGGCTTTGAAAAGAGAGAATTTCCAGTTAAAGAACACATAGAACCGCCGTACGCGGGTGTGGAACAGTTTGGCGAAACAGAGATGTCCCAGTTCGTGGGTCACCACCAACAGCGACAAACTGATTAAAAAGGCAAGAGCTTTCATGAATGGTTGTTGAAAGGATAGGTGTATGTTTTAACGTGCAAAGATACAACCTATTTTTCAATTGTCAAGAGATTGCGTTGAGAATAATTTGCAATCGGCTGGTATCCAATTTTCAATCGTAGTGGTGTTGGTGTTCCTTTTATCTTCCTTCGCCCTTCCTTTTGCTCTTCTCCGACGTTTCTCCGACGTATCTCCGACCTATGTCGGGAGAAGTGCGAGAAAAATGCTGGGTATGTGTAAGATAAGAACCGAAGGAAGGGAAAAGGAACATAAAAGCCACTCCGAGAGACGGCTAGGAGAAACTAAAAGGTAAAAACTAAAAATTGTTTAATCGTTGATTGTTTAATTGTTTTTCATTACAAACTGAAACTAAAAACTTAAACTCACAACTCACCAACAAGGGAGTGGCTTCGGTGTGGTCCTTATGTTCTTTCGGTGTTCCTTCGGTCCTTCTCTAACGCTTCTCTAACATTTCTCTAACACTTCTCTAACGTACCTTAGGAGAAGTGTAAGAAAAGTACTGGGTATGTGCAAGATAAGAGTAAAAGGAAGGAAAAAGGAACATAAAAACCACTCCGAGAGACGATTGGGAGAAGATTAAAACTAAAAAAATTCACGCATCACGAGTCACTAATCACTGGTCACGCATCACTAATCACCAATCACATCCGGTGGTTCGCCGGTCACTGGTCACTTAAACTAAGAAACTGTTTAAAATTAATCCAATGTTTTTCTTAACACTCTTTCCCTCCTTTTCTCGGTCACAATGGACCCCCATTGCTCCCTCAAAAAGAAGAAAAATCTGCTCGCCTTGCTGTATAACAAAATTCATCAATTAAAACAGTTTCTAAAAGGCCGAAGGCCTGTTAACATTAAGAAGCTACAGAATCTCTTTCAGCGAGAGGAGGAACTCGCGGGTCTCGGTGAGGGTCTGGACAACCGCCATGCGGTCGTCGTCGGGGCCGGTGTGCCGCAACTGCTCGCGGACTCCGTCGAGGGTGTAGCCACAGTCGCGCGTCAGGTGATAGATATGGCGCAGCAGGGCGATGTCCTCTTCCGTATAGTAGCGGTTGCCTTTTTTGTTTTTGTGGGGTCGGAGGTTAGGGAACTCCGTTTCCCAGAAACGCAGCAGGGAGCTGTTGACGTTAAGCATTCGCGAGACTTCGCCGATGGAGTAGTAGAGCTTGTTGTTCATGATGCGGGGGATATTTGGTGGTGGAGGGATTCAATAGGAGTAGTAGCCGTGGTTGTCCTGATAGGTCTGCCGTTTCTCGTATTTGATGTCGCGCAGGGAACTGGCCTTGATGTTGATTTGGAAGTTCCAGCTTTTGTAGTAGCCGAAGGGGACCCAGTTGAAACGCATCTCCCAACAATGGAGGTCGCGGTAGATGTCGACGGAGGTGTAGGACATGCCTTTATTGACGAAGTCGTAGCCGGTGGAGATGGCCACACGCCAGTTGGGGGTGAGATTGAAATTGCCAGATACGCTGAGCGTCTGGACGAGGTCGTTCTGGAGGTCGTATTGGGCCGCGACGTAAGTGCTCACGTAGCTGAGGGTGTAGTTGAGCGAGAGGTTCCAAGGCACGGAGAAGTCGGCGTAGGTGCCCATGAGCAGGGCCGGGTTGTAGTTGTAGGGCGACTGCATGATGGGGGCGACGATTTGCTGGCCGGCGTCGGACTTCGTCTCCCCGTCGCTGAAGGTGTTGTTGTTGAGCGAGAGGACCACCTGGGTGCTCCAGGTGGAGTTGGTGCGTTGGAAGAGTTTCTGGTGGACGTCCCAGAGGTATTGGTCGTGTTTGCGCCCCATGGTGTCGATGTAGTAGGGACTGAAGGAGCCGGAGTAGTTGAGGATGATGTTCTTGAAGAGGGTGGTGCGCCCGGTGATGGCGAGGTCGGACCAGCGCAGGGAGTCGCGGGTGACGTCGTAGCTCATGGAGAAATTGAGGTTTTCGAGCAGGGTGATTTTCCTCATGCCGGTGACGGTGTCCTTGGGGTTGGCGACTTTGATTTCAAGGTTGTTGCCGATATTGAAACGCACCTGTCCCGAGCGGCCGTCGGAGGGGCCTCCGTAGAGGCTTTGCTCGAAGATGGAGTAGCGGTAGACGTAGCCGCTGGGGTCGGAGTAGGACTGCCAGTAGCCAAGACGGTCGCTGCCGAAGTCGGGGCGGAAATTGAAGGACACGGAGGGGTTGATGACGTGGCGCAGGGCCTTGAGGGGACCGTATTTGAACTGGAACATGCCGTAGATGCGGGTGGAGAGAGAGGTGTTGAGGCTGACATCGCGGTTGGAGCGGAAACCGCGCACGGTGTCGATGACGGTGCGGTAGGTGACGGTGTCGAAGCTTTTGTGGATGGTGCTCCAGTGCCACCGCTCGTTATAGCTCACGGAATTGGTCCAGTTGAAGTATTTCAGTACCTTGATGCTGCTGCTCAGCGGGATGGAGTGCTGCACACCGTATTGCATCCGGTCGAGGGTGGCTTGTTTGAAGAGGTCGGAGTCCTGGGCGGTGATGTTGTTGTCGGCCGAGAGGGAGTAGGAGAGGGAGATGTTCTCGTACCAGCGGTAGGCACCGGAAGGATGGCGACGGCGGAGGGGGTAGAAGGTGGTGGAGCTGAGGGAGAGGGAAGGCAGTTTGAGGTTCATGAGGCCTGTCTGGACGTTGTAGGACTCGCGCAGGGAGGCTGCGAGGCTGAAAGAGCGGCCCAGCTGGGCGGAGTAGGAGATGGAGGAGGTGGTGGTGCTGTTGAAGTAGTCGTTGCGGTTGGAGGTATTCTTGTTGTAGTTGCGGCTCTGGAGGTTAACGTTGGCTGAGAAGCGGCTGTAGGGGTTGGCTTTGGCGTCTTGGGTGTGCTGCCAGGTGACCTTGAAGTCGCTGTAACGGTTATAGGTGTTGGTGTCGCCGTAGATGCCCTCCTTGGTGATGCCGTAGCGGATGTCGAAGGCCCCCTTGTATTTGTAGCGGCGGTAGTAGTTGCTCTTGGCTTCGGCGGCCCAGCTGAGGTTGGTGTAGACCTCGCCGAGGAGGGAGAGGTCGAGGTTGTCGTTGACGGCAAAGTAGTAGCCGCCGTCCTTGAGGTAGTAACCCCGGTTGTTCATCCAGCCGTAGGAGGGGATGATGAGGCCCGAGGCGCGGCCGTGGGTCATGGGGAAGAAGGCAAAGGGAACGGCGATGGGGGTGGGGACGTCCTCGATGGTGACGTAGGCGGGGCCGGTGACAATCTTGTCGCCGGTGATGAGCTTGGAGTGGGTGAAGTTGATGGCGAAATGAGGATGGGCGTAGTTGCAAGTGGTGTAGCGGCCGCTGTTGAGGTACATCACCGAGTCGTTCATTTTCTTGACCCGCGAGCCGTGGAGGAATCCCTCGCCCTCTTGGGTGATGACCCCCGAGATAAGCCCTCGTTTGGTGTTGTAGTTGAAGGCAATGGTGTCGGCAATGTATTCCGCCTCGCCCTGTTTGAAGAAGGGGTGGCCGCGCACCTTGCCGTTGCTGTCGGCCAGGGGGCGGGCGTAGAGCATCTGCCGGTTGAAGTCGACCTGGATGTCGTCGGCTTCGAGGGTCATGTCGTCGTAGACGATGCTGCCGTTGTTGTGGAGCTGCGCCCGTCGCTCGCGGATGTCGAACGTGACGGAGTCCTCGGAGAGGTAGTGGACGATATGGGTGATGGCGTTGGGCGAGATGGGGACGAGGCCGGAGGGGGCTGTTTTTTTTGCCGCGGTGTCGGCGACGGAGGGGGGCAAAGCGGCCCCGGCGGCGGCCGAATCGGGATTATTTCGGGGTGTGTCCACCTGCGAAAAGGCCGGAGTCCACATCCCGACGGACGCGACTAACAGGCAGATGTTCAAAACTTTCCACACAGACTTTTTCACTTTCCCGATTTTACTTGTATCTTTGCAATTGGATTGCAAAGATACCAATAATTTACGCAATATAGAGAAATTAAAAAATATAAAATTGAAAATGAAACGTTTATTCTTACTTATTATTGTGCTGGCGTGTGTGAATAATGTGGCTTTTGCACAGAAAAAAGCCGTGGGACAGGTGAAAACAGTGGTCATTGACGCCGGTCACGGGGGTGCGAAACCAGGTGCCGTGGGCAAGAAATCGCAGGAAAAAGAGCTCACCCTGTCGATGGCGTTGAAGCTGGGCAAGCTGATAGAGGACAACTATTCCGACGTGAAGGTAGTCTACACCCGCACCACGGATGTGGACATCGACCTGGCCGAGCGGGCACGGATTGCCAACAAGGCGAAGGCCGACCTGTTTATCTCCATCCACTGCAACTCCTGGACCAACAGCACGCCCACGGGTGTGGAAACCTACGTGATGGGTCTTTCGCAGAGTCGCGCCAACATGGAGGTGGCCAAGAAAGAGAATGCCGACATCCTGCTGGAAGAGGGCTACAAGGACAACAGCGACTACCAGGGATTCGACCCCAATTCTCCCGAGAGTTATGTGATGTTTGCCATGTATCAGAACGCTTATCTGGACAAGAGTCTGGATTTTGCGCAGTATATCCAGGAACAGTACAAGAAAGCCATCAAGACGGTGAACCGCGGAGTGAAGCAGGCCGAGATATTCGTGCTGTACAAGACCGCCATGCCGGCGGTGCTGACCGAGGTGGGCTTTATCAGCAACCCCGAGGAGGAGCAGTACATGATGTCGGACGAGGGACAAGCCTCCATCGTGGTGAGCATCTTCAACGCCTTTGTGTCGTACAAGAGTGCCACGGAGGGGGTCAAGAAGCCCACGAACCTGAAGATAGACCTGCCGGTGTCATCGAAGCAGAAGGGCACCGCCAATGAGGTGCCTGTCGCGGACCAGGAAACCCCTGCCGCCACAGAGACTCCGGCTGTGACGGAAGCCACCCCCGCCGCCCCTGCGGCGACGACTCCGGTGGTTCCGCCGGCGGACTTGGTGGTGTCGAACGAGGAGACCCATGTGGAGCCCCCGCTGCCCAAGGAGGAGCCCCTGAAGGGTACGACGGTAGAGACCCCCGCGGCGGAGCCGTCGACAGGGGTGGACGGAACCGAGACCGAGAAGGAGCAGACCGGCGCCGCGCAGGCCGACGACTGGCAGATAGGGGTGGTGTACAAGGTGCAGTTCCTCAGCAGCAACAAGGCGTTGAAGGACAACGACCGCGAGTTCAAAGGCCTCACCGACCACGAATACTACCTGCAGAAAGGGGTATACCGCTATACCACCGGACGGTTCCGCTCGGCGCGTGAGGCGGTGGCCTTGCAGAAGACGGTGCGCGAGAAGGGCTTCAAGGATGCCTTTGTCGTGGCCTTCCACAACGGCGAGCGCATCTCGCTGCAGCGGGCCAAGGAGCTGCTGGAACACTAAAGAGCACGGCGTGAAAGAACCAATCAAGAAAGAAGAGAGATGATACAAGTAGAGCATATCACGAAGATATATGACAGCCAGCGGGTGCTGAACGACGTCAGCTTCTCTGTGAAAGAGGGCGAAGTGGTGGGCCTGCTGGGTCCCAACGGGGCGGGGAAATCGACGCTGATGAAGATACTGACCTGCTATATCCCGCCCACGGAGGGAGAGGCCACCATCTGCGGCCACAGCATCTACGACGACCCGCTGGCGGTGCGGAGGGCGATAGGCTATCTGTCCGAGCACAACCCGCTGTATTTGGATATGTACGTGCGTGAATTCCTGCGCTTCGCGGCAGGCATCCACGGCATGGACAATGTGGACGACCGCGTGGAGGCGATGATTGCACGAGTGGGCCTGACGCCCGAGAGCAACAAGCGCATCGGCCAGTTGTCGAAAGGCTACCGGCAGCGCGTGGGACTGGCGCAGGCGTTGATTCACGACCCCCAGGTGCTGATTCTGGACGAGCCCACCACGGGTTTGGACCCCAACCAGCTGGAAGAGATACGCGATGTGATACGGCAGGCCGGCAAGAGCAAGGTGGTGCTGCTCTCCACCCATATCATGCAGGAGGTCGAGGCCATGTGCAGCCGCGCCATCATCATCAACCACGGCACCCTCGTGTCGGACGACTTGATTGCCAACACCACCTCGCAGCAATTGACGGAGAAATTCCATAAAGTGACAGAATAGAAAACGACATATATACCATGACAAGAAAAGAACTGATAGACCTGATATACAGCCGCCGCTCGTTCCTCTGTGTGGGGCTGGATGTGGACAAGAACAAGATGCCCGAGCATCTGCGCGATGCCGAGAACGGCGTGTTCCTTTTCAACAAAGCCATCATCGACGCCACCATCGACTATGCCGTGGCCTACAAGCCCAACCTGGCTTTCTACGAGGTGATGGGTATCGAGGGCCTGCGGCAGCTGCAGATGACGATGGAGTATCTGCACGGCCTCGGAAAGCGCGCTTTCACGATTGCCGATGCCAAACGAGGCGACATAGGCAACACCTCGCAGCAGTATGCCAAGGCGTTCCTGGACCCCAACGGCGATTTCGACTTCGACTCGCTGACGATTGCCCCGTACATGGGTTCCGACTCGGTGCAGCCGTTCACGGTGTATGACGGCAAGTGGGTGATTCTGCTGGCCCTGACCTCCAACAAGGGGGCGTATGATTTCCAGTTCCTGCCCGTGGACGGAGAGAAGAAGCTGTTCGAGCAGGTGCTGGAGACCTCGAAGCAGTGGGGCACACCCGAGAATATGATGTATGTGGTGGGTGCCACCAAGGCCGACATGCTGACGCAGGTGCGGGCCATCGTGCCGGACAGCTTCCTGCTGGTGCCGGGCGTGGGTGCCCAGGGCGGAAGCCTCGAGGAGGTGTGCAAGTACGGCCTGACGAAAGAATGCGGACTGCTGGTCAACTCCTCACGGGGTATCATCTACGCCTCGAACGGGAGAGACTTTGCCGAGCGGGCAGCCGAAGAGGCCCGGAAGCTGCAACAGCAGATGGCGGCGGTGTTGTGATCTTAGTAACGATAAAGCGACGAAAGCATGGATTTTGAGGATAGGAAATACCAGGTCAACAGGCGCACGCTGACCGTCCTTCTCATTGTGAGTTTCTTTAATACGGGCAACAGTCTGCTGAGCGAGTTGCTGCTGGCCTGCAGCGGGCCGGGCCTCCGCGAGGCGATGATGGAGTGGTACGCCCAGCTGCCCGAGAAATACAGTATGTATGCCATCGCCATGCAGCGGCTGCTGGAGGTTCCCCAGTGGTATTACCTGCTGGTGGCGGTGCTGGATGCCGCCTCCATTGCCGGGTTGGTGCTGATGTGCCACCTCCGCAAGAGCGGGTTCCACTGCTATACGCTCTCGAAGTTGTTGCTGATGCTGATGCCGATGCTCTTCCTGGGTCGCTCGCATGTCTCTATCGGTGATATGATGATTGCCGTGCTGGTGATTGCCTACTATTTCTTCCTGATGAAGTCGATGGGGGTGTTCGACGACAAGCCCGCCGAACAGGAGCAAATGCAAGGGTAGGGGAGTGAATGAAAAACACGTAATACGCTGACGCTAAGGTTGAAATGCGAATACTGCCGAAATTGTGCCCCCAGAACCCCAAAAAATGGTTTCCGAGGGTGGCCTTCAATAGGAAAACGGCAGGGCTAGAGGCGTGGGAGAGTCAAAAATTTCAATTTGAATATTATTGGTAATCAGTGTGATGTAATATTTTTTGTGCAAAAGTGAAAAAAATATTTTGCACGTATTGGAAAAAGTTGTATTTTTGCAGCCTCAAAACTAGAGAAGAGAGTTGTTTGACAAGCTGTAAAAGCCGATGTAACTCAGTTGGTAGAGTAGCTGATTTGTAATCAGCCTGTCGGGGGTTCGAGTCCCTTCATCGGCTCGTTATCTCCACCCCACAGAGATACATCAAACTTGGGGAAGTCGCATAGTGGCAATTGCAACAGACTGTAAATCTGTCCTCTTCGGAGTTCAGTGGTTCGAGTCCACTCTTCCCCACAACCTACAGAGAAGCGGAAGTAGCTCATTTGGTAGAGCGATAGCCTTCCAAGCTATAGGTGGCGGGTTCGAGCCCCGTCTTCCGCTCAAGTCAAGCGGGAAGGGGCGAAAGCGAAGCCCCTTCGCTTCAAAGTAAAAAGCTGCAGTAGCTCAGTTGGTAGAGCGCATCCTTGGTAAGGATGAGGTCACCAGTTCAAATCTGGTCTGTAGCTCTTCTTTATGCAAAAATCCAGAGAGGACGAAGGTATTTCGCCCTCTTGAGATGTGAAAGATTAATACGTATTAAAAATGGCAAAAGAAAAATTCGATCGTTCTAAACCGCACGTCAACATCGGTACTATCGGCCACGTTGACCATGGTAAGACCACCCTTACCGCTGCTATCACCAAGGTGCTGGCTGAAAAGGACCCCACTCTCGCTGAGATTAAGTCCTTCGACTCCATCGACTCCGCTCCCGAAGAGAAAGAGCGTGGTATCACCATTAACACCGCTCACGTTGAGTATCAGACGGAGACCCGTCACTATGCTCACGTCGACTGCCCCGGTCACGCTGACTATGTGAAGAACATGGTTACCGGTGCTGCCCAGATGGACGGTGCTATCCTCGTTGTGGCCGCTACCGATGGTCCCATGCCCCAGACCCGTGAGCACATCCTGCTCGCCCGTCAGGTTGGTGTTCCCCAGCTGGTGGTGTTCATGAACAAGTGCGACCTTGTGGATGACCCCGAGCTTCTCGACCTCGTTGAGATGGAAATCCGCGAGCTCCTCAGCTCCTACGATTTCGACGGTGACAATATCCCCGTGATCCGTGGCTCCGCCCTCGCCGCTCTGAACGGTGAAGACCCCAACGGAATGGGTGTTACCGCTGTCAACAAACTGATGGAAGCCGTCGACACTTGGATTCCTCTGCCCCAGCGCGCTGTTGACAAGCCCTTCCTGATGCCTGTTGAGGACGTCTTCTCCATCACCGGTCGTGGTACTGTGGGTACCGGCCGTATCGAGACTGGCGTTATCCACACTGGTGATGCCGTTGACATCATCGGTATGGGTGCCGAGAAACTGAAGAGCACCGTCACCGGTGTCGAGATGTTCCGCAAGATCCTCGACCAGGGTGAAGCTGGTGACAATGTGGGTCTGCTGCTCCGCGGTATCGACAAGGACGAGATCCGTCGTGGTATGGTTATTGCCGCCCCCGGTTCCATCCATCCTCACCACAAATTCGAGGCTACCGTCTATATCCTGAAGAAAGAGGAAGGCGGCCGTCACACTCCGTTCCACAACAAATATCGTCCTCAGTTCTACTTCCGCACCACTGACGTGACCGGTGAGATCTCTCTCCCCGAAGGCCGTGAGATGGTGATGCCTGGTGATAACTTGACGATCACTGTGGACCTGATCAGCGACATCGCTCTGAACGAGAACCTGCGCTTCGCTATCCGCGAGGGTGGCCGTACCGTCGGTTCCGGTCAGGTGACCAAGATTATTGAATAATCCGTGAAGAGTGATTAGTGAAGAGCTAATCACTCACACAGGGGCATAGTTAAATGGTATAATGACGGTCTCCAAAACCGTAGTTGGGAGTTCGATTCTCTCTGCCCCTGCAAAAATAATTGATATCAAATGTCTAAGTTCGGTAATTACGTTAAAGAGAGCTACGATGAGTTAGTGCACAAAGTGTCGTGGCCCACTTTCAAAGAGCTGCAGAACAGCGCCGTTGTGGTGGCTGTAGCATCAATCATTATTGCCCTCGTGGTATTCCTGATGGACCTTATCTTTGGAGTGTTCGGTGAGCAGGATGCGGTGTGGAAAGGTATATTGGGATTCTTTTATGACTTCTTACGCAGATAAAACCCGACAGGTACCAAGTCTTGCTTCCCAAATTTTTTGAGACTATGGCATCTGCTGTGTTTGTCTGAAAAGGAGAACGTTCCCCGCGGCGTTGGCCGTGTGGTGAAAGTATAAATCACTATTCTTAAAGAAACAACATGGAACATCAGTCTAAGAAATGGTACGTTGTCAGAGCGATAAGCGGTAAAGAGAAGAAGGCGAAGGAGTACATCGAGAGCGAGATGGCCAAACGTGGCTGGAGCGAAGATGTGCCCCAAGTACTTATCCCTACCGAGAAGGTCTATGCGATCCGCAACGGGAAGAAGGTGGTGAAAGACCGCAACTATTTCCCCGGATATGTATTGATTGAAGCCGATCTGCGCGACGAAATCATCCCCGTGATTCAGAATGTTCCCAATGTGTTGGATTTCCTGCGCGAGACGGGAGGGAAGCCCATCCCCATGCGCCAGAACGAAATCAACCGTATTCTCGGTAAGATGGACGACCAGATGGATGCCATCGACGGAATCAACGACACCTACCTGGTGGGTGAGTCCGTCAAGGTCATCGACGGTCCGTTCAGCAGTTTCGTGGGCGTGATTGAGGATGTGAACGACGAAAAGAAGAAATTGAAGGTTACGGTCAAGATCTTCGGTCGCAGAACTCCCCTGGAGCTCAGTTACAACCAAGTGGAAAAAGAATAGTAAAATCAACTGTATCAATTCTAACTAAAAATTTACATCAATGGCAAAAGAAGTTGCAGGATTGATTAAATTGCAAATCAAAGGCGGAGCTGCCAACCCTGCTCCTCCCGTGGGACCCGCACTGGGTGCCAAGGGTGTGAACATCATGGAGTTTTGCAAGCAGTTCAATGCCCGTACGCAGGATCAGGCGGGAAAGATTGTCCCCGTGATCATCACTGTGTATGCCGACAAGTCCTTTGACTTTGTAGTTAAGACGCCTCCTGTCGCTGTCCAGCTGAAGGAACTCTCCAAGGCCGCCAAGGGTTCTGCCGAACCCAACCGCGTGAAGGTGGCTTCCGTCACCTGGGACCAGGTGCGTCAGATTGCAGAGGCCAAGATGCCGGATCTCAATTGCTTCACTATCGAGTCGGCAATGAGTATGGTGGCTGGCACTGCCCGCAGCATGGGTATCTCTGTGAAAGGAGAGAATCCGCTTGCAAAGTAAATCGATTAATTAACCGTGGTAGCATCATCACCGAATGATGCGGTGACCACAAAAACAAACAATCATGGCAAAATTAACGAAGAAACAAAAAGAAGCTTTCGCCAAATTCGACAGGACTAAGGTCTACACTTTGGAGGAGGCAGTTGAGGTCATGAAGTCTATCACCTACACGAAGTTCGATGCCTCCGTGGATATCGACGTGCGTTTGGGTGTCGACCCTCGTAAGGCCAACCAGATGGTGCGCGGCAGTGTGACGCTGCCCCACGGCACTGGCAAGACGGTCCGTGTCCTCGTGCTCTGCACCCCCGACAAGGAGGAAGAGGCAAAAGCAGCCGGAGCTGATTATTACGGTCTCGATGAGTACATCACCAAGATCAAAGGCGGTTGGACGGATGTAGACGTTATCATTACCATGCCCAGCGTGATGCCCAAGGTTGGTGCGCTCGGCCGTATCTTAGGTCCCCGTGGCCTGATGCCGAACCCCAAAACAGGCACGGTTACCATGGAAGTCGGCAAGGCTGTCCAAGAGGCCAAGGCCGGTAAGATCGACTTCAAAGTCGACAAGTTTGGTATCATCCACACCGCCGTCGCGAAGGTGTCGTTTGACAACAACAAGATTGTCGACAATGCCCGTGAGGTGTTGCAGGCGATTATCAAGCTGAAACCCGCCGCTGCAAAGGGTACTTATGTGAAGAGCATCTCCATCAGCAGTACCATGAGCCCCGGCGTCAAGGTGGACACCAAAGCCGCTACCGTGTAACCCTTAATTAATGAAAGAACATTATGAGAAAAGAACAGAAAGACCAGTTGATTGGCCAGTTGTGCGAAGAGATTAAGGCTTATCCGCATCTTTACATTGCTGACATCGGAGGCTTGAACTCCGTGATGACCAGCAAGCTGCGCAGAGCCGCTTTCCGCAAGGAGGTCAAGCTGGAAGTAGTCAAGAACGCTCTTCTCATTAAGGCGATGGAACAGACTGGAAAGGATTATTCCGAACTGTTCCCCGTGGTGAAGGGCGAAACTGCCATAATGCTTTCTAACACCAACAACGCTCCCGCGAAGCTCATCAAGGAGTTCCGCGCCAGCGAGAAGACCGCCCAGAAGCCCGTCTTGAAGGGTGCGTATGTCGAAGAGAGTTTCTATATCGGTGCCGAGAACCTCGACGCTCTTGTCAACATCAAGTCCAAGAACGAACTCATCGCCGATGTGGTGGCCCTTCTGCAGTCCCCCGCCAAGAACGTTATTTCTCAGCTTCAGTCGGGTGCCAACACGATTACGGGTGTCCTGAAAACATTAGAGGAGAAAAAAGAGGCCTAAGAGGCCCAACGGTTAGGACTCCGCAAAAGTCCGGAAAACAAAACAAACAAATCAAAATTAGTAAAAACACATTAAAATTTAATAAGTCATGGCAGACATCAAAGCTATCGCTGAAGAACTGGTTAACTTAACCGTTAAAGAAGTAAAAGAACTCGCTGACGTTCTGAAAGAAGAATATGGTATTGAGCCCGCAGCCGCTGCAGTCGCAGTTGCCGCCGCTCCCGCTGCCGGCGGTGCCGCCGCTGCTGAGGAGAAGACCTCTTTCGACGTGATCCTGAAGGGTGTTCCCGATGCCACCAAGAAGCTGGCCGTCGTGAAGGCTGTGAAGGATATGGCAAGCCTGGGCCTGAAGGAGTCCAAGGAACTCGTTGACAATGCTCCCAAGCCCGTGAAGGAAGGCGTGAGCAAAGACGAGGCTGACTCGCTGAAGAAGGCTCTCGAAGAGGCTGGTGCCGAAGTCGAGGTCAAGTAGTTCAGTACTATCTGATTTCTACGAGGAATAAGGCCTCCGGTACGTCCGGAGTGCCTATTCCTCTTTGCTATGCAACTCGCATCGCATCCCTGTCGGGCGTACAGCCCTCTTCTGCCCTCTCTTCGGAGTAGTAGCCATTATCGTTCTGAATAGCATATTCATAGTTTTTATTTAATATCGAAGTCCCTTGGCAAATAATCAACCCTTAGAAGTAATAAATTTTGCATCTGTCCGCAAGTACGATTATCCTGATTTTCTCGATATTCAGCTCAAGTCGTTCCAGGATTTCTTCCAGATAGAAACCAATCCCGACAATCGTCTTGACGAGGGCCTTTTCAAAGTCTTCAAAGAAAATTTCCCAATCTCAGATGCACGTAATAATTTCACGTTAGAGTTTCTTGACTATTTCATCGACCCGCCGCGCTACACCATTGAAGAGTGCATTGAACGCGGGTTGACGTATAGTGTCCCGCTGAAAGCGAAAATCAAGCTTTCTTGCAACGACCCCGAGAACGAAGATTTTCAGGCGATAGAACAGCCTGTGTACTTGGGTATGATACCGTATATGACACCCAAGGGAACGTTCGTCATCAATGGAGCCGAGCGTGTGGTGGTGTCGCAGCTGCACCGTTCTCCCGGTGTGTTCTTCGGCACGCAGTTCCACTCCAACGGCACCCAACTCTATTCCGCCCGTATCATCCCGTTCAAGGGCTCGTGGATGGAGTTCACCACGGATATCAACAATGTGATGTATGCCTACATCGACCGTAAGAAAAAGCTCCCGATCACTACGCTGCTCAGGGCTATCGGTTATGAGACAGACAAGGATATCCTGGACATCTTTGCCTTGGCTGAAGAGGTGAAGGTGACCAAAGCCAACCTGAAGAAGGTCATCGGTAAGCGTCTTGCCGCCCGTGTGGTTGACACCTGGACGGAGGACTTTGTCGACGAGGACACTGGCGAGGTCGTTTCCATGGAACGTACCGAGGTGGTGATCGAGCGCGACGTGGAACTTACCGAGGAGCATATCGACAAAATTCTGGAACTCGATGTCAAGACGATCCTTATCAAAGCCGAGGATCGCGACGGCATTGACTATTCAGTCATCTATAACACGTTGAAGAAAGACACCTCCAACAACTCTAAGGAGGCTGTCGAATATATCTATCGCCAATTGCGCAACGCGGAACCTCCCGACGAGGAGACCGCCCGCGGCATCATCGAGAAGCTCTTCTTCTCGGACAAGCGTTACGACCTCGGTGAGGTGGGACGCTACCGCATCAACACGAAACTGAACCTTTCCGTGCCCGACGAGGTGCGCGTGTTGACGCAGACCGACATCACGTCGATTATCAAATACCTTATCGAACTGATTAACCAGAAGGCCGACGTCGATGATATCGACCATCTGTCCAACCGTCGTGTGCGTACTGCCGGCGAGCAGTTGTACAACCAGTTCGGCGTGGGCTTGGCTCGTATGGCCCGCACCATCCGCGAGCGTATGAATGTCCGCGACAATGAGGTCTTCACCCCGACCGAGTTGATCAACGCCAAGACACTTTCGTCGGTCATCAACTCGTTCTTCGGCACCAACCAGCTGTCGCAGTTCATGGACCAGACCAACCCGCTGGCCGAGGTGACCCATAAGCGTCGTATCTCGGCTCTGGGTCCTGGAGGTCTGTCGCGCGAGCGTGCAGGCTTCGAGGTCCGCGACGTTCACTATACGCACTATGGCCGTCTGTGTACCATCGAGACCCCTGAAGGTCCCAATATCGGTCTTATCTCGTCGCTGTGTGTGTACGCCAAGATCAACAATCTGGGCTTTATCGAGACTCCGTACCGTCGTGTGGTCAATGGCCGCGTGATGATTGAGGAAGATCCCACCTACTACACTGCCGAGCTTGAAGAGAACAAGACGGTGGCTCAGGCCACCACGCCGCAGGACGAGGAGGGCAACATTCTGGCCACAAGGGTCAAGGCACGCCGTCAGGCCGACTTCCCCATTGTCGGCCCCGATGAGATTGACCTCATCGACATGGGTTCCAACCAGATTGCCTCTATCGCCGCTTCGCTGATTCCTTTCTTGGAGCACGACGACGCCAACCGTGCCTTGATGGGATCGAACATGATGCGTCAGGCTGTCCCGCTGCTTAACCCGGAAATTCCCATCGTCGGTACCGGCATCGAGAAATCGGTGGCCGAAGACAGCCGCGTGCTGCTCAACGCACAGGGCGACGGTGTGGTCGAGTATGTGGACTCCACCAAGATTGTCATCCGCCACAACCGTACCGAGAAAGAGCGTCTGGTTTCGTTCGACGACGATGTGCGTGAATACAGACTTACCCGCTACCAGCGCACCAACCACTCCACCTCCATCAACTTGCGTCCCATCGTCAAGAAGGGAGACAAGGTCAAGAAGGGTCAGGTGCTGTGTGAGGGCTATGCCACCCAAGGCGGTGAGCTGGCGCTGGGCCGCAATATGAAGGTGGCCTTCATGCCGTGGAAGGGTTACAACTTCGAGGATGCCGTGGTGATTTCCGAACGCGTGGTGCGCGAAGACATCTTCACCTCGGTCCATGTCGAGGAGTACACCCTGGAGGTCCGCGAGACCAAGCGCGGTCTGGAAGAGCTGACCCGCGATATCCCCAATGTGAGCAATGAAGCCACCAAAGACCTGGACGAGAACGGTATCATCCGTATCGGCGCCGAGGTCAAGGAGGGCGATATCCTGATTGGTAAGATTACCCCCAAGGGCGAATCCGACCCCACCCCCGAGGAGAAACTTCTCCGCGCCATCTTCGGCGACAAGGCGGGCGATGTGAAGGATGCTTCGCTGAAGGTTCCCCCGTCGGTGCGCGGTGTCGTTATCGACAAGAAACTCTTCGCCCGTATCGTGCGTGACCGCAAGCAGCGCGCCAAGGAGAAAGAGTTGCTGCAGAAGCCCGAAGAGGAATACAATGCCGAGCTGGCCGAACTCAAGGAGAAACTGGTGGACCGCTTGCTGATTATCCTGGCCGGCAAGACCTCCAATGGTGTCTACACCAGCCACAAGGAAGAGCTGATACCCAAGAAGGTCAAGTTCACCTCGAAAGCACTGAAAGCCATCGACTACACCGAGGTCAGCCCCAACAAGTGGACTTCCGACAAGGAGACCAACAACCTCATCAAGGAGCTGTTGAACAACTACAATATCAAGCACCGCGAAATCAACGGTCGCTTCACCCGCAACAAGTACGCCCTCACCGTGGGCGACGACCTGCCTAGTGGAATCGTGCAGATGGCCAAGGTCTATATCGCCATGAAGCGCAAACTGCGCATCGGTGATAAGATGGCCGGTCGCCATGGTAACAAGGGTATTGTGTCGAAGATTGTCCGTGCGGAGGATATGCCGTTCCTTTCCGACGGTACTCCCGTCGACATCGTGCTGAACCCGCTGGGTGTGCCTTCGCGAATGAATCTGGGTCAGATTTACGAGACGGTGCTCGGATGGGCAGGCAAGGAACTGAACAAACGGTTCAAGACCCCCATCTTCGACGGTGCCACGCTGGAGCAGATCAATGGCTACATGCGCGAGGCTGGCCTGCCCGAGAACGGCCGTACATACCTGTACGACGGCGAGACGGGCGAGCGCTTTGACCAGCCCGCCACGGTCGGCTATATCTACATGCTGAAACTCCACCACATGATTGACGACAAGATGCATGCCCGTAGCATCGGTCCCTACTCCCTCATCACCCAGCAGCCCCTTGGCGGTAAGGCCAACTTCGGCGGTCAGCGTTTCGGTGAGATGGAGGTCTGGGCTCTGGAAGCCTTCGGCGCGTCGCACGTGCTGCAGGAGGTCCTCACTGTCAAGTCCGACGATGTCGTGGGCCGTGCCAAGGCCTACGAGGCGATTGTCAAGGGCGACAACATGCCCACGCCCGGCATTCCCGAGTCGTTCAACGTGTTGGTCCACGAACTTCGCGGCCTCGGTCTCGAAGTGACGTTCGATTAAACCCACGCCCCGTCATACAAGTTCAATAGAAATCAGAACGTAACATTCAGAAAGAAAAATGGCTTTTAAACAAGAATCACAGATAAAGAATGATTTTAATTCGATAACCGTTAGTCTGGCTTCCCCCGAGTCCATCAAGAAGCGTTCTTATGGCGAGGTGACCAAGCCCGAGACTATCAATTATCGTACCTATAAGCCCGAGCGCGACGGTCTTTTCTGCGAGAAGATCTTCGGCCCCACCCGCGACTGGGAGTGCCATTGCGGCAAGTACAAGCGTATCCGCTACAAGGGTATCGTCTGCGACCGCTGCGGCGTGGAAGTCACCGAGAAGAAGGTGCGTCGTGAACGTATGGGCCATATCGAGCTGACAGTCCCTGTCGCCCATATCTGGTTCTTCCGTTCCCTGCCCAACAAGATCGGTACCCTGCTCGACATCCCCAGCAAGAAGTTGGAGCAGGTTATCTATTACGAGAAATATATCGTGATTCAGCCCGGCAAGGCGATGTTGAACGAGGTGCCCGTGAAGAAACTCGACCTTTTGGCCGAGGAGGAATACTACGCGGTGACCGAGTCGCTGCCCGAAGGCAACGACCAGCTGGACGACAGCGATCCCAACAAGTTCATCGTTGGTATGGGTTCCGAGGCGCTGTACAAGCTGCTTTGTGAACTGGATCTCGACAAGATTAGCTACGAACTCCGCGATCGCGCCTCCAAGGAATCCTCTAACCAGCGCAAGCAGGACGCTCTGAAGCGCCTCAATGTGGTGGAGTCGTTCCGCGAAAGCCGCAGACGTATGCAGGCCCGTGGCATGGACAACCGTCCCGAGTGGATGATTATGAACATTATCCCCGTCACGCCTCCCGAGTTGCGTCCCCTGGTGCCGCTGGATGGCGGCCGTTTCGCCACCTCCGATATCAACGAACTTTATCGTCGTGTTATCATCCGTAACAACCGTCTGAAGAGACTGCTGGAAATCAAGGCTCCGGAAGTCATCATGCGCAACGAGAAGCGTATGTTGCAGGAGTCCGTCGACTCGCTGTTCGACAACAGCCGCAAGGTTTCCAGCGTGAAGTCCGACAGCAACCGCTCCCTCAAGTCCCTCTCCGATGCTCTGAAGGGCAAGCAGGGCCGCTTCCGTCAGAACCTGCTCGGTAAGCGTGTTGACTACTCTGGCCGTTCGGTCATCGTGGTCGGCCCCGAGCTGAAGATGCACGAGTGCGGTCTGCCGAAGGATATGGCCAGCGAGTTGTTCAAACCCTTTGTCATCCGCAAACTCCTTGAGCGCGGTATGGTGAAGACCGTTAAGTCGGCCAAACGTGTGGTCGACCGCAAAGACCCCGTGGTGTGGGAAATCCTCGAAAACATCCTGAAAGGTCACCCGATTCTCCTCAACCGTGCTCCTACGCTGCACCGTCTGGGTATCCAGGCGTTCCAGCCCAAGTTGGTGGAGGGCAAGGCCATCCGTCTGCACCCGTTGGTGTGTACCGGCTTCAATGCTGACTTCGATGGTGACCAGATGGCTGTTCACGTCCCGCTGGGCAATGCCGCCGTGCTCGAGGCACAGCTGCTCATGCTCTCCACGCACAACATCCTCAACCCGGCCAACGGTGCTCCTATCACCGTGCCGTCGCAGGACATGGTGCTGGGTCTGTACTACATGACCAAACCGCGTCGCACTACCGCCACCGAGGTGGTCAAGGGCGAAGGCTATCGTTTCTACTCCCCTGAGGAGGTCATCATCGCCTACAACGAGAAACGCGTCTCGCTGAATGCCTGCATCAGTGTGAAGCTGGATGCCGGCGGCCTCGACGAGTTCCAGTTTGTCAAGACTGACAAGACCTTCATGGAAGTCATCAAGGACAAGAATGGCAATGTGCTGACCGATATCGACTGCAACACGCCTGCTGAGGTGGCCGAGCGCAGCCGTACCGAATACGAAGTGGTGCGCGACCGCGACGGCTATCCCGTGGTGGATGCCAAGGGGCACTTCATCAAGACCGACCGTCTCCGTACCACGGTGGGCCGTGTCATCTTCAACGAGGTGGTGCCCAAAGAATACGGATATGTCAACATGGTGCTTGGCAAGAAGTCCTTGCGTGACATCATCGGCGATCTGTTCACCGCTAGCGGCAACGCTGTGACGGCCAACTTCCTCGACGACATCAAGAACATGGGTTACCGTCAGGCTTTCCGCGGCGGTCTCTCGTTCAACCTGGGCGATGTGCTTATCCCTGCCGAGAAGGAAGAGATGATTGCCAAAGCCAATGAGGAGGTCGAAGAGGTTATGGGCCAGTACGCGATGGGTCTTATCACCAACAACGAGCGTTACAACCACGTCATCGATATTTGGACCAATACCAATAACCAGTTGACCGAGACCTTGATGAAACAACTCAAGGCCGATAACCAGGGCTTCAACCCCGTCTACATGATGTACGACTCCGGTGCCCGTGGTAGTAAGGAGCAGATTCGTCAGCTCTCCGGTATGCGTGGTCTGATGGCCAAGCCGCAGAAGGCTGGTGCCGCCGGTAATGAAATTATTGAGAACCCCATTATCTCCAACTTTAAGGAGGGCCTCTCCGTGTTGGAGTACTTCATCTCCACCCACGGTGCCCGTAAGGGTTTGGCCGATACCGCTCTGAAGACGGCTGACGCCGGTTACCTCACCCGTCGTCTGGTTGATGTGGCCCACGATGTCATCATCACCGAAGAGGACTGCGGCACCCTGCGCGGACTGCCCACCACCGCTCTGAAGAAGGGTGAGGACGTGGTGGTCTCGCTGGGCGAGAAACTGCTCGGCCGTACCTCGGTACACGACATCTTCCATCCCCACACGGGCGAACTTATCGTCTCTGCCGGCGAGGAGCTGACCGAGGAAATCTGCAAGAAAATCGAAGAATCCCCCATCGAAGAGGTGGAAATCCGTTCCGTGCTCACCTGCGAAGCCAAGCATGGTGTCTGCGCCAAGTGCTATGGTCGTAACCTGGCCACTGGCAAGATGGTTCAGAAGGGCGAGGCGGTAGGTGTGATTGCTGCACAGGCCATTGGTGAACCTGGTACACAGCTTACCCTGCGAACCTTCCACGTGGGTGGTGTGGCCGGTGGAAACATCGGTACCACCTCCAGCCTCGTGGCCAAATACGAAGGCCGTCTGGAAATCGACGAGCTGCGCGCCATCCCCTACACCGACGACGAGGGCAACAACTACCAGGTTGTCATGGGCCGTTCCGCCGAAATGCGTGTGGTGGACGAGAAGACCGATGTGGTGCTCTTCTCCGCCCTGATTCCCTATGGTGCGAAACTGTACAAATCCTCTGGCGATCATCTGGACAAGAACGAACTCATTGCCGAGTGGGATCCTTACAATGCCGTCATCATCTCCGATGTGGCGGGTCGCGTCTCCTTCGAGAATGTGATTGAGAACGTCACCTACCGTGTCGAGAGCGATGCCCAGACGGGTCTGCAGGACAAGGTCATCATCGAGTCGCGTCAGCGTACCAAGAACCCCACCCTTAATGTCATCGACAGTGAGGGCAACATCCTCAAGGTCTATGACCTTCCCGTGGGCGCCCATATCGGTGTCGACAAGGGTCAGGAACTCAAGGCGGGCGACATCATGGTCAAGATACCGCGTAGCTTCGGTAAGGCCGGCGATATCACAGGCGGTCTGCCCCGTGTCACCGAGCTCTTCGAGGCCCGTAACCCGTCCGATCCCGCCGTGGTGGCCGAAATCGACGGTATTGTCAGCATCGACAAGAAACTGAAACGCAACAACCGTCAGATTACCATCACCAGCAAGACCGGCGAACAGCGCACCTACCTCATCAGCACCTCCAAGCAGATTTTGGCACAGGACCAAGACTACGTCAAGGCCGGTACGCCTCTCTCCGACGGTGCCATCACTCCCGCCGACATCCTCTCCATCAAGGGCCCGATGAAGGTGCAGGAATACATCGTCAACGAGGTGCAGGAGGTTTACCGCCTGCAGGGTGTGAAAATCAACGACAAGCACTTCGAGGTCATTGTGCGTCAGATGATGCGCAAGGTCGAAATCGAAGACCCGGGCGATACCCGTTACCTGGAAGGCGAACTGGTCAACAAAATCGACTTCCACGAGACCAACGACGAAATCTTTGGTATGAAGGTCGTCGAGGACAAGGGCGATAGCGAGACGTTGGAGAACGGTCAGATTATCACCGCCCGTTGCTTGCGCGACGAGAACTCCACACTCCGCCGTCAGGACAAGAAACTCGTCACCGTCCGCGACGCACGTCCCGCCACGGCCAAGCAGATTCTGCAAGGTATCACACGGGCCTCGTTGCAGACCAAGAGCTTCATCTCGGCTGCCTCCTTCCAGGAGACCACCAAGGTCCTCACCGAAGCCGCCATCAACGCCAAGCAGGACTTCCTGGAGGGCATGAAGGAGAACGTTATCGTCGGTCACCTCATTCCCGCCGGTACCGGTTTGCGCGAGTACGAGAACCTTATCGTCGGCAACCGTGCCGAGGTTGAGGCCGCCAAGAACAACTAACCGAAAGTATCACCGCACTCCCCTTGTTTCTGCATGGGGAGTGCTTTTTTTATCCAGAAAGAATATGAGCAACAGCCACAACAACCCTCCCGCCAACAACCTTAAAATCGATATGTCGCCCGACGTGGCCGTCGGCACCTACAGCAATCTCGCTGTCATTTCCCACAGTCCTACGGAAATCACCCTCGACTTTGCCCAGATGATGCCCGGCACTCCCAATCCTGTGGTACGCCAGCGGGTCATCATGAACCCCATCCATGCCAAACGGCTGCTGGCCGCCCTTACCGACAATATCAAGAAATACGAGCAGAATTTCGGCACCATTGTCGAACCTGCCGCGCCTCTGGGTGGCGACACAGCCCCTTACGACCTTTTGGGTCAGGCCTGACGGCCTCCGATTGATAGAATGACACTTGCTACGGGCGGATGATTATCATCTCGCCCGTAGCGTTTATTTTCACTATCCGCGAACTGCCTGTGGCGGAGTGGTGGAATGCCTCGTTGTCGGGCAGACAGCAGTCCACGCGGGCCTTCAGCGCCTCGTCGATGTCGGCATAGCCGGTAGGGGAGGGGGTACCTGAGAAGTTGGCCGAGGTGCTCACCACGGGCTTCCCGAAGGCATGCAGCAGCTGTTGGCAGAAAGCCATCTTTGGAATCCGCACCCCGAGGGTGCCGTCTGCGGCGGCCAGGTTGTCCGCCAGCCGATGCGACTGCAACGGCAGAATCACCGTCGTCGGGCGGTCGCTATGCAGCAGCAGTTGGGCGCACGCTTCGCCCACCTTCCCCACAAACGCCTCCACCATCGCCAAGTCGGCACACAATACCAGCATACTCTTGCTGTGGTCGCGCTCCTTCAGGGCATATATCCGTTCTACCGCCGTCGCATCGGTGGCGTCGCAACCGATGCCCCAGATGGTGTCGGTGGGGTAGAGCAGCGTCTCTCCGTTGCGCAGGGCGTCCAAAGCGGTTTTCAGCAAAGTATCCATTGTTTTCGTGTAAAAATTGCGTGCAAAGATACGAAGAATCGGGAAAAAATCGTATATTTGCAGATAATTTACACCGAAAGAAAATACAATTAACCAATACAATAATTTATTAACTAAACAATTACAACTTATGAAAGGACATCCAAAAGGTCTAATTGCGGCTGCACTGAGTAATATGGGTGAACGCTTCGGCTACTATATTATGAACGCAGTCTTGGTTTTGTTCTTGTGTTCAAAATTTGGCTTGGCGGATGAGAAGGCAACGCTCATCTATTCCATTTTCTACGCAGGAATTTACATTCTAAGTTTGGTAGGCGGTATCATCGCTGACCGCTCGATGAACTACAAGGGCACCATCATGACGGGTCTGTTCATCATGGCCAGTGGATATGTCATTCTGGCCATCCCGATTTTGGCCACCGCGACCAACATGAGTTGGCTGCTGCCCCTCACCTGCTTGGCCTTGTTCTTGATTGCCTTCGGTAACGGTCTGTTCAAGGGCAACCTGCAGGCCATCGTGGGTCAGATGTACGACAACTTCGAGGCCGAAGCTGCCAAGATTGGTCCCGACGAGTTGCGTCAGGCAAAGGAAAAGCGCGACAGCGGCTTCCAGATTTTCTACATGTTCATCAACGTGGGTGGCCTGATTGCCCCCTTCGTCGCCCCGCTACTCCGCAACTGGTGGTTGTCTGCCAACGGTATGGTGTACAATGCAGACCTTCCTGCACTGTGCCATCAGTTCATGAACGAAGGTGTTGCGATGGGTGCTGCGGCCATGTCCAAGATGATGGAAATCATTCCCGCCGCCACCACGCTCGACGTAAACACCTTGAATCTTACGGAGTTCTCCAATAATTACCTGAAAATCTTCAACGAAGGTGTCCACTACTCCTTCATTGCCTCGGTCATCGCCATGTTCATCTCGCTGGCCATCTTCCTCACCACCAAGAAGAAATTCCCGACGCCCGCCAAGAGAACTGCTGCCGAGAGTGTCACCTATACCCCCGAAGAGAAGGCTGCCATGGCCAAAGAACTCAAGCAGCGTCTGTATGCCCTGTTTGCCGTGCTGATTATCGCCGTCTTCTTCTGGTTCTCCTTCCACCAGAATGGTACTTCCATGTCGTTGTTCGCAAAAGACTTCGTCAACACCTCCATCTTCCCGCCTGAGGTTTGGCAGGCTGTCAATCCGTTCTTTGTGATTGTCCTGACGCCCCTCATCATGTGGCTCTTCGGCTCTCTGACCCGTAAGGGCAAGGAGATTTCCACCCCCAAGAAGATTGCCATCGGTATGGGTGTGGCGGCCATAGCCTATGTATTCATCACTGCTATTTGCGCTTCCTATGGCTATCCTTCGGCCACCTCGTTCAAGGCGTTGCCCGCCACTGAGACGGCCACCATGAAGGCAGGCCCGTGGGTGCTGATTATCTACTACTTCTTTATGACTGTGGCCGAGTTGTTCATCTCGCCGTTGGGACTCTCGTTTGTGTCGAAGGTCGCCCCCAAGAGCATGTTGGGCCTCTGTCAAGGTCTGTGGCTGGGTGCAACCGCCGTGGGCAATGGACTGCTCTGGATTGGACCGCTGCTCTACAACAGCATCCCGTTGTGGCAGTGCTGGGCAATCTTTGCCGGTGTTTGTCTGCTCTCGATGATTGTGATGTTCTGCATGGTGAAATGGCTCGAGAGGGTCACGAAATGACGATAATGGTATAACGTGTAATTTTAATAGTAACTCAAGATGAAAAAGATATCATTAGTAATCGTATGTGCCGTGTCGGCACTCCTCTTCGCCTCGTGCCAGACGGGCACCCGTGAAGACGCTAATGGAAATACCCCCTCTTCTGTCGTGGAGAAGATGTATCAAGCCATCCAGGCAAAAGACTTTGCCATGGCCGCTTCGTACAACAGGATTCCCGACACCGTCAAGATCAAGCTGGCTGAAGGAGGGAAAATATATGAGCAGTTCCAGAGCAATCCTGTAGAGAATGAAAAAATCATCATCACCAGCGAAGAGTGGAAGTCTTTCCTGATTGGCAAGATGGAAACGCTGAGTGAAAACTATTCTTTGGATAGCTGGGAAATTGTCTCGGAGGAAATCTCCAACACCGACCCCAACTCTGCGAAGGTGAAGACAAAGATTCATATTACCACGCAAGAGGGCAAGTCTGATGTCGAATGCTCTTTCCCGTTGAAGAGAGACAACAACATCTGGCTGATTATTGGTTAAGATTATCGCGAAATTATTTCACGGTTTAAACTAGGGGGATATCCGAACGGGTGTTCCCCTTATTTTTTGTTGTAATGGAAATCATTGAAGAAAAAAGTTATGCAATTCAAAAAAATATCATATCTTTGCACCGTCATTCCGACAGAAAGGGAGAAATTATTTATGAGTACTACAGCATTGCAGGGACTTCTTGATTACCTTTGTGGGACCCTCACTCCGAACAATATGCGTTGGGTGGCAGAACATCTTATTGAGTGCGCAGATAGTGTAGAAGCGCTTTCGCAGAAACCGTATACTATCGAAGAAATTCATAGAATGATTGCACAATCAGAGCATGATTCTGCTGAGGGAAAAGTATATGATTTTGATGATGTGATGTGCGAATTTGAGGAAGAGTTTTCTCAGAAAGAAGAACTTCAAGTGGCCGAAGCCGTATGAAGGTAACCATGACAGGTTTTGCGCGACAGCAACTACGCGAAACCGCTAATTACATCGCCAAGGAGTTTGGTGAGAAGCCCCGAGAGAGCTTTATGCAGAAGGTTCTTGAGACGAAACAACTTCTTGAAACCAACCCTTATAGTGGAGCAATTGAGCCATTATTATCTGATTTGCCGACGACGTACCGTAGTGTGGTAGTTACCCGTCTTAGTAAGATGGTTTATCGAATCATAGATGACCGTATTGAAATCGCAGCTTTTTGGGACTGCCGGCGTGAACCTAGAAGTTTAGCAAATCAAGTTGGATAAATAAATACCGGGGGTGCCTTTCTAAGGCACCCCCGGTATTTGGGTTGTGAGTGTGGATTATTCCAGACCCAGGGCTTTCAGCCCTTGGTTGTAGCGGATGTCCCGCGGGATGTTGTTCGTGCTGATGAGGTTGAGGTCCTTCTGCAAGTCGGGGCGAATCTTGCCGTTCTCGCTGGAATACTTCTTGGCGTAGGCGATGTCGCCCTCGCCCTCCACGCGCAGAATCAGGGCCGCCCAGCTCTTCATCGCTGCTTCGGCCTTCTGCACATCGACGACATATTTGCCATCGGCGTTGCGGGTGAACGCGCCGTTATCCTGGAGGTAGTTGAAGCACATCATATTGGCGATGCCGTGGGCCTCGGTGGCACCGAAGCGCACGCTGCGCAGGATGCCCGCGATAAAGGTCACGTAAGCGTCTTCGGCGGTGCAGTTGGTAATCTCACCCATCTCGATGAGTTTGACGGTCAGGAACAGGCCGCAGATGTCTGCCTTGGCCTCTTCCCATGCGCTGTACTGGTTGCCCAGCGCCTCGCGCAGGTTCTTACCGTCGGTGACGGTCTCCTTGATGCCCAAACCGTGGGCCACCTCGTGGAAGCAGACGTTGCTGAAGAATGCGTTGAAGTTCACGTTGTCCAGCTGGTCTTCGCATATCAGCAGGTTGGCGATGGGCTGGAGGATGGTCTCGAACTTGGCCTGCATGGCGTTTTTCAGTTGCAGACGGCGGGCACCTTTCTCCTTGTGGATGCGCTCGTCGTTGGGCAGGTTGATGGCGATGGTCTTGGAGCCCGCGTTGCAGTCGCCGGCGTAGTAGATGACGTCATACACGTTCAGGTCGCTGGCGGCGCCGGCCATCTCGGGTTTGTATTTCGGGTCGCAGGGAAGCTCCTGTTGCAGGCGAGGCAGCATTGCCACGAACTTGGCCAGGTCGTTGCTCCATTTCTGGTCCTTCACCAGGATGAACGATTCATACGAGGTCTTGCAGCCGTACAGGGCGTCGTCGTAGTTCTCGATGGGGCCCACCACAAAGTCGATTTTGCTTTCCTTCATGTCCATCCAAGCCAGGTCGCTGGCGTAGTAGTCGTCGGTCATGAGGGCTTTGCGGCGTTCCGTCAGGTAGTTCTTCATGCCAGGGTCCTCGGCCAGCTCAATGGCCAGTCCCATCAGGCTGTCCACCTTGGCCAGCTGCTCAGCATAAGCCACGTGGTAGGGAATCACCTTCAGTGCACCCGTCTCGTCGCGACGGATGACGGTGTACTGGCTCTTCTTCTCGGGGTCGGCTAGTGCCTCAAACTCCTCGGCAGTCATGTCCGTCGGGTAGAAGTTGGCGCCCGCGGGCCGCTCGCCGTAGCCGGGGATGAAGGGTTTCTCCTCGCCCAGACGGTCCCATGCACCGTACTGAATCAGGGCGAACTCCTTCATGGCGGGGTCGCTCAGGGTGTCGAGGCTGGCGCGGTTGGCGTTGCCGAAATACTGGTCCCAATACAGGTCGTCCATGATGTCGGCAATCTGCACGAAAAGGGGCAGCAGCTGTTTCTCTTTTTCGCTCAGTACGCTGAGGTCGGTGGTCAGGGTGAATTCAGCATATTCATCCACTTTCTGTTGAAGGTCCATCTTTTCTCCTTTTTTGTTGTCTTTGCATCCCACTGTGGCAAGCAGTGCGATGGTCATTACAGGAATAAGTAATTTCTTCATTGTTAGTTTGTTTAATATATTAATTGAAAAAAACTTTCGTTGCAAATATACATTTTTTTTTGCTATTTGTAAAAAAAGTAGTACTTTTGCACCCGATTTTGAGAGGCGAAAATCTGTTGGAAATTGCATTTTTTCAACTCTCACTGTTCAACTTACGGAAAGGTGCTCGAGTGGTTGAAGAGGCCCGCCTGGAAAGCGAGTAAGCGTTAAAAGCGCTTCAAGGGTTCGAATCCCTTCCTTTCCGCCAAAGGAAACGCTGCAAGAATTCTTGCAGCGTTTTTTATTGGTAGTGTGCTTTGATGCGGGCAAGGATGTCCAGTGCCTCGTCGAGGGTGGTGGTGTTCACCAGTGGCAGGCGGAATTGTTTGAAATCCGGCAGTCCTTTGAAGTAGCCGCCATAATGTTTGCGCATCTCGAACATGGCGGTACGCTCGCCTTTGAAGGCCACGGCGGCCTGCAGGTGCCGACTGCATACCTCGGCGCGTTCGGCCACCGTCACGGGCCGCTCCTCTTCGCCGCGCAGCAGCCGCTGTGCCTGTTCGAAAATCCATGGGTTCCCGATGGCCCCGCGGCCTATCAGGACGCCGTCCACGCCGTAGCGGCGGCGGGCCTCGACGGCCTGGGCAGGGGTCACGATGTCGCCGTTGCCGAAAATAGGGATATGCATCCGTGGGTTGTTTTTCACCTCGCCGATGAGGCTCCAGTCCGCCGTGCCGCGGTACATCTGTGTCTTGGTGCGGCCGTGGATGCTCAGGGCGGCGATGCCCACGTCCTGCAGCCGTTCGGCCAGCTCCACGATGGGCTTGTCGCCCTCGTCGTATCCAATCCGTGTCTTCACTGTCACCGGCAGGTGTGCTTGCCGCACGAGGGCGGCGGTGATGTCAATCATCTTGGGAATGTCTTTCAGGATGCCGCTGCCGGCCCCTTTCCCGGCCACCTTGCGCACGGGACAGCCCCAGTTGATGTCGATGAAATCCGGCTCACGGGCCTCCACCACCTCCAGACAACGCAACAGCTCCTCGCGGTCCGCGCCGAAAATCTGGATGCCCACCGGCCGCTCCCCCTCGCCGAACTGCATCTTGCGATAGCTCTTCTCCGCCTCGCGGTTCAGCGCCTCCGAGGCGATGAACTCCGTCACCACCAAGTCGGCTCCGAACTCCTTGCACAGCGTGCGGAAGGGCATGTCCGTGATGTCGTCCATGGGCGAGAGACCGAGCACACAATATTTTCCGAAATCCAGCGTTTTCATTTCCGGCTGCAAAGGTACATGAAAAATCCGATATACACAAATTATCTGTCATTATCTGTCCTATGGAGAAGAAACAATTGACAATCGATTACTGTGAATACGCGTCGCTGGAGGCGATGCCCGCCGCCGACCGCGAGTTGATGCAGCGCGCCATCGAGGCCACCGATACGGCCTACGCTCCCTATTCCCATTTCCACGTGGGGGCGGCGGTGCGGCTGGCCGATGGCACGATCGTCACCGGTTCCAACCAGGAGAATATCGCCTATCCTTCGGGTCTCTGTGCCGAGCGCACCGCCCTCTTCAGTGCCGCGGCGCAGCACCCCCACCAGGCGGTGGCGGCGCTGGCCGTCGTCGGACGCGATGCCGAGGGGCGTTTGGTCGAGGCCTCCCCCTGTGGGGCCTGCCGACAGGTGATGGCCGAATGCGAGGCGCGCCATGGCCATCCCATCGAACTTTTCTGCTATCTGCAAGGGGGCAAAATTCGTCGTATCATAGGCGTTGACAGCCTGCTTCCGTTTGCTTTCGGAGCCGAACTAGGGTAAATCAATGGAGTCGCAAAAGCCTGTGCATTAACGCGCTGCGGATGTCGGGAAAATATTTTTCGGCAAAAACCCTTGCTACACTGAATTTTCTTTGTAATTTTGCACGCTTAAAAAAGCAGTCAGTACAAACGAAAATCAAAACAATATCAATATGGGAATTATAGGAAAAATCAGACAACATCCGAAGATAACTGTCGGATTTGTGGCCCTCGCTATCGTGGCATTCATTATCGGCGATGTTTGGTCCAGACAAGGAGCCAACACCCAGGATGTCGGAAAGGTTGACGGGGTCGTGTTGACCTACCGCCATTTCCTTGAACTCAGCGAAGAGGCCGAAGACACCTACAAGCGGCAGCAGAATGTCGCCCAAATCAAACCCGAAGTCGAGAACCAACTGCGCGAGCAGGTGTGGCAGAACTTCGTGGGCGAAACCCTCACCGGCAAGCAGTACGATAAACTGGGTCTCACCGTCTCCGAGGCCGAGTTGAACGACATGTACTACGGCACCTTCATCCACCCCTATCTGCGTCAAGTCTTCACCGACCCGCAGACCGGCGAATACCAGGTGAAGGCCATCCGCCAGTATGTCGACAACTTTGACAAGCTCGACACCGCCCAGCGGCTGGAGTGGATCGACCTCGAAGAGGCCGTCACTGCCGACCGTCGTCAGCAGAAATACAATACGCTGCTCTCCCAGGGCATGTACATGCCTACCGCCATCGCCAACCAGATTGCCGAGATGGGCAGCAAGGTGAGCAACGTCTATGCCATCAACCTCCCCTACCAGTCGGTCAACGACGGCGACATCACCCTCACCGAGGAAGATTACGCCGCCTACTACGAGAAACACAAATCCGAGTACCGCATCCGTGAGGAGTTGCGCGAACTCGACTACATTGTCTATCCCGTGCTTCCGAGCGAAGAGGATATCGCCAAGATTGCCGAGAGCGTCCAGAAGACTTGGGTGGAGTTCCAAGAGGAGCCCGCTTCCAGCTTGGAGTTCTTCGTCAATGCCGAGTCCGACCACTCCTATGACTCCGCTTACCGCAAGGCCAGCGAGTTCCCCGCTCCGATGGATTCCGCCATTCTGGCGACCCCAGAAGGCTCGTTCATCAGCCCCCGCATCGTGGGCAATGAATGGATGATGGCCAAGGTGCTGAAGATCGAGAACCGTCCCGACAGCCTCCGCGCCAGCACCATTTACATCTTCAACGAGCGTGTGGGTGGCAACATCACCCGTGGCGACGAGCAAGCCAAGACCCTTGCCGATAGCGTCATGAATATCCTCAACAGCGGTGCCATGACCTTTGAGGCTGCGGTGCGTCAATTCTCCGATGACCCGCGCGACGACGGCGATGGCAAATGGCAGCTCGATGGTGCCTATGGTTTCCTCAACGAGCGCATCCTCGCCACCCCTGTGGGAGGCATCTTCCTTATGCAACATCCCAACGAGTTGGGCTATTTCATCGTCAAGGTGACGGGCAAAACCACACCGAACCGCAAATACCGTGTCGCTGCCATTGAGCGCGCCATCGTGGCCTCTGAAGCCACCTCCCGTGCCGTCTATAATGCCGCCAATATCTTTGCCGGCAACAACCGCACCTACCAGGAGATGGCCGCTGCTGCACAGGCCGAGAACCTCCAAGTGCGCAACGGTATGGTCAACTCCATGTCCTACACCCTCGGTGGCATCCAGAACGCCCGTTCCATCATGCAGTGGGCCTTCTCCGACAAGACCGAGATCGGCGAAGTGGCCGACCAGGTCTTCCAGGCCGACGACCAGTACATCGTCGTGGCACTGAAGGATGTCTACAAGCAAGGTTATGCCACCCTCGAACAGGTGCGCAACATGATGGAGAACCAGGTGCGTATTGAGAAGCGCGCCGAGTTGCTCATCGCCCGTGCCGAAGAGGCCCGCAAGACAGCCTCCGATATCGCCTCCGTGGCCGCCAAACTCAATGTGGCCGTGGATACGCTCGACAGCATCTCCTTCAACGACTACTTTGTGGGCCAGTATGGCATGGAGCCCAAGCTCCAGGCCGCCATCGCTGCCGCCCCCGACAACGCCTTCATCGGCCCCATCCAGGGTGCCAGCGGTGTCTATATGGTCAAAATCAACAGCCGTGCCCAGAACCCGCAGGCGGTTCCCGCCGACGCCATCCGCAGCCAGATGCAGCAGAGCTATGCTCAGAAGATGCGGGGCGTGATGCAGGTGTTGAAAGACAACGTCAAGATTATCGATTCGCGCTACAGATTCTTCTAAATGGAGCGCAACAATCAGGAAACCCCCTCTGCACAAGGCGCAACCTTTTGGCTGCGCCTTGTTGCCAAGTGGCAGTCCTTTCGCGAGTCCATGAACCGCAAGCACCGCCTTGTGGTGATGGACAGCGACAGCTTCAAGGAGAAATACTCCTTTGAGCTCTCGGGCACCAATGTCTTCGCCGTTGTCGGCCTTGGGGCCATCCTCCTGATTACCCTCACAGCCCTTCTTATCGCCTTCACTCCCCTGCGGGCCATCGTGCCGGGCTACGTCAACCCCGAGATGGTGGAACAGACCTACCGCAATGCCCGCACCCTCGACTCGCTTGAACACGCCCTTGCGGCGCAGGAGCGCATGATTGGCGACATGCAGGCCCTCATCAGCGGTAAGCCGCTGGCCGTCGACACGGCCGCTGCCGCCGCCTCCCGCGACAAGGGCACCGTCGTCTACCGCCGCTCGCCGGCCGATAGCGCCCTCCGCGCCGAAGTCGAACAACGCAACGCCAAGACCAAGAAGAAATGAAACGTATCGCCATTCTCGGCTCCACAGGCTCCATCGGCACGCAGGCCTTAAACGTCATCCGCCGCCATCCCGACCGCTTCTCGGTCGAGGTGCTTTGCGCCGGCCATAATGCCGACTTGCTGATTGCGCAGGCGCTGGAATTCGACCCCAACGCCGTGGCCATCGCCGACGAGTCGCAGTATCCGAAAGTGCAGGAAGCCCTCGCCCCCCACGACATCAAGGTCTTCGCCGGCCAGAGTTCCATCATCGACCTCATGTCCATGGAGAGCATCGACCTTGTGTTGGCCGCCATCGTCGGTTTTGCGGGGCTGCGTCCCACCCTGGCGGCCATCGAGCACCACAAGCCCGTGGCCTTGGCCAACAAGGAGACCATGGTCGTCGCCGGTGCCATCGTCACCGAGGCTGCCCTACGCCACCGCGTTCCCATCCTGCCCGTCGATTCCGAGCATTCGGCCATCTTCCAGAGCCTCGTGGGCGAAGGGGCCCGTTGGCAGGACGACGAGGGCCGCTGGCATACCACCGTCGATAAGATTCTCCTTACCGCTTCGGGTGGCGCTTTCCGCGGCCGTTCCCGCGAGCAGTTGCAGCAGGCCTCCCTTGCCGATGCCCTCAAGCATCCCAACTGGAGCATGGGGCGCAAGGTCACCATTGACTCCGCCACACTTATGAACAAGGGGCTCGAAGTCATTGAGGCCCGCTGGCTCTTCGACGTCCCCGCCGACAAGATACAGGTGCTCGTCCACCCCCAGTCGGTAGTCCACTCCATGGTGCAGTATATCGACGGCAGCATCAAGGCCCAGCTGGGTGTGCCCACCATGGAAACTCCCATCCAGTATTCCTTCAGCTTTCCCGAGCGACTGGAGAGCCATCTTCCGCGCCTCGACTTCGTCCGCTACCCGCAGCTCACCTTCGAGGCTCCCGATACCGATACCTTCCGCTGCCTTCCCTTGGCCTATGAGGCCGACCGGCAAGGCGGCAACATGCCCTGTATCATGAACGCCGCCAACGAGGTGGCCGTCCAACAGTTTATCGAAGGACGTATTAGCTTCCTGCAAATCGCCGACTTCGTGGAGCGGCAGATGCAGCAGGCCCCCTTTATTAAAAACCCGTCGCTCGACGACCTATTCCACACCGATGCCGACCTCCGTCAACGCCTTGCCTGAGTACCGCCCGCCGCGCATTACCGTGGTGGAGTTCCGCATGGAGCGGGGCTTTTCCGCCAGCGGCCCTGCCAACCTTCCCCTTGAAAGTTTAGGCACCCACTCCTATTCCGCCGCCTCCGACGGCTGGGGCAACGATGCCTTCAGCACCGACGAGCCTGCCAACAGTCCCCACTTTTAAATCACGATGAAACGCTCCCACTGCACAATCCTCTCTCTGCTGGCCGTCGCGCTCCTCTTTGCGGGGTGCGAGAAAGACGGTGTCCGCCGTCTGCCGGTGCGTCTACAGCCCTTCTCGTCGGGCGCGAAGGTATATCTCGACGCCAATATCGCTCCCGTTTGGAACGATGGCGACCAAATCAATATCAACGGCAATGCCGAGACTGTCGATGTGCCCAACGCCACAGTCGTCGTCACCACCTCCGACGCCACCCTCTATGCCTGCTATCCCGCCTCGGCGGTCAATAGCTATCATGCAGCCAGCTTCGACATCACCCTGCCCACCGTCCAGACCTACACTGTCGATGCCTCCGGCCACCAGTGCCTTGCGGCCCCGATGGCCGCTACCGGTTCCGACAGGCTTGACTTCTACAACCTCTGTGCGCTGGTCCAGGTGCAGGTGCCCGCTGGCATGAAGGTCAAGTATATCGACCTTGCCACCACCGATGCTGCGCCCCTCAGCGGGCAGGGACAGGTCACTTTTGCCGGAGCTACCCCCGCCTTTGCCTTCACCGTGGGGCATACCTATCCCTATACCCGACTCGACTGTGGCAATGGCGTTGTCCGGGCCGACAACAAGTTTTATATCACCGTCCCTGCCGTCAGCGGCAAGCGGTTCACAATTACCCTCTGTGTTGTTGACAACGGCCACACCTACCGCCGCTCCGTCACCCAGCGGTCCGCCGCCAGCCTTGCTGTCAGCCAGTACGGCCCGGCGCTGCTCTCCTTCAACCTCGCCTCCATGACCGATATTACCCCGCCGACCAACGCCCTGGCCGAGGTGTTCAGCCTGGGGGCTTCCACGCAGGTCTACTTCTCTAAGGGCAATTTGCAATACCGAGGTTCATCTCCCGCTTGGCAGTTTGCTCCCGCGCAATACATCGTTTTGGGTGACGACAACCGTAATATCGCCGAGGGTTACACTGGTTGGATAGACCTCTTCGGCTGGGGCACCACAGGACAAAGTGAATGCCCAAAGCCGTGGTATACGTATAGTAATACGAGTGAATATGTGATAAATAACAATTTGAATAACAGTATGGATGCCTCCCACGACTGGGGTGCCAATACGATTAGTGGTACCAGGGGTTGGCGTACCCCTTCAAGGAGCGAATGGGAGTACCTTATCAACGGCCGTCCTGATGCGGCCAACAAAAAGGCAGCCGCCGTGGTGTACGATGTACGAGGATTGTTGCTTTTGCCCGATTATTGGATTTTACCTGCCAACTGTACTTTCACCACCTCCGACACCAACCGATACAATTCCGCCCAGTGGACGCAGATGCAGCGGCACGGGGCGCTCTTCCTCCCTGCTTCGGGTTACCGTGATGTTGCTACTCTCCATTCGGTTAATGAACAGGGCTGGTATTGGTCGTCGGAAAGAAGCAATAATACACAAAGTTATGCGCTCAAGGTGCTAGATACTCCACCATCTATGGTAATAGTTGAGAATGTTGAGGTTTCTCGTGCCTTTGGTTGTTCTGTTCGTCTGGTGAAAAACCGCGAATAATTTCCACTATTTTTTTACATACTGATGAGGGAGTTCTTTCGGTCTTCCTTTTATGATCTTTCGGTGTTCCTTCGGTTGTTCTCCAACAGTTCTCCTACAGTTCTCCAACAGTTCTCCAACGTATATAGGGGAGAACAGAGGGAGAAGTGTTGGAAATGTGTAAGATAAGAACCGAAGGAAGGAAAAAGGAACATAAAAGGCACACCGAGAGAACCTACGACACACAGGGGTGAAAAATGATAGAGATTGCGAATAAATGTTAAATCTTCTGTGGGCGATGAAAAAAGCCGTAAAAGTGAAAAAAAAGTATTATTTTTGTCCACTTAATCATCGCACGCCCCGCACTCCTGCGGGAAAGGGTATGCTGTTGATATGCAACAGTTAACATATTTTCTGCAACGAAACGGGATGGGCGAAAACAAAACCAAAACAAAGAAAACAACATCAAATTATTCAATTATTAATCAAAAGTACTTGTTATGAAAAAACATCTACAAAAACTTCTGCTCCTTGTGGCGTTTCTGATGCCTTGGGCAGTGAATGCGCAAGTGCAGTTGACCGTGGCCAACGGGACAGCGACCAACGAGTATGTCCCCATCTATGGCTACTATGGTGACGCATATTTACGTGCGCAGATGATTTACCCAGGCTCCGACTTGGCGGCAATGACAGGAGGGACCATCACCTCGATGACCTTCTATGCCAATGCCTTTGCCGATTGGGGTAGTGTGACTTTTCAGGTGAAGGTCGGCACCACCGCGGCCTCGACCCTCTCTGACTGGAGCACGGAAACCCTTACCACCGTCTACAACGGTGTTCCGAGCATGAACAGCAGCAACCAAATGGTGATTACCTTCACTTCGCCCTATACGTACACGGGCGGCAATCTGCTGGTTGAATTTGTCTCGACCTCGACAGATTCTTATGAACATAGTTACTGGTACGGCATCACGAGCACCGGCTCCAGTGTTCAGGGCTATGACTACTCTGATGTCAGCGATGCCTATGCCGACCAGCAGGACTTCCTTCCCAAGGTTACTTTCACCTACGCCCCAAGCAGCCAGAGTTGCCCCATGCCTTTCGGCTTGACGGCCTCCAACATCACCCTTTCCTCGGCCGACATCACCTGGAGGGACACCGCCAACGCCGGTGCCTACCGCCTTTATTGGGCTCCGGCCGACACCCTCAGCCTGATTGATTCGGTGGATGTCTACGACACTGCCTATTCTATTACTGGTCTCTATGAGTATGAGAACTACGTGGTCAAAGTCAAATCTCTCTGCACCACCGAAGAAAGTTTTCTTACACAGATAACTTTCCAGACCCTGTCGACAGTGCTGCACTACAATATGACGGCATCGTTCGACTCCATCCGTACCTGCAATGCTGTCATTTACGACAATGGTGGCCCTAACGGCAGCTATGCCAACAATTCCAATAATACACTTGTGATTCGTTCCAACTCTCCCGACTCGGCACTGATACTCTCTGGTACCTATGTGGGAGAAGGGTGCTGTGACTACCTCTCCATATATGAAGGTGTTGGCACCAATGGAACCCGTCTGCACTATGGTAGCAGCCCCTCTAGCGGAACGGTCGTCAACATTGGTCCCCTTATTTCGGAAATGGGTTTTACTATTGTCTTCACTTCCGACGTTAGCGTCAACAATGGAGGCTATGAGTTGAGTGTCAATTGTTTCTCAAATAGCTGTCCTCGTTCCTCCAATTTCCATGCCGTGGCCGTATCTTCTGACGAGGTTACCCTCGGGTGGACTCCGGGCATCAATGACATACAGTGGACTATCGACACCAACGGCGTGAGTAATGATTTCTACGATAGCACAGCTACTTTCTACAATCTTACCCCCAACACCAATTATACCTTCACATTGCGTGGCGTGTGCGGAGTCGACGACACCTCGTTGGCCGTGACCCTCACGCTTCGTACACCCTGTGTCGCTCTCGACAGCCTTCCCTACACACAGGACTTCGAGGCAGCCACCGTAGGCGGTAGCCAGTCGGCCACTTTTGTAAACTGCATGACCCGTCTTAACAACGGTTCCTCCTATTATGGTTGGCCTTATGTGAGCAGCACTGCTTCCTACAACCATACTACGGGAGGCGGCAAAGGCCTCTATTGGTATAATAGCATTACCACCAACACCTATGGCGACTACCAGATAGTTGTCCTGCCGGGTGTGGATACCGATATGTATGCCATGAATACCTTGCAGCTCAATTTCTGGGCCAAGGCCACCAGCACCAGTTACTCCCCCGTTTTCCAGGTGGGTGTGATGACGAATCCAAACGACATAAGTACTTTCCAGCTGGTTCAGACGGTTAATGTGGGTAATTCCGGACAGTGGAATATCTTTGAGATTCCCTTCTCGTCGTTCACGGGTAATGGCCAGTATGTCGCCATCCGGGCCAACCGCCCCACCAGCAGTTGGTATGCCAGTGTCGATGACATCACTCTGATGGAGATACCTGCTTGCCCGCATGTCGGCAATCTCCACTTTGACAGTATGAGTGTCGACTGGGCGGCTATCGGCTGGACGGAAGTAGGCACCGCCTCTTCTTGGTATGTTGAGTACGATACCGTGGCCTTCACCCCTGGCGCCGGTACCGCCACTTTCACCGATGTGGCCTATGACACCACCTATTTGCTCAACTACCTCGATACGGGTCGAACCTATTATGTGTATGTGGCCGCCGACTGCAACGGTGACCCCAGTCCGTGGGAAAGCCTCACGCTGACCAGCCTCCCCGCCACGATGCCTTACAGCTGCACCTTCGAGGGCAGCGGCACCAACGGCTGGGACTTCGTCAACGGCTCCCAGACCAACCATTGGATGGTGGGCACTGCCACCAATAACGGTGGTACCAAGTCCATGTACATTACCAACAACGGCACTGCCAACGCCTACACTGTGGGTAGTCAGAGCATCGTCTACGCCACCCGCATCTTCAACCTGGCCGACACGGGCGAATACCTCTACTCGTATGACTGGAAGGCCTATGGCGAAAGCAACTATGACTATATTCGTGCGTGGCTGGCTCCTGCCACGGCTACGCTTACCGCCGGACAGCTGCCCAATGGTAACACCTCTACGTCCGGTTACACCTCCACTACCCCCACGGGTTGGATTTCCCTTGACGGTGGCACGAAACTGAACCTGCAGAGCAGTTGGCAGAATCGTACCAGCACCTTCCAGCTCAACCAAGTGGGTGCCTATCAACTGGTGTTCATGTGGGCCAACGACGGCAGCAGCGGTTCCACTCCCCCGGCGGCCATCGACAATGTCTCTCTCGTACACAATACATGCCCTGGTGTGCAGGGTCTCGAGGCCTCCTATGTCACGAGTGACAGCATTGTCGTCGTGTGGCAACCGGGCGGCAGTGAGACGATCTGGATTGTCAGCAACGGAGTTGACACTACCGAGGTGTACGACACTACCTATACCTTCGACAACCTCTTTGCCAACACTCCCTACAACATCTTAGTGTGGGCTCTTTGCGACAATGGCGACACCAGTATTGCCACTAGTTTGGCAGTCCGCACCGCTTGCGGTGCCATGATGCTGCCCTTCAGTGAGGACTTCAACAGCTATGCGGCCAACTCGTTCCCTGCCTGCTGGACCCGTATCCTCAACAGCAACAACTACCCCTACATCACCACCAGCTACGGCAACTGCATTCAGTTCGGCGGTTTGGCCTCGGCCATTACGCCGAGACTGAGTGTGCCGCTGAACCAAGTGGTAGTCTCCTTCGACCTGCAGGTGGAAAGCACCTCCAGTTCCGGAGCCATGCATTTTGGTTACACCCGCAACCCCAACTCGGTGGATAGCATGGTCGACCTTCATGTCTTTACCCCTGCATCAACCTATACGTACTATCACTACGAGTTTGACCTCAGCAACGACTCCTGCGCCGATACTGTTTACCTCGTGTGGCGTCCCGATGGTTCCACTGCCTGGTACTATTGGATGGACAACCTGGTGATTGACCGCGCCAGCACCTGCCCCGCCATCGAGGGCTTGCGCACGAGTGCCGTCAGCAACAGCTTTGCCACTGTGGCCTGGACCGACACGGCCAGTGCCCAGCATGTGGAATACATGGTCTATATCGCCACTACCGACAATATCGCTGCGGCATTTGACAGTGCCAGTGTGATTGGTGCCACCAACTATACCTTCACCGGCCTGCATGGCAACACGCACTATTATGTCTGGGTGAAGGGTGTCTGCTATGATGCCGACAGCCGCTTCCGCAGCATCGACTTCACCACCAGTGTGGACTGCGTGCCGGTGAGTAACCTGCATGCTACGCCCGATTACCATTCCTTCACCCTCAGCTGGGATGCTCCCACCACGGGTGAGCCTGTGACGGGTTACATTGTCGAGTACAAACTCGCCTCCGCTTCCACGTGGACCACGGCGACCACCACCAACAACTACTACTATGTGGGTTCTTTGACTCCCAACACGCTCTATGACTATCGCGTCCACACCGAGTGCGACACGGTGAACAGCACCAATGTCAGCGGCAGCGTACAGACCAGCGGCTGTGCCACTCTCGTCACCGAGGGCGGTGCTACCCACAATTACCTCCCCACACAGCAGTACTATGAATACAGCTACACCCAGCAGATTTACCTCAATAGCGAGCTCACCGGTCTCGACACCATCACCGACATCGCATTCCATGTCGAGGATGGGTATACCTGCAGCAGCCGCAATATCGTCATCTACATGGGCAACACGACCCAGTCTTCCTTCAGCAGCACGAGCAACTATATCCCGGCGGCCAACCTCCAGCAGGTCTATACTGGCACGCTGAGCGGCACGGGTTGGCTCTCGTTCCACCTGACCACCCAGTTCATCCGTACGGCTGGCAGCAACCTCGTTGTGGCTGTGGATGACAACACGGGTTCCTATACCAGTACCATCAGTTGGACGGCTACGGCCACCTCGAATGCCCGCGCCCTCTACTTCTACCAGGATGATACGGACATCACCCCCGCCAGCCCCAGCGCCAGCAACAGTGGAGCAGTCAACTATGTCAACCAGATCAAGCTGACTAACCTCACTTGCGTCATCCCCGACTGCGGCACGCCGACACCTACTGTGACTGATGTGCAGGCCAACCAAGCCACCATCGCATGGGAGCCCGAGGCAGGTCAGGTCTACACGGTGGCTTACCGTCTTGCCACTGACACCGCCTGGACCATCGTCGACTCGACCAACACCACCGGCACCTACACCTTCCAGGGTCTTGCCCCGGCATTGGATTATGTGGCCCGCGTGAGCACCGACTGCAACAGCCAGATCCTTTCGGGCACCGTCAGCTTCAGCACCCTCTGTGCTCCTGCCGCCCTGCCCTATACCGAGGACTTCGAGAACCACAGCGGCGTCTACAACCGTACCTGCTGGACCATTGGCTCCACCAACCTCGGCAGCAGCTATCCCAATCCCACGGTGGTCAACCTGACGGGCGACCCCAACAAACTTTGTCTCTTCTGGAACGGTGCCTACGCCATTATGCCTCGCATGGACGCTCCGCTCAACCAGCTGCAGATTCGCTTCTACTTTGTGCAGGGTGGCAACAATGTGCGCTTCCTTATGGGCTTGATGGACGACCCCAATGCCCCCATCAGCACCATGCGCGTGCTCGACACCATCATCCGCAGCCAAATTGACTCCACAACTTCCTATATCAACTACACCTACCGTTTCGACAACCTCGCGGAGTCTGACTCGGCAGCCCACATTGCCTTCTGGGATGCCTTCAACGACAACTACTCGTTCCTCGACAACATCGTGGTGGAATATATCCCGAACTGCCAGCCTGTCACGGGTCTCACTGCTACCAACGTGACTGCCTCCAGTGCCGATATTGACTGGGTGGACAACAACACCGCCAGTACCGGCTATGTTGTTGAGTACGGCCTCCACGGTTTCACCGCCGGTACCGGCACGAGGGTCAACACCGCCATGGCACCGTATACCCTCACGGGTCTGAACCACAGTTCCTCGTATGATGCCTATGTCTACACCGTCTGCGGTACCGACACCGCCATCGCCTCGCAGGTGATCAACTTCTCCACCGCGTGCGGTGCCATCACGGCATTGCCCTACACGATGAACTTCGAGGGCTATGTGAGTGCCGGCTCTACCGCCACCAACATCCTGCCCACCTGCTGGAACACGGAGGCCACGGGTGCCTACATCTATTATAACACCAACAACAGCCAGGCCCCCTCGCAGAGCTATGCCCTGCAGCTGATGGGCAGCGGCATCGTTGTCCTGCCTGAGATGGGTGTCCCGCTGGATTCCCTCATGGTCACCTTCCATGACTATAATGTCAATGGCTACGGCCTTGTGGTAGGTACCATCGATGCCAGTGCAACCAGCGGCTATGCCACCAGTTTCGTGCCGGTTGACACCATCCTCTTCGAGCACGGAGTCAATGCTTCCACGGTCAGCTCTTACTTGACCGATTACACCGGCACCGACACCCGTATCGCCCTCAAGGCCTATGGCAACAGCGGCACGGGCGTCAGCCACTATATTGACAACCTCGTCATCGACCGCATCCCCAGCTGTATCGCCCCGCAGCGTGTGCAGTGTGCCGTGCTGACCAACGTCAGTGCCGACATCACTTGGCGCACCAGCCAGGCCGCGAGCTACAGCGTTGAGTACGGTCCTCACGGCTTTGTACCGGGTACCGGCACAGCCTCGACGGTGACCACACGTAGCCTCAGCCTTACCGGCCTCACGCCGTTGACGCAGTACGACGTGCGTCTGGTGAGCCTCTGCAGCGCCACCGAGGTGAGCGACACCACTGTCTTCACCTTCACCACCATGCGTGCCGCTCCGGTGATGACCTATCCCTACATCTGCGACTTCTCTGACTCGACCATTGCCAACGCTTGGGAGCCTGTCAACGGCACCCAGGCTAACAAGTGGTACGTCGGCACCGCCGCCCATTACGGCACCGCCGACAACATGGGTATGTACATCTCCAACGACAACGGCACATCCAACAGCTATAATACCAGTAACACCAGCCACACCTATGCCTACCGTAGCTTCAACATGCCCGCCGGTAGCTACAACATCAGCTTCAACTGGATGGCCAACGGTGAAGGTGGCTCTACTTATGCTTACGACTACCTGAGAGCCTTCCTGGCTCCGGGTGATGCCAACATCGAGGCTGGCTACTGCCCCGACGGTACCACCTCCTCCTACAACTTCTGGAACGTGACGCCCGCGGGTTGGATTTCGCTTGACGGCAGCGCACCTCTGCGTGGCAATTCCTCATGGCAGAGCCTCAGTACCGATGTCTCCATTGCCACCTCCGGTACCTACCACTTGGTGTTCTACTGGGGCAACGATGGCAGCAGCGGTTCCAATCCTCCGGCTGCTGTTGACAATATCGAAGTGTTCCGCAACTCCTGCGCCGCTCCTGTCAACATCACCGCTGTCACCGCTGGTACGACCTATCTCGATGTCGATTGGACCGATGTTGATTCCGGTACAGTCAGTTGGCAGCTCCGCTATGGTCTTGCAGGTACGAGCAACGACACCATCATCAATGTCGCCTCGCATCCAGTTTCCCTCACGGGCCTCGACACGTTGACTTCCTACAGTGTCTCGGTTCGCCCGATTTGCTCGGGCAGCGATACTGGCCGTTGGAGCAGTCCGGTTGACCTGATGACCTCCATGTGCGACAATGCTACCATTGCCAGCAATTTCACAAGCTCAAGCTCCACAACAAGTTACTTCCCGGGCTATAGCTGCTACAACTACAGCTATGTCCAGATGATTATCGACTCCGCCGACATGGCTGCCATCGCTGGTGACATCTCGGCCATGAGCTTCAAGCCAGTGTCTGGCACGGCCGCCGACTACGGTAGTTACTTCAACCAAATCAACGTCTATCTGGCCAACGTCAGTGAGAGCACGCTCTCAGGCTTTATCCATCCCGACTCGACAACTCACCAGTTTGTCCAGGTGGTGAATAACGGCAACTGGAACTTCACCGACGACAATTGGCAGATTAAGTCTTTCGACACCAACTTCACTTGGGACGGCCATAGCAACGTGCTTGTCGCCATCAACCGTCTGATGGGCACTTATAGTTGCACGGCCAACTTCGAGGCTCACTCCGCAAGTGGCAACAAGATGTGCTACGTTTACAACGATGACAATGCCTATGACATCAACACTGTTACTGGAGGTACTACCACCAGCACACTGGGTAACATTCGTCTGTACTCCTGTGGCGCTACTGGCTGCCGTCAGCCGAATCTCACCTCCAGCACAGGAGACTACCAGTCGCACACCATCACTTGGAGCGGCAACGGTACCGCCTACGAGGTGGCTTGCAAGACGACCGACACGCCCACTTGGCCCACCGCCGAGACGGTGACCACCACCAGCAAGACCTTCACCGGCCTGCAGCCCGCCACGGTATATATGTTCCGCGTGCGTCAAGACTGCACCATCGACAGTCTGGGTTACTCCAACTGGGTGGAAGGTTTCTTCACTACCGACAGCCTGCCTTGCCTGGCTCCCGACAGCCTGACTGCCTTGAGTACCACCAACACCACCGCCACCTTCGGCTGGACGGCCCGCGGCAACGAGACGGCTTGGGACATCCGCGTCTTCAGCACCACGACCGACACCACCTACACGGTGACGACCAACCCGGCCACTGTCGGTGGCCTGCACGCCGGCGTGACCTACTACGCCGCCATCCGCGCCCTCTGCGGCAACGCGCAGAACATCCCGGGCGACTGGAGCGACAGCATCCAGTTCGCCACGCAGATCTGCCCGACCGTCACGGGTGTGACGACCAGCAATGTCACCTTCAACAGTGTGACCCTCAACTGGCCGGCCGCGACGCTTGCCCAGGGCTACGAAGTGGAATACGGCATGCACGGCTTCACGCAGGGCAACGGCACTTCGCTGCCCGCCGCGACGAACAGCCTCACGGTTTCCGGCCTGATGGACGAGACGCAGTATGACTTCTATGTCCGCGCCGTCTGCGGCACCAACTGGCACAGTGAGAACTGGAGCGCCTTGGTGACCGTCACGACCCTCACCGCCCCGTCGACGACCTTCAACATCACCGCCACGGTCAACCCGACCAACGCGGGTACCGTCACCGGCACGGGTGTCTACGCCCAGGGCGACACCGCCACGCTGACCGCCACGGCCAACGCAGGCTACACCTTCAACCGTTGGAACGACAACGTGACGCTCAACCCGCGCAGCGTTGTGGTGACCAGCGACTCGGCCTTCACGGCCTTCTTCACCCGCAACCAGTACACCGTCACAGTGACGAGCGCCGACCAGACGAGAGGCACCGTCACGGGTAACGGCACTTACTATTACGGCGACACCGCCACGCTGACCGCCACGGCGGCCACGGGCTACCACTTCACGCAGTGGAACGACGGCGACACACACATTGTGCGTACCCTTGTGGTGACGAGCGACACGGCCTTCACGGCGAGCTTCGGCGTGAACCAGTACACGGTGACGGCGACGGCCAACGACGCCAGTTACGGCACCGTGACGGGCGGCGGCACCTACAACTTCCGCGACACGGTCACCCTGACCGCCACGGCCAATACGGGTTACTACTTCCGTAGCTGGAACGACGGCAACGTGGACAACCCGCGTGTCTTCGTGGTGACGGGCGACGTGACCTACACGGCCCTCTTCGCCGCCGACAGCGTGCCTCCGGTGCAGAACTACACGGTGACGCTGAACGCGAACGACGCCAACATGGGTATCGTGAACGGTG
>CAJOHZ010000018.1 GCA_905234695.1 uncultured Bacteroidales bacterium | reverse complement strand
CCCATGCCGGGGTTAGCAGGCATCGGGGGTTCGGGTTCCTTGATGTCGCACATCACGCACTCGGTGGTCAGCAGCATACCGGCGATGCTGGCGGCGTTCTGCAGTGCCACACGGGCCACCTTGGCGGGATCGATGACACCGCTCTTGAAGAGGTTCTCGTATTTCTCGGTGCGGGCGTTGTAGCCGTAATCGCCCTTGCCGTTCTTCACCTCGTTGACGATGACGCTGCCTTCAAGGCCGGCGTTCTCGACAATCATGCGCAGAGGCTCTTCGATGGCACGGCGGATAATCTCGATACCGAGTTTCTCGTCCTCGTTGGCGGGAGTGATGGCGGTCAGCTTCTCAGCGGCACGCACATAGGCAGTACCACCGCCGGGGATGATACCCTCCTCGACAGCCGCACGGGTGGCGTGCAGGGCGTCGTCGAAGCGGTCTTTCTTCTCCTTCATCTCGACCTCGGAGGCTGCGCCGACATAGATGACTGCCACGCCGCCTGCCAATTTGGCAAGACGCTCCTGTAGCTTCTCACGATCGTAGTCGCTGGTGGTCTTCTCAATCTGAGCCTTGATCTGGTTGACACGGCTCTTGATAAGGTCGCTGTTGCCAGCGCCGTTGACGATGGTGGTGTTGTCCTTGTCGATGCTGATCTTCTCGCAGGTGCCAAGCATATCCATGGTGGCATCTTCGAGCTTGTAGCCCTTCTCCTCGCTGATGACGGTGCCGCCGGTGAGGATGGCAATGTCTTCGAGCATCTCCTTGCGGCGATCGCCGAAACCGGGAGCCTTGACGGCGACGACCTTCAGGCCACCACGCAGACGGTTGACCACGAGGGTGGCCATAGCCTCGGTCTCGACATCCTCGGCGATGATAAGCAGGGCACGGCCGCTCTTGGCCACCTGTTCGAGGATGGGCAGAAGGGTCTGCAGGCTGCTGATTTTCTTGTCATAGATAAGAATCAGCGGGCTGTCGTAGGTGCACTCCATCTTGTCGGTGTCGGTGACGAAGTAAGGGCTGATGTAGCCGCGGTCGAACTGCATACCCTCGACCACCTTGACGCTGGTCTCGATGCCCTTGGCCTCTTCGATGGTGATGACACCGTCCTTGGAGACCTTCTCCATAGCCTCGGCGATGATGTCGCCAATCTGGCTGTCGTTATTGGCGCTGATGGTGGCCACCTGACGAATCTTCTCGATATCGCCACCCACCTCCTGCGACTGGCCCTTGATGTCGTCAACGATAGCGGCGACGGCCTTGTCGATACCGCGTTTCAGGTCCATGGGATTGGCACCGGCAGTGACATTCTTCAGACCGGTGTTGACGATAGCCTGGGCCAGCACGGTGGCGGTGGTGGTACCATCACCCGCCTGGTCGTTGGTCTTGGAGGCAACCTCCTTGACCATCTGGGCACCCATGTTCTCGATACCGTTTTCCAGTTCAATCTCCTTGGCGACGGTCACGCCGTCCTTGGTGATATGGGGGGCACCGAATTTCTTGTCGATAACCACATTGCGGCCTTTGGGGCCGAGGGTCACTTTCACTGCATTGGCCAGCGCGTCCACACCTTTGCGGAGCTGCTCGCGGGCATCATTATTGAAAACTATTTCTTTTGCCATTTTTTCTTAGTGATTTGTGATTAGTGATTCGTGATTATACATTACCACTAATCGGGTTATTGTTTTCTTTATTTTCGGTGATTTGTGCAGTGCATTTGTCCATTCACTATTCACTCATCACCATTCACTCAAATTAGATGATTGCGTACACGTCGCTTTCTTTCATGATCATGTACTTCACGCCGTCGATTTCGACTTCCGTGCCACTGTATTTGCCATACAGCACATTGTCGCCCACCTTCAGGGTCATCTCGTGGTCCTTGGTGCCTTTGCCCACGGCCAGCACTTTGCCTCTCTGGGGTTTCTCTTTGGCGGTGTCGGGGATAATGATGCCCGAAGCGGTTTTTTGCTCAGCCTCGGCGGGCTGGATCAGAACGCGGTCTGCTAATGGTTGAATGTTCATAGTTGTATGTTTTTTGTTGTTTGTTTTTCTTTTTGCCGGACTGGTTCATCCCAGTCAGACTCGTTGGAATCGTCCGACCAAGAATTATCAAAACCCGTGCCAAAAACGCATAGACTGCCAGCAACAGCCACACGCTGACAAATTGTCAGCCGAATGACAGCCAATGAAGGCCGTAATGATGCAAAAGACTCAATTCATGCGTTGAAGGACATAGTTGTCGGTGCAGCCGAGGTGGCAGAATATCAACTCACCGAACGTTGCCCACCTTCCATACATACGGATTTCAAGAACTAAAAAAAACAAAGCCCGCCAAATGGCGGGCCTTGCATCTTATTGTTGTTCTGGTCTGTTATTCGTTGCGCGAGAAATTCAGCGTGAGGGCTACAGCAGTGCTGTCTTCAGCATAGTACATCGGCAGGTTGAAGGTGATGACATCGGTGGTGTCGTTGTAGGTGAACTGCAACTGGACAGGCGAATTTTCATCGTCCACGCCATCGAGGTAACCAATATGGGAAGTACCGTTGTAGGAATAGGTATAGGAAACCCCGTAAATCCGATCCAGCATACCTTCATCTCCACCGTATGCCTCGATATTATCGGGGAAGGAGAAATGTGCATAAGTACCGTCGAAGTTCAGTCCAAAAACAAGCGTGTCATTGTCAAAGGAGGGCCAGCAAGTAGTGTCGACACCCAGCATATCAAGAAATTCGACGTAAGTCATGTCATAGGTCCAATCGGTGTTGTGAAGATCGGAGGTGGACTTCACACGGGCGTTGCTGCTGGGGGTACCGGTTGTCCCGGGGTTGTTGACGGGAACATCGATGTCTTCTTTCTGGCAAGCGGTAAAGGTGAAAATCAGGGCTGCTACGGCAGCAATAAAAATGTTTTTCTTCATTTTGTGTATTGTTTTTATTTGTATTGTTGTTTGTTGTTTCGATTATAAGAACGTATGAAATGTGGCAAAAACTACAATCAGGATGAAATTTTTCTTTAAATTGCCACTTTCTCGAATTGTATCACATAATAGACATTGTTGTTTTCTTGAGCACTGTAACCCGTGCGCGAAACAATCATCGTATAGCCCGAAAGCCAGTTGATATTCCAGCATCCGCCGTCGGGGAAGAGGTCGCAGCACAGGCAGCCATCGTCCGAAAGGCTCCATAAACCGCTCTCTGGGGTTCCGCCATTCACACTCCGACCAACGGTGCCGTCTTCGGAAAAGGTGTACACCACCTCATCGGTAATTGTTGACAAACCTGTTTGACTGATTATTCTCCACGACCCTGCAATGGTGCTCTCACTGGTCCCGGAGAGGTTGAGTACCAGATATTCCGTGCCGTCATCCTGCTGACGGGACTCCACCGTACCACAGAGCGTAATCGTATCACCGTCGGTGAATTCGCCTCCGCATAGCAGTATGTAGCCGTATCTCTCCAGCACCAATACCGAGTCGCTCCCGACAATCAAGGCCGGCACCATCGTCATGCCATAATCGGCCAAAAACATCTCAACACATGTCATCACACCCGTATAGCAATCGGAACCGTCATTCAATATCGGAATGTTGGCATAGGCCCATCCATTCCAAGTACCGGTTTTGTCATCGTAGCTGACATTGACGGTCTTGCCTTCGCGCTCCATGGTCTTCATCCACCGCTTCAGTTCCTCGCGGTTGGTAGTACTGATTGAAGTGCCCTCCTTGGAGGCTTGTTGGGTGTGGCTACCGAGACTATAAAAGGCCACATGCTCTCCCTGCTGTGCATAGTCACAGAGTTGGTCAAGCATGGATTCCCATTCGGTATCGTCTTTCACCGTACGGCATCCTTCATTGCCTCCGATAGTGTAGATTACCGTGCGTTGAGTGTCTTTGTCGACCGTGGCGGGAGTTTGAGGTTCATCTTTGCCACATGCGGTCATAACAATGGCAGCAAAAAGTATAGCGAGTAGTTTTGTTGTGTGTTTCATGATGTTATTTTTTGGATATTTGGTCAAGTTGGTAGTCTGTGAGGGCATCATATTGTTCCTCGTTGTCAATACGGTAGATACCTATGGTGTGACGGCTGGGCGAAGCGATTACACGCATAACGGGGTCACCGTTCCACACGGTGCGTTGTGCGGGCTGGTCGATTGGCGCAAGCCAAGATGTGGAGCCGCTGTCGCAGCGTATGTCGAGTTCTTCCGCCAGCTGTCGCCATGAGGTATCGTTGTCGCTCACCAGCAGCACCACGTCAATCTTCACCGTATCATTGAGTTCGAAATCACTCACCTGTGCCACCGTCAGACCGGGTTGCGAGGCATATTTTTGGTATATCTCACCTGGCTGCCCGTCTGTCTTGGACGAGCATCCCGTGAGGATGGCCACCGACAGCAACAACAGTGTTATGAACTTGGTTTTCATTTCTATTATATTTTTGTTATCACTCAGCTATCGAGCAGCATTTCGGATGCCAGGTCGGCCCATTGCTGGTCGGCCACGCCGGTACGGTTGCAGTAGACCTTGCCGTATCCGTCATGGTGCGGCACAAACACAGGCACTGCTACAGCCAACATCACGGCAGCCACGGCAGTCATTCCAGCGGTACGTCGTTGACGTGTTCGCCAGGCAGGGTACTCCTGCGACAGTTTCGTGGCATAACCTTCAACTTCGGCGCGTTGCCATAAGTTCTCAAACTGTTCTTCTGTCATCATGTCCATTCCTTTCTTATTTTATCCTTTATACGTACTAACTTCACGCTTATATTACTCACTGTCAACCCCGTCCTATCGGCTATCTCTTCATAGCTATAGCCTTCCAGTTGTAGTCTCACTATCGTGCGGTCAGGCTCCCCCAGCAGGGCAATCCGCTCGTACAGCTCGTTTAGTAGGCTGCTGTCTTCCTCCCCCTCGTCAAATCCCTCCGGCAGTTTCTCTGTCCTTTTTGTACGTCGCAGCGTGTCTATCACAGCGTTGCGGGCAATCTTCCATGTCAGCGCAGCTTGCTGCACTGCCGGTAACGAGAGTAGACGATCCCTATCCCGCCACAATGCCACAGCGGCCTCTTGCAGCAAGTCCTCCATCGTTGCCTCACGGCAACTGTAACGTCGACACAATGAAAACAGCAGTCCACGGTACCGATGGAGCAGTGAATCGAATTGATCCGTCGTCCTCACAACAATAATAACGCAAGAGAGAGAAAAAAAACTACAAGGGCTGCAAATATTTTTCCCTAGGCAATATCAACAACGCTTCTCTCCCTCGAACATAAGAAAGGTGGAAATTGTGCAGAGTGCGAAAAAATGTGTATCTTTGCAGCATGAAAACGAAAGAGATTATCGATTACCTGGACAGCACCTTTCACCCTGAGTATCAAGAAGACTACGACAATTCCGGCTTTCTGGTGGGCGACCCCTCACAGGAATGCCGCGGCGTGCTTGTCGCCCTCGACCTCACCGACGAGGTGGTCGACGAGGCCATCGCCAGAGGTGTCAACCTGATTGTCACCCATCATCCCCTCATCTTCGGTGGCATGAAACGCATCACCCCCGGCAATGCCACCGGACGGCTAGTGATGGAACTGATTAAGAACGGCATCGCCGCTTATGCCGCCCACACCAACCTCGACAACATGCTCACCGGTGTCAACGGCATCCTGGCTGACCGGCTGGAGCTGACCAACCGGCACATCCTGCGTCCGATGGCCGGACAACCGGAAGAGGTGGGCGCCGGCCTCACGGGATTCCTCCCCCGCCCCACCAACACCGCCGACTTCCTCCAGCAGGTAAAACAACGCCTCGGCCTGCCGCTCCTGCGCACCAACGACATAGCCAGCCCCACTGTACACCGCGTGGCCATCTGCGGCGGCGCCGGCAACTTTCTTATCGACGATGCCGTGGCTGCCGGCGCCGACATCTACCTGACCGGCGACCTCAAGTACCACGACTTTCAACGTGCCGACCACCGCATCACACTCGTCGACATCGGCCACTTCGAAAGCGAACAATTCAGCAAAGAATTAATTTATTCCGTTATATCAAAAAAATTTAGTACTTTTGCATGTTTTATCAGCGAGAGAGGCCGGAGTTTTGTCAATTATATCTAATTATAATTAAATAAATTGACGCCCCTACGCACAACGCTCCGAAGTACGCAGAAAACCGCGAATCAACAATAATAAACAACATACAGCACATGACGAAGAAAGTCACAACCCCCGAAGTCGACGAACAGCAGGAAGCTGTCGAGACCAACCGCCCCCTTTATGATGTCGACCTTGCCATCGAGCGCCGTCTGGTCGCCCTCTACACCCTGCAGCTGGTAGACTCGGAAATAGACAAAATCAAGATTATCCGCGGCGAGTTGCCGCAGGCCATCCAGGACCTCGAAGACGAGATTGCAGGTCTGCAGACCCGCGTCGAGAACTTCAACGCCCAGATTGCCGAGCAGAACCAGAACACCGCCAAGCGTAATAACGAGATTGCCGAGCACCAGGCCGCCATCGCAAAGTACGAGAAGCAGCAGGACAATGTGCGCAACAACCGCGAGTTCGAGGCCATCAATAAAGAAATCGAATTCCAGAACCTCGAAATCCAGCTGTGCGAACGCAAGAACCGCGACGCCGCCGCGAAAATCCACGAACTGGAGCAGCATATCGAAGCCGCCAACCTGCTGATTCAAGGACGCAGCAGCGACCTCGCCGCCAAGAAAGAAGAGCTCGACAGCATCATTGAGGAAACCCGCAAGGACGAAACCCGCCTCCTGGAAAAATCGGCCGAGATGGAGCAGTACATCGACGAGCGCTACCTCATCGGCTACAAGCGCATCCGCAAGTCGGCCCGCAACGGCCTGGCCGTGGTCACCATCGACCGCGACGCCTGCGGCGGCTGCTTCAGCAAAATCCCGCCCCAGCGCCAGAGCGAAATCAAGATGCACAAGAAAGTCATCGTGTGCGAACACTGCGGCCGCATCCTCGTCGACGACGACATTGCCAAAAAGGCTCAGGAACACCTCAAATAACAACTCCACAACATGGTTCACTACATCACTCCCGACAGCCGTCTGACGATTGACCGCATCAAGGAAATCATCGACAACAATATGACGCTGGCCCTCAGCGACGAGGCCAAAGCCCGTATCCAGAAGTGCCGCGACTACCTCAACAAGAAGATGGAGACCCAGAAGGAACCCATCTACGGTGTCACCACCGGATTCGGCTCCCTGTGCAACATCTCCATCAGCAAAGAACAGCTCAGCCAGCTTCAGAAAAACCTCGTCATGAGCCACGCCTGCGGCGTTGGCGACGAAGTGCCGCAGGATGTGGTACGTCTCATGCTCTTGCTGAAAGCCCAGAACTTCTGCTTCGGCTACAGCGGAGCCCAACTGCAGACCGTCCAGCGCCTCATCGACTGCTACAACAACGACGTCCTTCCCGTGGTCTACCAGCAGGGTAGCCTCGGCGCCAGCGGCGACCTCTGCCCCCTGGCCAATCTTATGCTCCCCGCTATCCTCGGCATGGGCGACGTCTATTGGAAAGGCCGTCGCTGCGATGTCAGCGAAGCTTACGCCGCCTATGGCTGGCAGCCCATCGAGCTGCAAAGCAAGGAAGGTCTGGCCCTGCTCAACGGCACCCAGTTCATGAGCAGCTACGCTGTCTGGAGCGTCCTCAAAGCCCAGCGCCTCAGCCTCCAGGCCGACATGATTCTCAGCCTCAGCCTCGACGCCTTCGACGGCCGCATCGAGCCTTTCTTCGAAAGCCTTCACATGGTGCGTCCCCACAAAGGCCAGTTGCAGACTGCCGAGCATGTGCGCCGCTTCACCGAGGGCAGCCAGATTATTGCCCGCCACAAAGCCCATGTACAAGATCCCTACAGCTTCCGTTGCGCTCCGCAAGTGCACGGCGCTGCCAAGGACACCATCGCTTATGTGGCCTCCGTCGTCGAGACCGAAATCAACTCCACCACCGACAACCCCATCGTCCTGCCCGATGAGGACATGGTCATCTCCGGTGGCCACTTCCACGGCGAACCCCTCGCCATGGTGCTTGACTTCCTCGCCATCGCCGTCCACGAGTTGGGCAGCATCAGCGAACGCCGCACCTACCAGCTTATCGACGCCAAACGCGGCCTGCCGTCGTTCCTCGTCGCCAAGCCCGGTCTCAACAGCGGTTTCATGATTCCCCAGTATGCCGCCGCCGCCATCGTGAGCCAGAGCAAGCAACTCTGCACCCCCTGCAGTGTCGACAGCATTCCTAGCAGCCAGAACCAGGAAGACCTCGTTAGCATGGGAGGCAATGCCGCCACCAAGTGCTATCGCGTCTGCGAGAACACCGAACGCGTCCTCGCCATTGAGCTTTTCAATGCCGCCCAAGCCCTCGACTTCCGCCATGAGGAAGGCCTCAAGAGCAGCCCCTTCATTGAAAAGATGGTCGAAGACTACCGCCGCTGTGTCAATTTCGTCGACATCGACGAAATCATGTACCGCCACATCCACGCCAGCGTCCGCTTCCTGCAAGAGATGGCGCTGTAACGCACCACACCCATGGATAACGAGAGCCTCAACACAGCAACAGAAACCACCACCGCATCGAAGGAACTGCGTATGGAATACTCGCGTGGCGAGTTATACCTCAACGGAGTGAACATACGAGTCAAACGAGTGCAGTCCTTAGTTGGGGAAGATAGAATGTGGAAATTCCGTTCTGCCCGCAGAATACGTACTATTGGAGTGGTTATGGCTTGGTTAGGATGGATTGGTACAATGATTACATCCTTCATATTATGGAGTGGGACTCTTCGCTTCTATATGGAAGGATTAGCCCCAGAGTATATTTGGAGAATACTAATACTTGATTTTCCCATACTAATCATAATAGGCTATATCCTAAAAGCAATAGGCTCTCGCCGAATGAAATTTGTCCGCGACGACTTTAACGCGGAACATCTTATCGGGCTATAACCAACAAGGTTTGACAGAAGTGTGTCCGACCGACACACAAAATCAATCGGGTGTCCCCCTAGGGCACCCGATTCTTTTTTCCATCACCGACTAGGAATAAAAGCGTATTGGAGCCACATTGGAATTACTCCCTTGCCGAGGGCGTGCTCAAATGGACACCCGGTGACAAGGGAGTAGTCCCAGTGATCCTTCGGTGATCTTTCGGTGTTCCTTCGGTATTTCTCCAACTGTTTCCCTACTGTTCTCCAACTGTTCTCCAACGTAGAATAGGAAAACAGTGGGTGAACAGTTGAATAACAGCAGGGTAAGTGCCGAAGGAAGGAAAAAGGAACATAAAAGCCGCACCGAGAGCAGGGTGGTACGCAAGAGTCCCGCCTGCATACCTTGGCGGCGAGGACGTGTCATTGCAGGCGGGTGCCCTCCGTGGCGGGCAGCAACGTCTGTCGGTGCCCAACAGCGGACTATTCCACCAGCAGTTTCTTGGTTGTACGGCCGGCGGCGGTGGTCACCACCACTACGTACATCCCTTTGGGATATGCCGCGAGGTTGAGGCGCGCATACTGGGCTTCCACCTTGCGGCTCTCCACCACTGCCCTTGTGCGTTATATACCTCCACCGTGTGGATGCGGAACGCCGAGAAGAGCGATGCCTCCGTGGTGGCGGGGTTGGGATACAGGGTGGTGTGCTGTTCCGCCAGGCGGGTGGGCTGCGTGATGTCCAACACGATTCCCGTCGTGTCGAATATCGGAAAGATAAGCAGAGCGGAACCTCTGTGCGGTTGGGTGAATTCTCCACGATGGCCTCCCCAATTGGTATCTCTCCCTCCCAGAGTTGCTCTCTCGATAGTGTGAGGTGATGTGTAGGGTCCGCCAGTATCTTCGTAAGAAATTTGCCATAAACGTGTTTGCGGATGGGCGTACATATCATGATCGTTGGTATCATCATGATTGTTAAATTCAGTCCCTGCCACATAGAAAGAGTCCGAGACAGTGATGGCACTGTCAAAATATACTTCGTAAATATATGGATAATAAAGCATTACGTATGGTTGCGAGATAAAAATCTGCAAACGGTACCGGGGCTGCACATCATTCCAACACCCTTGTGCCAACAATATCATAGAATCGGCAGTGGGTTTGTATAGCTGCAGATACTCCGGCACTCGTCCGGCTATGGTAGTATCTGAGTAACGGTAACCAGAACCCTCTACGTTAATATCCATCGCAGCCGCAACACCGATAATCCGCAATGAGGTGTCGATGTATCGGTATGTGGCCAATATTGATTTGGCAACATAATTCACATTGGTGCCTGCCCCGAGTTTCTTGCCATCGGTATTGCCATAGGCAGCCCGGCTTATTCTGAACCAATCGTCGAACCCGCCATAGTAATAGAATGTCGGGTCTCTGCGGCCTTGGTAATGGTCGAAATAGGTAAATATCGTATCAATATGGTTCTGTGCCATCACTGGCAGGAATGCCAGCACCATCATCAAAGAAAGTATTGTCTTTTTCATAATAAATGTTTTTTGAAATTTTATTGTTCGCATTGGATTGTTATTTCATAGTCATCTAACGCAGGCATGACCTCCACAAATTCAAAACTGCCATTGTGTAAATATAGCGGCACATGTTCGTCTTTCAACCGATATGCCCTCAAAAGTAAGTAAATTGTTTTTTTCATGATGCAAGGATTTTGATTAATAAATTTGATTGTTTGAAAAGGGGGAATACGATTTCAGGACGGTTTTAGGGGGTTAATGGTTGTGTTATTTTTCGATTTGCAAAAGTACAAAGAATTTTCCAATCCTGCAAATTTTTAACATTTTGGCCGCCGGGTGACAAGGGAGCGCCTTCGGTGCGGTCCTTATGCGACGCTTATATGCCTTTTGCCCTTCTCCGACGTTTCCCCGACATATCTCCGACACTTCTCCGACTCATGTCGGGAGAAGTGCTGGAAAAGTGCTGGGTATGCGTAAGATAAGAGTAAAAGGCACGGAGAAGGCGCATAAAAGCCACATAAGGCGCACCAGAAGCACAAAAAGATGAGGAGGCTCGGCATTTTGCCGAGCCTCCTCATCATAAATGTTTCTGCACAGAGGCAGGTTATTTCACTATCAGCTTGCGGACTGCAAGGTCGGCACCTGTGGCCACACAGCCCGTCACTGAACGGTCGCCTGAGTTGTTGTCCAACGGGCAGAGGTTGTTATACAGCGGGCTCTGGTTCCACGTGGTGCTAATCAGCGGGCTCACCGAGGTCAATAACGGCATCGGGGGCATGGTGCCATGCTGCAACATCTGCCATTGACGCACCACATCGCCCTGAGCCTCCGACGAGGTACCTAGAACACCCCTGCGGGCCTGCAGATCCTTGTGGATACGGATTTCTTTCTCATAGTCGTCCAGCCATCCACGGACATTCTCGGGGATGGACTTGGTCTCGAATTTCGACGTAGTGCTGTAGCCCAGCACGGGAATTACACAGTCGTCGGCACTCACGAGGACGAATCCGCCGTCCGCCGCGGCAAAGACATAAAACTCCGTGAAGGGCGTCTGCGGCGTGACGTCATGCAGCGCTGCGGGGTTTTTCATCCCCATGGCATGCATCCAGGTCTGGGCCACCCTGCGGGCGGCCGCTTCATTTACAGGCTTCGCCACCGCGACCATTGTCGCAAGCAGCATGGCCAGAATTGTGAGAATTCTTTTCATCGGATTTAGTTATTAATTATAAATTACAACACCTTGATGGGATACTGCCCCCATTCGGTCGAGGCCTTGTAGGCATCGAACAGGCGCGAGGCCACATAGAGGGTCACCTCGCGGCTGAAGGGCTCGCCACATGCCGGCTCGGGAGGCACGGAGCCAAGGAAGGTCATATACACTAGTTTTTCGTGACCGTCGAAGGCGTGGCAGCCGAAACGTGTCACCTGTTCGGGGATGATGTAGTCAGTCACCGACGAGCAACCCTGGAAGGCCCCGTCGGGAATCTCGGTGAGGGCGCGGGAGAGGACAAAATGGCGGATGGAGGAACAGTCTTTGAACACCTCTTCGCCAAGTTCAACCACCGAATTGGGTATCACCACGTCAATCAACGAGGTGCACCCTTCGAAGGCCTGGCTTCCGATGGTGGTGAGCGACTTGGGCAACTGCACCACGCGGAGGGCGGTGCAGCGGTAGAAGCCCTTGCTACCGATGGAAAGCACGGTAGTGGGCAGTTCTATGCCCTGGATGCGGATACAGTTGGCGAAAGCGCCATCGCCTACGCCGCTAACGACATATTTGCGGCCTTGGTACTTGACGGTGCGGGGTACCGTGATATGGCCGCCGAGCAATTCGGGGGCTTCGTTGTTGAACCACAGGTGGACTTCGCCGTCATCGACAATCTTGTAGTACAACACCTGACCCGACGGGCAGGAGGCCTTGAAATCGGGTTTCTCGGACGACTGTGCCGCCACGCTGCCCATGAAGGCCACAAGGGCGATGAGGATTGGAATGATTTTTCTCATATTGGTTTTAAGTTTTAGTTTTAAGTTTTTAGTTTCAGTTTTCAATTTCCTGCTTTATAATTAATGGGCGGTAAGCCAGTCGCGACCGGCATCGATGCTCACCTCGATGGGGATATTGAGTGGCAGCGCGTTGACCATCGCATCATGGACAATGGTTCGCACCTGTTCCTCCTCGGGTTTGTAGCAGTCGAACACCAATTCGTCGTGAACCTGCAGAATCATGCGCGACTGCAGGCGGGCCTTGCGGAAGGCATCGGCGATGCGAATCATGGCAATCTTGATCATGTCGGCCGAGGTGCCCTGCACGGGCATGTTGACTGCATTGCGTTCGGCAAAGGCGCGGGCCGAGGCGTTGCGCGAGTTGATATCGGGCAGGTAGCGGCGACGGCCCAGAAGGGTCTGTGCATAGCCGTGCTCGTGGGCGAAGGCGATATTGGAGTCGATATAGCGTTTGATATCGGGGTACTGGGCGAAGTATTCTTCGATGAGCGCCGCCGCCTCTTTCCTCGGAATACCCAGCTGCTCGCTGAGGCCGAAGGCGCTGATACCGTAGACGATGCCGAAGTTAACCGACTTGGCGTTGCGGCGCAGGTCTTTGGTCACCTGGTCCATGGGCAGGTTGTATATCTTCGCGGCGGTGGCGGCATGAATGTCGTAGTGGTTGGAGAAGGCTTCAATCATGTGGCGGTCGCCAGAGACAGAGGCGATAATGCGAAGCTCAATCTGCGAATAGTCGGCAGCCAACAAGAGGTAGTCGTCGTTGCGGGCCACGAAGGCGCGCCGTATCTCGCGGCCGCGCTCGGTGCGGATGGGGATGTTCTGCAGGTTGGGGTTGCTGCTCGACAGCCGTCCTGTGGCAGTGACGGTCTGGTTGTAGACGGTGTGCAGGCGTCCCGTGGCGGGGTTGATGAGTTTGGGGAAGGAGTCGAGATAGGTGCCGATAAGTTTGTTGATGGAGCGGTATTCGAGTATCTGCCCAATAACGGGATGTTTGTCCTTGAGTTTGACCAGCACGTCCTCGGCGGTGGAATATTGCTTGGTGGCAGTGCGGGGCGGTTTGTCGGTGACCCGGAGGCGGTCGTAGAGTACTTCACCCAACTGCTTGGGCGACGAGATGTTGAAAGTGCCACCCGCAGTGGTGTATATCGCCTGCTCCAACGCATCGCGCTCCACGGCAAGCCGCTTGGAGTATTCTTTCAGCGCCTCGACGTCGATACGCACACCCTCTTCCTCCATGCCGATGAGCACATCGACCAGCGGCAGTTCGACTTCGGTATAGAGTTTGTCGAGTCCAACGTCGGAAAGCTGGGCGGCCAGCAAGGGATAGAGCTGCCAGAGGGCCGCGGCCGACTGCAAAGCATCGGCTGGAGCACTTCCAATCAGACCTGTGCTGATGCTGTCGAGGCTGTGGCGGGCTTCGGGGTCGACCAGATAGTGGGCCAACTGCACGTCAAAAATGTCGCCTGCCAGCTCAATATCGAGTTCCCGGAGGATGTATTTCAGTGCTTTCAGGTCGTAACACAACTTGAGGGTACCGGGCTGCTGCAGGAGGGTGCGAAGGCGGGCGGTGTCGATGTCGCCCACCAAAGAGTTATAGACTTGGTCAGCATCGAAGGCCAGCACGATGGAGGCTCCAGCCACATAGATGGCCACGTCGCCGTTGTCGGGAAACTGCGCCATCGGAGTCAATTCGGAGGCGCGCTCTGCATCCACCTCTGGGAGGTCGAACAGGGAGGGTTGCTCTACCACGGGAGCTTTAGAGGCACTTTTGCGAAGGGGCTGCGGCGCCACGACGGGCTTGGCAGCGATGAAACGCTGGGCGGCCTCAGGGTCACTGATCGAGAGGTCGGTGTAGATTCGTTTGGCGAGATTGCGGAACTCTAGTTCGGAGAAGAGTTCCTGCAGGGCTGCATAGTCGGGCGTATGGAGGCGTAAAGCCTCCTCGTCGAGTGTCACGGGAGCATCCAGCACAATGGTGGCCAGCTGCTTGCTGAAAAGCCCCTGCTCGCCGTACTGCTGCACGAGACTGCGCACTTTGTCGTTTTTAATTTCGCCCGAACGGGCCACCATTTCCTCGACCGACCCGAATTGGTCGATGAGTTTCTTGGCGGTCTTCTCCCCCACTCCGGGAATTCCAGGAATGTTGTCGGACGAGTCGCCCCAAAGGCCCAGCAGGTCTTTTATCTGCTCGCAGCGGCTCACGCCGAAGTACTCTTTGACCTCTTCGACCCCCATCACCGAGTCGGGACGGCCCATGCGGCCGAAACGGTAAACATGGACCCGGTCGGTCACCAGCTGGCAGAAGTCTTTGTCGGGGGTGACCATCAGCACCTCGTCGAAACCCTGGCGCTCGGCCCAGCGGGAGGCGGTGCCGATGACGTCGTCGGCTTCATATCCCTCGCAGGTGAGGATGGGAATGCGGAAGGCCTCGATGATGCGGTGGATGTAGGGCAGGCCGTCAAGGATGGGTTCGGGGGTGGCTTCGCGGTTGGCTTTGTACTGTGGGTACATCTCGTGCCGGAAGGTGGGAGCATGGAGGTCGAAGGCGACGGCGATATGTGTGGGACGCTGCTTCTTCAGCATATCGTAGAGGGTCGTGGTGAAACCCAGCACCGCCGAGACGTTCATCCCTTTGGAATTGGTGCGACCAGAACCACTGAGGGCGTAGTAGGCGCGGTAGACTATCGCCATGCCGTCGAGAAGGAGAAGTGTGCGCATTGTGGTGGAGATGAAATGTGGGAGAATTATTTCAGGGGATCGGCGGTGAGTTCGTCGTATTCCCTGCGGTTGCGGAGAATGTTGCAGGCCAGGTAGACCGCGCTGCGGAAGGATTGCTCGCTGGCTTTGTCCTTGCCGGCGATGTCGTAGCCGGTGCCGTGGGCAGGCGAGGTGCGGACATAAGGCAGACCCGCCGTGTAGTTGACCCCTTCGGTGAAGGACATCAGTTTAAAGGGAATCAGTCCTTGGTCGTGGTATAGTGCCAGCACGCCGTCGAATTTGTTGAACTCGCTGCTTCCGAAGAAACCGTCAGAGGGATAGGGGCCGTAGGCCAGCACGCCTTTGCCCTGCACCTCGTCGATGACAGGTTTGACGACCGACATATCCTGCGAGCCGATAACGCCGTTGTCGCCCGCATGTGGGTCAAGGGCCAGCACAGCGATTTTGGGCATCGGGACACCGAAGTCGCGCTTGAGCGATTCGTTCATCAGCATGAGTTTGTCGAAAAGCAGGTTGTGGGTGATGGCATTGGGGACGTCTTTCAAGGCCAGATGGTTGGTGACGATACCGATACGGATGCGGTCGCAGACCATCATCATGAGGCTGCTGCAGCCAAACTGATGCGAGAGGTATTCGGTATGGCCAGGGAAGTCGAATCCCGGAGCCTGGATGTTGCGTTTGTTGATGGGAGCGGTCACCAGGACGTCGACGTCGCCATTACGGAGGTCTTCGCAGACGCGGTCGAGGGAGAGCCGAGACTGTGCACCGGCCACCTCTGTGGATTTTCCGATGTCTATCTTGATTTCGTCGGAGGTGAGATTGATAACATTGAAGCGGCGGTCGGCGGCTTCGCGGGCCTCACGGATGGCGTTGAAAGGGAGGTCCTGCATACGTGTGAGGAGGTTCTTGTGGTATGAGGCGACCTTTGTGGAACCATAGAGGATGGGGGTGCATATATCGAACATGCGGCTGTCGCTGAAGGTTTTCAAAATCACCTCATAGCCCACGCCATTGATATCGCCTTGGGAGATACCGAGTCGGACACGGGCACGGTTGCCGTTGGATTTTTTCTTTTCTTCCATAGTTGTGTGTTGTTATTGGTTGTTTTGAGATTTGATTCTTTTCGTGGTGCGTTTTTTCGGCGCAAGTTTGCCGTCCAGCATGTCGTAGGTCTGGAGGAAGGCATAGAGGAGTCGGATGCCGAAACCGGAGGCGCCGACGTTGTAGTAGTGCTGTTTTTTTGAGAAGTAGGCGACGCCTGCGATGTCGAGGTGGATGTAGGGCGTTTGCTTGGCAAAGTGGGCGAGGAATTTGCCGGCGGTGATGGTGCCGGCCTGAGGGATGCCGCAGTTCTTGATGTCGGCCATCTCGGATTTGATGAGTTCATCGTAGTCGTCCCAGAAGGGGAATTCAGCGATGCGTTCGTGGACTTGGTTGCCAACGATTTTGAGGAGTTGGAATGGATTTTCGGCGTTTTGCTGGATGGCGGCGATGCCGAAGGTGGAGATGGCGCGGACGGCGGCACCGGTGAGTGTGGCGGCGTCAATGAGGAGTTCCGGGTCGTAGTTGGCCACGGCGTAGGCAATGGCATCGGCGAGAATGAGGCGGCCCTCGGCGTCGGTGTTGACGATTTCAACGGTGGTGCCGTCGTACATGGTGAGGATATCGTCAGGTGCGTAGGCGTTGTTGCCGGGGCGGTTGTCAGTAAGCGGGAGGAAGGCCATGATGCGGACGGGGAGTTGGTTCTCGGCGGCGGCGAAAAGGACCGAAGCCATAGTGGCGGCGCCGGCCATGTCGGATTTCATTTCCTGCATGTAGTCCTCGGGCTTGATGTTGAGGCCACCGGTGTCGTACATGATGCCTTTGCCGACGAGTGCGACGGGCTTGGTATTGATGGCGTTGGCGGGGCGGTAGTCAAGGATGACGAAGCGGGGCTCGTCGACGCTGCCCTTGTTGACGGCGACGATACCGCCCATGCGGAGGGATTGTATCATTTTTTTGTCCATGACCATGCAGTCGATGTGGAGGTCGTGGGCAATGTCGGCGATTTCAGAGGCAAACTCGTCGGCGTTGAGGTCAGCGACAGGGAGGTTGACCCATTCGCGGCACCAATGGATACGGTTCCAGAGGCGCTGGTTGCGATGGAGCTCGTCGGCAGAGACATAATTGGCGTCGAGGAAGATTTTGTCGAGGTGGTCGGGGGCAGTGGTTTTGTAGCGGTCGAAGGTGTAGTCGGCGAGTTCGAGGCCTTCGAGGAAGGCCATCATCTCCTCCGGGATAATGCCGATACCGGTGAGGGTGATTTGGTCCTGCTTGTCGGCACGAAGACGTTCGAGAAGTTTGGCAGCGGAGCGGCGGAGGTGTTCCTGGCAGTCGGGAGAGACTTTGTCGCTGTCAAAGTTGACGATATAAAGCCGATATGGAAGCCGGTCGAAGGAAAGGATGCAGTCGGGTTCGGCCTGACGGCGCTGCTGGAGGTAGAGGGCTTCTTTCCTGCCGAGGGGGATGTAACGGGCGGCGACCTCTGTGCCATAGAGGAGGACAGTGGAGCGGGGTTGCTCTTTGGGGCTGTAGGGTTCGATGGTGATGTTCATGATGCTGTAGGGTTTGGTTAGAGGTGTTTTATGAGGAGGATGAGTTTTTGCTCAGAGCGAAGGGTCTCGAGTGTTTCGAGAAGGTGCTGGCGGGAGGGGTTGTCCAGCCAGGCGGTGGGTTCGTCGAAGACGAGGATGGGGGCGTCGGAGTAGAGTTGGCGTGCGAGGGCTATGCGTTGCCACTGGCCCATGCTGAGTTCTTGGCCGTTGTCGAAGAGGCGACCCAGCGGGGTGGCGTAACCGTCGGGGAGTTGACCGATGAAGGGGTCGGCGCCAGCGAGTTCGGCGGCACGGCGGATGTTCTGTGAATCCAATTGTCCGCATGCCTGGCCGTCCGATTTCCCGTAGATATCGCCGAAAGCGATGTTTTCCGCCACGGTGCAGTAGTAGCGGACATAGTCCTGGAAGATAACGCCGATGCCGTGGCGCAGCTGGCGGAGGTCGTAGCGTCGGATGTCGACACCGTTGACGAGGACGGCGCCCTGGTCGGGGTCGTAGAGCCGCAGGAGGAGCTTGACGAGTGTGGTCTTGCCGAAGCCGTTCTCGCCTTCGATGCGGGTGATGTGGCCGGCACGGGCGGTGAGGGAATAGTGGCTCAGGACGTCGCGGTCCATATCGGGGTAGCGGAAGGTGATATCGCGAAATTCAACACTCTCCACCTTCTGCGGGAATGGCACGGGGTCGGCGGGCGAGAGGATGCGGGGCTCCAATTCCAGAAACTCAAAAAGATTGGAGAGGAAGAGGCGGTTGTCGTAAAGGCCGTTGACACTTCCGACAAGGGTGGAGAGATGACTCTGCCCACGGCGGAAAGCTTCGAAAAGCATGACGAAGGAACCCACGGTGATGGCCCCCGACGAGGTGCTCTGAATCAAGAAGAGGGTAACAAAGAAGAGGGCGGCGGTTTCGACAACGGCGCAGAGGGTGTCGTAGGCGGCGAGGCGGCGCGAGATGCGGAGCATCTCGCCGACGAGGCGGCGGCGGGTCTGGACAAAGCGGCGACGGAAGAATGGCGCAAGGCCGAAGATGCGGATTTCCTTGGCGAAGTCGCGCCCGCCGAGGAGGGCGGAATAGTAGGCTGTGCGGCGGTAGGTCTGTGTATTTTCGCGCCGGAAGGCATAGATTTTCCTTGATTTGACAAGCCGCACCACAAACGATGGAATCACGGCCACCACCATCACCACGATAATCCACCACGAGGCGGTGGAAAGCAGCACCACGATACCGGCAATGGAGAGAAGGGAGCCGAAGAGGCCGGTGAAGCTGGAGAGGACCTGCAAGGGTCGGAAGGAGGCTTCCTGCTGGGCGCGATGGTAGGTGTCGTGATAGGCGGGGTTGTCGAAATAGGCCATATCGAGGCGCGCGGACTGGCGCTGCATACGGTCGCTGAGGTAGTCGATAAGCCGCTGGGTAAGAATGTCATTGTTGAGACCGCTGAGAATGGAGAGGACGCGGTTGAGGAGGAATATGCCACAGAAAAGCGCCAAGAGGGTTTCCACGCGGGGGGCCGCCCCGAGAATATCGGGCACAGAGGCGCCGGTGACGGTGTCGACAAGCAGTTTGAGGATGTAGAGGTTGGCCAGCGGCAGCAGGCTCTGCAGCACGACGAACAGCACCCGCAGCCAGAAAGAGCGGCGGTGGCAGAGGCGTATCATGTTGAGGGCTTTGAGCAGCATGGTCATAGAGTATAAGGGTTATACGAATCGGATGGATTTGACGACAGGACGACCCAGCACCTCGTTGATGCGGGCGGCCAGACCTTCCTTGCGGAAAGTGAGTTCCTGACGGAGGGCCGCGGAGGCGAGGGCGACGGTGAGGACTCCGGCATCATAACGCACAGACCAGGTAAGCCGACTGATGAGGTCGCCAACGACTTTGTGATAGGCGTTGCGCACCTCCATCACGTCGACGGTGCCGTCCATATCGAGAGAGCGGTAGGCTTTCTTGAGGAGGTCCTGCAGGGTATGTTCGTTGCTGTACATGTTAGTGATGCGTAATAATTCTCAATTTTCAATTCCCAATTTCCCGGGGGTGACGGTGAAAATGCGGTGTTCGACCTGCGGGATTTGCTCGAAGACCTGCTCCACACGGCCGGGCTGGGTGTCGGTGAGGAATACCTGCCCGAAGCGGTCGCTGCCGACGAGTTGGATCAACTGCGTGACACGCAACATATCAAGTTTGTCAAAGATATCGTCCAGCAACAGGATGGGCTTCACCCCACAACGGCGGTAGATGTATTCGAACTGCGCCAGTTTCAGCGCCATCATGAAGGTTTTCTGCTGTCCTTGGGAGCCGAATTTCTTGACGGAGAAGGCACCGATGGCAAATTCGAGGTCGTCCTTGTGGGGACCGACGGTGGTATAGAGGGCGTATTTGTCGGTAGAACGGGCATCCGTCAGCTGCTGCTGCAGGGGGGTGTCGGCATGGGTGAGGTATTCCACGCGGGCCTCCTCGGCGCTGCCCGCAATCCAGCCGAAATACTCGGCAAAGAGGGGCAGAAAGTCGCGCAGGAACGAGCGTCGGCCGTCATAGAGCACCTGCCCGTGGCGGACCAGTTGGTCGTCCCAGACACCGATAGCTCCCTCGTCCCACTGGCGGTCGTCGTAGAACTGTTTCAGCAACCGGTTGCGCTGGTCGAGGGCCTTCTGGTATTGCAGCAGATGGTCCAGATAGCCTTTGTCGGTCTGCGAGATAACGCCGTCGATGAATTTGCGACGAACCTCACTGCCACCGAGAATCAACTGCTGGTCGACGGGCGAGATGATAACCAGCGGAATGCGGCCTATATGCTCGCTGAAGGTCTTGCACACTTTCTTGCACCACTTCATCTGCTTGGGCTGGTTCTTGCGCACCACACAGGACACCTGGACCTGTTCGCCTTCGGCACCATACTGCCCGTGGATGGCAAAGAACTCCTCGCCCTGACGGATGTTCTGGGTGTCGACGGCGTTGAAGTAGCTCTTGCAGAAAGAGAGGTAGTAGACGGCATCCAGCAGGTTGGTCTTCCCCACCCCGTTATTGCCCACCAGGCAGTTGACGTTGGAGCAGAAGTCCACGTCGAGGTCGGCATAGGTCTTGAAGTTCGTGAGCTTGAGGGTGGAGAGGTGCATGGAATGTTTCAGTTTTAAGTTTTTAGTTTTTATCAGGTCTGGTTTCCGCCAGTTTCTGGGCAATGGATTCCATCAGCCAGCGGGGGGTGCTGGTGGCACCGGTGATGCCGACGCGCTCCACCCCTTCCAACCAACGCGAATCGAGTTCGCCCACATCGGAAAGGAGGTAGGTACGGGGCTGGACATGCTTACAGTATTCATAAAGATAATGGCCATTGGAACTGCCTTTACCACTGACAAACAGCACCATGTCCACACTCTGCGCAAAGGCTTCCAGCTGCACGGCGCGGTTGGCCACCCGGTTGCATATCGTGTCGTATTCTATGAAATCCGTCATTCCCACAGCCGCTGTGGCAGCTCGTATATTCTCCACCAGCTGATGGTACTCTTCGCGGCTCTTCGTGGTCTGCGAGTACAGCCGTATCGGACGGGTATAGTCAACAAGGTTGTCCGCCCGCACACCGGGCACCACCACGGCGGTGTTGTCGGTCTGTCCGCACAGGCCTATCACCTCGGCGTGCCCCGGTCGGCCGAAGATAACCACCTGGCCCGGGGGGTCGAGCGCCCGCATCTCTTCATAACCCTTGCGGACACGCTGCTGCAGAGCCAACACGATGGGACACGTGGCATCGATGAGGCGGATGCCCAGCCGACGGGCCTGCTCGTAAGTCTCGGGCGGCTCGCCATGGGCGCGGATAAGCACCTTCTGCCCCTGCAACGCCGCCAGGCCGCTATGGTCGGTAATCTGCAGCCCCTTGGCGCGGAGACGGGTGACCTCGGCATTGTTGTGCACAATGTCGCCCAGGCAGTGGAGCGTACCCCCGTGCGAGAGCTCCTCCTCGGCGGTTCCGATGGCTTTCACCACTCCGAAACAGAATCCTGCGTTGTCGTCTATGCTGATGGTCATTGGATGGGTTCGTTGCTACTGCCCCGCAAGGGTTGCGGGCTTAACTGAGACATTGGGTTTCCTGGTTGGCGGCCTCGATAACATCCTCGTATTCGGAGGGCGTGAGGTCGTTGAAGAAGAAATATACGGGGTTCACTCGGTTGCCGTTCTGGATGACTTCATAGTGCAGGTGGCTGCCCTGCGCCAAGCCGGTACGGCCCACATAGCCTATCAGCTCGCCACGCTTCACCTTCTGCCCGTTTTTCACCTTCGTGCCGGAGAGGTGGGCGTAAAGCGTCTGGAACCCGAAACCGTGGTTCACCACCACGCAGATACCATAGCCGCTGAAACCCGTCGAACGCCCCGAGACCGTCACAACCCCGTCGGCGGTGGCGTAGACCGGCGTCCCCTGGTGGGCCGAGAGGTCTATGCCCGTATGCATACGGCGGTGACGCAATATCGGGTGGTAGCGCATCCCGAATCCCGACACAATCTTGCACCGGTTCTTCGCCACAGGCATGATGGCAGGCATCGCCGCCATTCGCTGCTGCTTGGACCCAGCCATCTTGTACAGCTCGTCCAGCGAGAGCGACTGCACATACAGCCGCTGCGTCAGCGTGTCGATTCGGCGCGTGGCCTGCTCTATCTCCTCGCTGCAGTCAAAACCCTGCAACTCCTCATACGAGAGGTATGCAGGCACCCGCTTGTCGGCACCCACCGGCTCCGCCTCGAAGATGGTGCGATACACCGCACTGTCGCGGCTCTCCAGGTCCGCCAACACCTCCGAATCGCGGTTCACTCTGTCGTTCAGCACCCTGAGCTGATGCTTGTACTGGTTGATTTCTCGTTTCAGCATGGCCTCTTTGGGCGAGTCGATGAAGGCGAAGGCCAGCACGGCCAGCACCACCCCAGTCCCGAGGCCGATCAAGAGTGTCGAAGAGATCCGTTTCCACCGGTCACGCATAGTCACCTCGACCTTCTCATACGAGAGGGTCTGCGGGTTGAAACGGTAGGTATATCTCTTCTTATCCGACATGGGCTTTCTTGTATTCGCTCACCGTCTCCACAAACTTGCGCATCTCCGCGTGCCCCTGCGTGTAGAACCGCAGGTTCAGCTCGGGAATCGTCAGCTCGCCCAGGATGCGCACATGCACGTTCTCTTCTGCCGAGAGCTCATGCACCGCGCCCCCCTGGTCGTCCACAAACAGGCCGCTGCCGAACGAGTCGTAGTCGGCATGCACACTGTGGTGACGATGGTGGCGGCGCGTCGTGCCGTGGTCTAGCATCGACGAAACCTTGTCGTACGGCACCTCGCGATAGGTGAACGTCAACCCCGATAGGGGCACAATGTCGAAATCCGTCGCGCGGCGGGCTCGAATCACGAACCGCGGGAAGAGGTAGTACGACACCCCCGCCTCGTCCCTCATCACGGGTGTCATATAGTCCGACTGGATGTAGTTGAAAATCCCCATATCGAAAAACACCAGCTTGAACATCCCGTAGTTGCCGGCACTCCAGATGCGGTGGCTCCCCGCCGCATGGCTGAAAGCCACAGTCACATCCCGGAACGCCTCGTATTCCTCCTTCGAGCAGAAATTGGGAACATACAGCTGCACCTGACGCACATCGTGCGCCAGCGACGCCACGCGCGACTTATACGATGTCAGCACGCTCGTCTGGTACTTCGTCAGGTGGTGTCGGTGGAAATGCGACTTATCCTTGATTGCGCGGATAATGCGCTCGCACCGCTCCACCTCCTTCGCCATATTCAGCACATTGATATACGACTCCAGTATCTGCGCCCGCACAGGGTCGTCCGACATCCTCAGCGCCACCGTGGCACGCGCTATCTCATGCGAGAACGAAAACTGCGTCCCCGTCAGCAGCCGCAGGTAGTTCGGCGCCAGGTTCCGGTTCTGCCGCTTCAGGTAATAACTGTACTGGTGGCTGCTCGTCGTGCGGGCGTAGAACCCCGTCCCCGGAGTCCCCGTCTCCACATACGTCCCGCTGCGGTACGTCGTCGTGTACCTCCCGCGGATCCCGAACGTCGTGGGCATATAATAATTCGACATCAACACCCACAGCCGGTCCGCCACTCTCAGCGGTCTTTTAGGCAATATATTCATAACGTCTTATTCTCTTGTTCATTATCCGTGAATGGCACAGCCGTAGGCTGCCTCTATCGCCTCCATCACAGCCTCGCTCATCGTCGGGTGCGGATGAATCGCCCCCGCCACCTCTCGCGCCGTCAGGCCGTTCTCCCTCGCCACCACAATCGAGGCTATCATCTCCGTCACATTGTCGCCGCACATGTGGCAACCCACTATCTCATCCGTCTGCTTGTCGATGACCATCTTGACGAAACCGTCCGTGTTGCCCGCCGCCGTGGCCTTGCCGCTGGCCTTGAAGAAAAACTTGCCCACACAAATCTCCTTGCCCGCCTCCAAAGCCCTCTTCTCCGTCAGACCCACGCTGGCCACCTCCGGCGTCGTATACGTGCAACCCGGAATATTATTGTAATTGACCCTCTTGGGCTCGTGTCCCGCAATCGCCTCCACACAGCACACCGCCTCCGCGCTCGCCACATGCGCCAGCGCCGGCCCGTGCACCACGTCGCCGATGGCGTAATACCCCGGCACACTCGTCCTGTAGTAATCATCCACCGCAATCTTGCCCCGCTCAAACGCAATGCCCGTCTCCTCCAGGCCCAGCCCTTCGAGGTTCGTCACCACGCCCACGGCGCTCAGCACCACGTCGCAATCCACCACCGTCTCCGTCCCACGCTTCATATCCTTGATGGTCACGTGGCAAACCCCGCCGGCACCACCATCTCCAGACATACCCTGCGCGCCAGCATTATTATCTCCAGGCATAGCCTGCGCGCCAGCATTATTATCTCCAGGCATAGCCTGGTCGATATCCACCCTCTCCACACTCGACTGCACCATCACCTTCATCCCCATCTTGCGGAAACTCCGGCTCACCTGTGCCGCCGTGTCTTCATCCTCGTTGGGCAGAATCTGCGGCATAAACTCCACCAGCGTCACCTCCACGCCGATACTCTGGTAAAAGAAAGCAAACTCGCTCCCGATGGCGCCGCTGCCGCACACCACCATCCTCTGGGGCTTGAACGGCAACGTCATCGCCTCACGGTAGCCAATGATATGCTTCCCGTCCTGCGGCATCGCAGGCATCACCTTGCTCCGCGCACCCGTCGCAATGACAATGTGGTCCGCCTCATACTCCGCAACATTGCCCTCGCCATCCGTCACGGCCACCTTCCTGCCAGGCAGCACACGCCCCGTGCCCATAATCACATCCACGCTATTCTTCTTCAGCAGGAACTGCACTCCCTTGCTCATGGTCTCCGCCACACCGCGCGAACGCGCCACCATCGCCGTCAAATCCGCCTCCGGCACCCCGCTCTGCACACCGTAACCAGCCGCATGCGACATATAGTTATACACCTGCGCGCTCTTCAGCAACGCCTTCGTCGGAATGCATCCCCAGTTCAGGCAGATGCCCCCAAGATTTTCTCGCTCCACCACCGCGGTTTTCATACCCAGCTGCGAAGCCTTCACTGCGGCCACATATCCTCCAGGACCGCTTCCAATAACGATGAGATCGTACTTCATTGTATTCTGTATTTGTTATTTATATATATTTTTTCTTTACAATGCAACAACTAGCAAATTGCAAAGATACGAATTTTTCCTGAAACACCAAGGTTCCGCACCCAAAAGTTTTCCCTTAGAAACCTCCGTGCCCTCCCGCATCACGCCTCACTCCCCCACCACTCCCTGCTCCCAAAAATCCGCCTCCGAAAAAATATTTTCACCAAATCGACATTTTTTCGTACTTTTGCATTTGCGAATTCTATCCCCGTCCCATGCGTAGCTCCACCCCACCTTCGTAAAATAAAATAAAAAAAAGCCCGAATTGGGCGCGTGCCGTCTAGTCGCATGCGCTCCAAATGCAGGGCGGTAGCCGCCATTAATATCAACCCTCCAAAACATTCGCAATTCACAGTTCACAATTCACAACAATGCAAAAACAAACCCCCTGCATCACTACAGGGGGTCTGTCCACAAACAATACCCTATGGAAGTATGACTAGTCTTCGCTGAAAGAAGCAGTCAGCGCGGTGTCCTCGACGAGCGTTATCTCGCGCTCGCTTTCGCGCACGTTGTCGCTCCAGCGGTCGAAGGTGTAGCCGGAATTGGCCGTTGCCACAAGGGTCACGGTCGTGCCGCTGGCGACCGTCACGGGGCCAGCGTATGCGGAGTCGTTAACCGTGAACGCACACGAACCCGAAGGAGAAGCGGTCAGCGTGAGGGTCACGTCAGTCGTGGGAGTCGGAGGCTCGGGACCGGGGTCGGGCTCACTCTCGGCCAAAATGCTCTCGGGAGTGAGGAAGCGGTCACGCACACCGCCGTAAGACAGAACGGCCTGCGCCCGCTTGAGAGCAGTCTGATAGGTGGCCAGCGTCGCGTTGTCCACCATAATCTGCTGCGACGAAACGAGCGTCTTTCCGTCAATGACGCGGCTGTGAATCCACACGATACCGCCCTCCACGGCAGCAGCAGCGCCGAGGCGCTCGCTGTTGGCGCTGAAGTAATCAACGTCTACCTTATCCGACACGCGCACGCCGTTCTCGGTCGTGTCAAGCGTGATGCGGTAGGCCTCGAACTCGACAACAGGACGGCTGGCGTCTGTAGTGTTCTGTTTGAACACCAAGCAGGCCAGCTGGTCGCCTTCCTTGAAGCGGCCGTTGTTGTTGTCGATGATGGTCTCGCTGAACACCTTGACGGTGGTGCTGCGGTTAACGATAAAGCCGTTGGGCAGCACGATGTCGGTGCGCTTGGCTGCACCTGCCGCACCAGTCACCGCGATAGTGGGCAGAGAACCCAGCGTTATGATGGCGGGGCTAACGATACACACACCCATGCGAGCCTCCTTGCGGGTGAGGTACACGGGATTCACATCGGCATTCGCCGACATAAACGCGTTGAAATCGGTCTGGTTACTACGCTTGTTCTCGAAAGCGCAAACGCCCTTGCCGCTAAGGGTCTTCCACAGCGCAACGAGGTTGTCCCACGCCACGCGGCGATTCATTTGTCCAGCGGTACGCGCATTGCGCGGGCTGTACTGGTGTTTTCTCAGGTAGACGCGGCCGTCTTTTCCTTTCATGCCGACAACGTTGCCGACTTTGCCTTGGGCTTCAATGGTTGAAGTAATCTTTCCCATGATTCTTGATTTTTTTGGTGAATAGGTGTGTTAATGGTTAAAGGGCGGGAACTGTGCCCCGCCCCCCTTAGGTTTCAGCATTAGGGCTAGGATGCGAGAATCGACACTCGCTGCACGCAAGTGTCAATCTGCGAGAAGGCGATGTTCTTGCCGTAGAGAACGCCCTGCGAATCCACGGCGATGTTGAAGCCTTCCTCGGTACCTGTGAGCGGTCCCATAATACCCTCTGACCCGAGCGTGGTCGGGTCGGTGGTGACTGCCAGCACATAGGCGTAGCAGAAAACCTCGTGACCGTTCATGCTCTCGTCAACGTAGTTGTACACCTTGGCGGGCGTGGTCTGCACCTCGCAGGTGTAAATCCACTGGTCCAGCGTCGGGTCGTAAATCATGAACGACACGAGATAGCGCACGGCAGTACCGCGAAGCGCGTTACCCGTGAAGTTGTAACTGATGTTACCTGACCTGTCGGGTGCAGCAGGGAGGACAGCAAAAGCGCGGTCCGTAATTTCCACTTTCGCCCGAGGAGAGCGAACGAGAGGAAGACGAGTTCCGAGGGCGGGACCACCCACGGCATCGTCTATGTACTGCATAATGTTGCGAACCAACGCACCGCGGCGATTAGGCCGCATGCCGTTTGCAACGAGAACTTGGTTACCGAGAATGCCCAGCATTCCGGCCACCTTCGCGGCTAGTGCCAGTTTCGAACGCTGGTACACCTGCTCGGTAGTCTTGGGGTTGCTGCGCTCATCGCCAGGCACGTAATGGAACGCATTGTACTTTCCGTCGTAACCTTTGGCACCCACCATGTTGCCGAGTTTGCCGGTAACGGTAATGGTTGAAGTTTGTCTTGCCATTGTTTTAGTTTTTTAGGTTAATAATTAGGTGTTTAATGGGTCGAAGGATTAGAGTATGTTAACCAGCGTTGCAGCAGCCGCTGTCGTGCCGTAGCCCGCCAACAGCAGGCCGATAACATACACAATAACCTTGGCAACAATGATGTACCAAGGGTCGCCGATTTCAACCTTTGTGTCGGGATTCTCGGCGAGTTTCTTGATTTGTTCTTTGGTTAATTTGACTTTCATGGCTTAATGGATTTTTTGCAAAGGTATAAAAAAAAAGCCACCTGTCGGTGACTTTGTCTCATTTTTCTATACTATGTAACTAGTTTTCAGTTAGTCGCCTTTTCCGCGTTGCCAAACATTTTCCTAGGTTGACGTGTCGCAACACCAACATTACGTCGGCATAAAGCCGCCGACCACGGCGTGTTGTGCTCGTAATCGTCTCTCCATTAGATATTTCCCTATAAAATGTCCACCGTGAAACCCCGAGGCGGGCGGCGGCGAACGTTCTGTTTACGCCCGTCTGCGCCAAACAATAAACAAAAACTGGGCGTACCTCCTTTCCTGCGTCTGCGATTGTACTTGCGAAGCGTGTTTTGCAGTATTTTTCCAATTCTGCAATCAGCACGAAATCAACCCCCCCCCCGATTTGCTTGTAAATGAGTGTTTTGTGTGTTCATATTTCTGTTAATAAATTGCGCATTCGAATGTGCAAATATACAAATTTTTTTACATTCAACACTGGTTGCTGAAAAAAAATTGTGAATTGTGAAGCGTGAATTGCATTGTTTTTCGAGTTGATTTTGTGTTTTTTAATAATGAATTATTGATATAACTAAATGCTTTATTAATAAAATTCACGCGCGAAATCGCGTGCATTTGCATCGCGATTCACTATTCACAATTCACACACACACCGTAGCGTCTCCGTGATGTCTCCGTGATGTCTCCGTACCTTGTCCGACTTTTTAACACTCCTTTTAACGTTTCGTTGCAAAAATCACACACTCCACGTTGTAACTCTTTTATTCCGTGGGTGGTACGGAGGCCACGAAAACACACTACCCCCCCCCGCCGCTCACATGTGACACTTTGTTTTCGTTTTCTATTGGTTTTTAGCAGTGTAACCCTCGAAAATGTGACACTGAGCCGTTTTGCTTTTTCTTGTCCGTAACTTTGCTGGCAAATTTCAATACAAACAAACCATGGAAAACGAAAAGATTTTCAAGCAACTACCACCTACAGATGTGGAGGTGTTCGCAACCCGCGAGCAAATCAATGGCCGTGTGATGTGCGGCAAGGCGCTCTACACTGGCGAACAAGACCGTTTCGCCTTCGTCGAAAATCCACCGCGGGTCAAGAGATCCAAACTGGTCCTTGCTTCGTCTCACGCTTCGTTGAGGAAACGCGCCAACGGCGATTTCTCTATCAATGTAGTCTTTACAGCTGGCGAAAAGTACATCAAGGAATCTCTTATTAATGAGGTGCGAGGCCTCGTCAAAGCAGCGCAGGACTACAAAGATGAAGAATAACACCATCATTGAGGACCCGTTGGCGGTACTTGTTGACCAGCTCTTGGCTATCCCAGTCGGAAGGTCGGCCATTGTCGCGCTGCCCATTACGAAAACCGAACGCCTTCCGCTAATTAGTTGTGCTTATTGCATTCTCTTCAACACCAGCGCCTGCAAGCACATTAAATGCTCCCTTGACAACTATATTTACGTAATCTCATGAACTTATTACAATTCAGTGCTGTTGCCTGTTATATGTGCCCAGACACGGAAACGTATGTGCTGCAGGCACGGGTGAAGAAGACACCCGTGAATAAACACGCCAACGGCCGCCTCCAGTGCAACAAATGTTGCTTCCGCGAGCAACACGGACTATGTAACATTATTGGCGATAAGTGCGACGGCTTCTATTACGAAATGAAGAAAATACCTCTTAAGTAACAAATCCGTAAAATACAAACCATTATGAAATTTTCAATCTTCCATTCTACACGCTCACCACTGGGCACCGAGTGTACCGCAGATTTCTTCAACGACGCAACTTCCGCTGAGTGGGTGAAAAAACTCTTGGCCGATATCGCCAAAGAACCCGACAAAGAAAAGCGGGCAAAACTCAAAAACAAACTCCCCGTTATCACTTGGCAAGCGTATTTCCCCGGCCGCCGAGTTAATACCGAGGCACAGCCATCAGGGCTCTTCATGCTCGACATCGACCATGTAGAGAACCCCTATAAGATTTACACATCGTTCTGCGGCCGCGTCAAGGAACTCGGTATTGTCTTTGTCGCCAAAACCCCCTCAACGAAAGGACTGCGCGTTGTCGCTCGTTGCCGCCCCGAGTTCACCTCCATTGCCGAGTGCCAAAAATGGCTCGCCAAGGAAATAGGCGTTGATGAGTTTGACGAGGCCTGCAAGGATTGGGCGCGTTGCTCCTACTTGGTCCATTTCGACTACTTCTATTACCTTGACAACTCTATATTCACCGAGGAACCCGCCCCGGGCACAGTCTATGCAGGCGGCGCAAACCCAGTACAGGTAAATGCCGAAATGGAAGAAATGCTCAGTCTCGAAGGTGCCCATGTTGTCGCACCTGCCGCATTACTGAAAGAAAACGCCCAAGATGGTGTCGACCAACGGGAGGGGCTTTTCGGCGGCGATTCTTCCTACAAGGGCATACCCTATACCGAAATCATCAAGGAGTGGTTTGACCGTAACGGTGGCGAACCTGTTGAGGGTGACCGTAACACCAAGTTGTATCAACTCGCTACCCGCCTGCGCTATATCACCGACTTTAGCGCTGCCACCATGGTGCGTGTGATGCCCGCCTACGGCCTGCCACCGTTGGAAATTCGGACTATCATCAACAACGCGCTTTCTTCTACCCGCGCTAGCCGTATTCCCAACGACATGCAGGCCGTCATCGACTCAATCCAAGTACGCCGCACCCTGCTGGGAACGCCAGAAGATGAATCTATGCCGGAACTTTCCACCAAGTCAAAATCCATGCCTTCACTGCCTCCTGTGTTCCGCCAGTTCCACGAAATCGCTCCGCACGATTTCAAGGATGCCGTTGTCCTGGCACAGCTGCCCATCCTCGGCACCCTTGGCTCCAGGCTCCGCGCGCGTTACCTTGACGGAAAGTTGCATTCCCCGTCTTTCCAAGTTTCTCTTGAAGCACCGCAGGCTTCGGGCAAATCGTTCCTCGGTAGGCTCGTTGAGTACGAACTTGGGCAGGTGATTGAGCACGACGAGTTGGAGCGCGAAAAGGAACGCGAATACCAATCCAAAATGCAGGAAATGAAAGTGCTAAATATCAAGATTACTCCAGATAACAAAGAGGAAATTTTAGGTGCTAGGCCGCAATCCCTTATTCGATACGTCCCCGCCACAATGTCAATCACAAAGATGTTAATGCGAATGTCGGATGCACACGGCCTGCACCTTTTCGCTTTTGCACCGGAACTCGACACCGTTCACAAGGCGTTTAAGCGTGGTTTCTCTTCCCTGTCCGATGCGTTGCGTATGGCATTCGACAACGACCTCTACGGACAGGATTATGCCTCCGACAGCTCTTTTTCGGGCAACGTTCGCCTCTTCTACAACTGTCTTTATTCGGGAACGCCTAGAGCCATGCGCCGCTTCTACCCCGACGTGGAAGATGGCCTTGTGTCCCGTGTGCTGTTCGTAGTCTTACCGGACCAATTCGGAAAGAAAATGCCCGTCTGGAAGGAATTCGACAGCAAGCAAAAGGGTATTGTGGATATCAACCTTACCCGGCTCAATGAAATCACCATTCAAGGTGACGATGTGCAGCCCGAACACATAGTTAAGATAGACTTTGTAAATCAAGCGTTGGAAGATTGGATTGTGGCGCAACAGGCACAAGCCGTCAAAGAGAACGACCGCACCCGCGACATATTCTGCCGCCGTGCCGCTGTCGTGGGTTTCCGCGCTGCCATGCTGGCCTTTTTCCTGTGGGGCGAAAAGAACACGCCCACCATACGGAAAAATACTATCGAATTCGCAATCTACGTTGCAAACGCCATGCTTACACAGCACCTGCTCCGTTTCAAAATCAATTCTTATTCCTCTAACACCACACGCTGGGAAGATATTTACAACGAATTGCCCAATAGTTTCACGCGCGTCGAACTCGAAAACATTCTCAAAGAACGCGATGTTAACACTCCATGGCGGAACATCGTCTATCACTGGAGGCTCGCGGGCATCGTCAAAGACCGCGATGTTGAAGGCACAAAAGTATTTACCAAGTGCAACGAGACCGTGACCCCCGACAAAAAACACTCCAACAGAAAGTAACAACCAAACCCTTTTATTATTAACCAATTAAAAAAACTAATCCATGAAACAGATTGCCATTGTTCATGAAATCCTCCCCGTTGAGGAAATTAAGTCTGCCATTTCTGATCAGACTTGGTTAAAGCAGATCATCGTTTTCCGCTACACCGATTCCGACAACTGCTTTGCTCCCGAATTCTTCGGAGAGCGTCGTATCGAAACCCTCAAAAAACTCAAGCGCGATATGCTGGTTGAAGTTACCTACAGCATTACCGCTCGCCCCTACGACGATAAGTGGATTAACCAAGTCAGCGGCTATGGCGTGCGCCCCATGGTTGCGCTCGACAAAAACGGCAACCCGCTGTCCTCATATGTCGTCTCCGAGCAAAAATCCGATGTCGAACCCGAACAACCCGAAGGAGGCCAGCAATGATGACCAAGGACTTTTTAGCAGGTTTAATTATTGGCTCGTTAAGGAGCAAAAATATAATACTTGACCATGACAGCTATGGTTGGGAAGTGCGCGATGGTCGCCATGTGTTGCTTGTTTACTTCCGATGGGGCGTTGTGCGTTTTGATGACCTATTGCAATCCCAAAAAATGATCAGGCATTACATAGGCAACCCGGATGACTCAGTAAACATAGAGATAACTATCGGGAATGGATGGATGCAATATACCTTTGAAGGATTGAAACTTGCAGGCGGGGAGGCAGGTAAGAAATGAACATTCTGCACCGCTTCCTTATCGGTAAATGGTACGACGAAATCAACACCGGCACCAAGCGCGAAGAGTACTTTGATATGAAATGGATTCCGCGTATCTGCGCCTATGTTACATCTTGTCCGCAGCGTTGTCGCCATACAGGGGAACCCTGTCGTCACGGCAATGTTCCTACTAACTACACGCATATCTGTTTCCATCGCGGCTATACAAAAACCACCATGCTGTGGAAAATAGAAAACGTCACCATAGGAACAGGCAACCCCGAGTGGGGTGCGCCCATAATGGAACCCGTTGTAATCGTAAAACTAAACAAACGCGAAACATGAAAAAACAAGACTATAAAAAAGTGGCCGTTTCGTGCGGCATTGACCGCCCTCAGGACATTTATATGGGCACCTGGTATCTACTGCCCACAATCATGATTACGGGCTGCTGCGGCTATTTCTCGCCACGTATCGAAATTGTCCTTAGATGGCTTTGTCTCTCAATTGACATTATCATTCACCCTAAAAACTGACCCCATGAAAGACTTAAAACCCGAAATGATTGAAAGAATCAAGAATTGCGAAATGAAACAGCAAGACGGATATCTCATCATGATGATAACCCTCCCAACCCCCCAAAATGATGGTACGTACATGCAAGCAATGGATATCTCCCCTGCCGCTTTTAGTGTCGCTCTTTACCGTTGTTTGTTGGATGATTACGCTATGTTCGCCGCGGCGCGTATGGCCGTGGCCGAGGCTCAAAAACATTTCGACAATGCAGAACTCTAGGTACGACTACGACAGGAACCCACGCAAAGGCTGGAGCATTGCCCAACGCCTGGAAACCCCAAGGGAGCAGTGTAGTGTCTGCGCCCATTGGGTAACCCGTGAAGAATCCGACTACTTTGAGTACGCTCATTGCGGTGCCGAGCGCGAACGCGCCAATGACTACCTCTGTGGCTGGATTCCCAATTGTCCTTTTCAGCACATAAGCAACGAAAACCATGGAAAGACCGAAAAACGTACAGGAAGCATTACGCACCCTCAGTGAGTGGCTGGATTGCTACATTGAGTACCTTGACGAAATGGGATGCAAGGATGAAGAATCCAACAGCGTAATACTAAGGGACTGCCGTATCTACTTGGATAAGGCAAGCCGAGAACTCACGGATCGGAACAATGTATGCTCAACACTGCCAAAACTGCAGCACGGATTAAAGGATGTTCTCTACAACACAGCAAAAAAAGCGCGCGAGTCCGTAAACCCCAATTACCGATGGTGCGCTTTGCGCGATCCTATCGCGGAAGTGTGGTTGACGGACGACGAAACGCAGGCTATGACATTTGCCGCAAATCGATCAAAAGATGGCTCGGTATGGAATATCTGCAAAATAAAGCCCGCGAAAGATGGCTATAGAACATACATAAATGCGGCGTGCGCAAACGGCCACTACCGGGAACAACCGGAACTAAAGTATCTCCATTTCGATTATATTGCCAGGCATGCCTCTGTGCATAAAATCCCACCCGAAAACAAGTAACCTTTTTTGTCATCTTATGTGTTGGAGCCCTGCAGCAATGCAGGGCTTTTTTGTGAATTGTGAACTGTGAATTGCGCATGTTTTACACTTTCTTATCCGTAACCACACAATAAAAACCTGTTACTGTCGTTCATTACCCTAAAATCCTCTTTTGTCATGTCCTCGCTATGCCCCCAACGTCCCGCGCTTCCTTTGGGTCCGGCCCAGCCCTTCGGCATGCCCCCCGGGGTAGGTAATAAGGTAATTATGTGTTTTTATTTCGGGCTTTTTTTTATTTATTTACCCCATCTCACATCTCAACTTCCCTCATCTATAATTGCGGTGCTATTCGCTTTCCCATCGCTCATATCCCACCCGCACAAGCGGCACCGCGCCGCTGGCGCTAAACGCCTGCTCATCGTATGTCTCCTACTGCCCTGCATCTCCGCTGAGGCTCAATACGTAAGGATTACCCCATACCGCGCCCAAACGGCCTTGTATTGGGATGTGGACCGCCTTTTCAACTACAACCTCTACGAGCACGCGCGCTTCGAAACGGGTCTCGCATGGGTCATTCCGAACGAAAGTGCGGAGCTCGAAAAGCCTGTCTTGGGACAATGGCGCTTCGAGACCTACGGGGCCTACGGCACGATGGACCGCGAATTCAAATACGGCGGCAGCGCCCAGCTGCGCCTGCCCGGCCGCGCGGACGTCCGTCTGCGGCTTCGGGGTTGGAAAGACCTCGAACAGGCAGCGTCCCGCGGACTCGGAATCTACAGCGTGCTCTCGCCCGAAAACAACAGCTGCTACTTCACTTCGCGATACGTCGCTGTGCGCGGAGTGCAACTGGCCGTGGCGGCGGCGTTCCCCCACGGCATGGAGGCAACCGTATGGGTGCGGCAGAGTTGGGAGGAATATCGTTTCGACAGCCTGGGGCTACGCTACCCTACGCTATTCCCCGACGAGGCGTGCCCCGCAAGCCCCTATAGCGAAGCCGCCCTCCGGCTGGATTGGCATCGCTGCCTGACCCTCGTCACCACCCTCGGGCAGCGCCGGGGCGACGACCCGCGAGGCTACATGAGGGCTCTGCTGCAGTACGACAACAGCGTGGACAAGAGCCCCTTGCAGATATTCGCCCAAGGAGGCTATGCGACAGCGGGAAGCCCCTACAGCCGGATTTTCGACCTTTCGGGAACCGCCTACGCCCCCTATATCTTCAACCACACCTTCCTCACCGTGCGTCCCAACAGCCTGGCGGCCGATGTGTTCACCCACCTGTGGCTCCGCTATACAGCCCCCCTGCCGCTGTGGGACCTGAAGTGGACACACCCTCGCCCCTTCCTGCAAATCAACGCCATGTGGGGACTCCTGCACAACGCCGACAGCCAGGGCCGCGCCCTCCGCGAGGCACTCCCCCTGCAAGCCCCATATATGGGACTCTTCGAACCCGCCACGGGTTTCGATGGACTGCTTCGCTGGGGTCTGCTCGACCTCGGATTCGGCGTCGCCTACCAGCTCACACCGCCCGCGGCTCCCTACGCCAACACAAACCCTACGGACAACATCACAATAGCCATTTTAGCGAAACTGATAATCACCTAAAAATAAGACAAACTAGAAGCCACAGTTCAACTGGAACTTCTAGTAAAAAACAGATAAAACAATGAAGAAAATCCTCACCCCCCTCCTGCTGGTCGCCCTCTTGGCACCCGCGGCACACGGACAGAAGTACGAAATCCGGTTCGAGTTGCCCAAGCACGACACCGGCACCTATTACATCGGCTACCATTACCAAGACAAGCTGATACCCCTCGACAGCACGGTTGTGAACCAAGAGGAACATTTGAAAAGAGTTGCCGTCTTCAAGGGAAACCGCAAGTGGGAGACAGGCATTTACGCACTCTTCACCCAAGGCGATAAGAAACCCCACATCATCGATTTCACCATCGACGGCAGCCAGCGCTTCACCATAAAACTCTCCCCGTCCGACGAGGTCCTCGTTGACAAAATCACAGGCTCCGAGGCCAACAAGGTGATGCACACCTACCTCAACAAACTGGAATCCGCCAAAGCCCGCGCCCGCGACATCGACAAGCGAAAAAAAGACCCTGCCACCAAGGCACAGGCCGAGAAAGATATGGAAGAGCTGAATACGGAAATGAAGACTTTTGAAGGAGATTACCTAAAGCAAAACTCGAAGTATCGTTTTATCCAACTGGTCTCCATGTTCCGCGGCCCCGAGGTGCCCGACGAGGTGGAGAACAAAGCCCTCTACTACCGCCAGCACTACTGGGACGGTGTCGACTTCTCCGACCACTCCCTCGTGCGCACTCCTGACCTATTCAACAAGATGAATTACTTCTTCTTCGGGGTGCTCTACCAAGCCGATGCCGACACCATTATGCGGTATGCAGACCTTCTGTTGGACCGGCTCGCCAACCAGCAGCCGGCAGACACCCTGATGATGCGTTACTTCCTGGAATTCATCATGCCGCGCTACTATCGCTCGACGAAGAATATCGGCTGGGACGCAGTGTGGTGCCACCTCGTGCGCAAATACTACCTCGCCGGCAAATGCCCCTGGGCCCTGCCGGGCGACCTGCGCTACAAGCGGCAGGAAGTGGAGAAACTGGAACAGTCGCTTATCGGTGCCGTGGGACAGGAACTGCTCATGGCCGACACCAACCAGTCGCCCAATCCCGATGACTGGATTTCGTCGCACCGTTTCCCGCAGAAGTATGTTATCCTGTGGTTCTGGGACCCCGACTGCCACCACTGCCAAGAGCAGACGGCCACACTGAAAACACTCTACGACTCGCTTTCGGCGACGGGGAACAAGATATTCGAGGTATATGCCGTAGGCTACGAGGCGGATGTGAAGAAATGGAAACGCTACGTTCGGGAACACCAGCTTCCCTTCGTCAACGTAGGCGGCCCCAACGTCAACATCGACTACCAGATAGCCTATAACGTCCACGGGGCCCCGACAATGATTATCCTGGACGAGAACCGCCGCATCATCATGAACAAAGTGCTGCCCACCAGCCAGATACTCCCCTTCCTTGAGAGATACGAGAAACGGCGTGCCGAGAACAAATAACCCCAACGATTCAACAATTAAACAATCAACAATAAAACAATAAACACCATGAGAAAACACATCGTAGCCGGCAACTGGAAGATGAACAAAACCTTCAACGAAGCCGACGAACTCGTGAGCGACATCATCGAGAAACTCGAGTCCATCGAATTGGACCGCAACACCCAAATCATCCTCTGTCCCCCCTTCCCCTATCTGGAGATGGTGAGCGACTACAGCGACGACTCCTACTTCCTGGTGGGCGCACAGAACGTCAGCGACCAGGAGAGCGGCGCCTACACTGGCGAGGTGTCGGCCGCCATGCTGGAATCCATGGAACTGGATTTCTGCATCGTGGGGCACTCCGAGCGTCGGGCCTACTACCACGAAACCAACGAACTGGTAGCCGCCAAGGTGAACCAACTGCTGAAACACCACCTGAAACCCATCGTCTGCGTAGGTGAAGTGCTGGAAGAGCGCGAAGCCGGCAAGCAGTTCGAGGTCGTGGAGAAGCAAGTGCGCGAAGGACTCTTCCATCTGAGTGCCACCGACTTCGCCGACATCATCATCGCCTACGAGCCCGTCTGGGCCATCGGCACCGGCAAAACCGCCACACCCGAACAGGCACAGGAGATGCACGCCCACATCCGCCAGCTGATTGAAAAGCAGTACGGCAAAGCCGTGGCCGACGAGACAAGCATCCTCTACGGCGGCAGCTGCAAGCCCTCCAACGCGAAAGAGCTCTTCGCCAACCCCGACGTCGACGGTGGCCTCATCGGCGGCGCCTCGCTGAAGGCTGACGACTTCATCGGCATCGCCACTGCCTTCTAAAGAGTGAAGTACGAACGATTTATATCCAAGCGTTTCCTCCCCAAGGACCGGAAAGGTTCGGCGGCCCATTCCCCAGGCTATTCCGGTCCTCTGGTGAGTATCGCCACCTACAGCATCGCCCTCGGAGTGCTGGTGATGGTGACGGCGGTATGCATCCTGCGCGGCTTCCAAGGCGAAATACGGCAGAAGGTCGTGGGCTTCGGCTCACATATCGTGGTACAGGGTTACGCCATGGGCAACACCTACGAGGAGACCCCCGTCGACATCCGCCGTCCCGAGGTGGAGCGCATCCGCCACACCCCCGGGGTGCGCCACGTGCAGTTCTTCGCCAACAAAGGTGGGATGATCAAGACCGACGACCAGATTCACGGCATTATCCTGAAAGGCGTCGGAGAGGAATTCGACACCTCCTTCTTCGCCTCCAACCTGGTCGAGGGACGCCTCTTCCAGTTCCCCGCCGACAAACCCTCCAACGAGGTGGTCATCTCTCGCACCGTGAGCGACAAACTGGGGCTGCAGGTAGGCGACAAGGTGCGCGCCTACTTCTGGCAGGAGGGGGCTGCCCGCGCCCGTGCCTTTGAGGTATGCGGCATCTACAACACCGACCTCGCCGACTTCGACGAGCACTACGTGGTGGGCGACCTGCGGCAGGTGCAGCGACTCAACGGATGGGACTCGAACCAAGTGGCTGGATATGAGGTGCTGGTGGACGATTTCGCCCGCCTCGACCAGACCGCCCAGCGGCTGCTGGAGCAACTGGGTTATGAGCTGACCCTCACCACCGTGGTGGCCAAGAACCCTGCCCTCTTCTCATGGCTCGACCTGCTGGACAGCAACATCGTGCTCATTATCACCATCATGATGCTGGTATGCGTAGTCTCCATCATCTCGGCCCTGCTCATCATGATTTTCGAGAAAACCTCCACCATCGGTATCCTCAAAGCCTTGGGGGTCGACAACAGCGGCATCCGCCGCATCCTGCTCCTCAAGGCCGTCGGCATTGTCGGCAAAGGCATCCTGCTGGGCGATGCCGTCGCCCTGCTGCTCTGCGGACTGCAATGGCGCTTCCGCCTGCTGCGGCTCGACAGCGCCAGCTATTCGATGGATGCCGTGCCCATCGACCTCAACGGATGGATATTCGTGCTGGTGAGCATCGGCGCACTGGCCGTCTGCCTGGCGGCCATGCTGATTCCCGCCGCCTACATCTCGAACATCCACCCCGCCAAGACCATCAAATTCGATTGACCCCGCGACGCCCTGCGCCGCCCCGTAGAAAGGAGATGCAAGCATGAACAAAATCAAATGGGTGATCCTCAGCGTGACCGTCCTGCTGGCGGTCTCGGCCCTGGTGGAAATCAATAGCCTCTCCAACCAAATCCGTTCCTCGGAGCAGGAGAAGGTGACCCTCTGGGCCAACGCCATCAGCCAGAAGGCACAGCTGGTGAGCTATTCGGAAGAGTTCTTCGAACAGGTGGCCCTCGACGAACACCGCAAGATGGCCATGTATGCCAACATCCTGCGTTCGTTCGACCGTCGCGGCCTCGGCTCCGATGCCGACTTCAGCCTAGACTACGTGCGCTATATCGTCGACAGCTGCGAGACCTCCATCCTCATCACCGACAAAGACTCCCTCATCACCGTGCCCAGCGAATTCGCCGGACAGAAATTGAACGACAGCCTGCTGGCCGAGTTCTCGCACAACGAGCCCATCCACTACCACATCTGGGGAATGCCCATGACGCTGTATTACAAGGAGTCTAAAGTCTACACCGACCTGCGCCACATGCTTGACGGACTAAGCGAATCGTTCCTCACTGAAATCACCAACAACTCGGTGTTTGTCCCGGTGCTGATTGTCGACAGCCTGCAGGGCGAGGTGTTGGGCAGCGGCAACATGTCGGAACGGGAGTTCGCCACCCCCGAACGGCTGTCGCACAAGCTGTGCGAGATGGAAGAGGCAAACGACCCGATTGAGTTCCGCCTGCCCAACGGCCGGCGGGCATACCTCTTCTACGAAACCACCCCCCTGCTGAAAGCCCTGCGGTGGATTCCCCTGCTCTACCTCTTCGTGCTGGCGGTACTTATCATCATCTCCTACCACCTCTTCCGCACCGCCCGCACCATGGAACAAAACAAGATATGGGTGGGCATGGCCAAGGAGACCGCCCACCAGCTGGGCACCCCCATCTCGTCGCTCATGGCCTGGACACAATATCTGCACGGCAAGACCCTCGACGACCAGTATGCGCTGGAAATCAACAAAGACCTGGAACGGCTCGACACCGTGGCCCATCGATTCTCAAAGATTGGCTCCGTACCGGAGCTGAAGCCCGAGAACCTCTGCGAGACCATCCGCCGCACGGTGGGCTACCTCCAGACCCGCAGCTCGAAGAAAGTCACCTTCTCGGTCAACTGTCCCGACGAGGAACTGGTAGTACCGCTCAACAGCTACCTTTTCGAATGGGTGATAGAAAACCTCTGCAAAAACGCCATCGACGCCATGGACGGCGTGGGGCATATCAACATCGTCGTGTCGGCCGACAGCAAGCAGGTATACGTCGATGTGACCGACACCGGCAAAGGTATTCCCAAATCAATGCAAAAGAAAATCTTCCAGTCGGGATTCACCACCAAACAACGGGGCTGGGGTCTCGGTCTCACTCTCGCCCGCCGCATCATCGTCGACTACCACAAAGGGCATATCTTCATCAAATACTCCGTCGAAGGCCAGGGCACCTGCTTCCGCATCAGTTTGCGGAAATGAGTTTGCTTTTCAACTTCTCTACAAAGCCGGCAATATCCTCCTCCGTGGTGTCGAAGGAGCACATCCAGCGCACCACATCGTTGGCCTCGTCCCAGTCATAGAAGAAATAGTCGTCCAGCAGGCTCTTCCATACCACCCGTGGCAGGCGCACAAAGACGCTGTTGACCTGCACGGGATACATCACCTCCACCCTGTCGAGACCTTTCAGCTGTTCCAACAGCAGCGCCGCCATGCGGTTGCTGTGCTCGGCATTCCGCCGCCACAGGCCGGTGGAGAGATAGGTTTCAAACTGGGCAGCCACGAAGCGCATCTTGCTGCAAAGCTGGGTCATCTGCTTGCGGCGGTACTTCATGTCCATATCCAGCGCAGGATTGAGAATCACACAACTCTCACCCATCAACATGCCGTTCTTGGTGCCGCCAAACGAAAGACAGTCCACGCCGCAGTCGGTGGTCATCTCCTTGAAGGTGCAGCCCAACGCGACGGCGGCATTGGCCAGCCGCGCCCCGTCCACATGCAGATACATATTATAGCTGTGGGCCAGGTCGGCCAGGGCACGGATTTCGTCCAAAGTGTAAAGGGTACCCAGCTCGGTGGATTGCGCAATGCTGATGGCGCGGGGCTGCGAATGGTGCTCAAAGCCGAATCCGTGGAGCTGCGTGCGCACCAAATCGGGCGTGAGCTTGCCGTCGGGCGTGGGAACCGTCAGGAGCTTGCAGCCCACAATACGCTGCGGGGCGCCGCACTCATCCACATTGATATGGGCGGTATCGGCACAGACCACCGCATGGTGCGAACGGCACATGGCATCGATATTCAACACATTGGCTCCCGTACCGTTGAACACAAAGTATACCTGTGCCTGCGGCCCGAAGAACTCGCGGAAGAGGGCTTCCGCACGCGCACTGCACTCGTCGTCGCCATAGGCCAGCGCGTGGTCCTTGTTGGCATCCGCGAGGGCCTGCAATATTTCAGGACTTATTCCCGAATGATTGTCACTTCCAAAACTACGCATAAGACAAAACTAAATCTCTCGTGTCACGAATCACCATTCACTAATCACCAATCACTACTTGTCCATTGTCATCAGGAACTCCTCGTTGGAGGTGGTATGGACCATGTTCTTCTGCAGATACTCCATCGCCTCCACCGGGGTCATATCGGTCAGCTGGTTGCGCAACACAAGGGTACGCATCAGCAGGTTTTTCTGCACCAAGAGGTCGTCGCGGCGTGTGCTGGAGGCCACCAGGTCGATGGCCGGGAACAGACGGCGGTTGGCCATCTTGCGGTCAAGTTGCAGTTCCATGTTGCCGGTGCCCTTGAACTCCTCGAAAATCACGTCGTCCATCTTGCTGCCGGTCTCGGTGAGGGCGGTGGCGATGATAGTGAGCGAACCGCCATTCTCGATATTGCGGGCCGCACCGAAGAAACGCTTGGGTTTCTGCAGGGCGTTGGCCTCCACACCCCCCGAGAGCACCTTGCCCGAAGCGGGCTGCACCGTGTTGAAGGCGCGCGCCAGACGGGTGATGGAGTCGAGCACGATAACCACGTCATGGCCGCATTCGGTCATACGTTTCGCCTTCTCCAACACAATATTGGCGATGCGCACATGGCGGTCGGCGGGTTCGTCGAATGTCGAGGCTATCACCTCGGCGTTGACGCTACGCTGCATGTCGGTCACCTCCTCGGGACGCTCGTCGATGAGCAGCACCATGAGGTATACATCGGGATGGTTGTAGGCGATGGCGTTGGCCACCTCCTTCAACAGCGTGGTCTTACCGGTCTTGGGCTGGGCCACAATGAGGCCACGCTGTCCCTTTCCGATGGGGGTGAACATATCGATGATACGGGTCGAGATGGTCTCGCCGGGATGACCCGTGAGTTTGAACTTCTCTTCGGGGAAGAGGGGCACAAGCGACTCGAAGGGCACGCGGTCGCGCAGCCGCTCGGGTTCGAGACCATTGACCTTAAGCACCTTGGTGAGGATAAAGTAACGGTCGGTATCGCGGGGCGGACGCACCATGCAGCGCACCGTGTCGCCGGGCTTCAGCCCCACGTTGTGGATGATATGGGCCGAGACATAGACATCGTCGGGCGAGGGCAGGTAGTTGTAGTCCGACGAACGCAGGATACCGAAACCCTCGGGCGCCATCTCCAGCACCCCTTCCACCTCTACCACGCCTTCGCTGTCGAAGGGGTAGACAGGACGGTTATAACGGTTAAAGCCGGAGTCGGCATTGTCGTTTCCGTGGCCGTTGAAGGGACGGCGGTCCTTGAAGCGGTTCTTTCGGTCGAAACGGTTGAAGCCGTTGGGCTGGCCCTCGTTGGGGCCGTGGAGACGCTCCTGGAAGGGACGCTCGGCGGGAGCTCCCTGCGGGGCTGCCGGGGTCGCCGCTTCGGGGTTCTTCGGCTCCTCGGGGGATGCAGGCTTCTGCGGCTCGGCAGGGGCATGTGCATGGGGCTGTGCCGGGATGTTGGCGGCGGGGACGGCCGGTTTCTCCTCCTGCGGGGCAGGAACGGGCTCTGCGGGGGTCGCGGCAGGGGCGGATGCGGCGTTCTTCTTGGGACGGCCGCGTTTGCGCTTTGCCGGGGCCTCGGCGGAAGGCTCCGCGGGGGTGGCTGTCGGCGGCACCTCGGCGGGGGCGGCGGGCTGCGGCTCGGGGGGAGCCACGGGTTCGGTGGGACGCAGGAAACGGCCCGACCGGCTCACCACATCGGGCACCGACGGGATGGCGGGAAGTTCCCAATCGGCAATGCTGACAGGCGCGTCGGCCGCGGGCTGCGGCGCGGCAGGCTGCGGCACAGCGGTCTGCTGCTTCTTCTCGACCGCCAAACGGCGCTTGTGGGCCTTGATACCCGACTTGGAAAGGGTCGACTCCGCCACCGGCTGGGGCTTGATGCGCGTGCGCTTCTGGCGCGGCAATTCCGCCTCCTTGGCGGCTTGCTGCTGCTCCTGCTCCTTGGTGATGGCCTTGGGGTTCTCCGACTGGAAGGCGATTATCTTATAGATGAGATCCTGCTGCTCCAGGCGCGTGGCCCGGGAGATTCCGAGTTCTTTGGCGATATTGATAAGCTCGATATGCGCCTTAGCCTCTAACTCTGACTTGCTGTACATAAATAAACACTATGTGCTGTGAAAAATTTGGATGGTAGAAAAAATGTCTGGAAACCCCGAACTTTCTGTAAGACTGCTCTCTCGCATCAAAGAAAATACCTTCTTCGGGGGGATTTTGACGCCACAAAGATAAAGAATATTTTCGACATTGAAAAAAAACAAAAGAAAAAAATGCAACAAAAGAAAATATTTACGTATCTTTGCAGACGAAAACAATCCCCAAAACAACCCGAATAACTTTACTTAAACACATAACACAATGAACATTCCGCAGAATTTAAAGTATACCCAGGACGACGAATGGGTAAGAATTGAAGGCGAATTTGCTTTTGTTGGTATCACCGACTATGCTCAGCACGAACTGGGCGACATCGTATTCGTGGACGTGGACTGCGAAGGCGACACCATTGACGCCGGCGAAGCCTTTGGTAGCATCGAGGCCGTGAAGACCGTGGCCGACCTGCTGATGCCCGTGAACGGCGAAGTTGTTGAGTTCAACAAGGCGCTGGAGGATGCCTCCGCCATCAACAACGACCCCTACGGCGAGGGCTGGATCATCAAGATGAAACCCGCCAACATGGCCGACATCGACGGTCTGCTCGACGCAGCCGCCTACAAAGCCAAAATTGGTGCTTAAAATCCCAAAATTTCATTTTCATAGTGAAGGGCGTCCCATCAGGGATGCCTTTCTTTTTTTATCCAAAAAATCCCGAAGAGCCAAGTCTCCGCCAGCTCAATTTCCGGACACCGGGTGACAAGGGAGCGCCTTCGGTGCGGTCCTTATGCGACGCTTATGTGCCTTTTGCCCTTCTCCGACGTTTCCCCGACATATCTCCGACACTTCTCCGACTCATGTCGGGAGAAGTGCGGGAGAAATGCTGGGTATGCGTGAGATAAGAGTAAAAGGCACGGAGAAGGCGCATAAAAGCCACACCGAGAGCGGGGTGGGAGAAGATTAAAACTAAAAGGTAAACACTAAAACTCACTTCCCGAAGATGTCCGATTGTTTGAACAGGCGGAGGGTGTGTTGCTGTCCGTCGGCGGTGGTGAGGGTCAACAGGTAGGTGGATTGTGGGCGGGCGGTGAGGTCGAGGGTGTATCGGCTGGGGGCTGTGGGGGTGAGGCGGACTTCCTCGCGGCGGCCTTGGAGGTCGGTGAGCCATGCCGTGGCGACTCCATTTTCATGTTTCAGCGCTCCGTTTTCAATCCGTATGGTGACCCTCTGGCGGAAGGGGTTGGGGTAGGCCACAATGGCGTTGCCGCCCGCCACCAGCGTGATGCGCACGTCGCCCGTGTCGGGGCCTGGGTGTGTGGTGTCTTGCGTGCCGCCGCCCGCGGTGTCCTGCCACACATACGGTGTCATGAAGGCGGTGTCGACGTATTTGGCCACGGTGCTGTTGCCGTAATTGGGCACCACATGGGTGCCGAAGGTGGCGTCGTCGTAGACCACCCCGCCCAAATAGACCGCACTGTCCATCACATGAAGCTGGGTAGGCGCGTTGTAAAAATTACTACACCCATAGGTAATAAACATCAATTCATGACCATCATAATCCCACACGGCAAATGCCATTTCTGTGTCTGTAGTAAGAGGGGTATATAGTATTGTATCGCCGAAACTGATGTTGTTCAAAAACCTGAGTTGGGTAAACACTCTGTTGTTATTTGGTCTGAGCGAACCGATACCCCATATTCTTGCAGAGGACTGAGCCATTCCTTGAGCAAGAATATTGAAGTTGTTTTTATCAAGTCTTAACCAGTAACATGCACCAAATTCCGAATCTATCTCCTGTAATTCATAATTGTTGTGAGCCAAATATATGGTGGAATTATAGTCATAAGGCCAATAAAATATACCTCTAAAAAACATTGAAACTGAGTCGTCAAAATATATGTCATGCAAGTACAGCGTTATGGGAACCGAATCATTTGATGTTGACAATTGGAAAATGTCTGTGGCTTGAAGGTCTGACGAAAATTTTAATATACATGTGGACCCCGCATCTGGTGGTGTTTTTACATATAGGGAGTCTGTACCTACAACATTGAGAATTTCTGGCAATAAAGCACCAGCAAAAGCAACATATAAATTGTTTTGGATATCATGTTTTATGGAATAGCATTCTGTTGTGGATCCTCCTAATTCCGTATGGATGGAGTCGAACAGATAAGTCGAAGCCAGCAGGCTGTCGAAATGGGGCGAGAATTTCAGTATCTGCTGGTTCCAAAGGGCCGAGCGTTGCGTGACGGGGCAGTACAACGCCCGCGTG
>CAJOHZ010000017.1 GCA_905234695.1 uncultured Bacteroidales bacterium | reverse complement strand
ACGGCTTTTATATGCCTTCGGTTGTTTTCCTGTTAGTATCCAGACCTCTTGCAGCACATTTGCGGCTCTTAGGTTGCAAATGTGTTGCAGAAGTGTTGCTGATATATTGCTAAACAACCGAAGCCACACCGAAGCCACATAAGGACCACACCGAGAGCACTCCCTGTCGGGGTGAGGGGTTATGCACGGGTAAGCCCTGCGAAAAATCCGTTATTTCAAGAAAAAGTTGTATCTTTGCACCGCGATTAATATATAGATTCATCATGAAGAAATCCTTTTTCTCCGTTGTATTGTTGGCATTGCTGCCGTTTGCCATGCAGGCACAGGCCGACCAAAAACTGATCAACAAGGCCCATAAGGGCAATACCGCCGCGATGGTGTTGCTGGGCGAGTGCTACGAGACTGGCGCCGGCGTGGCGTTGGATTCGGCGCAGGCGTTGAAGTGGTTTCAGCGCGCCGCCGAACAGGGCGACGGAGAGGGATGGCTGCGTGTGTCGCTGTATTATCTCAGGGGCACGTTGCTGCCCGCCGATACGGCCCGCTATCTGGCAATCCGCCAAGAGTGGGCGGACAAGGGCCTGCCCAACGGTCTTGCCGCACTGGGGACTGCCTATCTGTATGGTTACGGCGTGAAGGTCGACACGGCCCGCGCAATAGAGCTATATGAGCAGGCGGTGAAGAAGGGCTCGTCATGGGGCTATGAGGCAATGTCTTCCATATACGGCACAGGCGATTGCGGTATGGTGAGGGATATAAAGAAGGCCATCCAGTATGGCGAGAAGGCATATAAACTCGGAGAGCATTCCTCTGCTGCCGGGGTGGCGTTTTTCTATGCTGGGCAGAATGACTTCAAGAATGCCTGGAAATGGGCCAACGAAGGGATGCGGTGGAACGAACCGGATGCCATCACGTTGGTTGCGAAGATGCATGCGGGTGGTCTAGGCGTGGCGAAAGACGAAGCCAAGGCCCAGCAGATGATGGAGGAACTGGTGGCCAATCACCACAGCCTGCGGTACAGCCAGGCGGTGGCCGGAGGTCTGTTCATGTATCCCGACAGCGCGGCGTTGCGCGACAGTGCCAAGGCCATCCGGTTGTGGAAAGCGGGCGACGCTTTCGGCAGCAGCGCCTGCCAGATGGAACTGGCCAAGGTGTTGTGGCATCAAGGTGAATATGCCGAGGCCTATGCCTATTGCAAGAAAGTGGCGGAGAAAGATATCGACGACGGCAATCAGGGCGATGCCTGTTACAGCGCGTTCTTCATCGGCTTCAACGAGGATGAATTGGGTCTGACCCCCCAACAGGCTGCACAGTGGCTTGTCCGCGGGGCGGACAAGTTCGGCTCGGTGGACTGTGCCATGACCCTGGCGGCATTTTATGAGGATGAGGAACACCGCGATATGCCGATGGCGGTGAAGTACTACCGCCGTGCCGCTGACTTGGGCAGCACCGACGGCCTGCTGAGCCTCGGCAAACTGTATGCCAACAACGGCAACGCCGACCGGGCACAGGAGTGTTTCGATGAGATGGTGGCCAAGGGCGACGTGGATGGCTATTTCTGGACAGCCATGCTGTACGACATGTCCGAAGACGGCAAGAACTGCCTGCGGACACTTGAGACCGGCGACAAGAAAGGAAGCAAGATGTGTGCCGAGGGTTTGGGCACGATATACGAATACGGCCTTCACGACAAGAAGGTCGATAACAAGAAAGCCGCTACCTATTACGCCAAAGCGGGTACGCCAAAGGCGTTGTACCGTGAGGGACTGTTGTACCTCAACGGCGAAGTGGGCAAGAAGAGCGACAAGGATATCGCCCACGGCATGGAACTGATAGGCCAGTCGGCTGAGGCAGGCTATGCCGAGGCGATTTATGCCCTCGGTTATACTTATGAGACGGGCCAGTATGTGGATTCCATCGACCATGTGAAGGCTCTTTCGTACTACTCGCAGTTGGCCGAAAACCAAGTGGCTGGGGGACAGTTCAAGATGGGTCTCTATTATGAGTTGGGCGACGGCGGCCTGCCGGCCGACAGCGTCAAGGCCATTGAATACTATCAGATGGCCGCCAACCAGGGCCACGGCGAGGCAATGTGCTATCTGGGCGACTTCTACCGCATCGGGCGGTTCCTTCCCCTCGACCGTCAGGAGGCTTTCAGACTGTATATGCAGGCCCATGAGGTCGGCGAGGAAGCGGGTACCTACTATGTGGGCCGCTCCTATCTGGAAGGCTGCGGGGTGGAGATTGACACCGCCGCCGCCATCCCCTATCTGCGTGAAGCCGCTGCCAAAGGGGTAGGCAATGCCGCCTACCGTATAGCGGAGTTCTATAATTATGGTCTGGGCGGCCTGCCTCATGATTCCGACTCGGCACTGGTCTACTATCTGGCCGGCCATCGGGGCGGCAGTGGCGACGCCAGCTACTATATCGGCTCGCAGCTCATGCGCGAGGAGGCCTATGACAAGGCCGTGGAATATCTCTATGTCGCTGCCAAACGCGGCAACACCGACGGCATGACTGCCTTTGCACTCTGTCTGCAGGAGGGGTTGGGCATCGATGCCGACCCGGTGACGGCACATCAGATTTTTGAGAATGTGGTGCGCCGTGTCGACAACCCGTTGGCTTATTGTCAGCTGGGTATCGGCTGCCTGCAGGGCATCGGTTGTCCCGAGGACGAGGCTTTAGGCAAGGCCTACCTTGACACCGCCGCCAATCTGGGCAATACGTTGGCCATGTACAACCTCGGACAGTGCTACCTGAACGGATACGGCTGCCCGCCCGATACCACGCAGGCCATTTTCTGGTTGGAGAAGGCTGCCGACAATGCCCACATCAGCGCCATCAACGCCATCGGTGATGTATATGAGGCGAAGGGCGATTTCAAGAACGCCGCTTTATACTACGAGAAAGCTGTCGCCGCCGGCAGTATGCAGGGATACTGCAACCTGGGCTACTGCTATGAGCAGGGCCAGGGCGTGGTGCTGAACTCCAAGAAGGCGTTTGAATTGTATATGGTGGCGGCCGAGAACGGCTATAACCGTGGCTACCTCATGGTGGCCAACTGCTATCTGAACGGCATCTATGTGGAGGAGAATCCCGCCGAGGCTTTGGCATGGCTCATCAAAGCCGCCGAGAACGGCAGTGTGACGGCCATGTATTATGCCGGCACCATCCTAGAGGAGGGCGCTGACGGTGTGACGGCCGACCCCAAGAAAGCCAAGGTATGGTACAAGAAAGCCGCGGAGGCAGGATATGCACCCGCTGCCGCCGCCTTGGGACGGATGAAATAATTCTTTTTGGAAGCTAGAGGCTGAACAGCCGTTGCGCGGCAAGGGTGGTGGCACAGGCAACCTCGTCTACATCGATGCCCCGTAATACGGCTATTTTCTCGGCGACGAGAGGCAGATAGGCGCTCTCGTTGCGCTGTCCGCGATGGGGTACGGGTGCCAGATAAGGGGCATCGGTTTCGAGCAGGATGCGGTCAAGTGGGACCGCGGAAGCCACTTCGGCGAGGGTGGCGTTCTTGAAGGTGACGACTCCTCCGATGCCGATATGGAATCCCATCTCGATGGCATGGTGGGCCTCCTGAAGGCTGCCGCCGAAGCAGTGCATCACACCTCGGTATGTATTGAAATTGAGGTCGCGCAGCAATCCGAAGAGTTCGTTATGGGCTTTGCGTACATGCAGGCATACGGGCAGGTTCAGTTCGCGGGCCCAACGTATCTGCCGTCGTAGGGCGTCAAGTTGCTGGTCGAGGTGGCTCTTGTCCCAGTAGAGGTCAAGTCCGATTTCGCCGATGGCCACATAGCGGCCGGGGTCTCCGAAAAGTTTTTTGTGCACAATCTCCAGTTCGGACTCATAGTTGTCGTCGACGGAGGTGGGATGGAGCCCCATCATCTGGTGAAAATGGTTTGGGAATGCTGTGGCCAGCAACTCCTGTTGGGCATGGCTGTGGCTGTCGATGGCAGGCAGTAGCATGGTGTCGACCCCCGCGGCAATGGCACGCGCCACCGCTTCGGCCCGGTCGGAGTCGAAGGCTTCGTCGTATAGGTGGCAGTGGGTGTCGATCATGTGGTCTCTCTCCTCCATCCCTCGGCGATGTCCTGTAGAAGGTGGGTCATCTTGTTGTAGATTTCAAGGTATTCAGGTTTTTCGGCCAGCAGTTTCTGATGGGCGCGGAGGGTGTGGGTGTCGTTGCGCACGGCGGGGCCAGTAAGGGTGTAGCGCACATCGGCATACTGTATCCGTTTGGCGGTGGAGAGGATGATAGGGTGCAGAATCTCGAACGGAAGCTGGTTCTCTATGCAGAGCTGTTGTGCCATGGCGTAGAGGCCGCTGGTGAAATTGTTGACCATGACGGCGGCGAGGTGCAGGTACATCCTCTGCTGGAGGGTGGTGTGGTAGATATGGTGCGAGAGGGTGCCGACAAGGGCGGCGATGTCGTCTTCGGTCTTGGAATCGCAGCCCTCAATGCAGAATGGCAGCTGGCTGTACTCGAGGGCCATGTCGCGGACGAAGGACTGGGGTGACCACATCACGCCATAGCGTGTGCTGGTGGAGCGTAGCACATCCATCTGGGTGGCTCCAGAGGTGTGAAGTACCAAGGCGTTGCCCACCTGTAGGTCAAGGGCGATATCGAAGAGGGCGTCGTCGGTGACGGCCACAATATAGACATCGGCGTTCTTTTGGAGCCATTGGAAGTTGTTGATGGCATCAGCCGATACCCGTTGCGCCAGCAGTTCGGCATGTTCGAGGTCGCGCGACCATACCTGCTGGATGGTATGGCCACAACCATGCAACGCCAGCGCGAGGTGTGTGGCGACATTGCCGGAACCGATAAAGGTGATGTTCATGGCAGGGAAAGACGATGGGTGAGGGTTGGCGGAAGGCCTGCCGCCCTAGGTCGGATTAGTACTCGTCCTCTTGGAAGAAGAAGTCCTCCTTGGTGGGATAGTCGGGCCACAGATCCTCGATGCTCTCATAGGGGTCGCCCTCGTCTTCTATCTCCATCAGGTTCTCGATGACTTCCATCGGTGCCCCGGTGCGTTGGGCATAATCTATGAGTTCGTCCTTTGTGGCGGGCCAGGGCGCATCTTCCAGTTTTGTAGCTAGTTCAAGTGTCCAATACATGTTCTATATGTCCTCAAATTTTTTGCAAAGGTACACTTTTTTCCGAGACTTGCAAATACTTTCGCTATGTTTTTTATATTTAGTTGTGATACAACGTCTCGAGGTCTCCCTGTGACAGAACGGTGTGGCGCGAGAGCACGAAGAGGAAGTCTGAAAGTCTGTTAATGTAGCATTCGATGGAGTGGTCGACAGGATGTTGCTGGCGCAGTTCCACGATGCGTCTCTCGGCACGGCGGCAGACGGTGCGCGCCACATGGCATTGGGCGGCGGCGGCATTGCCTCCGGGGATGACGAAACTGCGCAGCTGAGGCAGCTGTGCCTGCAGGCGGTCAATGCGCTGCTCCAACTCGGTAACGGCATCGGCGGGTAGAGGCGGCAGCTGTATATTGGCATCCTCTTCAGTGGCAAGCAGGGTTTGGATGATAAAGAGGTGGTTCTGAACCTGCTTGAGGCAGGAGTAATGCTCGGGGTCGGAGGCTTTGACCATCTCGGCCAGCAGGCCGACATGAGCGTTGAGCTCGTCGACGGTACCGTAGGCCTCTACGCGCACATCGCATTTCAATACGCGGGTGCCGCCTACAAGGGAGGTAGTGCCCGCATCGCCTGTCTTGGTATAAATCATTTTTTAGTGATTAGTGATGTGAAGAGGGGTTAGACACGTTCGACGGACTTGACTTCGGGGATGACCCGCTTGACGGCGGTCTCAATGCCCTGCTTGAGGGTCTGCAGGGCGTGGGGGCAGGTGCCGCAGTGTCCTTTGAGGTGCACCATGACAACACCTTCATTGGTCATGTCGACATATTCCACGTCGCCACCATCCTGTTGCAGGTAGGGGCGTATCTGGTCGAGGGCGTTCTTGACGCGGGGTTCGACGAGGGCTTTCTCTTGGTCGGTCATATAATTGGGGGTATTAATTTAATAGTTTAGTGGTTTTTGAGTTTGCAGAGTTCGGCGATGGTACGCTCGGCCAGCTGCATGAAAGCGGTGCTTTCGGGGGTTTCTGTGCCAGTCCACAGCGATACGGGCTGTCCGTTGTCGCTGCCCTCAGCGATGCTCTGCACCAGAGGAATCTCACCCAGCAGCGGGATTTCCATCGCGGCGGCGAGCCGTTTGCAGCCTTCCTTCCCGAAGATGTAGTATTTGTGGTCGGGCAACTCGGCGGGGGTAAAATAGGACATGTTCTCCACAAATCCCAGTACGGGGATGTTGAGGGCGGGATTGCGGAACAACTCTACCCCGCGTACCACGTCGGCCAAAGCCACCTGCTGCGGGGTGCTCACGATGATGGCACCGCTGACGGGGAGCGTCTGGGCCAGGGTGAGCTGCACGTCACCAGTTCCCGGAGGCATGTCGACGACGAGGTAGTCCAGTTCACCCCACCAGGTTTCTCCCACCAACTGCTTTAGGGCTCCCGAGGCCATGGGACCGCGCCAGGCGAGGGCCTTGTCGGCATCGACAAGGAATCCGATAGACATCAACTTGATGCCGTAACGTTCGATGGGAAGCATGTAGGTCTTGCCGTCATGTTGTTCGCCGATGATGTCTTCCTGCCCGAGGTTGAACATGGTGGGGATGGAGGGTCCGTAGATGTCGGCATCGATGAGACCGACGGAGGCTCCGGTTTTGGCCAGTGAGATGGCCAGGTTGACGGCCACGGTGCTCTTGCCCACACCGCCTTTGCCCGAAGCCACGACGATGACATCCTTCACACCGGGTACCAGCTCGTGGGGGTCGGGCTGTGGCACTTCGCGTGAGGTGAGGTTGATATTGACTTCGGCGGTGCGGTCGACATATTCGTGGATGGCGTTGATACAGTCGTCGCTCATGCGTTTCTTCATGGGGCAGGCGGGGGTGGTCAGCACCAAATCGAACGAGACCTTCTTCCCGTCGACTTTGATGTTCTCAATCATGCCCAGTTCTGTCAGGCTGCGCCCCAGGTCGGGATCGTTGACATGGCTGAGCGCCATTTCTATTTGAGTTGTAGTTATCATAATGTTATAGGTAATATATGCGATAGATTGGTTGGATTCGGCTATTCGCCGAGGGCGGCGGCGACTGCTTGTTCCAGTTCGGGGCCGCGGAGGTTGCGGGCGATGATGCGCCCTTGTTTGTCGACCAGTACAGTGGAGGGTACCGACATGATGCCGTATGCGGCACCAGCCGAGGAGGTCCAGCCGTTGAGGTCGCTGACGTGGTTGGGCCACACCAGATGGTCATCTTTGATGGCTTTGACCCATGCCGCATGGGTCTTGTCGAGAGAGACACTGAAGACTTCAAATCCCTTGGCGTGGTACTTCTCATACAGCTTCACCACGTTGGGGTTTTCGCGGCGGCAGGGGCCACACCACGAGGCCCAAAAGTCGATGAGGACTATCTTTCCACGGAGGTCCGACAGGCGTCGGGTCTTGCCTTCGGGGTCGGTCATGGAGATTTCGGGTGCCTCCATGCCTGCACCGAGGACGCCGCGCAGCTTGTCGCTCAGATGCATCACAAAGGGGTCGTTGGGATATGAGGGTGCCAGCGCATCGCGTATTTCGGTGTACAGACCGGCATAAGATTCTATCTCCTGTTCAAAGAAGGTGACGAGGAAGGCACTGATGAGCACGTTCTTGTGAGTTTTTAGCAACTGCTCCACCTGATGGGGTACAGTGGCCTGCAGGGTGGGGTTGACAGCTCCCCTCAGGATGTCGTTGAATTGGCGGTAAACCTCCACGTTCTTCGACCCTTTGCATGAGGTAACCATGAATCTCCGTTGGTCGGGTTGGTAGGCCAGGTTGGCGGTAACGGATTCTTTGGGTTCGACCATCAGATGGCAGATGCTTCCGTCGCGGATGCTGGTCTGGAGGATGTAGAGAGTGGGGTTTGGAACTTCAAGTTCCATACGGAAGGCTCCCTTGTTGTTGAGTCGCAGGGTGTCGACAAACTGCAGTTGGCTTCCCACTACAGCCGAGACGGTTACATACACCCCGTCGGGTACCCCGGTAAGGGTGCCGGAAAGGGTGGCTTTCTGGGCTTGTACGGAGGTCAGTCCGATGGTCAGCGCAAGGGCAATCAGGAATCTGTATTTTTTCATAGGTATAGAAGTTTCTTTGTCGTGTGGTTATGGGCGCGCCGCCTGGCGGGCCTGTTGTATTTCGTTGTCGTAGCTGATGGCGGTTTGGTAGTATGCGTTGTCGCCATAGAGGGCGCGGGCGAGGTATGCCTTGTAGCGGCCGCGGATTTCGTCGCCATATTTGCGGATGCCGGCGGGATGGCGGACGATGCCTTTGCGGTCGGCTTTCCTCAGGATGTACTGCCAGGTGGCATCGTCGACGCGGTAGTTCTTTTGGAAGGCTTCGGCGGAGGGATATTGGCGTATCAATTCGTCATAGTGGTTGAAGAGACAGTCGTATACCGCCTCCTGCAACACCATCTGCGAGACTAGGCGGTTGAGGTAGACATAATGGGAGTCGCGCAGGTGGGGTAATAGTTTATCGGGCATGATGCCGCCCCCGCCGTAGACCTTGCGTCCCTTCTTGGTGAGGAAGTGCTGGGCGGTATCGTTGCTGTTGATCATCGAGGTGGTATCGTCGCTGTCAATCAGGCGCATCAGGTACTGGGTGTAGTATTCGTCGCTTCCTTTGTCGTAAGGGCGCTGGATGCAGCGTCCCGAGGGGGAATGGTAACGGGCGATGGTGAGCATCATGGCGGCATCGCCGGGGAGGTCGAATTTTTGTTGCACAAGTCCTTTTCCGAAACTGCGACGTCCCAAGATAGTGGCGCGGTCGTTGTCTTGCAGGGCTCCTGCCACCACCTCGCTTGCGCTGGCGGAGAATTCGTCGATGAGTACCGCAAGACCGCCCTTTTCAAACAGGCCGCCGTGGGTGGCATAGATATTGTGCCGTTGTTCATGTGCCCCTTCGGTATAGACAATCAGCTCGCCGTGGGCCAGCAGCTCATCGGCCACCTCGATGGCCGCCTGCAGGAGGCCACCGCCGTTGCCGCGCAAGTCGAGCACGAGGTTCTCCATTCCTTGGCTCAGCAGGGAGGCGAGAGCCATTTGGAATTCCAACCCAGTGCTTTCTGCGAAGTTTGATATGGTGATGTATCCCGTTGTGCGGTCCAGCATGACGGCAGCGGGAACGCTATGGTGGTCGATGATGTCCCGTTGGATGTCGATATCTGTCAGTTTGTCGGAACCGTCCCGCTGAATGCGCAGGGTGACGGTACTGTGCCGTGGTCCGCGGATGAGATTGACCACGGAGGAACTGCTGTCGCTCATGCCAGAACCCGACACCAGTGTAGTGTCGACGTACATGATACGATCGCCTGGGCGGACCCCAGCCCGTGCCGCGGGGCTTCCTTGTATGATTTCGCCCGCATAGACGGTGTCGCCGTAGAAGAAAAGGACGATTCCGACCCCTTCAAAGTGGCCCCGGATAATCTCTTCCGTCTGCTTCAGTTGCGAGGGGGGGAGATAATAGCTGTGGGGGTCGAGCGAGGAGAGCATGGCGTTCATCATCTGGTCTGAGAGCGAGTCCTCGTCAATGGGGTCGACATAGTGGCGCTCCACGATGTTCATCATGTGGCTGAGCCGATTGGGCAGTCCTCCGTCCCGGTGCCAATAGGAGGGATCCAGCTTGGGGGCGGACATGACACCCAGCAGTATTCCAAGTCCCATGGACAGCAGCACAAGTATGATGGGGATTGAAGGTTTTCGTTCGGTCATAGCGTCTAAAGAAACGGGGTGAGCGTGTTTTTATTGTTGTGCGGCGGTTTCGGTTATCGTATCAGGGTGACGGTGCCATACTGATAATTCACCTCCGAGCTGTATTTGGGCGATGTGCGGACACGGTATACATATGCTCCCATGGGGCAGGGGCGTCCGTTGGAACGGCCATCCCAACCCTCCATCGGGTCGTCGCTTTCGTAAACCTTGATGCCTCGGCGGTTGAATATCTCAACGTAGAAATTTTCTTTGTTGATGTAGGGCACGTAGAAGATGTTGTTAGTCTCTTGGTCGGGAGTGAAGACGTTGACAGTCCAAAGCTCGTCGTTGAGGAGGGTGATGTCGATGGTGGCGGTGTCGCTACAACCTCCGCGGTAGGCTACCACTTGGACAGGGAAAGTGTCGGCCGGGTAGCTGGGCGGTATCTGGTAGGTGTAGTAGTCGCCGTGGTGGATGGTGCTGTCGGGGAATATCCAGTAAAACCCTTCGGCACTGATGCACTGCTGGACCAACGTGATATCGGACTCGGCCCGTCGCACGCGCATTGGCATGGAGATGCCTGCCGCCCGCGGGATGATGCCAGTGGTGACAATGTGGTCATCGCTGCCCATGCAGAGACCACTGAATCCGGTGATGGTATAGCGGATATCCACCCGCGGGCTTACGCGGATACTGTAGTTGGAGGACTGGGTGTCGAGGGCTGCGTCATGGGGTTCCGAACTCCACACCACAGGCACACCGCTGTGGGCGGTCAGGAGGATGTCGCGGGTGACGCATCCGCTGTCGGGTCCTTCAATGTGCATGATGGGGATGGTGTCCACCCACACGGAGAGGCTGTCGGACACCGAGCAGAGGGTGTCGTAGGTGGTGCCGGTGACGGCGATGAAGCCGCTCTCGCGGGGATGGAAGATATGCGAGGGTTGGGGAGTGTAGGTGGCGTTGTGGTCCCAGGAGTATAGTTCGGCGCCGGTGCTGGTGAGTTGGATGGAGTCGCCGATGCATATCCGGTCGGCCGAGGTGGCAATCTGGAGGTTGGGATAGGGCACCATCACCACGGGGTGTTGCAGTGTCACAGCGCAGTTGTGGCTGCTTCCGTAGAGGGTGTATGCGGTGCTGGTGGCGGGATGCAGGTGCAGGGTGGCGCTGTGCTCTTGTCCGGCCAGGGTGGGGTCGGTGGGCTGAGCGGTCCAATGGAGGCTGTCGGCAGGGTTTTCCACCGTTAGAATCACCTCGTCGCGTTCGCACCAGCGTGTGGCGCCATGGATGCGCATATCGGGATAGGGGTATACGTGTACGTGTATGGTGTCCTGTGCCTCGCACAGCAGATTGGCGGTGGCGCCGTGGATGGTTAGCACGTTGTCGCCCACCGGTGGGATAAGGTTACGTAGGCTGTCAATCTGGTAGTTGTTGCCGTCCCACGAGTACCGCTCAGCACCGGAGGCAGAGAGGTGCAGGGTGTCGCCCTCGCAGAGCGAATGCCGGTCGGCGGTCAGCCGCACATCGGGGTAGAGGAACACTCTCACCGCAGTAGTGGCAGTGTCGGGGCAGCCATAGTCCATGGTGCCCACCACAGTGTAGGTACGACTCTGGTTGGGGATGTCGGCCACGGGGTTGCCCTGCATGTTCTGTAGGTCAATCCATTGGTAGTGCTGTGCCCCTGTGCCGGTCAGCCGCACGCTGTCGCCCAGACATACGTCACTCCGGTTGATGGAGGCTTCCACCGTGGGATAGAGATGGACGGCAATGTGATGGCTGTCGATATGATAAGGTTGGAAGGGGGTATGCAGCGAGGCGGTAATGCTGTCGCGGAACACACAACCGTTGCTGTCGATGCCTTGCAGACGGTAGAGTGTGTCAGTTTGCGGACTGTCAGTATAGGTGGTGACGGTGGTGTAGTCGCCACCATTCCAACTGTAGCGGCGGGCGCCCGAGGCAGAGAGTGCAACCGATCCTCCGATGCAGAATTCGGTGGTGTCTGCGGTCAGCCGTACCGGCGGCAGCGGGTGGACCACGATGTATTTGGATACTGTGTCGGCGCACAGCCGCATGCTGTCGGTACCATAGATGGTATATAGCGTGCTGTCGGTCGGGTGGTAGACCATGTTGTCGGTGGGGCCGTAGGTGTATCCCATATCCCAAGAATACTGGTAGGCGCCCGAGACGCTGAGCGTGACGGCATCGCCGAGGCAGAGCACGCTGTCGTCGGCCGTCAATGTGACGACGGGCACGGGATGCACATGCACGTCTATCGATGCGCGACCGGTGCAGGCCAGCGTATGCACCTGCGAGGTTACATGATAGGTGAAGGTACCCGTGGTGTCGGGCTTGTCGTGGAAATAGCCCGAAGTCGAGAACGGGGTACTGTTGGTCCAGCGGTACATCTCGCCACCCGAGGCGGTGAGGCGCACACTGTCGCCCAGACAGATATCCGTAGGTCCTGCGAACTGCACCATCGGGGTGTCGATGACGGTCATGGCGATGGGGGCGGTCACGATGCACACGCCACCGTGCATACTGCCGGTGACGACATAGGTCTCCGAGTGTTGGGGGAAGTAGACGTGGTAACCGTTGTGCCAGCCGTAGGTGGTGTCCTCCATCCAGCGGTATTGATCGCAGCCCGAGGCGGAGATGATGATGCTGTCGCCCAAGCAGACGGTGGTGGTCTCAGGATCCACATAGAGGGTGGGCCGTTCACGGACGGTCACAAATATCGAGTCGGCACTTTGGCACACGGAGTCGCGTGCGGTGCCACGCACGATGACATACTGGTTGGATGTGGGTAGCACATAGCGGCTGTTGACGGAGGTGAACACGGTGTCGCTGCCCCACTGGTATAGGGTGCTTCCTGTGGCAGTGAACAGGAGACTGTCGCCACGGCATACATCCTCTGCGCCGTGGAGGCGCACGTTGTAGAAGGGACGTACCTGGATGAGCAAGCTGTCATAGGCATAACAGCCGTTGGCTGCGCGGGTAGTCACATGGTATATTGTGCTGTCGTGCGGGGTTACGACCAAGGGTGTGCTCACATAGGGCCCGTTCTCCCATGACCAGGTGCTCTCGCTGCATAACACCGATAGCACCGCCGTGTCTTCCCAGCAGATGGCTTCGCGGTCGGCGCTGACTGTGATGGTCGGCACTTGGCGTACGGTGATATGGAGACTGTCGTCGCCGATGCAGAGGCCGTTGAAGTTGTTGCCGCGCACGTACACCACCGTGTCGTGCATGGGCATCAGCGTGATGACGTTGGTGTCGGTAAAGGCGGTGTCGGCGCCCCAAGCATAGTGGGAGGCTCCGTGGGCGGTGAGTGTGACGGTCTCGCCCTGACAGATGTTGGTGTCTGGCGAGGTCAGCCGCACCTGAGGGATGGCGAAAGCCGTTACGGTCAAGGTGTCGCGGTCAATACACAGCTTCTGGTCGCGGGCGTAGAGCTCGAAGACGGTGGTGCTGTCCACCACCACCCATCGCGAGGTATCATCTCCATAGGCACCGGGGACCAGCCAACTGTATTGCAGGCCGCCTCGGGCGGTGAGCAGCACGCTGTCGCCCTGGCAGACGTTGAGGAACGACGAATCCACGTTGTTCAGGGGTTGGGCATGTACGCCCGAAGCCGTCAGGTCGAAAAGGGGCAGCGGGTTGACGATGATAATCACCGAGTCCTCGCCGCTGCATTGGTGGTTGAAGTTTTCGCCATAGAGCACATACACCGAGGTGTCGGCTTCGGTGTGGGGTGGCATGTAGCGGTGACGCACTGAGCGCGAGGTATCGCTCTGTCCCGGGAAATGGTAGAAGTAGCCGCCCCAGGCGAAGAATGTCACGCTATCGCCAGCACAGACCTCCCAGGTACGCAGTCCTATCGAGTCGCGGTCTTCGATGGTCATATGGATGGAGGGGCCTGGATATACCACGATGGAGATGGTGGTGTCGGCTTGGCAGAGGTGATTGGCGGTCTCGCCGGTGACATGTAGGTAGCTCAGGCTGCTGTGGCCGCTGTTGTTGGTGAATACAAAGGTATGGACACTGCTGTCGGTGAACTGGCTGGTATCGGTCCAGCGATAGAGGTCTGACCCCGAAGCAGCGATATCGAGGCTGCCACCATTGCAGATTTCCCATGCTTGCGGGTTCAGCCGCACCCGTGGATCGTAAACGGTGATACGTATGCTGTCGTTGTTATAGCACAGCCTGTTGGGGATAGTCCCCGACAGCCGATAGGTGGTGCTGACATGTGGGGTATAGAATGCCGTGGTGTCGCTGCGGTGGGTGGTGTCGGTGGGCCAGGCATAATAGGCGCCACCGTGGCCGAAGAGGTGTACCGTGTCGCCGTAGCATATTTCGGTGTGGTCGGCAGTCACCTGAATGTCGGGGATGGGGAACACCTCGATGGTGATGGCTGTGTCGCTGCCGCAGAAACGGGGATTGCGTAAATCTCCATGCAGATGGTACACGGTTGTGCTGTCGGGGTGTACCACCATGCGGGGGGTGGTGCCCAGGGTGCCGCTGTTGTTGACCTCATACCAAGGTGCTCCACCGAAGGTGAGCACTGCCGAGTCGCCTTCACATAGCCTCGTGCGGTCGGCGGCAATGGTGATGGCGGGGTGTCCGAACCAATGTACCACTGTGGTGTCGGAATTCTTGCAGAAATAGTTGTCCTCGATGCCCCAGACAGTGTATATGCTGTCGGCCGGCGGTGAGTCAGCGCGGGTGTTGCCGAGGGTGAAGTTGGTGTTGCCTATCCAGTCGTAGCGGTTGGCGCCTGTGGCGGTGAGCAGGACGGTGTCGCCGTCGCATAGGTCGTGCTTATCGGCATCCAGCCTTACGGTCGGCAGCGGATAAGCCACAATCTGGATGCTGTCGGTACTGCTGCATCGCAGGTGTCCCTCAATACCCGTTACGGTGAACCATGTGGTATCCGTCACAAGGGCGGAATGGATGGAATCCCCGGTGGGGGTTGGACTGCTCCAATGGTAGATATATTCGCTTGCCCCATGGGCCATGATGTTGACGATGCCGCCCGAGCAGGTGCCTGTAGTGTCGGCACTTAGGGTCAGTTCGGGCAAAGGATAGACCCCTACCGTGAGGGTCTCTTCGCCATGGCATCCGTGCGAGTCACGTCCCTCGACGGTGACGGAGAAGAAGTTGGTGTCTCTGCTGTCGACAGTGAAGGTATAGGCGTTGTGGGTGTCGGGAACACTGCTTCCGTTCCAAAAATAGTACTGCATTCCCTGGGCACTGACGGCCAAGTCGCCGCGATCGCACACGATGGTGTCTTCGCAATAGAGACGGAACCGGCCAGTCCACACCGTTACCAAATGTGAGTCGATGGCGTGGCAGTTGTATTGAGTCAGGCATTCGACGGTATACAACGTTGTGGTGTCGGGGATGCGTGTCCACGTATGGGTGGTGGAGTATTGGGGTGTCGCGGTGTCGTAGTTCGTGTACAGGCGGTAACGCTGTCCACCGGTGGCTGAGATGACAACGGTGCTGTCGATGCAGAAGGCATCGTTCGAGACCGACATCTGCAGGTTAGGCAACGGGTGTACCTGCACCTGTACATTTTGTTGGACTGTGCAGCCGGGTCCTTCGCTCCGCCCCCACACATTGTAGGTGTAGACCTGAGGTGCCGACGGATGGTACGATACGCGGGTGGTGGTGCCCCATGTCGTGCCGTTGTCGTAACTGTATTGGTGGGCCCCCGCGGCGGTGAGGTACACAGTGTCGCCGAAACATATCTGGTTGGTGTCGGCCACAAAGGTTAGTGTCGGGTATCTGTATACTCGGATGCGTACCGAGTCGCGGGTCTGGCATAAGGGACTGGCGTCGTAGCCTTCCACATACACTGTTGTGCTGTCGGTCAGTGTGCGAGTGTTGGTGTGGGTATGGGTGGTCGGATTGGCGTTGTTCCAGGTGGTGCCGCCATTCCAAGAGTAATGTTGGGCGCCGCTGGCGGTGAGAATCACGCTGCCCCCTTCGCAGATGTCGTAGAAATCGGACACCAGTTGGGTGTGGGGGTAGTCGTATGTGGTGACACGGGTGGTGTCGCTGTTGCGGCAGCCGTGGATATCCTGTCCGTAGACGGTGTAGATGGTGTTGCCCAACGCCGGCGCCGCCGCCATGCTGTCGGCTCCCTGATAGGTGCCGTTCAGGCTTTGCCAGTCATAGTTTACTGCTCCGCTGGCATGAAGCACAATCCCGTCGTTACGGCATATCTCGTTGCGGCTCGGGGTAAGGGACACGGTAGGCAGTTCCCATACGGTTACCTGTACGGTGTCGCTGGTGCGGCATAGGCTGTCGGGACCTGTCGAGGCGGCGATGACGTAGGATTGTGTGCCCGGCTGGCTAACGGTGAAGCTCCATTGGGTCTGGCTGGAGGTGCCGGTGCGGCTCTGTTCTCCGAAGCGGCCGTGCCCATAGTAGCTGTAGCGGATTGCAGGGGTGCTGCTGGTGCCTTGGGCACGTAGGGTGACGGTCTTGTTCTGGCAGAGGGCCGTGTCGGGCGACACGGTGAGGGTGGGCCGCTGGAACACGGTTATCGTCACCGTGTTGTCGTTACGGCACCGCACATTGCCGGTGGTGATGCCCACCACGCGGTAGGTGGTGGTGACGGCGGGATGGACTGTCCGCACTGCACCGCTGTCGTTGTCGATGGGGTTACTGCTGTTACCCGCATACCATAGGAAACCGCTGGCGCCGCCACTGCCGCTGTTGCTGGCCTGCAGGGTGATGCTGTCGCCTTGGCAAATGTTGGCCGCTGCGGGGGTAATGGTCACAGAGGGCAGCGTGAGTACATGCACATGTACCGTGTCGCTGCTGACGCATAGTCCGTTGGCCAGTCGACCCTGGACAATGAAGTCGGTGGAGGTATTCAGGGTGTAGGTACGAGTGCTGTTGGCCGAGAAGGCGCTGCCGTTGACTGAGTACTGTGCCGCCCCCGAGAGGTGCAGTGTCACGGTCTCACCCCAGCAGACGGTGTCGGCCGAGGCATGGGCTTGCACCACGGGGTAGTTGAAGATGCGCACCTGCTGGGTATCCGAGCTGTTACATGCTTTGCGGCTGGTATAGCTCCATACGTGTAGGGTGAGCGTATCGGCGGTGGGCAGTGGCAGCGTCTCGGAGTAGCCGTTAGAATAGGGTCCCATCCAGGTGAGGCTGTCCCAACTGTAGTAGCGGCCGCCGCTGACGGTGCGCAGCACGTTGTCGCCCACGCAGAAATCGCGGGTAGAGGTGTTCAGCGTCACATTGGGCACACTATGTACTGAGATGTTCTGTGTGGCGGTGCTTTGGCAGCCAAAGGCATCGGAACCGGTCAAGGTATAGGTGTAGACGGCGCTGTCGGGATTCGTGTTGGTGGGACTGACTTGCACAATGCCGCCCTGTTGGTTGGGGAGGGCACTCCCGTTGCGCCTCCATGTATAGTTTGTCGCTCCCGTGCCGGTCAGTTGGGAACTCTGGCCGCTGCACAGGATGGAGGGGGCCGCCTGGGTGTGGAGGATGGGCAGGTGATGACGGAACACCTGCACGGTATCGGCTCTTTGACAGAGGCTGTTGGGGCCGGTGGAGGCATGGATGATATAGGCGCAGCTGTCGGGTGGAGTCAGTGTCCATTGGGCGGTAGACCCCATCTGCTGTGCCGACCCGTTGCCTCCCATCAGGGTGTACCAGTAGGTCACGCCCGAGGCCTGCCGCGGTGTGGCGCGCAGTACCATGGACCCTCCCGCACAGATGTGGGTGTCGGGCATGGCGGTAAAGGTGGGATAGTTGTATACGTGTAAGTCCACCGTGCGACGGCTGCTGCAAGGATTGTTGCCCGAGGTGACGCCCTCGACGGCATAGATGATGTTCGAGGTTGGGCTGATGGTCAGCGTACTGCCAGTCTGGTTCGGTAGCGGCGTGGTGCTGCTGCCCACATACCAGCGGTAGCTAGTGCCGCCCGTGGCGGTGAGGGTGATACTCTCTCCTTGGCAGATGTCAGTGGCCGAGGCGGTGAGGGTGACCGAGGGCAGCTGCAGCACACCCACCCGGATGGTGGCTTGGCTGATGCACATGTGCTGTTGGTTGCGGCCATATACGGTGTATGTCGTCCCTGGGCTGGTAGGAGTGACGGTGAAGGTGTTCGTGGTGCTGAAGTGCAACGTATCGCCTATCGAGTACTCGTAGGCGCCACTGGCTCGCAGGATGGTGCTCTCGCCGGCGCAGACGCTGTCATCGTCGCGGGTGAGGGTAACGGTGGGATATGCGTAGACTGTGACAGAACTTGTCGTTCGGTGGTTGCAGCGTTGCAGCGTGTTGTAGCCCCATACGCTGAATGAAGTGGAGGGAATCGTGGCGGCGGTGCGGGTGGTGGTGAAGGCACCGCTGGTATGAGAGGTCCACTGCACGCTGTCCCAGCTATAGAAGCGGGCACCCGTGGCAGAGAGGCTTACACTGCCGTTCACACACACCCGGTTCGGGTTGACAGTCAATTGGGGGTTGGGCACACTGTGGACAGTGACGCTCTGCGTAGCGGTGTTTTGGCAGCCGTGTACATCGGTGCCCTGCAGGGTATAACTTATTGTGCTGGCAGTGGTGGCGTTGGTATTGGTGGGGGTGATGGTGGCAGTGGCCTGCGATGATAGGGTGGTGCTCCCCTGTTTCCACACGTAGGTCGAGGCTCCGCCGCCCGTGAGGGTCACTGCCTCGCCCGAGCAGGCGGGCTGCGGCGATGCGTTGGTGGTGAGGGTGGGCAGTGGCCACAGGTGTACGTTCACCGTGTCGGTGCGCACACACATGTGGTTGTTTCCCGATGAGGCGTAGACGACGTACCAATTGTCAGTATTGGTTGACAGATTCTGCCAGCGACCGGTGGAGGTCCAGCTGGTGGGGGAGCCCGTCTGCACCGAATAGCGGTAGGTGACCCCTGATGCGCTGATTGGCGACGCCCGCAATGTGAAAGTTCGGCCGGTGCAGATGCTGGTGTCGGGCACCGCGTTCAGTGTCGGGTAGCGGTAGTTATTGATGTTGATGGTGCGTTGCGTGGTGCAGTAGCGCGGGGCGGGGCCGCGGGCGGTTACCTGTACCGTTGTCTGGGTTGCGCTACTGGTTGAGGTGGCAAGCGTGGGCAATAACGTGTAGGTGGAATTATTGCTGAAGTCGCCACTATTGCCCCAGCGGTAGGTGGTGCCGCCGATGGCGCGCAGGTGTACGCTATCGCCCGAGCAGGCATAGGTGGTGAAGGTGCCGGTGCCCGACGACGAAGTGCCTAGGTCGTTGTTATATAAGGTCATCGACGGGGCGGCCTCTACACGGATGTAGAATACGCGGGTGTTGTACCATGTAGCTCCCAGCGTGTCGCGGCTGGCTTCAACGCTGAAGTAGCGGTCGTAGGTGATGGCTGGTGTGGTGTAGGTGGAGTTGGTGCCCCGTACCGTGCCGGAGGCGCTGTTGCCCCAGTACCAGCGGTAGCCGGAGCCTCCCGGGGCAGTCAACGTGTAGGTATCGCCTGAACAGACGGTAACTTCGACACGGCTGGTGTCGATGAACAGTGGCACCGGGCCCACGGCACAGGTGGCGCATTGCGTGTTGCCACAGGCATCGGTGACACACACCTTGTATTGGCGCAAGGGCTGCAGAGATACGCTGATGGAGTTGGTGGTGGTATGAGTGGTGTCGTTGCTGCGCATATCAATCCACTCGTAGTGGTAGGGAGGTACACCGCCATTGACATTGGCATAGATGGTGACGGGTGAATGGTTGAGGTTGGAGGTCGACGTGGTAAGCGAGAATGTGTTTACATTCACGACACCCAACGTGTCGAAGCGGTAGTTGCATTCCCCCTGTAGGCGGTATCCGAGGCGGAACCGTTCCAACCCTTCGGCAATCCCGTCGGGGGTGCCGCAGATGTGGAACACCAGCGAGTCGCAGTTGGGTGGGAAATCGTAGACAGAGGGATTGGTGTTGTTTTCGTTGAGGCTGGGTTCGATGGTGAAGTCGCTGTTGGTGGTGTTGATATGGTTGCGGAAAATCTCCAACGTGCGGTGTACCGAGTTGGGGTTTTTCAACTTTACCACCACGTCCATGCAGCAGGACTCATAGAATTTCGATGGGTCGTCGTTGACAGGGTTGTTGCTGTGCATCGACACATCCAGCGACTTGGCCGAGAGGCTTCCTGCCTCCAGAAACACGCCGCTGTCGAAAGTCGAGTCGTTCACGTCCGAAAGGCTGATGCGTAGATGATATGTCGAGCAGGGTATCACATGTACGTAGGCTGTCAGTACTGTTGTGAATCCGTCGTACTCGATTTGCAGGGTATCTCGGGCGGCAGCTTGTCTTGGGTAGTTGTCGATGTAGTAGCTGTCATTGGTGTAGTCATTGATGGTGTGGATGCTGACGGGCTGGTTGGTGCCTGGTATCTTGGCGATATTGGTGTCGAGGTAGTTCCCTCCGTTGGGATTGGGGCCCGAGACAAAGAATGCGAAAATATCATTGAAACTTTCCTCTGTGTATTCGGGATATTCTTCGGAGGCAAAGACATATCGGAATCCTACACTGTCGGTTTGTGGAATGAAGTCGAATTCCAATACAGAGCAATGGAAGAGTGTCGATGTGTTATCTCCTGTCAAAGGGATGAGGGCAGGATCGGGATGGCTGGTGCAGGAGTAGTTGGTGGTGAGACGGGCACTGCTATTGGGGCCGGGTGCGCCTTGGATGCTTCCTGTGGTGATTAATATGCCTTCGCGCAAGCCGATGGGGGTGGTGGGAGCATTGTTGTCAGTGTAGAAAGTACCGATTCCGTTGCAGTTGATGACTCCGGAGGATCCGTTGAAACGCACATTGCTCACCTGCACACCTTCGCCCACCAATGTGTTTTGTACCAATTGTGCGGCAGTCCAGCTGCGTCCCTGTGTGCAGCTTTGCACATGCAGGTGGTTCTGAAATGTCTGGGCGTGCAGCCCGGCGGCGGCCAGAAACGCTAATATAACGAGGAGAGTTCGTTTTATCATGTAGTAGTGGTTATGTTGAGTCTATGGAAGGCAATTTGGATAATCTCGTCGTGGTCGAAGGCCAGCGACGGCAGTGCTTCGAGGGGAAACCAACGGGCCTGTGCCGCGTCGTCGCCACCCTGCACGGGGGCTATGATGTCGAGGTCGACCACGGCGAGGAATGCCACGGTGACGGTGCGGCCGCGCGGGTCGCGGCCGAGAGTGCTGAAACTTTGGATTTCTTGCAGCGGGCCTGTGTACACGAGGCCGGTCTCTTCGGCCAACTCGCGCCGGGCGCATTGCTCCAAAGTCTCGTCCATCTCCATGAATCCGCCCGGCAGGGCCCAGTATCCTTGGAAGGGGTCGTGCCCCCGCTGCACCAGCAACAGGTGGAGCGAGCCGTCGGGGTGGTGCCCGACAACCACCGCGTCGGCGGTGACCATAGGCCGGGGATATTCATAAGTGTACATAGGTGATGGGCTTTATGGCTCTAGTCGATGCTCCAAGTGGCGCCGTCTTTGCCGTCTTTGACGGTGATGCCCAGTGTGCCGAGGCTGTCGCGCAGCTGGTCGCTGGTGGTCCAATCTTTGGCGGCCTTGGCTTTGGCGCGGATGTCGAGAATCATCTGCATCAATCCATCCACCAGGGCGGCGTTGTCGCCAGAGGTCTCGTCGCGCAGGCCGAGCACGTGGAAGATAAAAGTCTCCATCACCTCGCGCAACTCGTCGATATCGGCCTGGGTGAGGGTGGCCTTGTGGTCGGCCACGGTGTTGACCACCTTGGCGAGGTCGAAGAGGTGGCTGATGACGATGGGGGTGTTGAGATCGTCGTTCATGGCGTCGTAGCAGCGTTGGCGGTAGGCGCTCACATCGATGCTGGAGGTCTTCGATGCGGTCAGCCGTCCGAGGGTCTTGTAGGCCTGCATCAGGCGGTTGTAACCCTTCTCGGCGGCCTGCAAGGCCTCGTTGCTGAAATCGACCGTGCTGCGGTAATGGGCCTGGAGGATGAAGAAGCGGATGGTCATCGGGCTGTAGGCCTGCTCCAGCATCTCTTTGCCGTCTTTATCCTTGTGGCTACCGTTGAAGAACTCATCGAGGGTGATGAAGTTGCCCAAGCTCTTGCCCATCTTCTGTCCGTTGATGGTAATCATGTTGTTGTGCATCCAGTACTTGCAGGGGCCGTGGCCGCAGACGGATGTCTGTTGGGCGATTTCGCTCTCGTGGTGGGGGAACATGAGGTCCATGCCGCCGCCGTGGATGTCGAAGGTTTCTCCCAAGTACTTGGTGCCCATAGCAGTGCATTCGGTATGCCAGCCGGGGAAGCCGTCGCTCCAGGGCGAAGGCCACCGCATGATGTGCTCGGGCGATGCCTTCTTCCACAGGGCGAAGTCGGCGGTGTCGCGTTTCTCGGTCTGCCCGTCGAGGTCGCGGGTGGTGGAGAGCATCTCGTCAATGACGCGGCCGCTGAGGCGCCCGTAGCAACGGAAATGCTCCTGGTATTTGCGCAGGTCGAAATAGACGCTGCCGTTGCTCACATAGGCATAACCGGCATCGAGAATCTTCTTCACCAGCTCAATCTGTTCGATGATATGCCCCGAGGCATGGGGTTCAATGCTTGGGGGCAACACGTTGAGCCGCTCCATGGCGGCATGGTAGCGGTTGGTGTAGTATTGCGCCACCTCCATGGGTTCCAGTTGCTCCAGGCGTGCCTTCTTGGCAATCTTGTCCTCACCGTCGTCGGCATCGTGTTCCAGATGTCCCACATCGGTGATGTTGCGCACGTAGCGCACTTTGTACCCTAGATGGACCAAATATCTATACAGCACATCGAACGTGATGGCAGGGCGGGCGTGTCCCAGATGGCCGTCGCCATAGACGGTGGGGCCGCACACATACATGCCCACGCGTCCCGGTGTGAGGGGCTGGAAAAGTTCTTTCTGGCGGGAGAGCGTATTGTATACGAGTAAAGGTTGCATAATGCGTGTCGGATTTAGTTTTTTACTATAGTTTGAATTTGCAAAAATACAAAACTTTATCGGATTATCAAAAAAAATCTTCCTACCCGTCTCTGACGGGTGGCCGAGAAAGATTGTAGAAGGTCTCTAATGTATTGTGCAACAGTGTAGATTGGGTACTTTTTCAACAGCCTGTGGAGAAAAAGTTTTTGCTCCTTAAAGATTTTTTCGTACCTTTGAAATCCGAAGTTCTATGGGACTTTTAATGAAAATAAATAATAATCAAACGTTTATACTGCTATTATGAAAATCTTAGTTCTCAATTGTGGAAGTTCGTCGATAAAGTACCAGCTTGTCGACATGGCAAACAACGCACAGGTGATGGCCAAGGGCCTCTTGGAACGCATCGGTTTGGAAATGGGTGAATTCACCCACAAGTATCATGGTGAGAAGCACTATGAGCAGGTGCCCATCCCCGACCACACGGCGGGCATCAAGATTGTGCTGAAAGCACTCACTGACCCCAAGATGGGTGTTATCAAGAGCTTCGACGAGATCGGTGCGGTGGGTAACCGCGTGGCCCACGGCGGCGAGATCTTCAAGGAGAGCTGCCTCGTGACCGACAAAGTGATCGAGCAGATCAAGAGCCTGGAGCATCTGGCCCCCCTGCACACCCCTGGCAACTTGGCCGGTATCTACGCCATGCGCGAGGTGCTGCCCAATGTGCCCCAAAGCGTTGTGTTCGACACCGCTTTCCACAGCACCCTTCCGCCCAAGAGCTATCTCTACGGCCTGCCTTACGAGATGTACGAGAAGTACGGCATCCGCCGCTATGGCTTCCACGGCACCAGCCATAAGTTCGTGGCCGAGAAGGCCGCCAAGATGATTGGCAAGGATTGGAACGACCTGAAGATTATCTCCTGCCACCTCGGCAGCGGTGCCTCCATCGCCGCCATCGACCATGGCAAGAGCTTCGACACCACCATGGGTATGACCGCCCTCGAAGGCCTCATCATGGGCTCCCGTTGTGGCGATGTGGATCCCGGCGTCCTCCTCTACCTCATGGACCAGGGCTTCACCTCCAAGGACCTCACCAAGATGCTCTACAAGCAGAGCGGCCTCATCGGCATCAGCGGCGACAAGCAGGATATGCGCGACATCCGCGCCGGCCGTGATGCAGGCGACGAGCGTAGCACCTACGCCTTCGATATGTTTGCCCAGAAGGTGAAGAAATACATCGGCGGCTACATGGCTGAGATGGGCGGCTGCGACCTGCTGCTCTTCACTGGCGGCATCGGCGAGAACGCTTGGTTCATGCGTCATCCTATCCTCGAAGGTCTGGAGTGCCTCGGCATCAAGGTCGACATGGCACTGAACGACAAGACTATGGGCGAGGATGTCATCATCAGCACCCCCGACTCGAAGGTCGCCACCGTGGTGGTCACCACCGACGAGGAATATGTCATCGCCAGCGACACCTATCGTTTGGTCACCGCCAAATAAGGTCAGCCTTATGGCATAGAATCACTTCTGCGGAACGGTACGGCACGGTGCGTGTACGGCCATTCCGCAGAAGTTTTTGATATAATCAGATAAGAAAGTGAAAAAAATAGTTCTGATACTTGCAATGAGTCTGCTGGCTGTGTCGGTGGCCCAGGCGCAATACTCGGTCGACAACAAGAAAGCCGTGAAGGAGTTCGAGAAGGGGCAGCAGCTGCTATCCAGCGACGCCTCCAAGGCGTTCGACCACTTCCGCAAGGCCCTGAAGGCCGAACCCAACTTCGCCGAGGTACGCCTCACGATGGCCGACTGGTACATGAAGCACGACAGCCTGGCGCAGGCGCAGACCCAGCTGGAGGCTTTCCTCAAGCACGACAAGGGTCGCCACAAGCGGTGGGCTGCCACGGCCGAGCACGACTTGAAATGCATTGCCTTCCGCCGCAAGGCAATGGCCAACCCCGTGCCCTTCTCGCCCGAGAACATGGGACCGGCGGTCAACGGCCCGGACGACGAGTATATGCCCACCCTCTCGGCCGACGGCCGGATACTGCTTTTCACCCGCTACAACCGAGCCACACGGCAGGAGGATTTCTACTTCTGCCGTCTTGTCGACGACCATTGGAGCAAAGCGGTGAAGATGGCCGAGCCGGTCAACAGCGACCAGAACGAGGGCTCGGGATGCCTCTCGCAGGATGGCCGCATGCTTTTCTTCACCGCCTGCGACCGCAAGGACGGTGCTGGCCGCTGCGACCTCTACATCGCTTACCGCAAAGGGAAGGGGTGGAGCCGTCCGCAGAACCTGGGGCCCGCCATCAACACGAGTGGCTGGGAGTCGCAACCCTGCCTTTCCATCGACGGCAAGTATCTCTTCTTCGCCAGTGACCGCAAAGGCGGTCAGGGGGGCATCGATATCTGGATGAGCCGTCTGGAAGAGGGGCAGTGGACCACCCCTGTCAATCTGGGGCCGACCATCAATACCTCGGGCACCGAGAAATGTCCCTTCCTCTCGTTCGACGGACAGAAACTCTATTTCTCCAGTGACGGCCATATCGGCATGGGCGACATGGACCTCTTCGTCGCCACCCGCGTGAACGACAGTACCTGGGGCGAGCCGATGAATCTGGGCTATCCCATCAACACCTCGGGCGACGAGAGTTCCATCATCGTCAGCCCCGACGGCCGCACGGCCATCTTCTCGTCCGATAAATTCGGCGGACAGGGGCAGCTGGACCTCTACTCCTTCGCCCTGCCCGAGCCAGTGCGGGCCGAGCCGGTGGAATACAAGGAAGAGATTACCGACGTGGCACCGACCCTGGCGGTGGGCGAGAGCATCACGCTTAAGAACGTCTTCTTCCGCACGGGAAAGTACGACCTGCTGGACATCTCTATCGTCGAGCTCGACAAGGTGGTGGAGATGATGAAGGGACACCCCAACATCCATATTGAGCTGGGCGGCCATACCGACAATGTGGGACGGGCCGAGTTCAACCAGAAGCTCTCGGAACAGCGTGCCAAGGCGGTGTACGACTACCTGGTGTCCCACGGCGTGGAGGCATCGCGCCTCAGCTACAAGGGCTACGGCTCCACCCAGCCAGTGGGTGATAACAACACCCCCGAGGGTCGCCGCCAGAACCGCCGCACCGTGTTTACCATTGTGGAGAAGTGAATAGTGAATGGTGATTTCAACCTCAATTCAACAATTAAACATTTCAACATAAATGCCATGAAAAAAGTTATCGTACTCACCGGTGCCGGCATCAGTGCCGAGAGTGGCATCAGCACCTTCCGCGACAGCGACGGCCTTTGGGAGCAGTACCGCGTGGAAGACGTGGCCACTTACGATGCCTATCTGCGCAACCCCAAGCTGGTGCTCGACTTCTACAATGAGCGCCGTCGGCAGCTCTTCCAGGTCAAACCCAACGAGGGACATCGCCAGCTGGTGCGGTTGGAGGAGAAATACGATGTCCACATCATCACCCAGAATATCGACAACCTGCATGAGCAGGCCGGTTCGACCCAGGTGCTGCATCTGCACGGCGAGCTGACCAAAGCCCGCAGTGACCGCGACGACAACCTGATTATCGACATTGGCGACCGCGACATCCATCTCGGCGACAAGGCTCCCGACGGAGCCCAGCTGCGCCCCCATATCGTGTGGTTCGGCGAGGCGGTGCCAAATATCGAGCCTGCCGCCGAGCTCTGCGAGCAGGCCGACTGCTTCATCGTGGTGGGCACCTCGATGAATGTCTATCCCGCCGCGGGACTCATCCACTATGTGCCTCGTCAGGTGCCCTGCTATCTGGTCGACCCGAAGGCCGTCCCCGTTTCGCGCCCCATCACCATCTTCCAGGAGAAGGCCGGCACAGGGGTCAAGAAGGTGGTGGACATCCTGTTGCAACAAGCCGAATAACAACATAAATAAAACTAAATACCATGAAAAAAACATTATCAATTCTTTTGTTGCTGGGCTGCATGACCATGCTCTGCGCCCAGGGCAGAATCAACGTGAAGTACCACGGGGTCGAGTACTCCAATGGCGACACCATCCGCATTGAACTGGCGGCGGATGCCTCCAGTTGTGAGGAGTTGTCGTTTCACAACATCTCCAACAGCCGTATAGAGGATATGGTGATTACGCTGGATTCCATCTCCGAGGCCGGCATCCACATCTGGGCACTCTGCACCGGCGATCAGTGTATCGAATCGTTGACAAGCAACCCGATTGCCATCGGTCCCCGGGGCAGTTACAATGAATTCACTATCGACCTTATGATCTCCTCCTCGGTCCCCGAGCCCAGCGCCATCTATCGGATGCGCTCCGGCAACATCGACGGCGAGGACACGGTGATACTCATCTTCTATGTGCCTTCGTCGGGCATCGCCTCCGCCCATGCGGAAGGGGTCTCCGTCTATCCCAACCCGGCCAGCGGTCAGGTGACGGTGACGGGCGACGTGCAGCCTACGGACATCCTCTCGGTGTACGACCTGCAGGGCCGCGAAGTGATTCGTCGGCAGGTGGGTACGGGCCACGGCATCGCCCTCGACGGTCTCTCCGCAGGGGTGTATGTCTACCGTGTCGTCGGCAGCCACGGCACCTCCCCGATGCAGAAGCTGGTGGTGAAGTGAGTCTCGGACATCCAAATGTTAAAAGTGCGCTCCGTTTCCGGGGCGCACTTTTTCATTATTAGCAAAGACACTTCTGTGCCTCAAAGAGATGAATGCAATTTCGGGGTGGTTGTTGATAACTCGATTTGTACCATTATAAAACAATTATGTAATTTAGCATTCCGATTTGGTGCCGCCCGTATGCGGTAAATGTTTGGTATAGGAAAACTTACAAAGAAACACAGTATATGCAGTCTGATATGCTTTTGGATTTCGGTGCTGAGGGTCAGCATGTTAAGCCGAAGAGTTACACCCAGTACTCTCCCGATGACATTATGCGTTCCTCCGTGGAGTATTTCGATGGCGACGAGCTTGCCGCCAACGTGTGGATGAACAAGTACGCCCTGCGGGACGATGACAAGATTTACGAGCTGAATCCCGACATGATGCATCACCGTCTGGCTTCCGAGTTTGCCCGTATCGAACAGAACTACCCCAACCCGATGTCGGAGGAGACGATATACGGGTTGCTGAAAGACTTCAAGTATGTCGTCCCCCAGGGAAGTCCCATGTCGGGCATCGGCAACGACTTCCAGGTGGTGTCGCTCTCCAACTGCTTTGTCATTGGCAATAGCGGCAACAGCGACTCCTATGGCGGCATCATGAAAATCGACCAGGAGCAGGTGCAGCTCATGAAGCGGCGCGGTGGCGTGGGGCACGACCTCACCCATATCCGTCCCGCGGGCAGTCCGGTGAAGAACAGCGCCCTCACCTCGACGGGTATCGTCCCCTTCATGGAACGCTACAGCAACACCACCCGTGAGGTGGCCCAGGGAGGCCGCCGCGGCGCCCTGATGTTGAGCATCAGCATCAAGCACCCCAATGCGGAGCAGTTCATCGATGCCAAACTGGAACAGGGGAAAATCACCGGCGCCAATGTGTCGGTCAAGATCACCGACGAGTTCATGGAGTGCGTGCGCAGTGGCAAGCCCTTCGTGCAGCAGTATCCTGTCGATTCCCCCAATCCCATTGTGCGCAAGGAGATTGATGCCAAGGCCTTGTGGGATAAGATTATTGCCAATGCATGGTCATCGGCCGAGCCGGGAGTGCTCTTCTGGGATACCATCCTTCGCGAGAGCGTGCCCGACTGCTATGCCGACTTCGGTTACCGCACCGTCTCCACCAACCCCTGCGGCGAGATTCCGCTCTGTCCCTACGACAGCTGCCGTCTTATCGCGGTGAACCTCTACAGCTATGTCGAGAATCCCTTCACCCCGCAGGCCCGTTTCAACTTCGACCTCTTCCGCGACCATATCATGAAAGCCCAGCGGCTGATGGACGACCTTATTGACCTGGAGTTGGAGAAAGTCAACAAGATTCTCCACAAAATCGACAGCGACCCCGAGAACGACGATATCAAGGGTGTGGAGCGCAACCTGTGGCTCAACATCAAGATGAAGTGCCTCGAAGGCCGCCGCACCGGTTTGGGCATCACTGCCGAGGGCGACATGCTGGCCGCCTTGGGACTGCGCTACGGCAGCGACGAGGCTACCAACTTCGCCGTCCAGGTGCAGCGCACCCTGGCGTGTGCCGCCTATGGCTCCTCTGTCGTGATGGCCAAGGAACGCGGGGCATTCCCCATCTACGATGCCAACCGTGAGAAACTGAACCCCTTCGTGCAGCGTTTGGCCGAGGCCGATCCCGCCCTCTACACCGAGATGATCAAGTATGGTCGCCGCAATATCGCCCTCCTTACCATCGCCCCCACCGGCACCGTCAGCATCTGCACCCAGACCACTTCGGGTATCGAGCCCGTCTTCCTAGTGAGCTACAAGCGCCGCAAGAAAATCAACCGCCCCGAGGCAGGCACCCCGGCAGGAAATCATAAAATCGTCAGGGACGAGAACGGCGACTATTTTGAGGAATACAACGTTCTCCATCCCAAGTTCATCACCTACCTGCAGCTGGCCAAGGGCTACACCCTCGACCAAATCAACCAGCTGAAGGACGAGGAACTGGATGCCCTCATCGCCGCATCCCCCTACCATAAAGCCACATCCGCCGACATCGACTGGGTCAACAAAGTCCGTATGCAAGGCGCCATCCAGAAATGGGTGGACCATTCCATCAGCGTCACCGTCAATATCCCCAAGGAAACATCCAAGGAAGTAGTAAGCACAATCTACATGACGGCTTGGGAGTCGGGCTGCAAGGGCTGCACCATCTACCGCGATGGTTCTCGACATGGCGTTCTCGTCTCCAAGAACGAGACCGCCCCATGCTCCTTCACCGAGAAGTCTGCTCCCAAACGCCCCAAGAAACTGGAGGCCGAAGTGGTTCGTTTCAAGAACGAGCGCGAGGACTGGATTGCCGTCGTCGGCATGTACGAGAACCGTCCCTATGAAATCTTCACCGGCCGCGCCGAGAACTTCGTGTTGCCCAAGTGGGTGGAGAAAGGCTGGGTGATTCGTGTCAAGGAGAAAGGCGACGAACATGCCCGCTACGACTTCCAGTTCACCGACCAGGATGGCTACCATGTCACCATGGAAGGCCTCTCGCGAATGTTCCGCAAGGAGTATTGGAACTACGCCAAGCTCATCTCCGGCATCCTGCGCTACGGCATGCCCATCCCCAATGTGGTGGACCTTATCGGAAAGCTCAACTTCGATGTGGACTCCATCACCACTTGGTCCAACGGTGTGGCCCGTGCCTTGAAGCGTTACATCAAGGACGGCACCGAGACGGGTGAGACCTGTCCCGACTGCGGCGCCAAGATCATCTACACGGGCGGCTGCAAGAGCTGTCCCAACTGTGGCTGGTCCAAGTGCTCATAGCGGAGCCTTTCGCCGGCACTTCCGCCGCACTTTTTCATCAATACTCTTTACTACATTTGATATCACCCGAGAGGATGCCCCATGGCATCCTCTCCTTTTTCATACCTACTCCGTACGATATTCGAGGTCGTAATCCACAGCTTTGTGGAAATACTTTAGTGCCGATGTTGTCGTGAGATAAAGCGTCAAGTCCTCGGGGGGTACATTATAATACCTCAACTCATCAGTCAATTCTTTCTTGTCCGACACACTGTTTGCAATCCCGTGGTAGTCGAAAAAGATTCTACCGTACCTATTCCTTCCTGAATGATAGCTATATTTTTTCACGGCGATAGCTTCCACTTCGCAGTCTTTTTTATAGGATAACCCGATCCCTAGAGATATTGTCAGTATACTGACGACCAATTCGATAATGGCAACAATCAAACCGATGGTTTCCCATATCTTGTTACCGAAACGGTATATCAACATGGCTGCAAATAATACGCAGGCTGCCGAGTGGACAATTATTTTGATGACCACACTGCTATAAATCATATTATAGCCGAAGTATGCACCTGCCACCCCCACGCATATAGCCACCAGGAAGATGACAAATTCAATAATCTGGCTTATTGTGTAACCGGAATTCTCTTCGTTTTCTTTTGTGTCACTCATAGTTATTGTGATTCGTGGAGCTGGGCGATACTGACCTCAGACTCCGTATTTACTGATAACATATATTGTTTCAAATAACTGTTTTCTGTTTGGTCTCAGTTTTTGACCGATGCAAAATTACAACTTTTTTTCGAATTTATTTCCTTTTACAAATTTTCTGTTCATTTTGAATGGGCATCCTCTATTTTTGAGAGGTGCCCCTTTGTTGTTTTTGTAGTCTCGCAGCGGTTTCGCTGCTCCTTTTATGTGGTGTCGGAGTGCCCTCGGAGATATTGGCAAATTCCACCCGAATTCTTCCCATATTCCTCCCATCACCGATGGGAAGATCATGGGAAGATCATGGGAGGATCATGGGAAGATCATGGGAAGATCACAAAAATTTCACCGAAGTTTCACCGAGGCCACACCGAAGGAAGGGCGGGACTACTCCAACGTCAAAAATCCACCTGCCTCGCGTGCATCGGCAGCCTGCACGCCAGGAGGGTGGTCATCGTTCAATAGGGTAGTGGTGTCTAGGGCAAATCCGTTAGACGCGGTGGATTGGGTTTGCCCTGTGGATCGGTCTCGGCCTCACTCTGGGCGAGGACAATGCAGTCGTGCTCATAACGGTACTGGAGGCGCATCCAGTAGTCGTAGGGGATGCCCAGCGCTTTCTCCAGTGCCATGGCGAAAGGCACGGTGAAATTCCGTTTGCCATTGATTAATTCATTCAAGTGGCTGGGACGGACGCCAATCTGTGCTGCGAGGTCTTTCTGCATGATGCCGCGCTCCTTCAGCTTTCTGTTTAGCGTCTCTCCCGGGTGCACCGCCCGGAAACCGATGATTCTATTCTTCGCCATTGTGTAATGGGGTCTTTTTTCTTGCTTCCGACTCACTCCAGTCCACACAAATAGAAACCCATGAATGGTTTCTATTCATTCGTGGAGCTGGAGAAGAAAGGAACCGCCGGAGGCTGTTCCGCCAGCGAGCGAGGCGAAGAGCCGAGGAGCGGAATACACAACAACTGATGCATCTCATGCTTCCGACTCACTCCAGTCCACACAAATAGAAACCCATGAATGGTTTCTATTCATTCGTGGAGCTGGAGGGAGTCGAACCCTCGTCCAAACAAGTGACAGACGTGCTTTCTACATGCTTATTCCGTGGTTGGTTTTCGAGCCGGCTCCGGACGCGGACACCCAAGGCAGACCTTAGCCTCTAAAACTTCATCGGCGGGGCGGGGCGAACCACCGACTATCCCGTACTCATGAGCACCTCCGGGTCACCGACCGACGGGACGGGTCGGTGGGAGATGTCTTGTCCCCTCAACTGTTGGGGGGATTAAGCCAGTAACCTACTGTGCTTCGGTTAGGCAGCAAGAGCGTAGTTGTATTCGCCAATTATCTTTGTGCATCCGTTGTCAAGGCCATTGATGCGTGGGCCTGCATGCTTACAAATCCCCCTCCTTGCTGTCAAAACCGGTCAGCCCCGGGATTTTGAAGTAAGAACCAAGAGCTAGGAAGTAAGAGGTGTATGGCCGTATGGTTCCTAAAACCCTTAGTTGAGAGTTGTAACACAAAAAAAGCCCTCGTGTGGAGGGCTTCTTTCGTTTGGCGGTCCGGACGAGACTCGAACTCGCGACCCCATGCGTGACAGGCATGTATTCTAACCAAACTGAACTACCGGACCGTTTGCATAAGTGATGTTAAAGACCTCTCTTTTTTTCTCAAATGCGGGTGCAAAAGTACAACTTTTTTCCGATGTACAAAAGAAAAAAATGATTTTTTCTTTGGGCATGGTTCTGTCTATTTGTAAATCAGCGGTGTATGATGTTGTCTTTTTGGCGGTGGAGGGCTTTCACGGTGGTAAAAACAGTCTGTGGGAAGGCCTCGGAAGACAAAATTGGGGGTTGGCGTGCAAGGCTTCGGGAAACAAAAAAGCCGATGTAAAACACCGGCTTTTTATCTTGTGGTCAGAAAGGGATGTTACATGGCGTTGACCTGTTTCATCAGTTTCGACTTCAGGTTGGCGGCTTTGTTCTTGTGGATGACGGAACGTTTGGCCAGTTTGTCGATGATGGAGACCATCTTGGGCAGACGCTCGGTGGCAACAGCTTTGTCCTCCAGGGCGCGGAAATCGCGCAGGGCGTTGCGCATGGTCTTGGCGTAGTAACGGTTCTCTATTCTTCTTTTTTCGTTAGAACGGATTCTTTTTTTTGCAGAGATGTGATGTGCCATAATTATGTAAATAAACTTTTATTTGGTAGTCCGTGCGGGATTCGAACCCGCGATTTTGAGAATGAAAATCTCACGTCCTGGGCCAGCTAGACGAACGGACCGTTGGAGCATTCTTTGGCTCTGAATGCGGGTGCAAAAGTACAAACTTTTTCGGGATTGGCAAAATTTTTTTTCACCGCCCGTTGTGGAAAGGTCTTGAAATATTCGTCAGATTAGTCCGTATCTGCCTGGAATCTAAAGCCTAGACGCTTGCCAGTGACAAGCGTTTTTTTGTCCATGTCGTTACGCATTTCACCCACCGACACCATCTTCACATCGTCGTATGGAGGTGTTAATAAATCAAAATTTGTGGTGTATTCGATGGCCGATTCCACGATGCTTTGCACAGATTCGTTGGTAATCAACGAGGTGTTGAAGTTGTTGTAGAGCATTCCCAGTTCGCGTTTGCCTTCGATAAAGTAGTGTTTCTCGAAGTTAACGAACACGCGTCCAATCATGTATCCAAGGTCCTGGTCGCGCTGGTAGAGGAAGGAGTCGGCGAGGAAGTTGTAGATGCGTATCACACCGCAATAGGAACGCCCCGGGAGTTCGCGGATATAAGGGGATTTCATGACCTGGTGGTCGCGCGGGAATTCAAACACGTTGGTGTGCATCACGAACAGCAGGATGTCGCCGGCGAACTTGACCTGAAACTCGAAATCGCCACGGTCGGTGAATTCGAACCGCACGTCGCGGCCGTCGTCGCGGGTGGCCTGCTGGAAGAGGTCGATGAGGTCGTGGGTGGTGCTGCGGAACAATTCAAAAGCCTCCTTTGTCGAGGCGTATACTTGCTGTTTGAGGTCGCTCTTGTCGAAGACGAGATTTTTTAATGATTCTTTCAGTTCCATAGGCGCAGAGGGGCTCTGGGTCGGCCGGGGCCGGCGGTGTTTTGCGGATGCAAAGATACGACATTATTCGGATATACCACCAAATTGTTTTAGATTTTTCCATTGCGGGTTTGGAGAGGCCGCCGTGACATGTTGTGTTTCAAAGTCTACGGAGAAAAGGAAATATTTTGTGTGCAAGTTTTCGTTGTTGTGTCAAAGAAAAATTGTACCTTTGTAGTCTCGTAGAAAATATATATTTAACATAAATAATTGTAATTATGTACACTAAATTCCAACAGCATCTTCAGAAAGAGTTGGCCGACATCGAAGCCGCCGGTCTGTACAAGCATGAACGCATCATCGAGAGCCCCCAGGGCGCCGAAATCATGGTGAAGGGCAAAAAGTGCCTTAACTTCTGCGCCAACAACTACCTCGGCTTGGCCGACAATCCCGAGCTCATCAAGGCCGCCAAGGCCGGTATGGACGCCCGCGGATTCGGCATGGCCTCGGTCCGCTTCATCTGCGGCTGCCAGGACCTCCACAAGCAGCTTGAGAAGAAAATCGCCGAGTTCTTCGGCACCGAGGACACCATCCTCTATGCCGCTTGCTTCGACGCCAACGGCGGTGTCTTTGAACCCCTCTTGACCGAGGAAGACGCCATCATCAGCGACGCCCTCAACCACGCCTCCATCATCGACGGCGTGCGCCTCTGCAAGGCCCAGCGTTACCGCTATGCCAACGCCGACATGGCCGACCTCGAAGAGCAGCTCAAAGCCGCCCAGAAGAACCGCTTCCGCATCATCGTTACCGACGGTGTTTTCTCGATGGACGGCAACGTCTGCCCGCTGGACAAGATTTACGAACTCGCCAACAAGTACGACGCCATGGTCATGGTCGACGAGAGCCACAGCGCCGGCGTGGTCGGCAAGACCGGCCGCGGCGTGACCGAGCGTTACAACCTGCGCGGCAAGATTGAAATCCTCACCGGCACGTTGGGTAAAGCCTTCGGCGGTGCCATGGGCGGTTTCACCACCGGTAAGAAAGAGATTATCGACATGCTCCGTCAGCGCAGCCGTCCCTATCTCTTCTCCAACAGCATGGCCCCCGGCCTCGTGGCCGCCGGTATCCGCATGTTCGAGCTCATGAGCGAGACCAACGCCCTGCAGGACAAGCTGCACGAGAACACCGACTACTTCCTGCGCCGCATGAAGGAAGAAGGTTTCGACTGCAAGCCCAGCGAGAGCGCCATCTGCGCCGTCATGATCTACGATGCCGCCAAGAGCCAGCAGTATGCCGCCAAGATGCAGGAAGAAGGCATCTTCGTCACCGGCTTCTACTATCCTGTGGTGCCGAAAGGCCAGGCCCGTATCCGCGTGCAGATCAGCGCCGCCCACGAGCATGAGCATCTCGACAAGTGCATCGAGGCCTTCAAGAAAGTCCGCAAGGAAATCGAAGGCAAGTAATCCTTATTGAAAACCGCAGGGCATTGGGGCGTACGTTCCAATGCCCTTTTTCATAACCCTATGACACCCGCCGGAGAGATTGCCATCGAGCGGCATCCATTGATGCCTTTTCTGCCGCCCAACGCGCGACTGTTGATGCTCGGCAGTTTCCCGCCGCAAAAGCACCGCTGGTGCATGGAGTTTTTCTACCCTAACCGCACCAACCAGATGTGGTTGATTTTCGGTGAGGTGTTCTTTGGCGATGCGATGCGGCTGGTGGATGAGGACCGTCGGTCGTTCCGGCTTTCGGATATTCAGACGCTCCTGACGGAGCAGGGAATCGCCATCTTCGACACCGCCACGGCGGTGCGCCGCCTCAGCGGCAACGCCTCGGACAAGGACCTGGAGGTGGTGGAGAAGACCGACATCGCCGCCCTGCTGGCGCAGCTGCCGCGGTGTCGCGATATCGTCTGCACCGGGCAGAAGAGTTTCTCCGTCCTCACAGAGGACTATGGCGTCGCCGTCCCTGCGATGGGGAGTTGTAACGAGTTCACCCTTGCCGGCCGGCCGATGCGCCTTTGGCGGATGCCCTCCAGCTCGCGCGCCTATCCCATGCCGCTGGAAGAGAAAGCCGCCTACTACCGCCGTCTGATGCAAGCCGTCGGGATTGCCGCTCCTGGCGTATAACGTCAGCGTACCCCCCCCCTTTTCTCGGCAAAATGTTAAACTTTTGCAGGATTGGAAAATTCTTCGTACTTTTGCAAATCGAATAGTATAGAAATATGGACGCAGTAGCATACACAAACGACACTGACACAATGCGGGTGCCTCGCACAAGGCGCATCGCCAAAGTGTCTAATGCCAAAGCCGCCAAAACTCCAGAGAGCGAACTGATGACGGTGGAGGAATATTTCGGCATACTCAGAAAAAGAGTGAACGAATACTATGACAATCTATAAAGTTAGATTGCATCGTTCCGCCATGCGCGACATGTACGAGCTGGAGGAATATCTAAAGTCCGTTATGTCGCAGATAGGTGCAAACAAGTACATCGACACGATGATTGCCGAAGTGATGTCGCTATCGGTGTTTGCTGACCTATACCGTCCGAGTACAAAATCCGAGTACAAAAGAGGATATATTACAATACCATCCACAAGCCCGACGCATGGTGAGCCACAACAAGCGTTGGGGTTTATATTTTCCACATCGAGGACGAGACGGTTATAGTCGACCGCATCCGCCCTGCGAAACTCATCACAAAATAAGCCCAAAGTCCAGGCTGACATTAACTTTGACCTAAAAATTTCAACTTTCAACTCTCAACCGAAGGTCGGCGACCAAAGTGGAGCCAACCGAGAGTGAGGTGAGCCACATAAGGACCACACCGAGAGTGAGGTGAGCCACATAAGGACCACACTGGGATCACCCCCTCGCCGAAGGGGTGACAAGAGAGTGACTTCGGTGTTCCTTTTATGATCCTTTTTCCTTCCTTCGGTACTT
>CAJOHZ010000016.1 GCA_905234695.1 uncultured Bacteroidales bacterium | reverse complement strand
TCCGCTTCTCCTCCGCTTCTCTTCCGCTTCTCTTCCGCTTCTTCGGCGGCTGCGCCGCCTCACTCTCCCCCGCGCTCTCGTGGGCGGCTGGCGCCGCCCCCTCTCTCCACTCTCTCTTTCCTCTCTATCAAACAATTATCAAACCTTTAACGCCGTCACAAGTCATAAACTTTTTTTCTTTTGCCATAATTGCTTAAACGTTTAAGGATTAATATTTATGTGTATTAATTTTGCTCTATGATATTTGTTTTATAAATTTTGCGCGCCCTTTTGTGCGCATTTTTATTACTTTGTATAACAGGTAGTTGCTTTGTTTTTGTATTGTTTTTTTTCTTTTTGTGTGCCCTTTTGTGTGCCCTTTCAAATCTCTCAATTCTTTTTCATTTCTTCCAAACCTATATTTAACACTTTTTGGAGAATATTATTGCTTTCTTTGAATGAATCGCTACGTTGTTACTGTATAGGGAATCCCCTTTAATCTGTCTGACATTCTACGTACATCTAATTGTCTTATTTGATAACTACGACATTGCTGAGCTGAAGCAAATTCTTTTTCTGTCATTGCAGGGCATCTTCTATGAAATATGTCTTGATATATCTTCTTATAGCATAATCGACAGTCCCACACAATGTGATTGTTCAATGCTGCGAAGGCCAATATTGCTTCAATGTAATAATTATCTCCTCTTGATTTTACAATGTCATCAGCTATTGCAACTTCAAATGTTGCATTCTCATTTTTATGTAAGTTTTCTTTACAAGTGCCTCCATTAGAATATAGCATCTCACATTGACCGCCATTATTGCGTATAAACGAATACACTCCTATTGTTGGATAAGGTAGTCTATCGAAATTATAAAACCTCACATCAGGTAAGTGTTTCATATCGTATGGATTTCCAACGCCTTTGCCGATTTTTAAATTTACTTTGCCGATTTCAAACAAATTAATTGTTTTTTTCCTATCATCTTCGACTTTGAACTCAATTATTCTTATTCCAGATGCAATTTTTTCTTCATCGCAAGGATGTGTGTAGTCAATTTCTATAAACAAAGGCTCTTTTTCGGGTCTCTTGCTATCTTTCAACACTATATCACCAACGAAACCTTTGTACTCAACCTCCTCCTCGCAAGTATCATATTCTTGTTTCAAATCAACTTCTTTTACATAAAGCTTATTGCATTTCAAATCTGAACTCTTCTTTTTTATCAAACATGTTGTCTCTTCTTTACAAGGTGTACCAACAACGTATTTAATGATGAATGGAGAATAACAATAAAATTTGTCCTCTATGCGTTTTTTCCAAATCTTATGTATGTAACTCTCACCATCACAATTTGAATTGCGCTTATGTGCGAAATGCTTTCTTTTTTTTGAGCCATCTTTAATAATCAACGGTTCTCCACACTCAATGCACCTATAACAATGTTCTTTATTAGCATCGTCAATGTGAGTAAACACATCACATTCGTTCTTTGCATATTCATACAAAAGCGCCTTCATCTCGAATTATTTATATATTTCTTCAAGACAACGATTAATGGCTATTCGAATATCGTCGGCTTCAGTCTCACCTTGTCCTTCGCCTGTCACCACGCAAATAACCTCATTTGTTTTTGCAGAAAGTATTTGCATAGTAATTTCAATGGTATAGCCACCAAGACCCGTGCTACGTCGCCCCGTTTCACCATAGTTAATTATCATAGTTTTGTCAGCTAAATCACTTTTTATCTCGGGCAAACGAATCAATCCTCTTTTGATGAGGTAACCAGTAATAATATCTGCAGGATTTGTACTCTTGCTACGAGATGAACCATAAACGCCGTAACCGTTTCCGTAGACTCCTCCAGATGATCCTGTTTTGGTTTCAGTTGGTGTAATGTAGAAATACGTATAATTATCCAAAGATGCATTTCTCGTTACATTAACAGGTTGGAGAGTCACACATGATGCAAATAGGAGCGGCATCAAGGCAAGTAATACGATATGCTTAAGTTTCATATAGTGTGTTTTTATTGTTTTATTTCAGCAGTTTCCTATTTCGTTTGTTCTCCGCTACGCTATCGAATGTCCACTGGACATTCTTCACGTCTTCCAGCACAGTCATTTCTCTTGTTTAAACCCTATTCGTTTCCGAGAGGTTGATGGCTTTTCGCGCAGTTGGTCGAGGGCGTCGTTGATGGCTTCTATCTGAAGGGCTATTTCGGCATTTGTCTCATCCTGCTGCTGGTTGATGTCGTTCTGGTCGTGGAGGATTTCCTCGACATAGTTGTTGAGTTGGTCGACCTTGTGCGACAGTTGTTCCACCTTCAAGTTGACACCCTGCCAGGCACCTATTGCGTGACGAATGGCCACAAACGCCCGCATGATATTGATGTTGACCTGTATGGCTGTTTCTGAACGCAACACAGAACTGAGCATCGCAATACCAAGTTCAGTAAATACAACAGGAGGACGGCGCATCCCCATACGGATAGAATTGGACATCACAATTTGTGATTTCCAAGCATTCATCTCATCATCGGTCATCACAAACATAAAATCCTCTGGGAATCTATCGATATTACGTTTCACCGCCTGATTCAAAGCACGAGTTTCTACATTGTACAACTCTGCCAAGTCACGGTCAAGCATAACGCGCAAACCTCGCACCTCGTAGATGCGGTGCTTGATGACTTCGATGTCTGCGTTTGCCTTTATGATTATTTCTTCATTCATTTTGATCCTTTTATTTCAGCAGTTTTCTATTTCCCATTTCTTCCAGCACGGTCATTTTCAGTAGCGTTTCGGCGGGCATCTCCAGTTTGGAGAAGGCGAAGAGTTTCTTCCCAAGGTCTTTCATAGAGGCACCAAGGTGGTAAGCCTCGTTGTCGATGATGAGAAAACGGTCGTGAATGGTGTCGCAGACCTTTACCTCGACGGGTGAGTATTGTGCGTTGTGCTTCTCTATGTCAAGTTGTGACACTTTAGAATCGGAACGCGTGATAATCGTAGCAGGAACCTTTGCCTTGCGTTTCGACAGCATCAGCAGCACCGACTCATCAATATAGTTGTCAATAAGCGTAATGCTCTTCTTCGCCGACTTTATCAAATCCGTCGCAAAGACATAGGCATCGAATATTTGTCCATTATAGAACACGCCTTCCACAGGTGGCAACGACGTCCGCACAAAGAAGTCAATCTTTTCCTCGGCCTTTGCCACTCGCTGCTCCAAATGCTCGATGCGGTTGTTTATGGCATACCCTTTCAGCAGATATTCTTTCAGAACGTTAGTGGCCCACTGGCGGAACTGCGTGCCGCGCAGACTTTTAACACGATAGCCAACGGAAATGATGACATCCAGATTGTAGTATTCTATCTGTCGCATCACCTGCCGGCCGCTTTCCATTTGAACTGTTGCATTTTTTGCAACGGTTGCCTCTTTCGTCAGTTCACCCTCGCTATAGATATTACGTATATGACGGGAAATAACGGACTTATCCCTATCAAACAGCATGGCCATCTGATTCAGGTTCAGCCATACGGTTTCTGCCTCCATCCGCACTTCGATGCTGATAGAGTTGTCTGGTTGATAGAGTATTATTTTTCCGTTATTCATTTGTCCTTTTGTTTAAAACCAATATGTTTCCGTGGGGTTGTTGGCTTCTCGCGCAGTTGGTCGAGGGCGTCGTTGCAGCCATAGCAGAGGGCGCTTATCTGCACGGCCACCTCCATATTGTTCTCGTTGCTCACTTCCATGTCTTTTATTAAGCGGTGTTCGCAGCCTTCGGCACTGCTCGTGGAGAATCTCGTCCACACGGGCGTTGAGGTTGTCGACCTTGTGCGACAGCTGCTCTACCTTCAAGTTCACCCCTTGCCATGCACTCACCGCATGTCGTATCGCCACAAACGCACGCATGATGTTGATGTTCACCTGTATGGCCGTCTCCGACCGTAGCACCGAACTTAACATTGCAATACCCAACTCAGTAAAAGCGTATGGCATTTTTCTTGTACCGCCCCAACTTGATATCACATTTTGTGATTTCAAGTTATCCTCAGTATCAGCACTTTCTGAACTTGATGTCACAATTTGTGACTTCAAGTTTGTATTGTCTTTGTTTACAACTATATACTGTGGGATAATAGAAAAGAAGTCTTTTCTAGATAGTTGAAACATAAAGTCCTCAGGAAATCTATCGATATTACGTCTAACCGACTGATTAAGCACACGTGTCTCCATCCCATACAGCTCCGCCAAATCGCGATCGAGCATCACGCGCATCCCCTGCACCTCATAGATGCGGTGCTTAATGGCTTCAACGTCCGTATCCCTTTTTATGGCAATATCTATGCTCATTTTCTGTTGACGTTCTCCCTAATTCTCTAATAGAGATAACAATACATCACGTATAATACTATACGTGAATTTACAAAAATACGAAAATAATATGGAATGGCAAAAAAAAGTTGCCAGTACAATATTTTTGAGTATCTTTGCAGCACGAAACAGGTCCCAAGATTAATAAAAGACAGAACAGGAGAATGAATAGACGTATTCACATATTTGTTTTAGCGGTGTTGCTGACACTCCCTGTTGTAACCTCTGCGCAGGAGGCGGTGGGCGCACTGGCACAAAGGCTGCTGGGCAATGATTCCCGGCATTTTGTCTTCACAAAGGTTGCGGCTGAATCCGACACCTTTTTCATCGCCCCTGCTGCCGACGGCAAGTCTATCCTTATTGGCGGCAACAACGACATCAGCATGGCGGTAGGACTGAACTATTACTTTCGTAAATACGCCAAAGTGCATGTCTCATGGTTTGACACCGAGCCGTTGCAATTACCCAAACATTGGCCTGTCCCCCCTCAGGCGGAAGGCGGCAGGGCTGTGGTCCCGCAGCGGTTCTTCTTGAATTACTGCACCTATGGATACACGATGGTTTGGTGGAAATGGCCACAATGGGAGCGCTTTATTGACTGGATGGCCCTCAACGGCATCAATATGCCGCTGGCACTCACGGGGCAGGAGGCAGTATGGCAGGAGGTATGGCGTGAGATGGGCATGACCGACGACGAGATACGTGCCTATTTCTCAGGTCCCGCACATCTCCCTTGGCACCGCATGGCCAACCTCGATGGCTTCGGCGGTCCTCTTCCGCAGTCATGGATAGATGGCCAGAAAGAGCTGCAGAAGCAGATATTGGAGCGGGAGCGTGTGCTCGGCATGACGCCTGTGCTGCCCGCCTTTGCGGGACATGTGCCTTCGCGCATCACAGAGTTGAACCCACAGGCCGACATCAAACGTCTCTCGCCCTGGTGCGGCTTTGAACCCACCTGTTTCCTTAACTCCACCGCCCCGCTCTTCGTCGACATCCAACGTCGTTACCTCGCAAAACAGCAGTCACTTTATGGCACTGACCATATCTATGGTGTCGACCCCTTCAACGAGATGGACCCGCCTTCGTGGGAACCCGACTACCTCGCTGCGGTATCCGCGAATATCTACCGCACCCTCCAGCAATCCGACCCTGAGGCCCGTTGGCTGCAGATGAGCTGGGTGTTCTACTACAAGCGCAAGCAGTGGACGCCCGAGCGGCTCAGAGCCTACCTCACCGCGGTGCCACAGGACAGCCTTGTGCTGCTCGACTACTTCTGCGAGAAGACTGAAGTTTGGAGAAATACGCTCAACGAACAGCCGAACGAACAAGCGAATAATCCGAATATCCGAACATCCGACAATCCGAAGACGGGCTTTTACGGGCAGCCGTTCATCTGGTGCTATTTAGGCAACTTCGGGGGCAACACCATGCTGGTGGGAGACCTCTACGCATTGGAAAACAAACTGAAGGCGGCCCTCGCCGAGTCAAACAAAAATCTTATCGGCCTTGGCTCCACGCTCGAGGGATTCGACTGCAGTCCCCAGACTTATGAATACCTCTTTGCCTCGGTGTGGGGGCTCTCTGTCAACGACTTCGTCGACCAATGGGCCGATATGCGCTACGGCAAGGAGAACAAGGATGTTCGTCAAGCCTGGCACCTGCTGGCCGACAGTGTCTATAAGGACTGGTCGTTTTACGGTCTCGGCACTCAGATGGTGGCGCGGCCCGACTTCGAGGGCCATGGCACCTACTACACCAAGCCCTATTACTCCTATAACAACGAACGCCTGCTGGAGGCGGTCCGACTGCTTATGAATAATCCGTCGAAGCGATATGGTTATGAGTACGATATTGTCAATTTCCTCTCCCAGTGGATGGGAAATCGTTTCATGGACCTTCGTAATGCTTTCACCGAGGCTTACAAGGCCGGCGACACCGCTGCGATGCTGCAAGCCTACATGGCGGCGGAACGGTTGATGTCCGATGCCGATAAGCTGCTTTGTTCCAAGGTCGAGTTCTGCTTTTCCAAATGGGTTTACGATGCCCGCCAATGGGGTGGTGACGACATTGAGTTGCGCGATTACTACGGCAACCAGGCCCACACCCTGCTCACTGTTTGGGGTGGCCCTGTGCTCAACGACTACGCCAACCGCCTTTGGGGAGGCTTACTGAAAACATACTATTGGGGAGAGCGATGGAAGCCTTTCTTCGAAGGGGCCCTGCAAGCCCGCAGGGAAGGTAACGACTTCGACGAGGAGGCCTTCAAACACAATCTCTCGGAGCGCGAACAGGACTATGCTCGCCGAGTCTCTAATAATATGCCCTACAAGATCTTGCCACAAACGGTGCAGCAAGCCAGAATTATCCTGAAACGTATCGACCAAGGGGTGTACAATCCATAGCACACCCACGCTATCGAGCGCTGCCGATAGAAAACCTTTAGGCTTTCCAGTTGAAATTCTCTTTGCTGGCGGCGACTTCGAAGTGGTATTTGACGATGCCAAGATCCATCTTGCCGTAGCCTATCAGCGTGAAACGGGCACGGGCGGTAACGGTGTGTTCATTCACCAATTCGAACTCAAATTTCTGCTGGTTCACCGCTGTGGGAGCCAACAGGGCTGCTTCCATACCCCGCTTGAACCAGTCGGGAAGCGGAAGGGCGGATTTCACGAACTGCTCCATGGGTCGCATGGGATGCTGTACGCCTTGGTTGGCACCATGGCCAAGAGAGATGACACAGTGCAGTTTCTCGCCATCGGCAATCTTGTATTGGTCGGGCTGCTTTTTGAATGAAAGCCCCACCCAACAACTGTTCAATCCCAGTATCTGCGCCAATAGCACCAGCCGCTCGCCATAATAGCCTATGGCCTCGTCGGCACCCTTGGGGCCTACCATGGCGAGATAGTTGCCCACACCGCTGAATTTGCCATACTTGGCCATCCCGCCACTGAACGCTCGGGGCTCGTCAACCACCAACTGAATGTGCAACCCTCCCTCTTGATTGCAAACAGCAATCTCCTCATTGAGACGATTAACAATTTCTGCCTCTAAGGGCCTCTCTTGATACTGCCGCACCGAATGCCGTGCGACAATTGCTTCTTGTATTGTCATGATTTTTCGATTTAAAATTCTCAAACGATAAGGTCTGCGAGGGTGCCGTGGGCGGCGCGGAGCAAGTCGGCGGGGGAGAGGCGAAACTGGAGTCCCCGTTGGCCGGCACTGCAGTAGACGGTGGTGTAATCTGTAAGGGTCTGGTGGAACCAAGTGGGCAGAGGCTTCTTCATGCCGATGGGGGAGCATCCGCCACGGATGTATCCCGTCAGTGGCAACAGTTCCTTGACATGTATCATTTCCACCTTCTTGTTGCCCGTTACCTTGGCGGCCTTTTTGAGGTCTACCTCCTCGGCGCCAGGAATGACGCAGACGAAGAGGCCCGTCTTGTCGCCCCGAAGCACCAGCGTCTTGAAGATGCGTTCGATGGGCTCCCCCAACACTTCGGCGGTATGCTCTGCACCCAAATGCTCCTCGTCAACCTCGTAGGGGATAAGTTCGTAGGCAATCTTTTGTTGGTCGAGTTGCCTTGCCGCATTTGTCTTTTTGATTCCTTTGTCGGACATGAAGCGAATGTTTAAAGTTAATGATTCCCCATTCTATAACCCCCTTGTCTTGCGTGGTGCGGTGGAGATAACGGAACTGCGGGGGCGGACGTTGGTTTTATTGTTTGAAGGCTTGATGGTTTGATTGGATGAATGGGTGGTTTTCTTTTGGACGGAGTTTTTGGGCGAGGTGGTTTTGGAGGTGGATTTGCCTGTGGGTTTGGTGGTGGCAGGGGTGTACCCAGAGGGCGTTGAAGCCGAAGGACTGTTGTCGGAGACTGCAGGCTCCGTTTGGGCAGGCCGCTCGTAATCGTTGGGGGTGTAGTTCCCCCTATTTCGTTTATAGTTAGTCATCGAGTTCACGCGGCTGATGCGCGATGAGAGGTTGTGGCCGCCGGTGGTCAGCAGGTCGTTGTAGGTGATGATGAGCGACGAAGTCTTCATATAGCGGCCCGCATTGCCCGACAGGTTGGCGGCGTACCAGTTCTTCACATCCTTTAAGTCCATTCCCAGCAGGTCGAAGTTATTCTTGCCCATCTCACGCATCAACTGGTTGACTCTTCGTGCCCGCAAAAGGGTGTTGTAGCTCTCGCGGTTGTTGATTTTAACGCCACGGGGATAAGAAAGGTATCGCGCCAACTGCTTGAACTGTTCCTCCGAAAGGCCCGTCAGCATATGCTGAACCTCAAGGATGCTGCCGCTGATGCCTGCACGTGTGTCGCGGTGCACATTCTGGTAGATGTGATTGATGTTTTCGTCGCTGTATGACACGTGGTAGTTCTGTTCATTCTCGCGCAGATGTTTGTCGATATGTTCTTTCTGATAGTTCCTGAAAGTGCGCTGCGACAGGCTGTCGGCTAATCGTGCAACCTCGTCGCCGCTCAACTGGCGGAGGGTGGCCAGCAACTCTGTCGTGGGCTTGTAGAGCAGGAAGGGCTTGTTTTTGGGGAATGAGGGGTAGGTATTGCCCGAATAGCTGATGTTGTTGTCGATAAAGAGTTGGTAGAGCGCGGTGTATTGTACCACACGGGCCAAATCGGTGTTGTTGAGGGTGGCGAAATAGTGGTATGCCTGACTCTCGTAGCGGTAGCCGATGGACTCGCTGCGTTCCTGCGAATTGAAGTAGCTCACGGGCAGCGAGCCTGTGCGCCCTAGCGTGTAGATGGTGTAGTTGAATGTGTTATTGTGCGAATGTGTGATTGTGTGAGTGTTAGAAGTATCGCTTTTTTCACAGTCGATGGCATACATGGCACCGGCAGTGTTCCAGTTGTACACCAGTTCGTTCAAACCCAGCTTGCGGAACAGGGGCTTGTCGAAAGGGTAGTATCCGGGCTCGGGGTAGCGGTAGTAGCCCTCCTGGATGGTACCGCGTTCCGACCAGTCTTTCAACAGCACGTCGGTGATGGTCATCAGGTCGCCGAACTCGGTATTCTCCAGTTCTTTGCTCAGGTATGTGGGGCACCAGTCCTTGCCGTTGTTCATCTTGCCGGCCATTAGGTCGTTGATGTCCAAACTCTGCGACAGCTCCTTCTCAGTGGTGGAAGCCAGCAGGAGGATGCTCTCAATCTGTAGCGGAGGCAGTTCATATAGCGGCGACTGACGTTCGCGGCCGATAATGACCAGCGTGCTGCTGTCGGCCAAGGCACCCAAAATCAAGTCGGCATCCAGTGCGAATTGGCGTATATCGCCCACCTGTCCGGCGATGTCCTCGTTTTTTGCCACCGCCCATGCCACAAAACCGGGCTGCTGGCTGAAGAACACCCCTCGCGACTGGTTGGCGAACATGTCGGTGACGGTAAACAATTGGGTGGTGTCTATTTGTCCTCCAGTTTGATTCTCTGCCAGTCCGCTCGTCCGATAAAACCCCTCGTCCTCTTCCATGAACCAAGTGTTGAACTCGTTGAGCGAAATCTGGTAGTCGAGGCTCTCCTTGGCGAAATACTGGCGTTTATGCTCCGCGGGAAGCGTCATCGCCGTGGGTTTGTATTCGCTGAAGAATAATTCCTTGTTCAGCCGTTTTATCAGTCGGTCGCAGTTCTCCTGGGTGGCGTTGCCAAGCAGGATGACCATATCGGACACATAGCCATCGTAGCCGATGGGGTGCCTGCGCACCTCCGCCTTATAGGTGAATTGGGAGAATATCGGGGCGACGGAGTCTGTCTCGAAATGTGGCGGGAGTTCGCTGAGCAGAATCATACGGCTGCTGTCGGCAAACGAAGCCATCCCGATGGTTTGGTAATGAAAGCGATACTTCTTCCGAAAATCTTTGTAAATAGAGTCGGCCGCAGCCGCTGCCGAGCAACCGTCAATCTCCACATGCTGGTTGGGAATATATTCGTATTCAAACAGCCGTGCGCTCTCGCGTTTCACGCCCTCCACCAGAGAAGTGCGCGACAGGCAGAAAACAACGGTGGCGATAACCACTGCAATGACGGCCAACCAGATGACTTTTGTGCGGCTTTTCATTCTTCTCTCAACTAACGTCGACGGACGATGAATATTGTATGACGGGAACCCATTATTATTGCCCTAAAACTCGATTGAATATGTCCATTCGACGAAGTCTATGTGGTCGCCATGGACCTTCATGCCCACACCGGCACGATGCCGCAGTTCTTCGCCAAAACGGTAATAAATCGCCACCCGTTCATAGTACTGGAACCAATTCTGAGGATAGTAGGACAAATAATGAGCCACCCCCAATCGCAAGTCAAATGTCCCCCAAAGGCAGTCGCCGAATACCGACACTGCGGGATATACCGGCCATTCGTCGACGGGGGCCAGTTTGCGGTGGGCGAAATTGTATGACAAATCCAGCGCACCGCCATAGGCGAAGCAGGGATGGAAATAGCGTGTATAGCCCACCTGTGACATATAGGTAGGGTAATAGACAATTTTGTCCAGCGGGTCGTTGCGCGACATGGCTGCTCCGGGGGCTACCATGACAAACCATCGCCCGAAAGGGGTAAAGGTGCTGTCCTGCAAGGGGGTCTTCACGGGCGACTGTGCCGCACCGAAACGACAGCCCACCTCGGCCTGCAAGTAGTTGAGTCCGTGGTTGGGTTTGTAGAGATAACCGTTGCTGGAATGCACCAATTTCCCTGTCGCGAAAAGGGTATAATTCTCCCCCACAGGGAAATTAAGCACCAATCCCACGTCAATCAGGCAATTGACCACCGAGCCTATATAGATGTTCTCCGGGTCGTGTGTGAATCGGTAGGGGCGGGTATATAAGGAGAATCCCGCGCCGTACACCCAATCGATATGACGGGTGATTGGGCCTTGGAGGAATCCCGCCAGCCCGAAGCGGTCGCCCGCGATGCCGTTAAGAATATGAGCATAATTGGTGCGGATGCCAGCATAGGGGTGATTCCAGAAAGTTGTCCAGTAGTGCTGCTCATCTTCCTGCCGCCAACAGACGGCGGCATCGAACCCATACGTAGGATTGTCACCTCCGAAAGGGGACCCTGCTGTGGGAATTACTTTCCCTCCCGTGAGTGCAAAAGAGAAATGTGAGGGGGATACTTGGCATTTCCCTGCCACTGGAATAAAAAGAACATTGCCTGTCAATAGCAAGACAAGTAACGCGACAGGCAGGCGGCAGCGCCTACGGCTGGACGGCAGCGTCATAGTCGGCGGACGTGACGGTATAGGTGAGGGAACCGTAATAGGTGTGTCCTTTCTTTGTCATTTCCAGGTAGTCATACCGTTTGGAGGAGAAGTCATACGGTCCGTCAGTCACCATCGAATCCACGCGGAATGTCATCTGGCGACCATCCGAGAATTCGAAGAGCACGCTGTCGCGCCATACCTGGCGACGCATCATATCGCGGGCTTCCTCCAACGAAAGAGAACCAATACCATACCATGCATCAACTGTCGGTGTTTTACCCGCTAGAACAGTGTATACTTGCGAGTCGACAATCGAATCCAGACGGTCCACTCTATAGGAACGGATTGTGAGGTCCTTCGGAGCATCGTTGGATACTGAGAAATCAAGGGTATATTCAGGGTCACATGCGGCGAGGAGACCGCAGACGGCGACAAGGAGGATGTATTTTTTCATGCGAATATAACGGGCGATGGAATTGTTTATTGTAATGAGAGGATAAAAAATCATTCGAGGGATATTTGTTGCACAATAAAACCCCTGCGGTGACGTTATAATTATATCATTTTCTTTAGCCATGGCACAGGTGAGATTTCGGTTTGCACGAAACGATAACCGAACTGCCGACAACCGGCGGGAGGCATTGGCATTTGGCAAGAGGGGAGAGGAGATGGCCGCCCGGTATTTGGAAGACAAGGGCTATATCATCATTGAGCGTAACTACCGTAAGGGCCATCTGGAAATTGATCTTATCGCACTTGACGGGGATGAACTGGTGGTTGTAGAGGTCAAGACCCGTTCCGGCGATGCGGTTGCAGAGCCTGAAGAGGCCATAGGGCATAAAAAACGGCTTTCCCTCATTCGCCTTGCCAACCAGTATGCCAGAAGTCTTGGCCGCACGGAGAATATCCGTCTGGATGTTGTCGCAATCATCTCCAATGACAACGGTACCGAATTCAATCACATCAAGAACGCATTCAATGTGATGCGGTTCTAGCGGTTGTTTTTTATTGAACTTCTGTGACTGACTACATGATGGATATTTCAATAGTTGTCAGGATGTTGCCTAATTCCCCTTCTGGCAAAGACACAAATAATTCTGAGATATGAGAAAAAAGTTGTACCTTTGCACATCATTTCAAACGTAAAGGACCATGCTTGTCAAGACATATGGATGCGCTATCGTCGGGGTCAATGCGGTGACGGTGACTGTTGAGGTGAACACGACTCCGGGATTGGGATTCTTTATTGTCGGGTTGCCCGACAATGCCGTCAAGGAGAGTTCCCAGCGCATTGCGTCGGCCTTCAGTGAGTCGGGCTTCCGTGTGCCGGGACATAATGTTGTCGTCAATCTCGCCCCTGCAGACTTGAAAAAGGAAGGCTCCGCTTACGACCTCCCCATCGCTGTTGCCTTCTTGGGTTCGGTGGGTATGCTCAGGGCCGATGATTTGGAGCGGTATGTCATCATGGGTGAATTGGGGTTGGATGGCAGCCTTCGCCCCATCAAAGGGGTGCTGCCTATCGCAATTGAAGCTCGCAAACAGAAATGCAAAGGCATCATCGTGCCCGCCGCCAACGCACGCGAAGCGGCAATTGTCAACAACCTTGAGGTCTATGGTGCCAACAGTTTGAAAGAGGTGGTGAACTTCTTCAACGGCGAAGGTACGATAGAACAGACCATTGTCGACACCCGTGCCGAATTTGCCAATTCGCTGAACAATTATGAGTACGACTTTGCCGATGTCAAAGGACAGGAATGTGTCAAGCGCTGTCTGGAAATTGCTGCCGCCGGTGGACACAATGCCATTATGATTGGGCCTCCGGGTAGTGGCAAGACGATGTTGGCCAAGCGTATGCCGGGAATCCTTCCCCCGTTGACATTGAGCGAGTCGTTGGAAACAACGCAGATACATTCGGTGGCGGGCTTGATGCGCAAAGAAGACTCCCTCATTGCGGTACGTCCTTTCCGTGCACCGCACCATACCATCAGCGATGTGGCTCTTGTGGGCGGAGGCGTCAATCCCAAACCAGGCGAGATCAGTCTGGCACACAATGGGGTCCTCTTCCTTGATGAGCTACCCGAGTTCAAACGCACAGTATTGGAAGTGTTGCGGCAGCCGATGGAAGAACGCCGTGTGACCATCAGTCGCGCCAAGATGACAATAGAATATCCCGCTTCTTTCATGCTTATAGCTGCAATGAATCCTTGTCCTTGTGGCTATTACAATCACCCTACAGTGGATTGTACTTGCCCTGCCGGGGCAGTGAAACGATATCTCAACAAAGTCAGCGGGCCGTTGATGGACAGAATCGACCTGCATATCGAGGTCACGCCAGTTCCTGTCAGCCAGTTGAACAAAGAGTCCCGAGCCGAAAGCAGTGCCGTTATCCGCGAGCGGGTCTTGGCGGCTCGCGCCATCCAGACCGCCCGTTTTGCCAACAACCCCGGTGTGCATTGCAATGCCCAGATGGGGAGCAAGCAAACTCGTGAATATTGCCGCCTCACCGACGAATGCCGCACCATTATGGAGCAGGCCATGAACCGCCTCGGTCTCAGCGCCCGTGCCTACGACCGCATCCTCCGCGTCAGCCGCACCATAGCAGACCTTGAGGCTTCCCCCGACATTCAGCCCCACCATCTACAGGAGGCCATCACCTATCGTTCGCTCGACCGCGATAGTTGGGGGAAATAACATGGCATCCTGTCTCGATGGCAGATGTTCCTTATTGAACGAAGAGAATCGTTGCCCAATAAAAAAATCAATCTGTAATATGGCAGACGAAGAGAACAATAAAACGACAAAAGGAAAGAAACGATGGACATTGTGGCTGTCGGGTGCAATCGTCTGTATCGCCCTTGGTATTGCGGGTTGGTCATGGATTTCGGATTTGCTGCGCACCAAGAAAGAGTATGTCCCCATTGAAGAGTTTTCGGGTGCTTATCAAGCCATGCAGCCAGTCGGACAGGATTATGATTTGGAGAAGACCATCCGCATCATCAACAGCCTTGAGGTGGCGCAGGGTCAGGCACAGAATTTCGACCAGTTCTTGGAGTACATGGCCCGTCAGGACTACCGCGGGGTGGCCCCCGAAGTGCTGGAGGCCAAGGCCAAGATGATGCCGGTTCTGCAGGAGATGTACCTGTTGCAGAAGCAACATGAGGAGCTGAACATGTGGACTTCATTGGCACGGCAGCTAGGAAACGATGCCTTGGTGCAAGACGAGGGACATAGCGTGGTGTTTGGGCAAGGAATAAAAGGCCTGCTTGAGTTCACGAAGGTGACCAACCGCGTTTTTGAAGCCTACCGAAAGCACCAAGCGTTGAGTGGCAAGATCGAGAAGGAACTGCAATCCATCCGCAAAGACTATTTGGCCTATCTGGAGGAGTTCACACCAGTGTATGTGAAGTACATGACAGAATGGGACAAGATGTGTATGCTTAAGGACAAGGCCTATATTGATCTCTATACCAACCAGCCCTCCGAGGTGGTGAAGGACTGTGACAAGATACTCTCAGCCTATCCCACCAATCGCGAGGCACTGCTGTTGAAATCGCTGGGACTCGTTTTGGAGGCCAACCATTCCGCAGCGGGACAGATGTTCGAATTCAGCAGGATAGCCGACACCTTGTCGCTCACACAGCGCGACCTCTCTTTGGCAGAGGCACAGAAAACCCTCGACCAATACTTTACCCTCTATCCAGACCAATCCGCCCCGGCATTGGTGGTGCAGGGATTGCTGTTGGATTATCAGGGGCAACATGCACAGGCGTTCAGTCATTACGACCAAGCCTCGATGGAATATCCCCGCCAAGCCACGCAGCTAACCGATTTGCTAAACAGCTACCGGGCCAGGACTTACCTGAATAACAGTCGCGAAGGGCTCTATCTTCTGACGCTTTACAAGTCGACTATGGAGGGCTTTGGATATTTCAGCCCCAATCTTATTAAAGCGGCCTATTACGACCAAATGGGCGACTACGATAACTGCAGCAAGGAGATATACAACCACTTCTTTCGTCGGAGCAACCAGAGCAACTACGACAATCTGCTGACCGACATGCGGCTTTGCGAAACCTATATGCCTGTCAGTTTTAATCGTCTGCTTCCCGAGCGTAACTATGTGGACATCACTATCGGCAAGAGCGGTAAACTCTTGGGTTTCGCTTCGGATGCCTCGAATATCGATGTGGAGGTGGATAATCGATCGGATCACGACTTGGAGAACCTGCGGGTATTCCTTTGCATCCACTACACCGACATGTACAGCGACGACTACCATGTAATCAAGATGCCGACCATCAACCGCATTCCTTTGCGGAGCAAGACACAAATCGAAAAGCAGCCGCTGGAGTATCCCGATAAGAACTTCGACGACATTGCCCATGTGCGTGCCATCGCGATGACCGATAACAGCATCTGTTGGATAGATAATGTCTATAATTCCACGGACAACGTGGATTACAACAAGGCCCATACGTTGAATTTTGAGCAGTTGCCAAAAGCTCTCGACAGCAATGCGCTGCGCACCTGTGCGGCCTATCTGGGGGCCATCCGCAAAAGCGACGATACCTATCGGCAGGCGATTTTGTCCCAAACCCGGGTGTTCGCAGTGGAGACGGGCTCTCTGCTGCGCAAAACCCATCGGGTGGAGATAGAACTGCCTCGGGAGTTGATACTGATTACCCCCACATTCACCTGGGGCAAAACCCTTATGCCTACAGAGAACTTTTTGAAGGGGAGTTTCATCCACCTTGCTTTCGAGGCCGAGGTGCCGGAGGACAAGGCGCAAGTCATGTATGTCACGAGTCCGTATCTGAACTATGCCGTGGTTATCAAGAACACGGGCGGAAAGTTGAAGGTGAGCGACGTGAAGAATCTTGAAAAGAAATGATTGGGATATCAAAGAGAGTCAATTCTATATACCATGAAGATTAACCCGATATACAAGGTCCGCAATGTGGCGGGCGAGAACATTGTCCTTCTGCAAGGTAAGACGGGGGGCGACATGACCCGGGTAGTGGGGTTTAATGCCTCCGCTTTGGTGTTATGGAACAGTTTACAGAACAGGGATTTTACCATTGCAGATGCGGTGAAGGTGTTGCAAGACAATTATGAGGTGGATGAGGCAACCGCATCGGCCGACGTGAAGAAATGGATTGAGACCATGCTCTCAAGTGGCCTGTTATTGCCCGAGGAGTAGACCCTATGCAGGATAGTGTAACGTATCTTATCGCAGGACATCGGTTGCGGGTGTCTGGCATGCAGGAGGTCTCATTGTTGGACTCCATGCCGGGTTTCCCGCTGTTTGTCGATGCCAGTGCCACCGATGGGCAGTGGAAGGTTGCTTTTGGACAGGAGGTGCTTCGCCCCAAACAATGGACGTTGTTGTATGAGTACACGGGTCCGGAGGGATCTCCGTGGTGTTTCGCGCGAACCGACGAAGCCTGCTATTTTATGATGCAACATACGGAGCCGGGCATAGCCCCTCTGCTGATGTGCTATGACGGTGGTGACACAGTGGTGGCAACGCATGCATTCTCTCCCTCGGTGATGCGGTTTGCCTTATGGATGGCCACGGGAATGCTGGCGGCGGCTAACAAGATGGTGCTGATACACTCGTCGGTGGTCGTCCACCACGGGCGGGCGGTGTTGGTCCTCGGTGAATCGGGAACGGGGAAGAGCACCCACACCCGCCTATGGATGTCGCATATCCCCGACACACATCTGCTCAACGACGACAGCCCTGCGGTGGTAATCGAAAACGGTGTGCCGATGGTGTATGGCTCGCCGTGGAGCGGCAAGACCCATTGCTATCATACCGCCTGTTTCCCTCTGGCGGCGGCGGTACGCCTCTCTCAGGCGCCCCATAACCACATCCGGAGGCTGGGTACATTGGAGGCCTTTACGGCGTTGGAGCCCTCATTTCCGCCGGCGCTGATGCGTGACGAGCGATTGACTGATAAGTTTATTCCCACAATAGGCGACATCATTTCGTCGGTGCCGGTATTCCATCTGGAATGTCTACCCGATGCCGATGCCGCCCAGACCAGTTGTGCCGCTATCTTTGGCACCCTATCGTAAGAAAATGAGCCCATTGGAAAGAAAACAGATTATACTGCCCAATAGTCCCGAAAACTTCCTACTGCGCGAGATGCACGAACGTTTGCAGCAAGGACTGGTGGTGTGGATCTCCTTTGGCGGCCGCAGCATGCAACCCACCATCAGCGGAGTGTCCGACAAAGTGGAGCTGACGCCATTGCGGAACGACGAGCCTTGCAGGGTAGGGGAGGTGTATCTGTTTTTGCACGAAAACCACTATGTGGTACACCGACTGGTTAATACCAAGGCAGACAAATATTTGTTTCGGGGCGACAACTGCTACCGTTGTGAGCAGGTGTGCCGGCAGCAGATATTGGCTCGCCTCACGGCAGTTGAACGGGCTGACGGAAGTGTGACCCACACCGATAGCGACGAATGGCGCTCTTTGTCCCGTCAGGTGCTCCGTCGTCGTCGGGTGCGTCAGATGGCTTACAATCTATTAAACCAGCGTGGTCGTCGCTGGGAATCAGTGGTATATTTCGTGTTGCTGGCGTTCTTAATGTGGGCTCCGATAAACGGGGTGGGTATCCCCATGAACAATTTCGTTTTGGGCATCAGGGTGGATCATTTGCTACACGCCTCGGTATACTTGCTGTGCCCCTTCTTCCTTCTGGATGTAACAAAAAAACGGAGGGGGCTGATGCTAGTCGTGGCGTTGCTGATAGGAGTCTTTACCGAGACAGTGCAGGCAATCCTCCCTTGGCGCGGATTCGATATAAACGACTTGTTGGCAAATTTCATGGGGAACCTCGTAGGATGGCTGTTGCTGATACCGTATTTCCGCCGCTTGAAAAAATAATTTCCCGCCGGAGGCTGTGCGATACTGATTTTTTTTGTATCTTTGCATGTTCAAATGTTATCAAAAAAAACAGAAATGTCTGACACGTTAGTAATTACACCTACGTATAACGAGAAAGAGAATATCGAGGCCATCATCCGCAAGGTGTTTTCCCTCGGCAAAGAGTTCGATATGCTCATCATTGAGGACAACTCGCCCGACGGCACGGCTGATATCGTCAAACGTCTGATGCAGGAGTTCCCCAACCGTCTTTTTATCGTGGAGCGTAAGGGTAAGTTGGGGCTTGGCACCGCCTACCTCGAAGGTATGCGCTGGGGCAACGAACACGGTTACGACTACATGATAGAGATGGATGCTGACTTTAGCCACAACCCCGACGATCTTGTCCGCCTTTACGATGCCTGTGCCTCCGGCAAGGGCGACGTGGTGGTGGGATCGCGGTACGTGGGAGGCAAGATTTCGGTGGTCAACTGGCCGATGGGACGGCTGCTGATGAGTTACTACGCTTCGAAATATGTCCGTCTGATTACAGGCATGCAGGTATGCGATGCCACGGCAGGATTCGTCTGCTGGAGTCGCCGTGTGCTAGAGAAGATGAAATTCGACAAAGTCAAATTCGTCGGCTACGCTTTCCAGATAGAGATGAAGTATACGGCCACACGCTTGGGCTTCAAGGTTTATGAGGTGCCCATCATCTTCACCGACCGTGTGCTGGGCGTCAGCAAGATGAGCATGAAGATTTTCAAAGAGGCTTTCTTCGGTGTCTTTAATCTCCGTTTTCGCAACTGGAAGAAATATTGAACTATTGATATGAAAAAGATAATCATGACCTTGGCGGTGCTGCTTGTTGCGGGCACCGCTTTTTCGCAGGAAAAACTCCTGCAGTGGGACCAACTGATGGATCGCAATCTGTATCCGAAGCGTGAAGCTGTAAGTTTCATCTTTGCGCCCGACGGCAAGACTGTGACTTATTATAAGGGCAAAGAACTGTACGGTTTCGACGGCAAGAAGGAGTTTAAACTCACTGATGCACAGAAAGACTGGCGCAAACCTGCCAACAACGACCCCAAACTTGAAGAGCGTGTCGAGTTGAAGGAGGGCAACCTCTATGTCGACGGCAAACTCGTTGAACGCGGTGACGGCTACAACATCGTCCTTGGCGAGAGCGTGCACCGCAATGAGTTTGGCATTAATGGTGGCCTCTTCTGGTCGCCCAAGGCTTCAAGGCTGGCCTTCTATCGTATGGATCAGAGTATGGTCGTAGACTATCCATTGGTCAACACCAAGGCACGCGAAGCAGAGGTGCGCAACATCAAGTATCCTATGGCCGGTATGAAAAGCCACGAGGTGACGGTGGGCGTGTGGGACACGAAGACAGAGAAACTAGTCTATCTGAATACTCGCAAAGACACCACGGTGCACGAGCGCGAGATGTACCTCACCAATATCGCCTGGAGCCCCGACGAGAAGTATGTATTTGTCGCCAAAATCAACCGTGAGCAGAACCACATGTGGTTGGAGCAGTACGATGCCGTCAGCGGCCAGTTGGTAAAAGTGCTTTTTGAGGAGACCAACCCCCGTTATGTGGAACCCTGCGACCCGATGATTTTCCTGCCAAGCAACGGCAAGCGGTTGCCTGGCGGCGACCAGTTCCTCTGGTTTTCCATGCGCGATGGCTACAAGCATCTGTACCTTTACAATCTCGACGGAAGCCTCGTCAAGCAGGTTACCAAAGGAGAGTACGAGGTCGAGGGCTTCATACAGTTCGACAAGAAAGGCGAGAATATCTTTATCTATGCAAACAAGAACAACCTCGACGGCCGCGATGCCTATCGTGTGAATCTGAAAAATGGGACGATGGAATGCCTGACAAACTATAATTCAGCGGAAGGCACCCATACTGTTGTCATCAACGACGAGGGAACCCGTATGGTTGACTATTTCAGTGCTGTGGACAATCCTGGTGAGGTCAACTATGTTATTAACATAAACAAGCCGGCCAATCACCGCGATTATAACATCTACAGGGCTGAAAATCCCCTCAAGGACTACGCTATGCCTGGTGTCGAACTTGGCACAATCAAGGCTGCTGACGGCAAGACTGACCTCTACTACCGCCTTATCACTCCTCCCAATATGGAGAAGGGAAAGAAGTATCCCACGCTGGTCTATGTCTACGGCGGCCCGCACTCGCAGTTGGTCACCGACAGTTGGCTGGCGGGTGGCAACCTCTACTTCATGTTCCTCGCCCAGCAGGGCTATGTGGTCTTCACCGTCGACAACCGTGGCACCGACAACCGTGGCTTCGAGTTCGAGAGCTGCACACACCGTCACCTTGGCGAGATTGAGATGGCCGACCAGATGGAGGGCGTCAAGTTCCTTAAGAGTCTGCCATACGTCGACCAAGACCGTATGGGCGTTGAGGGTTGGAGCTTCGGCGGCTTTATGACCATCACGATGAAGCTGGCTCACCCCGAAGTCTTCAAGGTGGGCTGCGCCGGTGGCCCCGTCATCGACTGGAAGTGGTACGAGATTATGTATGGCGAGCGCTATATGGACACCCCGCAGGAGAACCCCGAAGGCTATGAGGCCAACAGTTTATTGAATAAGGCCAAGAACCTCGAAGGCCGCCTGTTAGTCATCCAGGGCGCCGAAGACAATACTGTGGTGCCGCAGCACAGCACTGAGTTTATTGAACGTTGCATCAACAACTTCAAACAGGTGGACTATTTCATGTACCCGCACCACGAGCACAACGTCCGTGGCCCGGAACGCAACCACCTTTACCAAAAGATGTTCCAATACTACGAAGACCATCTGAAGTAAATACTCACACATTCCCAATCAGTGGATTAACACATTCAATAATATGTTTACCGGAATCATAGAAACGACCGCCCGCGTGGTCAAGATAGAGAAAGAGAATACCAACTACCATTTCACCTTGGAGGTGCCCTTCGGCGACGAGTTGGCCATTGACCAGAGCATGGCTCACGACGGCTGCTGTCTCACAGTGGTGAAGGTCGACAAAGCCAAAAAACAATATGTCGTCACTGCCATGGACGAGACGATGCTCAAAACCAACCTCGGCACATGGCAGGTGAGCACGGAGGTCAATGTGGAACGTTCCATGCGGATGGACGGCCGTTTCGACGGCCATATTGTACAGGGCCATGTGGACCAGACGGCCATCTGCACCCGCGTGGTGGATGACAACGGCAGCTGGCGTTTCTACTTTGAGTACGACCCCAAGAATGCCCCCAGTATCACGGTGCCCAAGGGTAGTATCAGCATCAACGGCGTGAGCCTCACGGTGGTGGACTCCGAGCCCGGCATGTTCTCCGTCGCCATCATTCCTTACACCTACATGGTGACCAACTTCCACAATTTCCGTGAAGGGACGGTGGTCAACATCGAGTTTGATGTTTTTGGCAAGTATGTCCAGCGTCTTTTAGAGCAATACCTCGCTGCGCAGAAATGACGCGTCTGGTAATCCTCGATTTCGACGGTACGCTGGCGGACACCCAGCCGCTTATTGTCAGCACCATCCACCGCACCCTTGCGGAGTTGCATCTGCCTCCGCGTAGCGATGCCGATTGCCGTTCCATCATAGGATTGCCGTTGAAGGAGTGCTTTACTACCCTGCTGTCCGTGGACGATGTCACCGCTGAACGGTGCGCCGAGGTCTACCGTCGTATCTTCGACGAGGACAACCACCCTGGCACGGTTCCTCTCTTTCCTCATGTACTTGACACCCTCACAGTCTTGCATGACCGCGGTCTGCAGCTGGCCATCTGCAGCAGCCGCGGACGCCCCACGCTTGACGGGTTCGTCCGCATGTTCCACCTGGAGGATTACATCAGTTGCGTCGTCAGTGCCAACGATGTGCAGCACCACAAGCCCAACCCCGAACCGGTGCAAATCATCCTGAAGCGGTTGGGGACCGCTCCCGAGGAAACCTTGGTTGTGGGCGATGCCAGCTACGACATCCTCATGGGTTGCAATGCTGGCTGCCGCACCTGCGGCGTCACCTACGGCAACCAGTCCGCATCCTCCCTCCGCGCCGCCGGCGCGACATACCTCATCGACGACTTCGCCCAGTTGCTCAACATCGTATGACAATTAACCCAATTAGAGATAGCGCATGAAACTGTTTACGAATTTCGCGGAAGCGTTTTCTATAAGTTCAATTATAATCGTTTTTGCACTGGCGTTACTGTCGCTATACTTTGCATCGGTATGGCTGGTGCGGCTGGTGCTTCGCTTGAAACGGTCGCCGCGCTACCATTATAAATTGCTCCCATCTGCGGCGTTAGCCACCCACTCTGCCGGGTGGGCGTTCTATTTTGCAGGGTATGTCATCGCTGACGAAGACGGTTCTCTCTTCTCGGTTATTATAAGGTCGTTGATGGAATCCATCGGCATGTTCTTTGGAAGCTATTCGACAGGCGATATAGGTTGGATGTCCACCGGTGGCCGCAAACTGACCGATGAGGAGAAGAACCTGCTGATGGAGTAGGCACAATTGCCGAATATATGCTGAAATACGCATGTGGAATCAGTGCGAAAGTCGAATAAATTTCGCACGGCAATTTGCATGAATATAAATCGTTATGCTGTTATTTAATTTGAATTATGCAAAATGAATAATTCGAATTGAATAATATCGAGAATTATTTTGTATCTTTGCAGTCGAAAATGAACGTGGAATTATGAGAAACGAAGAAAATCCCTTTGTTGTAACTGGGCATATAAAGCCGGAGTATTTCTGTGACCGCAAGGACGAGTCGGAGAGGCTGATAAAACTGCTGTCAAATGGAAACAATGTGGTCTTGAAGTCGGATCGCCGTATGGGGAAGACGGGGTTGATACAATATTGTTTTGACAAGCCGGCTATAAGTGAAAAATACTATACATTTTTTATAGATATTTTGCACACAACTTGTCTCCCGGAGTTGGTTCATGAGTTGGGACGTGCTGTTTATGAACAGACAATGCCCCGTGGGAAAAAGGTGACACAACGTTTCTTGAAAGCGCTGCGAAGTCTTAACGGAAAGTTCGGTTTTGATGCTGTGACGGGTACACCAACTTTTAGTGTTGGATTAGGAGATATAGAACAACCTGAATATACGCTGGAAGAGATATTCGGATATCTGCAACAGGCGGACCGGCCTTGTATTGTGGCAATCGATGAGTTTCAGCAAGTAGGTAAGTACCCAGAGAAAAACATCGAGGCGTTGTTGCGGGGACAAATACAGAAAATAGGTAATTGCCATTTCATTTTTGCAGGCAGTGAGAAACACATGCTGGGATTGATGTTCGACAACCGTAGTCGGCCATTCTATAAAAGTGCTGACAATATGACGTTGGAGGCCATCCCCCGTGATATATACATAGAGTTTATTTGTCAGCAGTTTTCGGAAAAAGGACGTCAAATTCAACCTGAAGTGGCAGGAACAGTGTATGATATGTTTGAGGGACACACCTATTATGTTCAGAAAACGATGAATGAGGCGTTTTCCAATACGGAATTGGGTGAGGAATGTACGCTTGATATGGTCATGCATTCGTTACAAGACGTACTTGATGGAAATGGAAGTTTATATAAGGAGCATTTGTCGAAGATAACACTGAGGCAGAAGACTCTATTGTACGCTATCGCTGCAGAGGGGTGGGCTTCACAGATTACCTCCGCTGCATTTATCAAACAACATAACCTGTCTTCTGCCAGTTCGGTACAAGCAGCTAGCAAGAAGTTGCTAGAGGAGGAATTGGTAGTGGAGGAAAGTAAGCGTTATCGTTTGAGCGACAGGTTTTTTGCGATGTGGATAAAAAGGACGATGCTTGCATGAAAGAGATGCCGATACACGTGTTCGGCGATTGCATTGAAACTTCTTTGATTACGGGACGGGGTCGTAACCGCTGCCGCCCCAAGGGTGGCAGCGGAGAATGCGTTTGAATGCAAGCCATCCCCCTTTGAAGGGTCCATATTTCTTGATGGCCTCGACGGCATATTGCGAGCAGGTGGGCGTATAGCGGCAAGCGGGCGGCGTCAGGGGCGAGATAAGGTTTCGATATATCCAGATAAGGCCCAGCATCAGGCGGCTGACAAGGGTGGTGAAGAAGGTCCACAACGTGTAGGCGGCCTTGCAGAGCGTATTCCATAGGGCTTGAAGGGTGGACACCATGGTTCCTTTGTTTATTCAATGACGGCAAGCCGCTGCTCAATTTCCTTAGTCAGTGCGGCGAGGAGTTTCCCCATCTTGTGGTAGCACACGTCGTAAGGGAATATTTCGTGATGGATGTAGTTGACAGCCAGCAGCAGGGCTACATCCTTCCCGCGGAGGAACGTGTAAAGACCCTCTTTTTGCTTACGGTAGCATTCGCGGGTGAGCCGTTTCACGCGGTTGCGGTCGACGGCATGTTTGAACTTCTTCTTCGAGGTGGTGACAAGCACCTGGGCAAATACCCCCTCGGGCAATTCGTCCACAGGGCAGAGCATCCAATGAACGCTGTAGGGGAATGCCATCATCCGCTGCCCCGATTGGAACAGCGCATCGATGGATTTCTTGCTACACAGGCGTTCCTGTTTGCGGAAGGTGTACATGTCTATTTGTCGCCCACATTCGCTGTGTTGCCGGCTTGGGCGGCAGCCAGCGCAGCGGCTTGTGCCTGGGCATGGGCCAGTGCGGCGGCCTCCCGCTCGGCTTTGCGCTCGGCGCGACGGGCGGCGGCCTGTGCCTTGCGCTCCTCTTGCAGCTGTTTGTATTTGGCCTTGTTGGCAAAGACCGATTTGGGCTTCTTGGTGGCATTTTGCGAGAACGACTTCGGGTTGTGGCCGTTGTCTTTCTTCAACGTGGAGGGGCGGGCGGTGATGACCTCGTCTTGTGTCTTGCCGTTGATGAAGTTCTCAATGGCCATCGCCATGGAGGGCGACGTCTTGGTGGGGGCGGCAATCGTCAGTTTCAGCCCGGCAGCTTTGAGGGCCGAATGGGTGGAGGCGCCAAAGGCGGCAATCAAGATGGATTCGTCCTTCACATCGGGGAAGTTCTTCAACAGCGACCGTACACCGATGGGCGAGAAGAGGCATATCATGTCGTACTCTTTCAGGTCGAAATGCGTCAGGTCGCGGGGTACCGAGGTGTACATCGTGGCCTTGGTGTATTTGAACTTTGCCTTGTCAAGCAGTTTGGTATACTCCGTCTGTTTCTCATCAGAGCAAGGGAAAAGGAACTTCTCGTCGCGGTGCTTCTGCATCACGTCTATGAGGTCGGCGAAGTACTGGTTGCCGAAGAAAATCTTGCGTTTACGGTACTGGATGTAGTTCTGGAGGTAGAGTGCAATGGCCTCTGTCGAGCAGAAATACTTCATCGTGTCGGGTATCAACTCGCGCAATTCCTTGGCCATGCGGAAGAAATGGTCAACGGAGTTCTTGCTATTGAAGATAATGGCGGTGTACTCGGTGAGATGGATACGGGATTTGCGGAACTCGGAGGCCGAGAGGCCGACCACTTCGAAGAATTTATAAAAGGTAAGGTCGAGGCCGTATTTGCTGACTAAAACTTTGTAGGGGGATTTCTCAAGATCGGCAGGCTCTGGCTGCGAAATCAGGATTTTCTTGACTTTCATGCAAACGAATCTTTTTACTCTACACTCTAATTATAAAGAAATTGCAGCTTTTGCTATAAGCAAAACGGGTACAATTTCGAGAGTGCAAAGATAGTAAAATAAATACAATTTTGAGCTCTTTGCATGTGTTAAAATTAGTTGCATTCCCCGCAAGACTCTCATAATGAACAGCAACCCGATGAGACCTCCGAGCACTTGCAGGAACACTGGACCCATGTTGTCGGTATAACAGATGAAAAAGGCCATCGGTGTGGCGACCACAGCGTACAATAGATGATATAGGTAGTTGCTTGAGAGATAGAGATGTACCGACTCATCGCTTTCGAAGGCGTCGCCTATGAGGCGGATGATGCCGTTGCGGAGGTAATAAACAAGACAGGCGGTCACATAAATGGTCAGGTATTGCAAGATGGCGAACCATGTGTTGCTATTGCCCGAGACAAGGAAGTAGCACCCAATCAGTGTGAGGGGCAGCAGCATGATGGGGGCGATAAGGGTGAGGTCTTTGGTGTGGGTGAGGTTGTATTCCCGCAGGATTCGCTCCATGGCGCGGTTGTTCACGGCGGCGTTCACCACGTTGCCCAAGTTGAGTTGCTTGCTCCGCAGATAGATGCAAATGAACAGGAACGACAGGGCGATAACCCCGAGGAACCAACCTGGAGCCGCATTCCGTTGGATGGCGGTCTCAGATGTGTGTCGCACTTGCAGCTGATGTCCTGTGAAAAGACTTTTGCGCGGGGCTGCCCCTACGGTCGGCATGGGGAAGAGGGTGTCGTAGGCACAAGTCACATGGATGACCGTGTCAACGGTGTCGGGAGGGGGGACGTATGGACCTGGTATGGGGGTATGTGGCATGTTAATGCGTGACAATCAATTTCTGGACACTGACTCCGCCGGTGTCGTGCAGAACCAAATAATATATCCCTAAACGCAAATGGTGCGTGTCGTATTGTGTAGAATGGCTCTCAAGCGGCAGAAAAATTTCGTCAATAGGTTTTCCCATGGCATCGAATACGGTGACACTCATCTGTTTGTCGTTTTTTTGCGAGTGCGCCTCAACGGTGACACTTCCGTGAGTAGGATTAGGGTAGAGTCGCAGTGTGGCTGCGGAGTTTCCTCGTGTCTCTGGGCTTTCGATAGCCGCTGGGTTGTCTCCACACACCGTGCCGTAGGGGGCGTTCCACCAGCACAACGGCAGCTGTATGTCATCCAGCCAAGCACAATCGTTCCGCTCCGTTCGCGAAGCATCTTTCTGGTATATCCACCGCAGGCGGTGTTGTCCACGACGGATTGGACAGGCAAACCGCTTCCAGCCGCTGTTGCCGCTCCAGAAGCCATATTTGCGGTCGTCCACGTAAAACAGCAGCCAGTCGTTGGCTTCGCTCGAAACATTGCAGTAAAAGGTTACGCTGTCGTCGACCAACGCCACTACATCAAGGCAAAGCATCGACTGCTGGTTGTCGTGTGCCGCACCCGACCGGAGGCTCATCTGTCCGTTATGGGCGACAGTGCTGTCCAACCGCCAAGGGTATAGGCCCTCGCTGCTCCATGGGTAGCGTTCCATGTCGCCCGTCTCAAACCCTTCGCAGGCTCGGTGGGAGGTGAGCCAGCCCTCGTGGAGGTATGGGCGCCCGGTTTTGTACAATGTGGCCTGCAGGGCGTAGTATGAGGTATCGGGAGCGGTGAAGGCAAAGAGAAGGGTGGAATCTTCTGTCGCCAGCCGAGACACCACCGTACCGTTGAGGGTCAGTGTGGCGGAATCGGCGGGGCGGTCCAGCGTTATCCGCAGCAGGTAGCATCTGTCGGGCTCCAGCTGTCGCACGGGAGCAGCGGAAGTGTCAAGCAATTCCATCGTCTGTATGTGTGGCTGGGGGTCGGCCCAATCCACGGCCAGCGGCAGCGAGCCGTATTGGCCGTTGCTGTCGCTCATCGTCAAATGAATACGGAAAATCGGTAACGCTCCGACGGAGAGGGAGTTCATGTCGAACTCCAGTGTGGTGTCGCCACTGATGGGCAGCGACAGCGTGTCGGTCCGAACCCCTTCCCATCGGCTTCCCTCGCGGCGGTCGGCGCTGTCCTGCTGCCAGACCAGATGGTGAAAGGTGGCTTCGGTGGCGCCCATGTTACGCACCTCCACTTGCAGTCGGTCCCCTTCGGTGCGGTAGCCGGTGACTGCCAGTCGTCCCGTCGTGGGGGGCTGTAGGTGGCGAACCATAGTGGTGGCGATGTCACCAGGGCGGGTAGCGGTCAGCGTGAGGCTGTCACCCTGCAGGGCGTGGAAGAGCAGGATGTGTGCAATGCCTTGTGTGTCAGCTGTGGCGGTACCCAGCAATAGGGTGTCCTGCGTGATGCTGACGCGAGCACAAGGGGTGCTGTACACTGTCAGCGCCTCGCTTCCAGCCGTCAGTGTGTCGGCCACGGTCAGCGTCAGTGTTGTAGGGTGGCCCATGAACGGTACCATAGAGGGGTCGCCCAGCAGGTTGTATACTTCCCAGTAAAAGGCATCGAACGGCGAACCCGCCAGTGTCACTGCGCGGGCTCCCGCCTGCATCATCTCGCCTAGCGAAAGTCCTTGGCTCTGCGTCAACAGGCCGTCGAAAGCACCGGGCCACAAGGGGTCGTAGGAGGGCTGTTGGCTGATGGGATATTTCGCCCCGACGGCCCAATAGAAGTCTTCGTCCCAGAGGGTTTCGTTGCTGGCTCCAATGACTCCTGCCGCGCCACCAGTGGCACGGCGCAGCAGCTCTTCGCTGAAGCAGTGGCCGTCGAAGGCACCTGAGAGGCAACAGTTGTTCACAAAAAGGGCGGGTGTGGGGTTTTCGATGCTGTCGAGTGTAGTGAGGGTCACTGTGGGTTTGTGCCAGCCGCTGCGGGTGCAGTGGGCCGAGTAACTCACCAGGGCGTTGGGCTGTTCCAAGGCTTGCACTATGCGGCTGCGCAGACTGTCGGAGGCGGGGTTGTAGAAGCAGACGGTGTCGAGCCAGGGGCGGTGTGCTGCGGTCATTCGCGAAAGGTAGTTCACCTGTCCGTTGGTGGTCCGTAGGGCGCGCTCCGTTTGCTCTTGGCCTGCGGTCAGTAACACCTGTGCCGCGGAAGCGGCCCATCGGCCCTGTTCGTAGTCGATTATCTTGCGCACTACGAGGGCCAACTGTGTGCTGTCAGACACCGAAAGGCGGCCCACTTGTGCCTCGGGCAGGTAGTCGCCAGTGTATTCCCCGTAGTAAAGGTCAGTCACATGCGAGTTAAGGCCCGAGGGGATATGTCGTCCGATAAACGATTGCAGGCGGTCTACATCGCCCACTAGTAGCACATACCGCTGGGCGGGACGCAGCGGCGAGGCGTTTTCATAGCGTTGCTGCAGCCTGTAGCGCAGGCTGTCGCGCTGATGGCTGCCCACGGGGAGCACCTCGACACGGAAGCCCTGCTGTCGTTTCCATTGCAGTAGTGGCTGCACCGCTTCGGTCAGGTCGTCGGGTACGACTGCGATAAAGGTCCCTGCAGTGGGGTCGTTGGCTGTCGTGGCGATGTTCTTGGCGGTAGCCGGCCCATCGGTTTTGGCCGGTACACGGGGCGCGGGAGCGACCGCCGTGCCCGATTTCGTCACGTACACCTGTCCCACTGCAGGCCCTGCCAGCAATACCCAACAGAGGCATGTAGATAGTTTTATGCCCAAAAATCGCTTGACCATATTCGGATGCAAAAATAATAAAAAAAAACGATGTAATGAAAAAACGGCATTCCCGGTGCAGTCCCCATGTGGTTTCGGCGTGCCTTTTATGAGGTGTCGGTGTGGTCTCGGAGTTGGAGCCAAGTTCCACCCGAATTCTTCCCGTGTTCTTCCCATCATCGATGGGAGGATCATGGGAGGATCATGGGAAGATCATGGGAAGATCATGGGAAGATCACCGAATTTTCACCAAAGGAACACTGGAGGATCGTAAAAGGTACGCAAAAAGAACAAATAGGGGGGGAATGCAAGACAAAATTCCAGTTCCCGGAACATGGAGAGGCTGCTCAAGATGAAGTTTTTTTCAAAGAATATTTTCACAAATAATTGAAAATAAATCAAGTATGTTTTTATGTGCGCAAATTTTCTGTGAAATTGAAAAAAAAACGTACCTTTGCATCGCAAAAGTTATTGCAATTTAGGTAGAAAACTAAACGGAAAACTAAAACATAATCACGTCATGAAAAAATCATTCCGAATGATTCTGATGTTGGTCGCCATGCTGATGCCGGCGACCATGTGGGCACAGGGAAACTTCCAATACCTCTGTGACTTTGACGATCCTGCCGACACTGCCGGCTGGCAATTCGTCCACAGCTCTACAAGCACTGGTTGGTGCATAGACTCAACGGTCTCCTTCAACGGGACGCACAGTATGTTCGTCACCAACCCGTCCGACACCACCCATCCGTATTCGTACAACACATCTGAGCAGAGTGCTGCTTACGCATACCGTGAGATAGAGCTGCCGACGGGTTTGTTTACCCTTTCGTACCAGTGGCGGTGCCAGGGCGAAGGCAGTTATGATTATTTACGGGTGTTTCTGGCTCCCCACAATGCCACCCTCAGGGCTGGTTTGTTGCCCGATGGCACCACCTCCTCCTATAATTTCAGGACGGCGCTTCCGCCGCAGGGTTGGATAGCGCTGGACGGTGGCACAGGATTAAACGGCCAGGCTTCGTGGCAACAGTATACGACTGAGTTTTTTGTGCAGGCCGATACATTCAAATTGGTCTTCCTGTGGTGCTGCGATGGCAGTGCCGGCACACAGCCGCCTGCTGCGGTCGACAGCATCCTGATTTTTCAGCCCGACTGCTCCCGGCCGTTATACCCGACGGTGACTAATTTGAGCTCCAATACATTTGACCTTTCATGGATTGATGTCAACGGTGCATCGGAATGGTTGGTGGAGCTTGACTCGGCCAACCAAGTGCAAGGGCAGGGAAGCCTGCAGGCGGTGTTCGATACCGTTGCCTACTTCTCAGGTTTGCAGCCCAACACCCCGTATGTGGTCTATGTGGCGTCTATCTGTAGTGGAGGCGACACCAGCGCTTGGCTGCGGGTGCCGGTGCGTACGCCGTGCGACCTGTTGACCACGTTGCCCATTTCCGAGTCGTTCGAAAACGCCTCTATTGGTAGCGGCACCAGTTCTAGTTTTGTCAACTGCTGGTATAGGCTTAACAATAGTGCGCAATATTTCGGCTGGCCGTATGTGCAGTCTGCATCGAACCCTCATACAGGCAGCAGGGCGTTGTATTGGTATAATTCCACGGGTACTGCGTATGGCGACTACCAGTGTATCGTCCTGCCTGGCGTGGATACAACGATGTTGCCCGTCAACCAACTTCAGCTGACCTTCTGGGCCACGGCCACCTCGACCAGCTATGCCCCTGAACTGATTATCGGTGTGATGTCCAATCCCAATGACATCAATACGTTCGTTCCAGTCCGCACGGTGATTGTCCCCTCGACATGGACGGCCTTTGTAACCGATTTCTCCACCTATACCGGCACGGGCAACTACGTGGCCATCCGTGCCAACCGCTCTACCAGCAGTTGGTATGCATACGTCGATGATATCACCCTTGACAGGATTCCCTCCTGCCCCACGGTATGCAATGTCACGGTCGCCCAGACGGGTAGTGCCGGCGCGTATGTAACGTGGGACCTCCTTTCCGCCGGTGTGGGTACCATCAGCGAGTATGAGGTGCAGATTGACTCGGTTGGGTCGACTGCCCATACCACCTTTACCACTACCGAACGGAACTATCTGTTCTCCTACCTTGAGCCCGGTACGCAATACATCGTGCGGGTGAGGGCGGTTTGCGACAACGACAGCGTAGGCCATTGGGACAGCACTCGGTTTACCACCTTCGCGTTGCCCTGTGCGGTGCCCGATCCTTCGTCGACATACTCGGTGGTATTTTCCAATGGCACATCAAGCGTTAGTGGTGTGCCGGTAAACTCGAGCTGGGGCAACACTGTTTGTCAGAGTATCTATACCGCTGCTGAGTTGAATGCGATTGGCCTCCATGCCGGTGTACTCAACGGCATTACGTTGGGATATGCCACTGCGGGTTCCTATTCCAAAGAAATCACAGTCTATCTTGGCACCACTACACGCAATACCTTCAGCAGTACTGCCGACCAGTTGCCGATGAACCAGATGACCAAGGTCTTAGGCCCTGTGGTGCGTCCCAACAACAGCTCTTCGGTGGGTTGGGTCAACTACACCTTCACCACCCCCTTCACATGGGACGGTGTGAGCAATCTGGTTGTCACCATCTTTGTCAACCAGCATGGGGGCAGCCATAGCAATTCTGGATTCTCTGGCTACAGCACGCAAAGCAATGCCACCCGTACCATTTATCGTTACAGAGATGGTACGGCCTATACTCCCGATAACGCCAATTCGGGTTCCGGTAGCGGTACTTCCGCCTACCGTCCCAGTGTGTCGTTCTCGGGTTATGGTTGCCTGCAGACGGCCACTTGCGCCCGTCCGCTCGTGATGCTGACCCGCAACGAGGCCGACACAGTTGCGTTGCGCTGGGCGCCAGGTTATACGGAAACCAGTTGGACGCTGATGTACAAGCGGCCGGCCGACACGAACTGGACCGTTGAGGCAACGAATATCATTGCCACCGAATATGTCTTCAGCACCCTTTCGCCCAACACAGAGTATATGTTGCGCGTGTACCCCTCCTGTGGAGGCGATTCGATATACACGCAGTTGCAGTTTGTCACGCCTTGTGTGGCGGTAGACACATTGCCGTTTGTCGAAGACTTTGAGAATTTCACCGCCACGTCGGTGGGAGGTTCCGCAATTACTTCATGCTGGAACCGCCTGTCGTCCTACAGTAGCACTGCCTCGCCCTATACCTCGACCTCTTACGCCCATGGCGGCATCCGGTCGATATACTATTATACCCCCAGCACCTACCATTCGCTGCTGGTGCTGCCGCCGTTCGCCACTTCGCTGGACAGCCTGCAAGTCAGCTTTGCCGCCTATAAGACAAGTGCATCGTACAGCATCACTGTGGGTGTGATGACCGATCCCACGAACTATAACACGTTCACTCCGGTGGCCACTGTCAGTCCGAGCCAGTTGAACCAGTGGGAGATGTTCGAGGTGCTGCTGGACAGCTGTCCCGCCAGTGCCGATGCCCATTACATTGCGATAGGACATCCTGTTGCGGGTTCCTACAATTATATGTTTCTTGACGATATTGAGGTGAATGTCATCCCGCCGTGTCGCCGTCCCACCAATGTGGCGTTCCGCGACATCACCACGACCACTGCCGTTGTGACGTGGGATGGCTCCGCTCCCGAATACGAGGTGGAATATGGCCCCGCTGGCTTTACCCGTGGCACAGGCAGCACGCTTATCGCTACTGAAGACACTGTGTTGCTCTACGGTCTGGACCACTCCACCCGCTATGAGGTATATGTCCGTGCGCTTTGCTCCACGGGCGATACCTCCTATTGGTCGTTTGTCACCTATTTCACTACGGCTTGTTCCACGATTGACACGCTCCCATACAAGCAGAACTTCTCCAACTGGGGTGTAGGCACCTCTGCCCGTCCGGCCTGCTGGACCTGCTCGGGCTCGGGCAGCTATCCCTATATTTTGAATGTTACCAACAACAACGTGGTTACCGGTCAGTCATTCTACATGTACAGCGGCGGTACCCAGACGGTCGCCTCGCTGCCCGAACTCGACAGCGTGTACATTCCCGCAAATACTGTGCAGGTTGTCTTCAAGGCTTGGTCCAGTGCTACCTCGACAACCTACTCGCGTAAATTGATTGTGGGTCTCTGCGTCGACCCGGCCAACATGAACACCTTCACGCCGTTCGACACTGTCGAAGTGGGATTCACGCCCAGTATGTTCGATGTGGCCTTCGATTCGGTGGCCGGTGTGGGCAGATATGTCACCTTTGTCTCGCAGCCGTTGGGTGGGTCGTACAACAACGTCTATCTGGACAGTGTCGCGGTGGAACTCATCCCCGCTTGTCAGGCCCCCAACCACTTGACGTCAAGCAATACTTTCTTTACCACCACTACGTTGGCATGGAACGCCCGCGGAACCGCCACCACATGGCAGATTGAGTATGGCCCTGCCGGATTCGCTCATGGTACGGGAATACGCGAGATTGTCACCTCCAACCCCTATACCCTCACCAACCTGAACCCCTCGACAACGTATAACTACTATGTCCGCAGCATCTGTGGCACGGGCGACACCTCCGATTGGTCGCGCGACGCCGGTGAGTTCACCACCCAGCAGATTCCTGCCACGATTCCCTACTTCTACGACTTCGAGGCCGACACTGAGTGGTATAACTGGCAGACCAACAGTAACACCTCTGTCAACTGGTACCGCGATACCGCTGCCGGCAACGGAACCAATGGCTACAACACCACGGGCATCCACTCGATGTATGTGTCGGCCGACACTGGCCGCTCCTGCAGCACCAATATGGAGGCTGTGGTCAACGCTGTCGCCTACCGCGACTTCGATTTCGGCACAGACCCATATGCGGGCTATACCCTCTCGTTCCGAGCCCGTTCGGGTGGCACCACAGCCAATGCATGGGATGGTCTGATGGTCTTCTTCGCCAATCCCAACATTCCGGTGGAGGCTTCCAATGCCAATATCACCTCTCCATGGGGTGACTACACAGTCCTTTCCCCGCTGGTGACAATCCGTTGCAACGCCAACTGGAACACCTATACCATCCAGCTGGATACCATGACGGGTGTGCACCGTCTGGTCTTCTTCTGGTTCAACCAGGCCACAGGTAGCCAGTCGCCGTTTATCGGAGCACCTGCTTCGATTGATGATGTCAGCATTACCCAGGTGGGATGCCCCCGTCCTACCGATGTGCGTACCACAGCAGTCAGTGTGACCATGGCCGACCTTGATTGGAATGGTCCCGCCAATGCTACTTACAGAGTCCATTGTCGTGCGGTCGATGGTAGTGCGGTGTTTATCGATTCTGTCAACACCAATATGGTTCACTTTAGCGGCCTCTCGCCGGCTACCCGTTATTCTGTGCAGGTGCGTCGCTTGTGCAGCAATACCGACAGTTCCCTGTTCTCGCAGGCCTGTACCTTCACCACGCCGCTTTGCACCGGTGGTTTCACCAATCTGATTGGCGATAGCAACAGCACCACCACCTCGTCCTATTTGCCGTTCTGCAACAGTGCCACCTACCGTTATTCATACTCGCAGCAGATTGTGCGTTCGAACGAGATTTCGGGTTCGGGCGAGATTTCCGCTATCAACTTCAAGTATGCCGGTTCGTCGGCCATTACTTCCAAGATTAATTGTACCATCTATATGGGCCACACCTCGCTGAGCAGTTTTGCCAATGACTCCAGCTTCGTGGCTCCCGACAGTATGCAGATTGTCTATGTAGGTCGCATCAATGCCACGCAGGGATGGAACCGTATCATCCTCCACGAGCCCTTCCCCTATAACGGTGTTGACAATGTGGTTATCGCAGTGGATGACAACTCCAATGTAGCGCTTTCCACCAGCTATACCTTCTACACAAGTGCCTCTTCCAGTACGCAGGGTATCTGCTTCTACAGCAGTACGGAGAATCCCGATCCCACGTCGCGCGCCACGCTCAATGCATTCCGTGGCACCCGCAACGTCTACGGACTCCGCAACGTGATGGAGTTGGAGATTTGCCCGCCGAACCTCTGCCCGTCGCCGATACTTCGCAAACCGCAAGTGCGTACCAACAGCGTCACCCTGCGCTGGCGCAACACGAGCGACCGCTACGACTTCTCGTACCGCCGTGCCACTACCACCAGCTGGATTGTCGATGGGTTGACACTGACCGACACAGTCCATGTCCTCACGGGTCTGTCGCCCATGACCGACTATGTCTACCGGGTGCGTAAGTACTGCGACAGCACTGGCGTTTCCAACTGGGCTTATGGCCGCTTCAACACGAGCGATTTGCCGTGTCTGCCGCCGGAGACGATTACCATTGTCTCGGTTACCAACACGAAAGTCAAGCTTCGCTGGTCGACCGACGAGAACAATATCGGATACAAACTCCATGTGTTTAATAGTGTCTTTGACAGGGAAATTTCCACGTATGGCGCCTCTGGCACATGTAACGGACTCGAAGCTGGTGTTACCTACTATGCCGCCGTCCAGACCACCTGCTCGGGCATTGACGAACCCAGCGAATGGTCCGATACCATATCGTTTGTCACCGATGTATGTCCCGATGTGAGTAATGTCACCGTCTCGGATGTCCAAGGCAACACCGCCGTGATTGACTGGACGGAAGGTGGCCGTGCCGAACAGTGGGAAATCCAGTATGGCACATGGGGATTTGGTCAGGGTTACGGTATCTCGGTAATAGCCGACAGCCATCCCTTCACGTTGACAGGCCTTGTGGGAAGCTCGACATACGACATTTATGTACGTGCCATCTGCGGTACGAACTTCGTCAGCGAGCATTGGGCCGCAGGTCCTACATTCACTACGCTGTACAGTGCCATCGGAAGTGTGGTTGACGACACTCGCGTGCGTCTATACCCCAACCCCACCAGTGCCGATGTGGAACTGATGATTCCCGCTGCTACCGATGCCGTCATGGTGGAGGTGGTGGATGTCACAGGCCGTGTCTGCCAGCGCCACACGCTGCAGGCTAACACCGAGCGGTTTGTGATTCCCGCCTCGCAACTGGCACAGGGCACCTACTTTGTGCGCATCACTGGCGGCGACCTCAATGCGGTCAAGAAACTTATTGTCCGTTAGTATTATAAACAGAAATAAAGATGTTAAGCAGGCCGGAGGCGATTGCCCCCGGCCTGCTTGCTTAGTTAAAAATCCCTTATAGGGAAGAAAAGTGTTGTGTGTTTCAGAAAAATAGAGTACATTTGCATATTTATTGATAGTTGAATACAGGTGTCGCAGGATGCGTAGGGAGTTGTTTAATAACATAATAGGAGTGATCAGGAGAAATATAATAGAGTAATTTAATATTGAAACCCACAGGTGTCCACTAAAGTTTATGTAGAATATGTGTTGAATATTTAAAATGAGTTAATTACAAATATTTTACAAATGAACAGTTTTCGGACACGTTTTTTTAAGTAACAGAGTTGCATATTATATTTTCTTTTTATCTGTTTTGAAATATGCCTTTCGGATTTTTAGTGGACAGCACTGATTGAAACCATGAAAAAACTATTACAAACGTTTGCTTTGTTTGCGGCCTTGATGATGTCGTGGACTCTTCATGCACAAGTGACACTGACAGTGGCCAACGGTACGGCATCCAATGAGTATGTCCCCGTCTATGGGTTTTATGTTGATGAATATGTGCGTGCGCAGATGATTTATCCCAGCAGCATGTTGTCTTCCATGACGGGAGCTTCGGTCACATCCATGACATTCTATTCCGCGGACAACAGTATCAGTTGGGGTTCGGCGGCTTTTCAGGTCAAGCTCAGTGAGGTGACCTCCACCACACTTACCGACTGGTTGACCTCCACTACGACGACTGTTTATTCCGGTGCCTTGAGCATCAACGCCAACGGTCAAATGGTGGTTACCTTCACCACCCCCTACACCTATGGCGGGGGAAACCTCCTCGTCGAGGTGGTCTCTACGGCGACGGGCAGCTATGTGTCGGCCGACTTTTATGGTATCAATTCCACGGGTGCCAGCATCCAAGGGTATGACAGCGACGGTCCGTCGTACATTATTGCCGACGACCAGAGTTTCCTGCCGAAGGCGACGTTTGGATTCCTTCCCCCCAGTATCACCTGCCCATGGCCGTTCAATCTGGCTGCCTCGAACATCACCACCTCCTCGGCCGATATCACATGGTCCGATACCTCCAACGCAGGTGCCTGGCGTGTGTGGTGGGCGCCAGCCGACACGCTTAGCCGTCTTGACTCGGCAGATGTCTACGACACCGCCTATTCTTTCTACGGCCTCAGTGAGCGTACCGATTATGTGGTCCGTGTAGCCACCCTCTGCGCCTCTGAGGAGAGTTATCCTCAGACAATTACCTTCCAGACGGCCTCCACCGCAGTTATCTACTCAATGACGCAGTCGATCGACACGCTGGTTACCTGCAATGCTCTTATCTATGACAACGGTGGTGCTACAGGCAGCTATGCCAACAGCTCCAACAATACGCTGATTGTCCGTGCGGCCTCATCCGACTCGACATTGATTCTTTCGGGAACCCTTAATAGTGAGTCGAATTATGACTGGCTTACCATCTACGAGGGTGAGGGAACTGGTGGGACCCAACTCTACCATCAATCTGGTTCTGCCACAGTAGGTCCCTTTACCTCACAGAGCGGAGCTTTCACGATTGTATTTTCCTCCGATGTTAGTGTGAATAGTGCCGGTTTTGAGTTGTTTGTCAGGTGTGGATACATTCCCTGCCCCACACCGTTTGGAATCAACCTCGACAGTGCAAGTGTTGACTGGGTCGCCATCAGCTGGCATCAGAACGGTACCGCTTATGGGTGGACGGTGGAATATGATACCATCCCCTTCACCCCAGGTACCAACACGGCGATGGGCGTGGAGTATGTCTATGACACAACCCTTCTCCTTCAGTATCTAGATACGGGTCGCACCTATTACATGAGCATCCATGCCGATTGTGGTGCTGATACCAGCGAGAATGCCATGTTCCAGTTTACCACACTCTCCGGCCTCCCCGCCAACATTCCCTATACCTGTGATTTCGAGGCCAACGGAACGAATGGATGGGACTTCATCCAAGAGGGTCAGTCCAACTATTGGATGGTGGGCAGTGCCACACACAATGGCGGCAGTCAATCCCTGTATATCACCAACAACGGCACGGCAAATGCCTACAACACGAGTGTCACCTGCTACTCTTTCGCCACCCGTACAGTCATTTTGCCCGATACAGGCGAGTATGCCTATTCGTTTGACTGGAAAGCCTACGGAGAAAGCAGCTGGGATTTCCTCCGAGCCGCTTTGGTGCCAGTCGACGTCACTCTCACGGCAGGCAGTTACAGCGGTTTTGACAATTCGACGGCAGTCCCGGCGGGAAGTATCTCCCTTGACGGCGGCCGTCTCAATTTGCAGAGCGGCTGGCAGACCCGTATGGGCACGTTCCGTCTCAACCAGCCCGGTGTGTATAAGATTACCTTCTTCTGGAAAAACGACAATAGTGGCGGTAGCACTCCGCCGGCAGCCATCGACAATGTGTCGCTAGCGTACAACACCTGTCCCTCTCCGACAGGGTTGCAAGCAACCTATGTTTCGGCCGATACCATCATCGTGGAATGGAACGGTGGGTCGGCAGGCTCTTGGATGTTGAGTATCGACTCCACCAGTACCGAAGTGTACGATACCACCTATACCTTCGACAACCTCAGCGCTTCCACGCAGTATACCATTTCCGTGCGTGCCATCTGTGGTGTAGATGACACCAGTATTGCAGCATCCATCAGTGTGCGGACCGCCTGCGGCGCCATCACCGCGCTCCCCTTCATCGAGGACTTTACCGGCTATGCGGAGAACAGTTATCCAGCCTGTTGGTCACGTATTCTGAACAGCAGCAGTTATCCGTACATCACTACCAGTTATGGCAACAGCATGAAATTAGGTGGCGGGGCTTCGGTTATTGCCCCACTTATCCAGGTGCCCGTCAATCGGCTGTCGGTGGCATTCGATTTGCAGAAAGAGGGCACCAGTTCGGGCACGATGCAGTTTGGTTACACATTTAACCCCAATTCGGTGGACAGTATGGTGGTGCTCCAGACGATCGATCCCTCTTCCACGTATACCTATTTCCACTATGAATTTGATTTGGCCTCCGATACCTGCACGAGTCCGGCATATCTGGTGTGGCATCAGGTGGGTACTTCCAACTGGTATTACTGGCTCGACAATGTGGAGATACGGTTGCTTTCCAGTTGCCTGCGGGTCGATAGTGTCCATGCCACTGTTGTGGGCGTTTCCGATGCCACGGTTGTGTGGTCGGTGATAGATCCCACCGAGACCGACTTCGAGGTGCGCTACGGTCATTCCGGGTGTCGTTTCGACACGCTTGTACCGCAGTATGTCTATGGCGCCGATTCCATCTATTTGACGGGCCTTGACTCGGGCATGACGTATGACGTATATGTGCGCCGTCTCTGCTCTTCGGGCGACACTTCCGACTACCGCATGGCCTCTTTCACCACTTTGGCCGGTGCGCCTGCCACGGTGCCGTATTTCTGCAACTTTGAGGAAATGGGAGCCAATGGTTGGGATTTAATCAATACCGACCAGGCCAACTACTGGATGGTGGGCAGTGCCACCAGCAATGGCGGAAGCCGCTCCATGTACATCACCAACGATGGCTCCTCCAATGCCTACACCACCTCTTCCATCAGCTACTCCTATGCCGTTCGTGTCTTCAACCTCACCGATACGGGCGAGTACGCCTACAGTTATGACTGGAAGGGTCAGGGCGAGAGCCACAATTACGACTTTACCCGCGTCTTCATGACGCCTGCTTCGGAGAATTTCACCGCCGGCTCTATCCTCGGCGGCAGCACTTACAGTTTCGCTACCACCGCGGCTCCCGCAGGATGGATAGAACTGACCCAGAGCGGCGCCACACCCAATACGCTGTCACAACAAACCACGTGGCAGTCGGTCAACGGAATTTTCCAGATTTCTACCCCAGGCACCTACAAGATGGTCTTTATCTGGGCCAACGACGGCAGTGGCGGTAACAATCCTCCGACAGCCATCGACAATGTGGCGTTGCAACGCAACACATGTGCTTCGGTCCGCAACGTGGTTGCGGCGCTCACGGCCGACAGTATCAATCTCAATTGGTCTGCCGGCGGTAGTGAAGTGGAATGGGAGGTTACGCTCAACGATTCCTTGGTGGTTCCGGTGTATGATACCTTCTACACCTTTACGGGGCTCAACGCCAACACCAACTACATCGTTGTCATCCGTGCCGTCTGTGGCCCGGGCGATACCTCGCTGACCCATACCGAGACCCTTCACACCCCTTGTGTATCCGTTGCGTTGCCTTATATAGAGAATTTCGATAGCCTCACAACCTCCACCTCCTCCGCCACAGGTGTGCAGGTGCCTTGTTGGGATAAGATTATGACGGGTACCTCTTCATACCAGACGGGTAGTTACCTGCCGCAGGTATACCGTAGCACATCTTATGCGCATAGCGGCTACTACTGCTACCGTCTCTATGGCGTGGGATACCACATGCTGCCCCCGATGAGCGCTCCGCTCGACAGTCTGCAGCTCACCTTCTGGGACTACACCTCCGGCACCTCATATCTGCTTCAGGTCGGTGTGATGGAGGGCAACACCTTTGTGCCCGTCCAGACCGTCACCACCCCCTCCAGCACCCATCAGGAGGTGACTGTCTTCTTCGGCAGCTATACCGGCAACAGCCGCATTATCGCCTTCCGAAACTATAACTCCTCCGCGACCACCTATTACAGCTACCGTTATATTGACGATATCAGGGTGGACTACCTGCCCACCTGTCCACATGTGTCTGGCTTGATTTCGACGGGTAATACCTCTTCGTCTGTCACGCTCGACTGGACCGAGAACGGCAGTGCCACCCAGTGGGAGGTGGCTGTTGAAACCAGTGCCACCGCCACTCCCACGGCCGACAGCATCACCACCGTGCATCCCTTCACCGTCAACGGTCTTACCGGCGGCGTCAACTATTACTTCTGGGTGCGTCCCCTCTGTGGTACGGGCGATACCGGCCTCTGGGAGGGCCCCATTCAGGTAGCCCCTGGCCAGTGGATTATGCAGGCCAACCAGACCGACACACTCCGCTCCTGCGGCGCCGCCATTTATGACGACGGCGGCCCCAGCGGACAATACTCCAGCAACCAGTCTTCCTATCTTGTCGTTATGCCTAACGCTCCGGGTAACCTGATTCAGATTCAAGGTACATACACGGGTGAGGGCTGCTGCGACTACTTGAGTATCTATGATGGCATTGGTACCGCAGGCACACAACTGTTCCGTGCTTGCAGTCCGTCAAGTGGCACGGCTGTTACGGTGGGCCCCTTCACCTCCACGAGCGGTGCACTTACGATTGGCTTCACTTCCGACGGTTCAGTGGTCAATGCCGGCTATAGCCTGACGACAACGTGTATCACAACCTACTGCCGTATCACAGGGTTGCAACTCGATCCCACTGTGGCCCAGTCGGCCACCCAGCTAGCCCTCACATGGGACACCAATGGCTCCAACGACTTCCAGGTTGAGTATGGCCCTGCAGGTTTCACGCGAGGCACGGGCACCTTGTTGACCACTACCGTCAACAGCATCGTCATCCCAGGTCTCACCTCCCTTACGAGCTATGATGTCTATGTTCGCAGCATCTGCGGCAGCGTCGATACCGGGAGCTGGTCTCAGGGCACCTTCCAGACCACCATGTGCGACAATTCTGTCATCGTCGCCACTGGCAGCGAAAGTTCGTCCGGCACCAGTGAGGAGATGCCTGTCAACAACTACTGGAACTACAGCCTTAGCGAGACAATCATCGACAGTGCTGAGTTGGGCGGCCCAATGGACATCCAATACATTTCCTACTACTATGCCTATTCGTCGGCCTCCACGGCAAAGACCAACTGTACTATTTACTTCAAGCCTACGACCAAGACGACCTTTGGCAGCACGTCGGACATCGAGGATCTTGGCACAACCGCGGTTAGGGTCTATACGGGTGCGCTCAACTGCTCGCAGGGTTGGAATGTGTTCCCCCTCGATACTACCTACCATTATGATGGCTCTGGTAACTTGTTGGTCATTGTCGACGATAATAGCGGCAACTACGATGGCGATGAATATGCTTTCAAGACCAACAGCTGCACGGGCAACAAGACCATTGCTTACTATGAAGACTCATACAACCCCGATGTGACCAGTGCCGCTGCGCTGAGTTCCTACCAAGGCGAAGAATATATCTACAACTATCGAGCCGTGATGCAACTCATCTCGTGTGGAGCCGTGGGTTGCCGTCAGCCGGTGGTTACCTCCACCACCACGTCACCCACCTCAGCCAGTGTGACATGGGTGGGTACTTCCAACCATTATGAGGTGGCCATCAAGACCCTCGCCGCCGCCAACTGGCCAGTGGCTACACCTGTGACCACCAGCAGCTACACCTTCACAGGCCTGCAGCCTGCCACCAATTATACTTTCCGTGTGCGTCAGGATTGCACCGTCGACAGTCTCGGCTACTCCAACTGGAAAGTGGGTTACTTCGTCACTGACAGTATAGGCTGCGTGGCCCCGACGGCATTGACGAGGACGGGCATGACCAACAGCACGGCGACCTTCGGGTGGACCCCCATGGGCAATGAGACGGCTTGGCAGATGCACGTGTTCAACAGCACGTTCGACAGTGTTTATGCCCCTGTCACAGCCACTACGGCTACCGTGAGCGGCCTCACCGCAGGTGTGACCTATTATGCTTCGGTACGTGCCCTGTGCGGCCCCTTGCAAGATGTGGAGGGTGATTGGAGCGACAGCATCCAGTTCGTCACGCAGGTGTGTCCTACGGTCACGGGTGTGACGTCAAGCGACGTCACCTTCAACAGTGTGACCCTCAACTGGAACCCCGTTGCCATGGCCCAGGGCTATGAGGTGGAGTACGGCATGAGCGGTTTCACGCAAGGCAACGGCACTCGCCAGTCTGCCACGACGAACAGCCTCACCCTTGTGGGACTGATGGATGAGACATCGTATGAGTTCTATGTCCGTGCCGTCTGCGGTGCGGGCTGGTTAAGCGAGAACTGGAGTACCCCTGTGACCGCCACGACGGGTTCCATCGTCGGCACCACCTATGTTGTGACCCTCTCGGTGAACAACCCACAGTGGGGCCAGGTGTCAGGGGGTGGTCTGTATGCCGAGAACACTCAGGTGACGATTACGGCGACCCCGAACTCGGGCTATGGTTTCGTGCAGTGGAGCGACAACGTGACAACCAATCCGCGCACGCTGACATTGACTTCCGATACCACGTTGATGGCTACCTTCGCCCCGTTGGAGGACAGCGCTGCCATACTGACGGTGTCGTACAATAGCGAATGGGGCTATGTCGAAATCAACGGCCGTGAGACAAATAACTATACGGGTCGTTTGGGTGACGAGGTGCGGCTGAATGCCGTTGCCTACGACGGCTACAATTTTGTCGGTTGGAGCGATGGCATAGATACACCCCAGCGCACCCTTACACTGCATCAGAGTCTCACGGAACTTGCAGCCAACTTCTCGGGCGGCGATGGCATTGAAAAGGTCTCATCCTCCATCTCTCATCTCGTAATCTACCCGAACCCGGCCAGCCGTTCCACCACCATCAGCGTGAGCGGAGCCAACGGTAAGGTGCGTATCGCGGTTGTTGACATCAACGGCCGTGAGGTGGCTTCCGAGACGCTGGAGTGCGCTGGCGACTGTGTAAAGAAGATGAACGTCGACAACCTCCCGCAGGGTGCCTACTTCGTCCGCATCACCGGCGAGCAGATTAATTTGGTCAAGAAGTTGTTAGTTATGTACTAATTGCCTATCGATAGCGTGGCGAAATACTTTTAGTTCAGCACCGTATGCAGTATTTCGTGTGAGGTGAATGTCCCGAAGCCGGAGAGGTGCATTCGGAAATAATCCAGCAGTCTGTCGATTAGCTCTTTCCGCTGCGACAGCGGCGCCTGTGGGCAGGGGGCGTTGTGGTGCATGGCATGTAGATAGGCATGGAGCGTCTGCGAGGATTCCTCGTCGAGTGTGGTCTCCCCACGGTCTTGGAAACGGCCGTTCAGCAGGTCGAAATAGGGCTCTCGGACACAGTAGTTGTCCAGCGGTTCGATACCCAGATAGGTGCTTAGTCGCAACATGAACAGCAACGGAAGTTGGCTGTGCCGGGGCGAGAGGGGTTCCTGCAGTTGTTGTAGCACCTGTACGATATAGTCGAACAGGGCTTGGTCGGGTTCTTCCTCGCGCAGCGTTTTGTGCAGTAGTTCAGTCATGAAAAACACTACCGCGTTGCGGATGGCTTCGGCTTGTACCTGCTCCTGTCGTGACAGTGTTGTCGTAGGCTGTGGTGCGGAAGTCTTGTGCGGGGCTATCTCCTTGACGTAGTTGAGGGTGGTCTTGGGGTTGGCATATACCACCATGTCGAGGTAGCTCAGCGGTTGCAGCATGTTCTGCTTGGTGCGGCTGCCGGTTTTGCGAACTCCTTTGAAGATATACGAGCGCACCCCCAACTGGCGGGTGAAAATCTTGGCAATCACCGATGTCTCTGAATACTTGACCGTATGGAGCACCAGCGCAGGAGTTGAGAGGAGCATGATGCTTGCGTTAGTTTGCCAGTAGTTTAATCACTCACCCATTCCCTCATTTACCCATTCCCACATTCACGTATTCCCCCATTTATTTTATGATAAGTATCTTGGTTACTGACCGCATCTTCCCGTATGCATCGGAGGCAAAGACGAAGTAGGGGCCGCTGGCCACCCGTTCGCCCCGTAGGTTGCGACCGTTCCAGATCGCCTGTCCGCCGTAGGCTTTGGTGGAGAAGACTGTGTGGCCGGCCGCGTCGGTGATATGCACCAAGGCGTCACGGGTGAGTCCTTTGATGGCGATGGGGCCGTCATAGTCGGGCCGTACGGGGTTGGGGAAGGCGTGTACATTATCGGCAGGCTCTTCGGTGGCTTCTGTGGCTGTCCAGCGGTAGGATTGCAGTCCCTTGTCGGTGCCGATAAACAGTTCTCCGCTCTCAGGCTGCACCGCCAGCGCAACCACCTTGTCCGAGGCCAAGGGGCTGTTGCCCGTGGTGAAGTGTTCCAACTGTTCCAGCCCGTTGGCCGAGATGAGGTACAGGCCGTTGTTCGTCGTGCCCACCCATTTGCGGTTGGCACCATCGACGGCGATACAGTTGATGCTCTCGTAAGCCATCAGGTATTCGTTGATGCCGTCCTCGTTGTACAGGATGTTGTTGCAGTTCACCGGAGCCATCTCCCCGCGGCCGCCGTTGCTGAAAGCGCGGTAGCCGTCGTAGATGACCTTGAGTCCTTTGTCTGTGCCGAACCAGATGTCGCCAGCACGGTCCTGCACGAGGCAGGTCACCGAGTGGGTCTCCATCTTGCTGCCGTTGTTGGGATTCACGTAGGCCATCTTGCTGTTGCCGTCATGCACGTAGATGCGGTTGGCGCGGCCGGCGAACCACTTATACCCATTGACACTGTCCCAGATAATCTTGTCTATCTCGTTATTCAGTATCATGGGGGCGGTATTGAATGATTTCCAGGTACCGTTCTTGTATCGTACCACCAGACCGTTGTCGACCAGCGAGTTGGTTATCCATAGGTTGCCCTCGTCGTCGTAGGCCACGCCCGATACGCGCAGGCGCTGGTAGGAGCCGGTGGAGTAGGGGGTCAGCGCGTTGTTGGTGTTCACCTGTCCATAGAGGTTCTGCAGGGTGTTGCGTTGGATATCCAAGATGCCATAGCCCCATGCCGATGCGCTTACATGATGCTCGTCGGTGGGGTCGACGGCGGCATACAACACATCGTAGAACGGGCTTCCCACCGCGCCGCGGCTTATCTGGGACCATTTATTGCCCTCGTAGGTATAGAGGGCTCCCGGCAGGGAGGATGCCACGTAGGTGGGGAGTTTGCCGCCGGCACACAGATAAACCCGTTTGCCAGTGGCGGTGAGGCTGTATACGTAATCGTCGTTTGACGGACCTTCAGGGGAATAGCTGTAGGCTCTGTAGGAGCGGTAGGGCACCCGCAGCAGGCTGGCCCACGAGTGGCCCATCCAGAGTGAACTGTCATTGTCGAAGTCGGCGTCCCATGCGTATACGCCGAATGAGTAGAGGCTGTCCACACGGTCCACCAACTGGTAGTTGTCGCTGTATACCTCCACGCGGTTGTAGCGGCTCAGCACGATACGGCCGTTATGACAGCGTAGGGAGGTGATGCGTCCGGAGCCCCAGCTGCCCCACTGGCCGTTGTCCGATTGGAAGAATGAGGTCAGACTGTCGGGGTTGTCCGTGCAGGCGGCGGCCACCAGCCAGCCCCGGTTTACGCCGAGCATCCTCACCGACATTCCCCGCAGCGGTGTCACCGTATCGCGGGTCCACGATTCGTAGTTGCGCAGATGGTTGCTGTTGAGGGGCGCATACATGAAGCCGTTGTCCGTACCTGCCACAATCAGGCTGTCGGTGAAGGCCACGTCGTATACCACGCCGAGATCGCCCCCTTCGCCGAGGTAGTAAGTCTCTTCCACTTCGTAGCGGTCCATATTCACCACCACGATGCCGAAACCGCAGGCCAGGTAGGCGCGACCATTGTGGAACCGGATACTGTAAATCTGCTTGTCGCCGCTGATATTGCTGCGGCGTATATCGGCCAAATGTGTCACTTGGCTGCCCTTCTTGAAGTCCACACCTGAGTTGGTATAGGCCACTACCAGGCACTCGGAGGACTCGTCATACGAGAAGGTGCTGATGCCGATGTCCGATAGCCCTTGGATTTTTGTCAGAGGAGTGACGGAGTAGTCCTGCTTGTCGTAGTAGAACATCGACATCCTCGTGGAGGCGTACACCCGTGTCGGGGTTGAATAGACATGTCTGACCGCGGAGAACGAGAAATGGTCTTGCCACTTCCCGATGCCTGTCTGGGCGTGTCCGGCCATCCCGGCCGCCAAAGCCAATAATATCAAAACAGATTTCTTCATAGGATGCGATTTTAGTTTTTATGGTTGTTGGGCAACAGCAGCTGGCAGAGGAGCATCAGCACCCAGGTCGCCAGTGTGCTCAGCAGCATCGAGAGGAGCATCCATCCGATGTTGCCGAAGCTGAAAGCCTCCAACAGAAAATACGTAACACTATAGATGAACGACATCACCAGCAGGTACATGGCCAACTGCTGGAACGGCACCGTATGGATGCCGGGGACGTCGATGTCGATGGGGTCGTCGCGGGTAATCATGCGGTTTCCAAATACCAGACGGGCAAAAGCCACGAGGGTGCAGCTGAAAGTATGAAATCCGGGGATGTTGCAGAAAAGGTCCACCAGCAACCCTGCGGCAAAGGCTACCAGCAGGGTGGGAATCTTACCCATCCTTGTGGGCAGCATCAGCACCGCCAGCAGGTAGATGAACGGCACCATATAGCCCCCGAGATAGACAAAGTTGATAATCAGAATCTGGATGATTATCAGGATGAGGAAGCGGAATATGTTGGAGAATACCAGTTTCGTCATAGGTCAGTTGCTTTTCTGGGTCACCGCCATCAACTCGTCTTGCTCGGATTTGAAGCGGTTGTTGATAATGTAGACGTGGTCGAGTTTGGTGAATTCTGTCGCCAGGCGCACCTTGACATTGTAGAATCCGCTTCCACGGGCGGTGGAGAGTCCGTCGACATAGCCCACCATGATGCCCTCGGGGAAGTCGTTGGCCATGCCGCTGGTCACAATGGTGTCGTCTTTGTACAGCTTGTAGGTGGTGGGAATGTCCACCACGGTGGCATAGCGGAAGTCGCCCCCCTGCCAGATTAACGAGCCGTTGGTATTTGTGCGTTTCACCTTCACGCTGTTGCGGCTGTTCGAGTGCAGCACGGGCATCACCGTGGAGAAGTTCGCGGTAGTGTTCACCACCACGCCGACGATCCCCTGTGGCGAGATGACCGCCATGTCGGGATGGATGCCGTGGGCACGGCCCTTGTTAATCATGATATAGTTGTTCTGCTGGCTCCACGAGTTCTTCACCACTTGGGCGGTGGTGTAGCCATATCGTTGGCGGTACACGGTGTCGTTCTGCTCAAACTGGCGGCGGTCGTAGCTGATGTACGACGATGCCAGACGGGCGCGCAGTTCGGCGTTCTCGGCGGCCAGCAACTCGTTCTCCTTCCGCAGGCCGAAATAGTCCACCACCGAGGCCACGGTGCCATAGCAGCGGCCGGCGATGGCGTTGCCCACCTTTACAATCTTCGACCCCTGGTAGTAGCTGTTCTGTGTGATAAACACGATGGCCAATATCTCCAGCAGAAGGAAGACAAATACATAGTCAAACCGTTTTAAAAAATCTGTCAGTGAACCCATCTCAGTTTGCCAGGTAGTTGTTGATTACGCGTTGTGTCTCGTCCACGGCGTGTTCCAAATCGTCGTTGACGATGGTCACGTCGAAACGGTCCGACATCTTCAGTTCGGCCGCGCTGCGGGCCAGCCGTTTGGTGATATTCTCTTCGCTTTCGGTGCCCCTGTTTCGCAGCCGTTGCTCCAGCACCTTCACGCTGGGCGGCATCACGAACAAGGCCAGTGCATCGATTCCGAAATACTTCTTCAAGTTCATGCCGCCGTTGACATCCACGTCGAAGATGATGGCGTGGCCGTTGTTCCAGATGCGGTCAATCTCCGATTTGAGAGTCCCGTAGCGGATGCCGGCATACACCTCTTCCCACTCCAGAAATTCGCCTGCCTGCACTTTCTGTTCAAATACCTCGGGGCTGAGGAAGTAATAGTCCACGCCGTCTTGCTCTCCTGCCCGGGCGGGGCGGCTGGTGGCCGAGATGGAGAACTCGAAGCAGTCGAACCGTTTCAGTATCTCCCGTATGACGGTTGTCTTACCGCTCCCAGAAGGAGCCGAGAACAATATGGCTTTGCGGTAGTTCATAGATAAGGAAGTTTGATAGTATGGGGGTTAGGATGCGTTGGCCGTGGATGGCCGATTAAAACTTTTTGTCGAATACTTTGTAGAAATTCTTCACCACCAGCGACTCGCTGTTCCATCCGTATTGGGCGGCCACGTCTGCCACATACGCCAAGGCCTGCTCGCGGGTGGTATATCCGTTCAGCCGCAGGATGAAGTCGTTGTAGGCTTTCATGTTGTTATGGAACAACTCGCTCATGAAACTGAACTTGTCGTTGATGTTGATGACGGTGCGCAAATCCTCCACCTTCTTCCCGTTGACGCGGGTCTCCAATTTCTCTTCCACGCTCAGGCCGCTGTGGTTGAGGGTGTCGGCCAAGGTACGCACGGTGGGTTTCTCCTCTTTGGCTTCGCCCAGATAGCTGAACAGGGAGTTGCCCTTTGCAGCGGGTGCCGAAGCCTCTTGGGGTGTGGTCTCAAAGAGGGTGTCGTTGGGATTGCCTTCGATGCTTTCCATTATCGGGGTTACGATGGGCTCCGGTGTGGCGGGCTCTTCGGGGGCGAAGATGGGTTTCAGCTCCTCCTCTTTGGCCTTGCGGGCGGCCTCTTCGGCGGCTTTCTTCGCGGCAGCCTCTTCAGTGGCTTTCTTTGCAGCCGCCTCCTCGGCGGCTTTCTTCGTGGCGGCCTCTTCGGCGGCTTTCTTCGCGGCAGCCTCTTCAGAGGCTTTCTTCGCGGCGGCCTCTTCGGCGGCTTTCTTCGCGGCAGCCTCTTCGGCGGCTTTCTTTGCAGCAGCTTCCTCGGCGGCTTTCTTCGCCGTGGCCTCCTCGGCTACTTTCTGTGCGGCTCCGTCGGGGTCAACCGATACCGGAGCGCTCTCCATCTGCAGTGCCACCATATAGAGGTTGCGCAGTTCCTCCAGGATGATGTCAATCTCAATTTGAGGCGTCGGCCCCTCATTCTTGCGGATGCGGGAGGCTATCAAACCCAGCCTCTCCATGCCGTCGAGCAGTGAATTTTCAATGTGCTTCATCATATTGTGCTTATTTATTTCTTTGTGTACAAAGTCATTGTACCGTTTCATGCGGTACAAACCATTTTGTAAAAATACAATATAAAATGCAATTATGCAAAAAAAAGTTATGAACTTACCATATTCAATATCCTCCAAGTAACCACCATGAATTCCATCAATCCGATTAAGAAACTGTTTAAAATTAATCCGATGTTTTTCTTAAAGCATCAAATTTCCCTCCTTTTTTCGGTCACAATGGAACCCCATTGCTCCCTCAAAAAGAAGAAAAATCTGCTCGCTTTGCTGTATAACAAATTCCATCAATTAAATTAAACAGTTTCTAAATTTTAGCAAGATAGTGCCACATTTGGCTTCTTTTTGTGTCTTTACTTTTGTAAGGGTCTCTTTATGTCATTATTTTTTTGTATCTTTGCAGGGTATATGTTAATCATTGTTCAATAATAAATCATTAATTTCAAGTAATCTATGAAGAAACAAACAAGATTTATTTTCTGTTTGGTGGCTTTGGTTGCCCTTTCCATTGGCAGCCTCTCGGCCCAGAAGACGTACAATTACAAGACCTATCCCAACGACCCGCTGGGCGTGCGTGAGTACACCCTCGACAATGGTTTGAAGGTCTTCATGAGTGTCTACAAGGATGCCCCCAAGGTGCAGACTTACATCGCGGTCCGTGCCGGTTCGCGCAACGACCCCCACGAGACCACCGGTTTGGCCCACTATCTGGAGCACATGATGTTCAAGGGTACTTCGCGCCTCGGCACTACCGACTGGGAGCGCGAAAAGGTGCTCATCCAGAAGATTGAGGACCTCTTCGAGGCCTACCGTATGTTCGACGACTCCGCCACTCGTGCAGCCATCTATCACAAAATCGACAGCCTCAGCTATGTGGCCTCCAAAATCGCCATCGCCAACGAGTACGACAAGGCCATGACGGCCATCGGCTCCACCGGCACCAACGCCTTCACCTCCAACGACTACACCATGTATGTCGAGAACATCCCCAACAACCAGATCGAGACCTGGTGCGAGGTG
>CAJOHZ010000015.1 GCA_905234695.1 uncultured Bacteroidales bacterium | reverse complement strand
GTTCGTTCCTAAAGATTTGCTGTTTTTTTGAAACACTTCAAATTCTTCATACCTGTACTGTTCTCGCACATCACCGTCTATCTCCTCTAACCCTTCTGCAAGAAAAGCGCATATTACATTCTGTGCTTCTTCAGATGTTAGCTCGTATGCGCTATCATCAGCTTTTGAAATGACGTATTCGACAAAACTATTGGCATCCTCAACAAAGCATTGTTCAGAATACTCCCTGCGTGTTGCTCCTGGATGTTTCTTGGCATACTTATCAAACCACTTCTCAATCATTAGTGATAGCACCCTTTGCTGCTTTTCATCCAAGAAGTTTACTCCTTTTCTATAATCATCTGGGATATAAAGACTACTGAAACTCTCGGCATAATAAACGCTATTACTCGTCACCAGAGTCCACTTCATTGTTGTATGCTCAGTCTTTTGCATACAAGCAGCATGGTCTTGCTTGCCAACCCCCTCCCAAGGCTTATCGCCCGGGCACAGTGGTTGCAAGTTCATAATACCTTCCAAACTAACAGATTGGCCACAGTGCTTGCATTTAAGAGTACCAAAGCTTTCTGCGTGACTACGGTTTTCAAGCCATTGCAACTCATGTTCACCCGTTTTGCTGTTTGGGCAAGGCTGACCTTCATAATGAAAAAGGTCGAAGCCTTTTTCCGTCACCTTATTACCATTATTACGCATATCAAGCTTTGCCGAGAAATATTGTTGCCATGGAATATCGGAGATGTGGCCATTAGGGCATATTAGCACCATCGACACCTGTTCCAGTAATTCATGGACTCTATCTTTTCCTTCGGGAAGATGACCAAACTGTTTACGACCCGTCTTAAGATATGGATCACGTGGTGGAGCGAAATATTTAAGGTCTCCTCTATTACAATCCTTTCCTTTCCATATTTTAATCCATTCTTCTAAAGGTTTAAGAAATCTGTTCGATGAACGAGAAAAGAACCAACGTGGAAATACAATCGCAGGAATGGTAAATGTACTTTCTTCCCACCCTCTACTATTGGGATGCAATTCCCTATACCTTTTATTAACAGGATGCTCTTCCACATTACATTCGTTATAGGCATTAAGAGTTATGTGCGGAATGGCTACCAGACAACGAAGAGAAGTCATCCCTTCGGTTGTTTTAAGAAAGCTCACGAACCTGTTGTCGTCAACAATCTCAACCCCAGTTTCTTCCATTATTTTTGCTGCATTAAGCAATTCGGTGTTATTTCTTCTCAGATAATCATTGACAGCAAACACACTGCCCCATTTTGAAGACGTTAGAGGCATCACAAACCCGCCCCATTTTGTTGCCACTATGGAACCTACACCTGCATTTGATGAAAGCACCTTGTATTTCCCGATGCCTTGATTGAATTGTTTTGCTGTCTTAATCTCCATCGTTTCCTACTTTTACATGAAGCACTGCTTCTGGTTCAACAATACGGAGGGACTGTGGAACTGTCCACAGGTTTTCTCCTTTTGAATCATCATAGTCTGCCGGAACACTAAACAATGCCAATGTGTTTTGATGCTGTGTGTTATAATACACCAATCCTTCCGTTTCATTCGCCTTTTCTTCCCACTGCTTCAAAGCCTTATCAACAAACTCAATAATGTTATCCTTTAATTCCGACGTGAGTAGCCCTTTCTCCAATAGGCTAATATCTGGTCTTTGCATCCTCTCATACCTCTTGTCGAAGTACTCAACAACCATTTCTTTTATCTGTCTACTCAAATCACCTTCATTGATTCGGCTTGCACTTTTTCGGTCAGCAAGTTTGTTGAAAGAGTGGCGAACAATGGCGGCAAGATACAAGGCAAGGTATTTCTCGATAGATTTCATCGAAAATGGCGTTATGGAAATAGGTTCCACATAATAATATAGCTTCTCGTGAAACTCCCTGTATTTCTCATAATGCGACACGTCCCTTGAACGATATGGATTATGCAAAGTTAACACTAAACCTTTCTGTTCTCTTGCTACTCGAGAACTTGCCTGAATGTACTCGGCAATATTTCTTGGCATAGAATTCATTATGATAGTGTTGAAACGCCCCACATCCAAGCCTACAGAAATCATATTGGTTGCCAAGATATAATCTGGAGGAGTGGTTCCCTTTACCCATAATCCTTTCTCTTTATGCGGCAGACGTTTCTCTATGCTCCAATCTTGTCCGACCTCTGCAAACTTTTCGTTTACTTCAGCGCCTGTCAATCGTCCAGATAGTTCGGCCTCCTTCAACTCGTTCATGGAATAGAAACACTCCAAAAGATTTCCATAGTGCATAACTCGTTTGAACAATCTGCGCACATACTTCGAATATTCTGTATAGAACATGGCATCCGTCTTGCCAACTTCTTTTAGGCTATTAAAATATGAAATGATTGAGTAATAGTTGTTTGCCACAAACTCAAACCCCGAATCCTTTGAATGCTCAGCCTCAAAGATAGCCCTGTGAACCAACAGAATCGCTGCCAAACGCATTTGTGTGGTCATCTGTGTTCTTCCAGTAGGCATGATGCCAATATACTTACGTTTTGACACATATTCCTCATGTCCGTCTAACATTTCTCGTTTATAGAAGGCAATTGTGCGGGAATATGTTAAGACCTCTATCATATAATGCCCGAATCTGCAATTCGGTATTACGTGTAGTTGCTGTAGAAGAAATAATCTTTGGTCTTGTACCATCGTCCCGCGAACATAACTGGTCGATAGCACATTCAAATAAGCTAACAGCTGAGCCTAACGGTCCTAGAAGCAGATGCAATTCGTCTTGAATAATGAGATCTGGAGGAAGACAATTGATGCCTTGTCCAAAAATACGGCGCGAATCTTTGTTTTCTTCAGCAGATTTGGTAGAAACTCGATGAGCTATCGACGCAAATTTATCAACTGTGCCAAACAACAAAGTTGGCGGGTTTTTGTAAATGTGCTCATCACATAAGCGAACTGGTAATTCATCGGAAAAAGTGCAAGAATCGTTTTCATTCGAACAAAAGTATTTTTTCTTACTAGATGAATACTTCAACTTTGAACCGCACCATGGACATCTGTCCAACGGAATCTTGGTCTTGTTCTCCCCATCTTCTCTATTATTCCACTTGATAGACTCCTCATCCAAGTCTTTTTCATTGTTGGGTAAAGAATTAGCACCAACATACAAACCAATTGAAATTGCTTCTTTGCCGAGATTGAATTCTTGCTGTTGTTTTCCCCATCTTCGAATCTGCTCCAATGCCAAAATCAAACGCAAAGCCCTTTGGAATTGCTGTGTTGTCAATAAGCGAAGCGTATACCTCATAATAGCAGCCACACCCGAGCCTTGATCTTTAAACTTCCTTCTGCGATAGATAATACAAAGTGCAATAATTCCGAGATAAGCTTCCGTCTTCCCGCCACCAGTGGGAAACCAGACTAAATCAACCAAATCATTGCGTTTTGTCCACCCAGTATCTTCAGGATGTTGTATGATACCATCCAAGTTAAGTAAAATAAATGCCAATTGGAATGGACGCCAGGCCGCATGTGGAGCGGAAGGGAATATATCGTCTTTTGCATCTTTATAAAAAACCTCGTCCAAATCAGGGTCTTCTGTAACTACAATTCTCTGATTATCCTTCTTGTTGTGCCAAAGTTGCATAAACATGGCGGAATTCATCAAGCGGAAACAATGCATGTTCTCTTTATTGCCCATCAGAATACTCTCGACATTCGCTCTCATGCGCTGCATGTCGTTTTCGCATTTGGAAAGATTTTCCGAAGCAAATTCCTTGTCCCTCGCTTCTGTTATCCGCGACTTGTTTTCTGATATCCACTCTTCATATAAATCGATAAATTCATTGAGTCCGGAAATAATATCTGCATCTGAAGCATCTGAAAAAGTTGACAGATACTTAAATTGAAGACACTTGTCGTCGGTTAAATAGGGTTGGGGTACACATTTATCGCCTTCTCCTATATAATCTGCATATTTCTTCCTTGGTACCGGCTCGATGTCTGGTGTCTCAAATGAAGGAAGAAACTCTGACCAAATGTGATTAACTTTGTCATCTGAATTTTTTTTCCAGTCGACAGAGCAAAGATGCCCCACGCCGTAATCATGAATGCTGCGATATAGAAAGTTTAGTTTATCCTCGTCTTTATTGACATCATTGTATGTGTTTTCTGCATGGTATGAGTTCAATGCGTCGCTTTCCAAGTCAATTCTTATTCCAAAAAAGCAAAGTTTGTTTACTTCCTCATTAACAATAGAAAAATAGTTTTTATTGGACTCTCGGAAAGGAGTAGAGTCGTTAACAATAAGAACCTTTAAGTAAAGGTTTTTGTCGGTCTTGTCTTTACTGTTTCTTGTAATCTGAAGCCAGGCAGATAGTGCCAAATTAACTTTGTCTGCCACCTGTACAGAAAAGAAATGATTTAAGCAATCATGGTCTGAAGGCTTATATATCTTTTTGGCTGAAAAGCCGCTATCCTTCTTGAGTCCAGCCAAATCAATCGTTGTATTAAAATCATGAGACTGCCAAAAACCGAATCCTTTATAGTCATAGAGCTCAGTAAGGCTGTCAAAATATGACATAATAGTCTCATAAACCTCAACTTTCTTAAGTTGGTTCTCTATCTGTTTTTTCTCTTCTTCATCAAGATACGATGCTGTTTCATTGCCTTGGCCATCCTCTTCAAAATGAATGCGATTGAGCCATTTATTAAATAATACTTCGCGATATGAAAGCAAAAACCTATAGCCTTCTTGTATTTTGAGGAATATAGGGTCGGCGTTTCCATCAATCATTGCAACCTGAGATGCACAATCCATATTGATTGTGCGGAGCATTTCTCTTATTTTCGTAACCTCTTTGACAGGTATTGCCTTGATTTTAAGCACGCCAGAATCATAGAAAAAGTATTGATGCAATACAGGATGCTCTGAAAAGAATTGTTCAAACTCTTGCAAATTCTCTTTTATTATTACCTGTACTCTTTGCTTGTCACCGTGAACAATCTTCGTATAATATCTCCCAGAAACCGTTATTTTTACATCCTTGGAAATATCTGCTTCAGGTATGAGACAACAAGATATGCCAACAGTATTTGGAAATCTACGGCTCAATGAATAAACGTCCTCGTCATCAACATCATTCCCGAGTGCTCCATTTTGCTCATTGCTATCTGACCTCAACTGTTCGTCTTCAATCTCGCCATTTGTTGAAATGTTTTCACTTTCTTCGGAATCAGGGTTGTCAGTTGCTTCTCTATCATCAAACAATCCTATCGCTTTGCGAGGAAACAATACTGCTGTACTATAAATCGAACCAGGCGTGGTGTTTATTATTTCGCCATCAAAGAGATTGCCTTCTTCCATTTCAAGAGAGAACCGTCCCCTGCACCCATTGGGGCCAACCATCTGTTCACGAATGAACAACTCCAAAGAATCCCTTTTTTCTTGTATTAAGTTTTTCATATCATTCAATGGTTTTGATAGTTTGCAATTTGATTTTTTCTCTAAGCAGTGAAACCAGTGCGATTAAATCTCCTTTTTTCTGAAGCATCAACAGTTCTTTAATTTCACTGCCTTTGAATGAATCATAAACATCATCGTCTATTTCTGTCAAAAGAGTTTGTAGTAAGAAATAGGTGGTCATGCTATTGTATTGCCTCGTGCCATTCGTAGCAGCCAATTTCTTTCTTCTCATAATGGATAGATACGGGGATGTCACGCCAAATCCAAGATACTCAAATAGTTTCCTTTGACATACTTTTGAAAGTGGTAATATCATATTGTTTCCATAATCAGCCCATCTCTTAAACTGATAAATCTGAATACGCATATTATCCTGCAATCCCTCCATCACGGCATTGTATGTCTGCTCAAACCCTTCGGCTTCTATTTTTTTTGCCAACAAAATCTTCCATAATGCCGTATCTGAATCACGTTCTTGCTCTGTTATTTTCCCCAAATTAAACTGAGTCTGCCTAACAAATTTTTCTCTGTCATCTTCATCCAGATTCTTTTTCTCAATAATTGTCTTAAGTGCATCTGCAATCTCATCAAGTTCTTGCATTTTGACGACTGAATTCAATATACCTTGTCGCTTCAAATCACTCAGGCGAGATATCAAGGTTTCTCCTTCAATCTCGCAAATTACATAGTTTGATTCTGGTATGCTAAATGTTTGTCCATTTTCGTATAGGCCACGAACATAAACAATACCCCTGGAAGCACCCCGTTCATCAGAAAACTCTGTTTCGCCATTTACTCTTCTTACATTTGGTTTCACAGGTTGTTTTATGTTTCCAAATAATTTTTTCCGAACTTCCCCATCCAGTAATTCATACATGATTTTATCATAATCATACTTATCCCACATATACATATCGTTGAAAACAAAACCTTGAATAAAATCGTAAATGTACTGACCTTGTCGAACAGGTAAGGGGTCGAATGAATTAGGGTATTTGGCAAATATCTGTCGTAGATAATGTGGTCTGTATTGCAAAACGACAACCATGTTCTCCTTTATACCATTACATGCTCCTTTGGTTGGTTTTAATGCTGAATAATCATAATACTTGACCCGAATATCTGGATTAAACGATTGAAACAGAATGGACAGGGCTCGCTTCGTTTCTTTGCCTGTGTTTTTATCAACGACAACGGCAATTTCTTTCTTATAGTCATTGATTGATGATATGCTTTTACAAAGAACAGTGTTTACTTCAGCAGCCTTTGTGCCTAACTGCCAATCAAATGATAGTTGGTATTTTTCTACATCAAAATCGCTATACGATTCTTTCAAATACTTCTTGAATATGGTCTCAATCTCAGGACTTAGACATAATGCAAAGCGGTTGCGCTCTTGTATTTTGTATTCAGATTCGTCCAACAAACTCCCCAGCACATCCGTGAACATCAACTGATCATCTTCATCTGGAAAAAACATGTGCTCATACGAGTTCTTCAAATCAAACAAATAATTTGTTTCTGATTCATCAAAAGTGATAAAATGCTCGTAGTTTGAGAACTCTTTCTCAGATATCATGGGAAACCTCTTAGACAATGACACCCCTTTACGCCAGATATGATTTAGTCTAAATGGTCGTTCTGAAAAATAAAACACGAAACAATTTCTCATGCCAACATGATAAGCACTATTCCATCGCTCCAATGCAGAGGTCTCTAATGAATTAACCTTGTCATTGTTAGTATAAAAAACAAATAGATTATCGATGCAAACACTCTCTTCATTCCGATGCTCCCTCAATTGCGAACGAACGTCATCAGCATCAAGATTGTGAGCCATTATCAGGTTTTTCTCAGTAAACACATCGTCCACATCGCCGTAAAACTCTGTAATGAACTTATTCTTGTCTTCTCGCGGAACCCGAATGTCATTCTCCGTGCAGAAAATCATGTTCTTGTGACCATTGTTACCGATATAATTATCGGTAGCCTCACGTAATATTTTTATCATGTATTGCCTGCAAGGATAAGTGTATTTTTTATAAACCTTCTCGTCTTCGGGTGTGCTTAGAACAATGCTCTTATTCTTTTCGACAAAACCTTTTAGCGAAAAACGACTGTCCTCGTTATAATACAAAGACAGTTTTAGTATTAGATACTTAAGCCAGACCTCACGAGCCCATTCTGGAGCATGGGGAATATATATTATGGGGAAACATATCTCATCATCTTTTGCCTTACGGTTTAGATAGTAATCCACAATGCTGTTCATCACATTAAGGAAACGTCGAGCTTGTTCTTTTTTTGAATGAATCATAGCATTGATGATTGAGTTAACCTCTGCTGATGATTGGTTTGCAATATTTTCAAATTCAGTAGTCATAACAATTGGAGATGTTGGGGTTATCGAGGAGTAGTATTTCAAGGTCATACATTGCACGAGTCATTCCTACATAGAGTTCAAACTTGTCTATTGTTTCTCTGTTATTTAAGATCAAGATAACGTGTTTCGTTTCTAATCCTTTATAAGACAAAATAGTCGTAAGCCCAAGCCTGTTCTCTTCGTATTTGACATTCTCAAGCTTAAGCTCCTTTATTAGTTCAATATCTGATAGCCGTTCATATAGTTGCTTGTTATGTGAGTCGGTCAAAACCACATAATCCGTCCACTTCTTTTTTCCGTCTTTTAAGTCAGACAGAAGTGGCTTGATGTGTTTGACTAACTCATTTGAACCCTGAAAGCGAAACACTTTAATTGCTGGGTCGTTCCTTCCTTCGATACTCTTAATTATTTCAGAAGCCTGAACTTCATTATCGCTTTGCAATAATTTATTTGCTTCATCGACTATCTGTTTGTTGTTTGGCACTCGTTTATTCTCATTCAAAACAAAATGAGTTCCAAAACGGGAAATATCTTCAGCATAGCCATCTAGTTCCCTAATGTCCTTTCGGTATCCTTGCTCGGTGTCGAAAAACACAAGGTATCTTCCTGTTCCCAATCCGTTCCCGTTTATTGATGTTAGTAAATTGAGAACTTCAGCAGCACCTTTGTCAAAAATATCTTGGGCTTCATCTATCACAATATAATCGTAGGGTATGAAATCATCCGATTCTCGAAGCTTGGTAAATAACTTCGTCAATTTTTCAACAACCAATGACGACTCCTGCTGAAAATCATCGTATGAGACGAACTTATGATTCGGATCAAGTTTTAAGGCAAAAGAGATGAATTGGTACACTTCACAATTCACCAAGCCAACTTTTAGAAGTTGGTTGCGTATTGTGGCCGCCAGTAAATTGTTCCAACAAAGATAAACCCCTCTTAATGTTTTGTATCTACGTATGAATGCTTTTGCTATTGTGGTTTTTCCAGTACCTGGCCCTCCCTCTATGATAATTCTGTTGTTTTTCTCCAAGCTTCGGAATGTGTCTAGGTTCTGAATATTTAGCCACTCAACGATACTTTGGTAACTCGTTTCCGAATAATTAAAATCTGGTTGTATGTTTGCGACTAAATGATGAATCGCAATTTCTACCTCACCAACTTTTAAATCTTCACCAACCCAGTGTTTTTTATCTTTATCCTTGCTAAGTACAGAAAGACAAAAGTCCGCAAAAGAATGTTCTTGGTTTTCTTGTTGGAGAGCAGACCATAGTTTATAGCCCATATCCAAATTGGACAGGTAATGTGTATGTGCCATCTTTGTATGGGGAAATGCGCACACGGTATCGATGAAAATCTGATTGCTATTGATGATTTTATTATTCATCAAAGCATATTTATAGTCGTCTGCTTGTTGGAAAGGAGACCTGTCCATAACTATCCCGTCACCTTTGGTAAAGAAAAATTGGCCATTTTGAATCCCCACATTCCCGCCTTTTACCTCAACAACAAGCGCACCCTTTTTACAAACTAAAAAGAAATCAATCTGGATTTCTGATTGCTTATTATTACCAATCGGCAACCGCAAATCATGCCAAAAATGCCATGTTAGATTGCTCTTTTCACAATCCATCCAGATTCTTCGATACATGTCTATTTCACCATACAGTGGTGTGCCATCATTGTGTTTTATGATGGTTTCTAAACTGTTCAGGTCCTTATAGTCATGGCTAATAATTGGCATTATCTTTGTTTTTATTCCCAGAGTGTGGGGTTTTTAAGGTCAGACATTTTATAGTCAAACATTTCTAATAATTCGTATTGATGCTCGGGGAACATTTCCAGCATATCTAGCAAGGTCTGTAAAGTTTTGCATATCTTACGCACTTTCCCACGAGAGTCCTCTCTTTCGTAATAACCAGTCTCAAAATCCCTCTGAAATTCATCGAAGGACTTGATTTCTTTCAACACTTCAAACCCGGACTTCTGCTCCCAGTAGGTTTGGTTACGATAAGTGTATTCCCAAAACGACATTTTTTTATAGAAAGCTTGCTGGTTGCACCAACGCGCTATTTGAATATACAGATTTGCGACAGGCGCTTTTTTATAATCTTCATGACGCATAAGATATCCCACGCATCCATAAGACATCAACACCTTTATACGTTGGAATATTTCCCAAATGTCTTTATAGAACTTGTCATGATTTTTCTCACTTTGCTTAAATCCACAGAAAAGGTAAAATTTTGTGCCCTTATCGGGATTATAGTGCTTCCAAATCTTTAGAGCTCGTTCTATCAATAGACGGTCTTTCCAATTGTCAAACGCAAAGATAAAGTCTCCATGGTATTTGGTTTGGGAGAGCATTTTGGCCATTTCATCTCCATAAGGGCTTTCTGCCAACATACGTTCGTCTAGGCCCTGACGGAATTGGAATGGGCGGCCAGAATCTATTAGTTGCTGAAGCCTTGCTCGCCAGACAATAGGGTCTGCGGCAAGGAAGTTATCGTCCCACAGATAGATAAAAGGACGCACTAAACGACCATGTTTATCACGTTCTTCGTCAAGGAACCATTCAAGGTCGGAATAAGGGAAGATCTTATCCTCCAATTTGTTGATGCAGAATGGGCAATGGCGAATACATCCACGGGTAAGAAAGCCAATGCTGTATTTCTGATAGTCTTTATATTTCTCGCGTTTGAAACCCTCAGCTACTTTTCGGTCTACGAACTCGTCATATAAGTGATAATACGGCATCTGGCGAGCCAAGTCAATGCCATGAGTGCGAGGACCTCCACGATAATTTGGATATTGATTAAGGAACTTATCGTTTTCCAACTGATTCATATCCTTCTCACGCTCGTACCGATATTTGTTTACATTCAATTCGTTGGCGTAAAACCCAGTGCCGCCTTCCCGAAACTTTCTTTTTTGAGCAGCAGTTGCATTCTCGTAGAACGCGGGCATCTGTGTAAAGGTAAAAACACGAGAGATGTAGATGAGCTTATAGGGTGTGACATCTTCGTCTTGGTCGATAATTAGTTTAAAATTAATGCCATTGTCGTTGAGAAATCCAGCGAGCTTCATCAAAACAAGGTTTGGGTGCCGAGTCCCGTTACATAGCAGGTCGGCATCCACAAGTCCAATTTTGATTTTCCGTTTCGCCATAGTTTCTTCATTTGTTATTCCCCGTGTGCTGTGATGTATCTGCGATTGGGGTCGTTGGGGTTAGCCGTCACGTACTCTATAACTTTTCTGCTCTGTTTTATTACTATTTTCATCGATTTTTGTTCTTTTTCGTCCAGAATGGTTACTTTTTCACCAAAATCTGACATTTTTCGTCAAGGTCTAACACTTTTTCTTTGCGATAAATTATAGTACGGTAGTCTTCCGCTTGGCAGAACTCCGGAGCATGGAGGCTGTATTGCACACATGCGGTAATCATTTCTAGTGTTCTCTTATATTATACTTCGTGACAATCACTGATTTGTTCCTTTCAATAAGGGTACAAATATACGCATTTTTTCTGAAACGGATACTATACAAGAATATTATTATTCTAAAAATAATATAAATCAACAAATTGCAACTGAAATTTTGTATCTTGAACTTAGTGCAAGCCACGCAACAATGCTGTTATGAAGGTCGTTCATCTTACTTTTTGACATACAGATGGCTCAAATATTGAAGACTGTAGCTTCGGCGATGCTTCGGTGAAGATAACCTGAGCTGGGTCGTAGATATCGATTGTGGAGAGATAGGGGAATTCGACATTTGCAATTGTCGATTTGTTTTTTCCAATTTCGACATTTGCAATTGTCGATTTATCTGCTTCTTCAAAAAGTGTCTGTGTAGTTGTGAATTCGTCAGTTGCAACCGACGAATTGGCATCCAATAACATCCATGCCTCATAGAACTTACGCATATTCTTTAAGGCCGAGGCCGAATAACCTCTCAATCCCGGCAGTTCCCTGCGCAGCTGGCTGCTGATGGTCTCCAATGCTCCTGTACCCCATGTGCCTTTGCGTGAGTGTTGCGACACATATTTTCCGATGCCGAAATATACCGCCAGTTGTATGCTGTCATGAAGGTTGTCTCACTTACTTTTTGACTCACAGATGGCTCAAATATTGTAGGCTGTAACTTCGGCGATGCTTCGGTGAAGTCCCAGTTTAACTTCGGTGTGATTTTTGTGATCTTCCCATGATCTTCCCATGATCTTCCCATGATCCTCCCATGATCTTCCCATCGATAATGGGAGGAACATGGGAAGAATTCGGGTGGAATTTGGCTACAACTCCGAGACCACTCCGACACATCGAAAAAGGGACAGCGAAGCCACCGCGATATTACGCATACCTTCTTGCTGAACTAAGAAACTATATAGATAAGATGGGAATTGTGTGCAACTCCAGCAGCCTGCCGTTTATTTCGACAGGCCGCATTGTCTTTTAATACAGGAAGTTGTTGTAGGGATACCTTACCGCGTGGATTTTCTTGATTTCCTCGTACATGATATCACGCAGTTCGTCGATGTTCTGGCGGTCGGCGGCACTGATGAATATCACATGCCGCTCGCCCATCTGGCCCGAATGGAACTTGGACATCCATGACTCTTTCAGCATCTCCAGCGACCAGTTGGCTTTGGTCACCGGCGTGAGGTCGTCCTCTTCTTTCTCGATATAGGTATAGGCGTCAATCTTATTGAAGACTAGAATCGTGGGGATGTCGCTGGCGCCAATCTCCTCCAGCGTCCGCGTCACTGCATTGATTTGCTCCTCGTAGTCGGGGTGCGAGATGTCCACGACATGCATCAGCAGGTCGGCCTCACTCACTTCGTCGAGGGTCGATTTGAAAGACTCCACCAAACCGTGGGGCAGCTTGCGGATGAATCCCACCGTGTCGGTCAGCAGGAAAGGGAGGTTGCCCAGCACCACCTTACGCACCGTGGTGTCGAGGGTGGCGAAGAGTTTGTTCTCGGCAAAGACGTTGCTCTTGCTGAGCAGATTCATCAGGGTGGACTTGCCCACGTTGGTGTAGCCCACCAACGCCACACGCACCAGGCTCTCGCGATTCTTGCGCTGCAGCGATTTCTGCTTGTCGATGGATTGCAGTTTCTCTTTGAGGAGGGTGATTTTCTCGGTGATGAGCCGGCGGTCGGTCTCAATCTGCGTCTCACCCGGACCACGCATACCGATACCCCCCCGCTGACGCTCCAAGTGCGTCCACATGCGGGTGAGCCTCGGCAACATGTACTGCAACTGTGCCAGTTCCACCTGTGTCTTGGCGATGCTGGTGCGCGCCCGCTTGGCGAAGATGTCCAGTATCAACGTGGTTCGGTCCAGAATACGGCAACCCAACTCACGCTCCAGATTGCGCAGCTGCGCGGGCGAGAGTTCATCGTCGAACACCATGATGTCCGCATCCAGTGCGTTCTTGTATTCCTTTATCTCTTCCAACTTTCCGCTGCCCACGTAGGTACGCGGGTCGGGGCGCTCCAGTTTCTGCACCACCTGCTTCACGGCGATGCCGCCGGCAGTGTCAAGCAGGAAAGCCAGTTCGTTGAGGCATTCCTCCGTGCGTTCCATGGTGGTGTTGCCGGCACAGACACTCACCAGGATAGCCTTCTCGGGCTCGATGTCGGTGCTGAAAGTGTTGCGCTGCTGCGGTGTAGGCCGCTTGGCCGGCAGATTCTCCGCCTCCCATTCGCCTACAGGGCTTTTCCATTTCCCTTGATTGTTTGCTTTCCAGCCTTTGCCCATCCGTCAGCGTTTATTTTCACATACTCCACGCAGGACTTCCGAGAGTTTCTCGCACGACTGCTCCCAGCTGAAGTGCTGGTGCACGAACTGGTTCCCGTTGCGTGCGATGGTGTCGCGAAGTTCCTCCGACTCCAACAGTTTCACAATATGGTCGGCGAACGCCTGCGGCGTGTTGCCCACGAGGATTTCCTTCTCCGGGTCGGCATGGAGCGAGTCGTTGGCGATGGCGGTGGTGACACAAGGCATCTGCATGGCCATGGCTTCCAGCAGTTTGTTCTGCAAACCGGAGCCCGTCTGCATCGGGGCGGCAAAGACCTTGGCCGAAGAGTAGCTTTCGCGGATGTCATCCACCGTGCCCGTCACGATAATACGGTCGTCGGCAAGTCGGGTGATGTTGCGCTTGGGGTATGCCCCCGCCAGCAGCAACGTTGCCTCGGGGCGTTTCTCCCATACCAGCGGCATCACCTCCTGGGCGAGGTAGCGGGCGGCCCGCACATTGGGCTCATACCGCATATTGCCACAGAATACCACATCGTATTTGCGCTCGCATTCTCTCGGCTTGAAATAGTCAAAATCCACCCCATTGGGGATAATGTGGATGTCGCCGTTTTTCTGGTGCGGGATGGCGTCGCTGTCGGGCTCGGAGATGATGGTGAGGGCATCAAAGATGCGGAACGAGTTGTACTCGCTCGAACGCAGCATCTTGAACTCGAAATGCAGGATATAATGCCATAGGCCGCGCGTCTGGTCCATGCGCCGTTCTGTATTCATCGAGAGGGCGTCTTGGAAGTCCATTACCTTGGGCTTCGGCGAACGGCTCACAAGGGTCATCGTGCGCACCATCTGGCTGTAGATGACATCGGGGTTCACCTTGCGCTCGAACGCCTTGTAGGCCCGACGGGCCTTGCGGGAATCCCAGTAGCCGATTTGAAGCGACTTGACATATATGTAATTGCGGAGGACATTCTTATAGTTCACCAGCCGGGGCGACCGCACCAGGCAGATTTCTTTGCAGAACGGCTTCACCGCCTCGATATGCTGGGGATTGACTTTAATGTGCGAAACACAGAAGAGGTATACGTCATTGTGTTTTGAGAGTTCCTTGACTTGGTTGAAGGCGCGCAGTTTGTCGCCTTTCTCCAGTGGGTATGGAAATCGTGGGAGTACTACTAATATTTTCATTACAGAGGTTTGCTGTGTCAGTTTGATTGGGGATGGTTGTGTTAGAACATTTCTGTCTGGATGCCTTCGGCGAATCCTTCACGGTCGTCGGGCAGCGCGTCGACATTGTCGGTGTCGTCGGTATCGGATTCCTCGTACACGGGTTCCGGGTCGGGTGCCAGCCATACAAACTCCTTCACCGTGCTGGTGGTGATGCGTTTGCCTTTGGCCTTGTAGCCTTTGACCGCGATGAACTCGTCCACGTTGATTTCCTCCACCAGTACCTTCTTGCCGCTGGTCTCGTCGTAGTTGACCTGCAGATGGGGGAACGTGGCCATGGTGTAGTCCAGAAGCGTGTCGCCCTCCTCCAGGAAGGTCAGTTTCTTGTCGTTGTCTTTCTCGGCTTGGAAGCGTTTGATATAGAAACTTCCGCTTTCGCCGTCGCGGTAGATGGCGGTGACGATGTCGTGCGGGTTGTATTTGCGTATCTCTATGAGGTCGTCGTCGAAATGGGTGCCCAAGTCGTGGCCCGAAAGGCGCATGGCGCCCGAGCGGGTGAGGGCGAAGACCTTGTCCTTGCCCTTGAAGCGGCCAAGCGAGACACCTGCACCGTTGACATTCAGTCGATTCACCGTGGAATCGAACCATATCTCGCGGGCTTCGAGGGTCGAGACCCCCTCCCCTTTCTTGGTGATATTGCGCACCGCGTTACGGGTCAAGATATTGCCCATGGCCTGACGGCCTTTGATGGCCAATTTGGCAAAGTCGAAGTCGAAGCTCACCTTCTTCAGCTTGGCCTTGGTGGCGTGGTGGATGGTGATGACTTCCGCCTCGCCGTTTTGGTTGGCGGTGAAATAGAGTATCTTGGTACCTTTGGTGCCTTTGGTGAGGTTGTACTCCGTGTCGCGGGTCACCCCGATGACCGAGAAGCGCTTGACGAAGACATATCCAAACGCGCCATCGCGATAGACCATGTTGTATACCGTGCGGTCGTCGCGCTTGCGGAACAGGCCGATATACTCAATCTCCTTGCAGGCCGGCGAGCCCACAAAAGCTTTCTCCTGCACTTTGGTGACGAGCATCGTGCCGTCGGTGCGGAACACAATGACATCGTCCATCTTGGAGCAGTCGCATACCAACTCGGCCCCGTCGTCTTTCTTCAGTCCGTAGCCGGCAAAGCCTGTGGCGCGGTTGACATACAGCTTCTCGTTGGCCACGGCCACGTTGGCGGCCTGGATGTCCTCGAAATTGCGTATCTCGGTCTTGCGCTCACGGCCTTTGCCGTAGGTCTCCAGGATATGCTGGAAGTAATGGATGGCATATTCGGTGAGGTGGGCCAAGTGGTTCTTGGTCTCCTCGATGTCCATGTCGATGTTGGCAATCTCCTCTTCGGCTTTCTTGATGTCGAAGACGGAAATCTTGCGCACGGGCTTCTCACACAGTTTCAGCACATGCTCGCGGGTAATCTCCTTGCGGAAAAGCTCGCGGTAAGGATCAAACCCTCGCTCGATGCCGGTCACCTGGTCATCCCACGTGGCGAAGTTTTTCTTTTCAAGTATCTTGTAGATGCCCTTCTCGAAGAATATCTTTTCCAACGACACCCAGTGCCAACGGTCTTCCAGTTCTGCCAACTGGATTTCCAGTTCCTGCCGCAGCAGGTCGCGGGTGCGGAGGGTCGAGTGGCGCAGAATCTCGCTGGCGGTCATGAAGACGGGTTTGTTGTCCACGATGACACAGGTCTGCGGCGAGAAGCTTATCTGGCAACTGGTGAAGGCGTAGAGGGCATCGATCATCTGGTCGGGCGAAATACCGGCCGGGAGGTAGCACACAATCTCCACTTCGGCAGCGGTGTTGTCGTCCACCTTCTTGATTTTGATTTTCCCCTTCTCGTTGGCTTTCAGTATACTCTCAATCAACACGTCGGTGGTGACGCTGTAAGGTATCTCGGTGATGACGATGGCCTTGCGTTTCTCGTCGTAGTGCATTTTGGCGCGGATGCGCAAGCGGCCGCCCAAGGCGGCATCGTTGTATTTGGAGACATCTATCAACCCTCCCGTGGGGAAGTCGGGATAGATGACAAAAGGCTCGTCGCGCAGGATGCTGATGGAGGCTTCCAACAGCTCGCAGAAGTTGTACGGAAGAATCACCGAGGTGAGCGTGACGGCGATGCCCTTGGTGCCCTGCGCCAGCAGCAACGGGAACTTGATGGGCAGCGACACAGGCTCCTGCTTGCGGCCGTCATAGCTGGGTTTCCATTGGGTGGTCTTGGCGTTGAACACCACCTCCTTGGCGAATTTCGACAGACGGGCCTCGATATAACGGCCGGCAGCCGCCCCATCACCCGTGAGGATGTTGCCCCAGTTACCCTGACAGTCAATCAGCAGGTTCTTCTGCCCCATGTTGACCAACGCATCGTTGATGGAGGCGTCGCCATGGGGATGGTAGAGCATGGTGGTACCCACGATATTGGCCACTTTGGTGAAACGGCCGTCGTCGGTCTCTTTCATGGCGTGCAGGATGCGACGCTGCACCGGTTTGAGGCCGTCGTCGATGTCGGGAACCGAGCGGTCCAGGATAACATCGGAGGCATAATCAATCCAATAATCGCGGAACATGCCTGTCAACGACAGGGTCGAACCTTCGCCTGTCGGGCCTTCTTCCGTCGGAGGGAGGGCGGTTTCCTCATCAAGTATCTCACTGTCGTTCATGGGAGTTTCCTCTCCCAGACCGTCATTTTCTTCGGGTATCAGATGCTCTTCGTCCATAACTGTGATTTAGAATGCAAAAATACACATTATTTCACGATTAACACCCTCTGTCCGCGAATAGTTATAAACAGAGTTACTCACACCAACATAAGCGGCAGTTCCCCCTACTCTATCTTGAAACGGTGCAGCCGTTCCGAGCGCGACATGTCGGTGGGATTGGTTCCCGGCACCCCTTGCGGCACGGCGACTCCCAGACTGTCGAAATGGGCTTGCCAATAAGGATGGATGCGCTCGTCGGCGCCCTTGAAATTCATCGGATTGGCCTCGAAAACGGGACGGCCTTCCCTATCCTTGACACATTCATAGACCAGTTCGCTACAATACATCCGGCCATTGTCGGGCAGGAATGCATCATCGTAGGGTTCTCCCAGGTGGCTGTGCAGCCGCTCCATCAAGGCGGGTATATCTGTTTCTTCCACCAAATAGTAAAAATCCACATACGACAGCGGCGACACGGAGCTGTCCTGCAACCAAATCTCCTCAAAGAACTGGTCCAGTGGACGGCGCACAACCCCCAGCCGCGGGGTGGCCTCTATCACATAATACTGGCTATCGGCATATTCCAATACCGCCACATGGGTGTATGTCCCCGTCGAGGCGGCAATGGCAGCCTCCATCCCCACCGTGTCCACGGCACGCACAAAGAGCAAATTGCCAGAGCAAAGGCCCTCATCGCTGCACCAGTTGGGTTTCTCGGGCAGCACATTGCAACTTGTCGTCAGCCACAGACAGAGCAGCCATAGCAGGCATCTACCACTCTTCATCATAAGGGCCTTTCGACAGTTGCTGTATCAAGTCCATAAAGGAGTTATAGTGTCCCAATCCGCAAGCCTCACAGGTATCGGCAGGGTCGTGATAGCCACCGTAGGGCTGTCCCATGGTCAAGAGAAACAGCACCGGGCAGTAGTTCGAGAACCAGTAGTGGTCGCTGTTGGGAGAGTTGTCGCGACCGCGGATTTCCGCCGCCGCATGGGTCTCTGCATTGCGTGCCCGCAAGCGGTCGACAAAGGGTTTTGTCTGTGGGCTGTTGGCGTTGAAAACCATCATTCCCTCATCGCCCCCGCAGAACATATCGATGTTACACAAAAGCTTTACTTTACTAAAGTCTATAAGCGGATTTTCAGCAGCATACTTCGAACCTAGAAGACCGCTTTCCTCACCACTGAAAAGCATGAACACCTGCGTGTAATAGGGCTTGCGCTGCGTGGCCATACGGGCCAGGTCGAGCACTGCCGCCACACCACTGGCATTGTCGTGGGCACCGGGGAAAAGCACATTGTCGCCCATCGTGCCGCAATGGTCGTAATGGGCGGTAAAAACCACCATGGTGTCCACTGTCCCACGAACATACCCCACCACATTCTGCGAACGGTGGTTGCGGTAATAGCGCAACGGCAACTCCAACGACACCTTCTTCACCTTCTTGGCCACCGCCGTGTCCAACACTTCCACACATACGGGGTCGGGACGTTCCCCGCTCATCAGCGGCCCATAGGTCGACAGCTGCGGCACACCGACAAGCCAGGTGCCGTCTTTCAGTTGTTTCTTCCAGGTGGCCTTCTCCAGCCGTGCCGGCGTGGCGGCTCGCGCCGTCGGACAGACCCGGAACTCACGATAGGGTTCCAACTCCTTACCGTTGATGGTCAACGACACATCGCCTTCGATACCATAGGTGTTGTAGGTATAATATTGACGGTAATTCACCGCCAGAGGCAACACCCCCAACCGACGCATCTCGCCAGCCAGAAAGTCGGCGGCCAAGGAATCGCCACCATGGCTGACACCGCGGCCATACATTGCAGGCGACGTAAGTTGTTTGATGATACCGCGGGCGTATGCAGTATCCTGTGCTACCGTCACAAACGACAGCCCGCAGAAAAAGGCAAGATATATGAGTTTCTTTCGCATAAAAAAGAGGTTAGAATCCTGGGAACGAGAAGAAAAGGGTGGGAAGCATCAGCAGGAAGCCTACCACTATCAACGCCAGAATGAATTTCCACACCCATTTCAGCCATGTGGCATAGGGTATCTTGGCCACGCCGATGCAGGCAATCAGCACCCCGCTGGTGGGGGTGAGCATATTGGTGAAGCCGTCGCCGAACTGGAAGGCCAGCACCGTGGTCTGGCGGCTCACGTGGATAAGGTCGGCAAACTGCGCCATGATAGGCATAGTGAGGGCCGCTTTGGCCGTTCCGCTGGGCATGATAAGGTTCAGCATCGTCTGGAAGGCGTACATCACCCCCACCGACACCACTTCGCCGGTACCCGAGAGCGACTGCGTCAAGGCATAGAGAATCGTATCAATCACCTTGCCGTCGCGCAGAATAAAGATAATGCCGCTGGCCAACCCCACCACCAACGCGGCGGAGAGGATATCCTTGCAACCCGCCAGGAAGAGTTTGGCGATATCGTCGGCCCCTTGGCTGTCGGCCACGCCACTGCAGATGCCCATGGCAAGGAAGAGGGCCGAAATCTCCATAATGCCCCAACCATACCCCAACACACCTACCACCAGGTAGCCGATGGTGAAAAGCATGATGTCGAGAATGAAGAAGTGGACGCTTTTGCGCAGCATGAAGAAGCCCGTCACCACAAAGAGGCCCGCCAACACGGGAAGCAGCACCAACGACATTGCCCGGCCACCGATGACGACCGTGGTGAACGGCATCCACACGGCACAGAATATCATCACCGCTGAAAGCAGCCCATACATCACCCACGCCACCTTGGGCGAGTGGTAAGTTACGGGGTTCTCTTCCTGTTCCTGCACCCGTGCACGCCAGTAGTCGTCAAGTTTATGGACCGGGGAGCGGTCGGGTTTGGCCTTTATACGGTTGGCATACCACAGCACGAAGGCGATGCCGATGGCCGTCAGAATCACCCAGCAGACAAAGCGGTATTCCAATCCCGAGAAGGGTGGCAGTTCCGCGATACCTTGCGCGATGCCGATGGTGAAGGGGTTCAGCATCGCCCCGGCAAAGCCGATATGGGCGGCCATATAGCACATGCAGACACCTACAATGGAGTCGTATCCCATCGAGATGGCCAACGGCACAAATATCACCACAAAAGCGATGGTTTCCTCGCTCATGCCGAACACCGCCCCAAAGAGGCTGAACATAATCATGATAAGGGTGATGATGATATTCTCCACCCCCAACCGTTGGAAAAACCGGTATCGGTTCAGCTTCAGCACCCTCCGAAGGAAAGCCATCACGCCTACATCGATGGCGTGGCTGTTGTTGAGTATCCAGAACGCACCGCCCACGATGAGGATGAAGACGATGATATCGGCCTTGTCGACAAAGCCGTTGAACAGCGACGAGAACACCTGCCATGTCTGGGGGCTGTGCTCAACATATTGGAATGAGTCGTTCCGCACCACCTCACGCGGTTTCCCGTCCACCATCACGGTGTCCCTCATAAACTCGCCCGCCGGCACCACCCATGTCAGGACTGCTGCCAACGCAATCAGCGCGAAAACTATCGTGAATGTATGCGGTATCTTCTTCATATAATCAGTCTTTCCTGCGGTTATACATCTCAGCAAACCGATTTTTCCGGTGCAAATATACGAAAATCTTTCGGTACAAACGAAAAAAATAAAAAGAGAGGCTTCATGGAGAAGCCTCTCTCGATGTTATTGCCAAACAATCGAAACTGTTTCTTAGTCTTGGATGGCCTTGATGCCGGGGAGGGTCTTGCCTTCGAGGTATTCCAGCATGGCGCCGCCACCGGTGGAGACGTAGCTCATCTGGTCGGCGAGGCCCATCTGCTTGACAGCGGCCACGCTGTCGCCACCACCCACGGCGGCGAAGCAGCCCTGTTTGCAGGCTTCGGCCACACTCTTGGCAATCTCGTTGGTACCCTTGGCAAAGGTGCTGAGTTCAAAGACTCCCGCAGGACCGTTCCAGAGAATGGTCTTGCTGGCCATGATGATGTCGCGGATGGCCTTGCAGCTCTCGGGACCGCAGTCCATGCTCTCCCAACCGTCGGGAACTTCGCCACTGGGGACAATCTGCGTGTTGGCATCGTTGCCAAACTTGTCGCCGATAACGCTATCGACGGGCAGGTAATACTTCACGCCCTTCTCGTCCATACGGCGCATCAACTCGCGGGCAAGGTCAAGTTTATCGTCCTCGCAGATGCTGTTGCCAATCTTGCCACCGAGGGCCTTGGTGAAGGTATAGCGCATACCGCCGATGATAATCATGTTGTCCACCTTGTCGAGCAGGTTCTCCAAAATGCCAATCTTGCTGCTCACCTTGCTGCCACCGATGATGGCGGTGAAGGGACGCGGAGGATTCTGCATCAGTTTCTCCAGATTGCGCACCTCGTTCTCCATGAGGAAGCCGAAGTACTTGGCGTTGGGGAAGAACTTGGCGATAACCGCCGTGGAGCTGTGCTCACGGTGGGCGGCGCCGAAAGCGTCATTGATGTAGCAGTCGCCGAGGGCGGCCAGCTGGCGGGCAAGGTCCTCGCCGCCTTTGGTCTCTTCGGGATAGAAACGGATGTTCTCAAGGAGCATCACCTCGCCGCCTTTCAGTTCTTTGGCCATCGCCTCGGGCTTGCCGCTTCCAAGAAGTTCCTGGGTGAACTTCACCGGACGCTTCACAAGGGTCTCCAGATACTTGGCCACAGGCTCAAGGGTGAGCTCGGGCTCGAAACCGCCTTTCTTGGGACGGCCGAAGTGGGCCATGATGATGATGGCGGCACCGTCGCGCATCAGTTTCTCGATGGTGGGCATCGACTCGCGCATACGGGTGTCGTCGGTGATGTGCTTATTCTCGTCCATCGGAACGTTGAAGTCCACGCGGAGCAGGACTTTCTTGCCTGCAAAATTTATATCTTTTATACTTTTCATAGGATATGGGGAATTGAGTGTTGACAATAAGAATTAGTGTTCGTGGGCCGGTTCAGAGACAGCCATGCCGATATAAAGGGCGCTGAGCATGGTGAATACGAACGCCTGGATGTAGGCTACCAGACACTCCAGCACGCTGATGAAGACGCTGAAGATAACCGAGATGACAGCCACACCGCCACCCACACCCATCGAAAGTGTGTTGCTGATGATGAAGATAATCACCACGAAACCGAGAATCACGATATGGCCTGCAGTCATGTTGGCAAATAGACGAATCATCAGCACGATAGGCTTGGTGAAAACACCCACCAACTCCACGATCGGCATCAAGGGGAATATCTTGAGCCATGCCGGCACGCCGGGGGTGTTGAAGATATCCACCCAATAGTGGCGGTTGCCGCTGAGGTTGGTAATCAAGAAGGTGATGACCGCCAGGGTGGCCGTCACCGCCAAGTTACCCGTAACATTGGCACCGGCAGGGAAGAAAGGTATCAATCCCAAGCAGTTGCAGAAGAAGATAAAGAAGAAAAGCGTCAGCAAATAAGGCAGATACTTCTCATAGTGCTTCTCCCCTATCATGGGCCGCACGATGCTGTCGCGGACAAACACCACGAGCATCTCCACGAGCGACTGCACACCTTTGGGTGCCTGATTGACACGTTTCTTGTATCCATTCTTGGCCACCATGATGAGGACAATCAGCAGCACGACGGCAATCATGATAGCGGCCGGCACCTTGGTGATGGAGAGGTCCAGCGGTTTCTTGACATTGCCTTCGTCGTCCAGTATCGGCTGGCCATCTTCGTCAACACAGATAATCTCTTCCTTCTCGATGCCGCCGCCAATCAGCCGATAGCCTTTGTAATCGGCATGGCCGTGGTGGAACTTCGACGACATGAAGATATCCAGATGTCCGTCGTTGACAAGGATAATGGGCAGCGGGATGGCCACGGCATGTTCCGAACCATCCTTGCTGTAATAATCGAACATGTGCCACGAATGGGCGTCGGTCACGTGGCCGATAATCGTGGAACCGGGATTGAAGTCGCCCTCCGCCTCTGCCTCGTCGACATCCTCCACAGCGGCTTCCGCTGCATAGTATTCGTCAAACCCGAGGCTGTCAACCGCCACATTCTCGCGAGGGAAATTCTCGTCAGTCGCCAATTCGACAGACTTCTGGGCATAGGTTGCCGTGCCGAAACCGAGCACCAAGGCAAACAATAATACAGATTTGAGTTTCATGGTATTTGTTGTTTCAATCGTTTGTTTTCGATGTGATGTTAAAGATATCTATCTGCATGGAATCAAAAAGCCCAAGCTGGTTTTGGGGCTCGACGTTGCGGGACTGGGACTTGTACTGCCGCAGGCATTCGCGCACAAAGCGTCTCACTGCCGCCGGACGTGTAGTGCCCATCTCCTTGGCGTAGCGCGCCAGCAACTCTCCCTCCCGTTCCGAGAGGGAGATGCTGATGCGTTTGGCTTTCTTGGATTTCGATGTAGTTCGGATTCCCATTCTGTTAGTTGATTTGATACCCGTAAGAGTTCAGCAGATCCGACACCTGATTGGCGCGCGCATGGTCGTTCAACACACTCGGGTCGGCAGCAAACTGCTCAAGACCGTAGAGAATCTGCACCGCCTCGTTGAGGTTGGCCCTCACGCCGTCAGCCTTCTTGGTGCTCAAGTACTGATGGAGGTAGGCAACTTCCTGGCTATAGTAGTTGTACACGGCATCCCAAATCTGGGTGGAGCGTTCAGCACCATAGACCTGATAGTAGATGTCCACAAGAAGCATGCTGTACTTGTCGTACATGAAGTTCGACGGGGGGAAGAAGCGCTCGCTGGTGTCCAGCATCCGACGGGCACGCACCGTGTCGCCCTTCAGCAGCAACTCCTTGGCTGCCATCGAAAAGGTCTGGCGCTGCACGGTACCCATGTTGACGCTGACGGGATCGATATAGATGTCGGCGCAGAGGTTGCCCCACTCCAGCGGGTGGCGGTTGCCCTCGGCATCTTTGTAGCCTTCAAGGAAGAAGTCGTACGACTCATCGGTGAACGTCTGCAGCACATAGCGGTTGTCGCGGACGTCGAACAGCACGGGTTGCACCACTTTGGCCTTGTAGGGGGTCAGTTTGTAATTCATGCCGTCCTGCACGCAGTATTCGCGGATGGGGGTGAACACATTCTGGATATAACTCGGATTCATGATGTTGATATCCCGTTTGAATTTGTTCGTCCCGATGATATCCAGCATCATCAACTCGTGGCGGAACAGAGAGCCTTTCTTTATCTGCCAACGGATGACGGGATCCACCTGGTCGGCCTTGTCGGCGGGAATCACACCCCGTTTCACCAGATCGGGAATGTCGAGGGTGATTTTGAAGCGACTGGTGGGAAGCAGGATCACCTCTTCGCCACGTCCGTCGCGGGCCTTGAAGCGGCCGGGGTTATCGCGCAGCATGGTCAACAGGTCGGTCACCTCGATATACTCTGTGGTGCGCTCCTGGATATACACTACGTCGTTGCCCAAGCCGTAATACTCCTTCGGCAGGGTGAACTCCAGCGCATCCGACTCATACAAGCGGTTGAACAGCTGTTCGACATACCAGTACATACCCGAGAGGGTGTAATTAAGGATACGCACATCGGTGCGGAACCCTTCGACCTCCTGGGCGTACCAAAGCGGGAAGGTATCGTTGTCGCCGAAGGTAATCAGCACGCCGTTCTCGTCGACGGAAGCCAGATAGTTCTTGGCGAAATCGCGGGCGGCATATTTCTGCGAGCGGTCGTGGTCGTCCCAGTTCTGGGCTGCCATCAACACCGGCACGCCCCACATGCACAACACAAACACCACCGGCATGATCACCTTGTATGCGCGTTCTTTCTTGAAGAGCTTGGTGAGCCACTCCGACAGCGCCATCACGCCAAGTCCAATCCAGATGGCGTAGAAGCTGAAGGAACCCACGAAGGCATAGTCACGCTCACGCGGCTGACGCGGCGGCATGTTCAGGTAGATGGCGATGGCCAGACCCGTCATGAAGAACATGATGAAGACAATGAAGGCATCCTTCTTGTTCCGAATGACATGATACACCAGACCCGCCAGACCCAGCAGCAGCGGCAGCAAGTAATATACGTTGCGCGCCTTGTTCTGTTTCATGTGGTCGGGCAGGTTGCTCTGCGGTCCCAGACGGGCCTCGTCGATGGCCTTGATGCCGCAAATCCAGTTGCCGTTCATGTAGTCGCGGGTGCCGTCGCTATTGAAGTGATGGCCTTGGATATCGTTCTGGCGGCCAGCGAAATTCCACATGAAATAACGCCAGTACATCCAGCCCAGCTGATAGCCGTTGAGGTACGTGATATTCTGCGATGCCGACGGCTTGCGGTTGCCGCGCACCTTGCCGGCCCAGTACTCGTAGAACTGGGGGTGGCTGCGGCTGTTATCGTTGCTGTACATACGGGGGAAGACACCCGTATGCTCCTTGCGGTAGATGAACTTCTGCTGGTACGAGGCAGGCACATAGCAGTCCTTGCCCTTGCTGTTGGTGCCGCGGATATACTTCGTGTAACCACGCTTGGCATCAATGGGGTCGCCTGCCGTATAGTACTGGCCTGTCAACAGCGGCGTGTCGCCATACTGCTCGCGGCCCAGGTAGGCGCGCATTGCCACAGCATCCTTGGGGGCGTTCTCGTTCAGTGGGGTATTGGTATTGGCACGAATCACCAGCAGGAAGAAGGTGGAATAGCCAATTACCAGCATCGTGAATCCCAATATCGCGGCGTTCAGTACGGGATGGCTCTTCTTTTTGGGAGAGGTAAACCACAATCCCCACACCACCAGCGCGGCCAGTGCCGTGAAAAAGAATATCGTACCCGAGTTGAAGGGAAGTCCCAGCGTGTTGACGAAGAAGACATCGAACGCCGAATCCACATTGACGATGCCCGGGATGATGCCCCACAGAATCAACGCCAGCAGCACAAGCGAAATCACGCCGCTGAGGATGAATCCCTTCACGGTGGTCTTCTTCCACTTGCGGAAATAAACCACATAGACGATGGCGGGCAACGTCAAGAGGTTCAACAGGTGGACGCCGATGGCGATACCCACCAGCAGGCATATCAACACCAGCCAGCGCAGCGAGCGCGGGTCGTCGGCCTGTTCCTCCCATTTCAGGATAGCCCAGAACACAATGGCGGTGAAGAGCGATGACATGGCATAGACCTCGCCCTCGACGGCGGAGAACCAGAAGGTGTCGCTGAACGTATAGGCCAATGCGCCCACAATACCGGCGGCGAACACACCCCAGGTACGGGGATCCTTGATGTCGGGATTCTTCGGGTCGGGAAGCAGGTGCTTGCCCAACAGGGTGATGCCCCAGAAGAGGAAGAGAATGGTGAAGCCACTGCACACGGCCGACATCACGTTGACCGCATGGGCCACATTCTCGGGCGTGGAGAACATCGAAAACATTCGTCCTATCAACTGGAACGAGGGGGCTCCAGGAGGATGTCCTACTTGCAGCTTGAATGCGGTGGCGATATACTCACCGCAATCCCACCATGAGGCCGTGGCTTCGGCCGTCATGATGTAGACAGTACAGGCCACCAAGCATATCAGCCAGCCTGTAATGTTGTTCACCAAATGGTATCTTTTCATGCGTTTATTGAGTTTTGTTAGTTTTGTTTGAATTTCAAGAACGGTTGATGGGCATCGTCATGCAACGTGCGCCGCCGCCGGCGCGGGGCAATTCAGAGGCTTTGAAGGCCACCACGAAGCGGTCATAGTCATCCATCGACACCTTGCCGGCACATACCTCGTCGGCATCCAGCACGGAAAATCCTGCATGGTCGAGGGCCTCGATGGTGAAACGGTTGCGCTCATAGCCAATCACCTTCCCGTCGCCGAGGGCGAAGAAGTTGGCACCGCTATGCCACTGCTCGCGGTCCTGATACCACATCTCGCCTTGGCCACAGAAGACGGGGTCCAATTCCATACCACAATGTTTCAACCCTTTCAAAATATTGGGGAACTCTTTGGTCGTAATCTTCCCGCCGTCGCATTCCACCAGCGTGGTGGCTTTCCCTGCAAAGAGGCCACTCTTGCTCAACATCGGCTCATAGACCATGCAGTTGTGCGCCCCGAGGAAGGTGAAGACCATGTCCAGGTGGATGAACGATTCGGGCTTGCGGGGAAGTTCCTGCACCAGAATGCGGAAATGCTTGCGCTCGTTGGCGAACTTACGCGCCAGCGCCATAATGCCCAATTGGTTGGTACGGATACCCTGTCCGATGCACAGCAAATCGGGGCCGGCCACCTGCACATCGCCGCCCTCGGTACGGGCGCGGCGGTTGCTGTCGGAAGCACAGAAGGTATTGGCACCGAAATAGTACTCAAAGATGGCCTTGTATATCAGCGTCTCGCGCTGACGAACGGGGAAAGACATGGTGTTGACAAGCACCTCGTCGTAGACCGACGATGAAGCGTCGCGGGTGAAAAAGAGGTTGTAGAGCGGTTTCAGCACAAACCGCGAATCCTTGAAACGTGACAGGTCGGTATCGGCATGGTATCTCACCCCTTCCACCAACTCCTTCGCCAACTGGCGACTGCTATGCTGCATCAAGATGTCAGCCAAGTATTCGCAGTTGTCCTGTTGACAGCAACACGACACCAGCCGCTGGCGCACGTCGTCGTTGTCCAATATCTCTGTCAGCACATCCTCCACATAATACACTCGGGTCCACTTCTCCAACACCCCACAGAATGCGGCATACTCTTTGTCGACGATATGCTTGCTTAATATGTCGCTATACAAAGCCTCTGCAGCGGTGGCAGGAGTCATCTGCTCTATCTCTATCCCGGGACGATGCAGCAGCACGGCATTCAAGCGGCCGTACTCACTCGCCACGTGAACTGTTGTCTTTTCCTTGTCTTTTTTAGCTCTCATACACGAATAAATAGTACGTTAGACGCTGATAACAACGTCTTTATCCCGCAACCACGAAGATTGCAGAATATGCAAATATACGATTTTTTTGCAAAACATCAACGAAAAGAATGATTTTTTGTCGGTTTTTATCAACCACGCTCCCCCAGAGTAGTCTCGGTGTTCCTTTTATGATCCTTCGGTAATCTCTTTACCCTTATCTTACACATATCCAACACTTCTTCCTCTGTTCTCCCCTTCTTACGTTGGAGAACTGTTGGAGAACTGTAGGAGAACTGTTGGAGAACAACCGAAGGAACACCGAAAGATCACCGAAAGATCACCGAAGGATCACTGGGACTACACCGAGGCCACTCCCAGTTCACCTCTCGCCGGTTGACTTCCAATGACAGGTGCCAGCCGACTCGGAAAAGCATGTTTTTTTGCGACGTAAAATTGTTAAATCAAAAAAAAAGCCTATCTTTGCATTTGCTTTTAATATAGCCTTCCGCACCTATGAGAAAATCCATAGCACTGATTATCACTTTGATTTTATACTTACACGCACCCCTGTGTGCGCAGAAGCCGACATACGATTTCATGCAAACCCTGCCAGACGGGCAGGTGCTCTTCTTCAAGATTACCGACGAGAACTCGGCCCACGTGGCTGTGGTGTCGCAATACAACCGCACCCCACGCTACGACCAAGTCCCCAAAGGGATGATTGATATTCCTGCCACCGCTGAATTTGAGGGTCATCGCTATGTGGTGACCGAAATCGGCGAAAAGGCGTTCATGGGCTGCAAAGAGCTGTCGGTGGTGAAGTTGCCTTCCAATCTGAGATTTATCGGTGCATACGCCTTCTCGGGCTGCCAACGACTCGTGTCGGCAACCCTCCCGCAAAACCTCGAGGAGATTGGCAGTTCGGCGTTTTCCAACTGCCAGGAGCTGGCCGGCCCGCTGACGATACCTTCCAAGGTCACCCGCATCGGCAGTTTCGCCTTCTCAGGTTGCCAGTCGCTCACTTCGCTGCAACTCCCGGACCAGATTACCGAGATTGGAAGTTCGGCATTCAAGGGCTGCAACGGCATCCGTGGCAGCATCACCATTACCCCTTCCGTCACCGCCATAGGCAACAGCGCCTTCGCCGAATGCACACGACTGGCGTCCGTCATCTTCTATGGCAGCGACAACCTGACCATGGGCAGCAGCTCGGCCCCCGTGTTTGCCGGCTGCATCGGCATCACATCCGTCACCATCGGAGACAATGTGCGGGTCATTCCCGACAATGCTTTCAAGGGCTGCTCCAGCCTACGTGAGATGTCCCTGCCCCAACGGCTCACCGCCATCGGTCATTCGGCATTCTACCAGTGTTCCAACTTGGAGGGTGATTTGGTGATACCCAACACCGTCACCACCATCGGAGGCTCGGCGTTCTACGGATGCAGCTCGCTGTCGTCCCTGCGGCTCAGCAGCCAAATGACCTCGGTGTCCAATTTCGCCTTTTATCAATGCAGCGGTATGGAAGGCAAGCTGGTACTGCCCGAAAGCATCACCTCGATAGGCAATTCCGCCTTCAAGGGGTGCAGCAGCCTCACCGGCGCCCTCGACCTGCCGGCCGGCATGACCTATATCGGCAACGAAGCCTTTATGGGCTGCGACCGCCTTACCGGCACGCTGACCATTCCTATCGGCATGACCAGCATCGGCAACAGCGCCTTTGCCGATTGCAGACGTATCTCTTCCATCGAGTATGGCGCCGAAGACTGCAAGTCGATGGGAGCGGTAGGACATGCCGCTTTCCACGGTTGCTCCGGTATTCGCAGCGTGACCATCTTCAACGGCGTCAAGCAGATTCCCGCCAATGCGTTCAGCAATTGCACCAACCTCTCCGGCACTTTGAAAATCCCCGCAGGAGTGGCGGTTATCGGAAGCAACGCTTTCAGCGGATGCACCCAAATCACTGCCATCGAACTGCCTGACGACATCACCACCATCGGAAGCGGCGCCTTCCGCGGTTGCACCCGCCTCGACGGGCAATTGGTGATTCCCGGTAGCGTCAGCACCATCGGCAACAACGCCTTCGAGAACTGCATCAGTATTGCCTCTCTGCAACTGGAGGGATTCCCCCCGCATATCGGAAACAACACGTTCCAAGGCATCAGCAATATCCTACCCGTGTATGTGCCCTGCAAGTCGCTCAACGCCTACCAGAACAACGAGAACTGGCGTTACTTCACCCGTATCGAGGGCAATAGTAGCGAGAACCGCCTGCAGGTGCGCAGCAGCAACGACACCCTGGGGACGGTACGCATTATCCAGAACAATACCTGCAGTTTCGCCCAAGCCATCGTGCAGGCCATCCCCGCAGCGGGATATATGTTTGTTGGCTGGAACGATGGCTCACGCGACAACCCCCGCACCCTAGTGGTGGACCATGACACCACCCTCATCGCCCGTTTCGACACAAGTTATCTGGTGACGATTTCCGTGACCAGCAGCAACGGAACTTTGGGCACCGCGCTGGTGCTGGGCGGCAGTGAGTTCGAGCCGGGCGACAAGGCCACCATCGTGGCGGCGCCTCAGGCGGGTGCCACCTTCCTGGGCTGGAGCGACGGCAACAAGGAGAACCCCCGCGAGGTGACGGTGAACAACAATGTACGCTACACCGCCCTGTTTGTCAATCCGCAGACTGACGGGCAGCAGACCGAAACCAGCGCGGAAACGCTCGATCAGACATTTCCCATGAAGGTGGAAGGCAACACCATCACCATCGAACATACCAAGGGACACAGCGTCACCGTCTATGACGACTATGGCCGTCAGGTGGAGCACCGAGACGACTGCCCCGCCACCTTCCGCTACCGCACGAAGACTCCGGGTAATTACTTGGTGCGCATCGACAACGGCGAAACCCGCAGGGTAGTGATTGCGGACTGATAGCCGTTGTCCACCTCTTTCATCACAAGATAGTAGTATTTCATGCCGAACAGCTGTTCGGCCACCAGCCCTTTGAGCAGGACATGCTGGTAGTCATCGCTGTGCTTCACCCGTATGGGCTCGGCCTGCTCCTTGGCGGTGTCGCGTACCACCGCATGCTCGGCGGCATAGGCCTCGAAAAGTGAGTCGATGCCCAGACTGTCGTAGTGGAGCAGATAGGTGTCGAAATCCTTCACCATGGACTGTGTCTTATGTCCGTCCGCCCACTGATGCGCAAACTGACGCTGGAGACCTTTGCTGCGGCAGGCAATGAAATAGTCGCTGAGCCGCATGGTGTCCATCGGCACAAAGATATCGGGCATGATACCGCCCCCTCCGTAAACAGTGCGGCCACCGACCGTTTTATACTTCAGCGAGTCTGCAAAATGGATGGAGTCGGAACTCACCATCTCTCCATGGTTGTAACGACGGGCCAAATCGGCATTGTAGTCGTCGGTGCCGCTCTCATAGGGCTTCTGTATGCACCGCCCCGAAGGGGTATAGTAGCGCGCTGTGGTGATGCGCACTTGCGCACCGTCAGAAAGCGTGTACATCCGCTGCACCAGTCCTTTGCCGAAACTGCGACGGCCTACCACCACACCACGGTCCCAATCCTGGACGGCGCCGCTGACAATCTCGGAGGCCGAAGCGCTGTTCTCGTCAATCAGCACCACGAGACTGCCCTTACGGAACCTGCCGTAACGGTTGGCGCGGAAGTCTTGCCGTTTCTGGGTACGCCCCTCAGTATAGACAATCAGGCTTCCCGTGGGAAGAAATTCGTTAGCCAACCCGCAGGCGATGTCGAGGTAACCGCCCGTATTTCCCCTTAAATCAAGCACCAAAGCCTTCATTCCTTGCTTCTGTAAATCGTTCACCGCACGGCGGAACTCATCGACAGAGGTGCGGGCAAAACGAAGCAGACGGATATAGCCAATGGTGTCGTCGGCCATGAAATAGGTGTCGACAGAATTGATGGGCACCTTGTCGCGGATGATATGGAAAGATATTGTGTTGCGGCCGCGCAGGACGTCCACCACCACAAGGGTGCCTTTCTTCCCCCGAAGATGCTTGAACACAAATGCATTGTTGATGCTGTCGCCCGTTGCCGGACCGCCATCGATACGAAGTATCTTGTCGCCCCGCAACACCCCCACCTTCTCAGAGGCTCCGCCAGGCACCACCTCGGCCACCACAATGGTGTCGTTGTAGATGCCAAAGGAGATGCCGACCCCTTCGAAATTGCCCTGCAGGCTCTCGTTGGTACGCTCCACATCCTTGGCGGCAATATATATGCTGTGGGGGTCGAGGGTGCGCAACATCTGGCGCACGGCAGCCTCACTGATGCGGTCGGTGTTGGGTGTTTCAACATAATTGTTGTGAACCAACCCCATCACCTCTTGCAGGCGTACCAAGCCCGGGATGGTGTCTTCAGTTTGGTTTCGATGAAATATCTTCTTAAATAACTGAGCATTGGAGGGTGCAATAGCGACCGTCAACAGAAGGGTAAGCAAAAATATCCGTTTCATGAATGGGGGTATGAAAAGAGATGCAAAGGTACAACTTTTTTGGCAATAAAAGAGAAAAAAATCCCACAACCGAAAAATCAAAAAAAAATCGTATCTTTGCAAGATGCGTTTTCGCGCACACGAAACAATTAAATATTAAAAATTATACAGATACAATTATGAGTACTGAAAACGACACCAAGAAAAACCCGAAACCGATGGGATTCGGGAAAACCATGCTTGCCTCGGCAGTGGGTATGCTGCTGGCCATGGCGGCACTTTATGTGATTTCCCTCACCCTTGTCACCGGAATGTTGATTTCGGCCATCATGGATGGCGTTGAGGATAAAGAGCCCCTTATCGGGGACAACTTTGTAGTGGAGCTGTCGGTTGACGGCATGGTAACCGAAAGTCCGGCCAGCGACCTGCAGACTCTCTTCAGCGATGAGTCCGGTACCAGCATCGAACAGTTGCTGCGCGCCATCGACGCCGCCATCGACGACGACCGCGTGAACGCCCTCTACCTGCATGTAGGAGGCGGCAGCCTGAGTTGGGCTCAGGCCGAGGAGCTGCGCAACGCCATCGCAGACTTCCACGAGTTGTGCGAAAAGCCCGTCATCGCCTACGGCGAAATCATGACACAGCCGGAATACTATCTGGCCTCCGCCGCCGACATGGTGGCAGTCCATCCGTCGGGTGTCATCGACTTCCGCGGCATCGGAGGCGAGGTGATGTTCTACAAGGGGCTGCTTGACAAACTGGGCATCCACATGGAGTTGATTCGTCCCAAGAGCAACGCCTACAAGAGCGCCGGCGAGAGCTATACCCGCACCAACATGAGCGACGACAACCGCGAGCAGGTGCGCACCTATATCTGCGACATATGGAACTACACGGTAGAGTCCATCGCCGCCAGCCGCGGCATCGAGGTCGAGAAACTCAACAGCATTGCCGATAACCTGGACGGCTACCTGCCCCAAGATGCACTCCGTAACGGACTGGTCGATACCCTCTGCTTTGCCGAAGATATCAAGACCCTGCTCAAGGAAAAATGCGAAGCCACCAAGATTATCCGCACCAACCGCTATGCCAAAGACATCACCGACAAGCCCAACAACAGCCGCATTGCAGTCATCTATGCCGAAGGCAATGTGGTGTCGGGCACGAGCAATGGCACCCGCACCGCCGTCTATGGCGACGACATCGCCAAGGCCCTGACCGATGCCGCCAAAGACAAGAAAGTGAAAGCCATCGTGCTGCGCGTCAACTCGCCCGGAGGAGCCGTGACCGCCTCGGAAACCATGACCCGCGCCGTCATCGCCGCCAAGGAGAAGAAACCTGTGGTGGTGTCGATGAGCGGTGTGGCCGCCAGCGCAGGCTATGAGATTTCAAGCAACGCCTCTTGCATTGTGGCACACCCCACTACCCTCACCGGCAGCATCGGCGTATTCGCCACCATCCCCGAACTGGGCGGTATGCTGCGCCAGAAACTGGGTATCACCACCGACACGGTGTCCACCAACAAGAACAGCACCGGGCTCTCCACGATGCGACCCCTCTCCCCCACCGCCAAAGCCATGCTGCAACGGAATGTCGAGGAATTCTACGTCACCTTCTGCCAACGCGTGGCCGACGGCCGCAGCCTGACACCGGAATATGTCGACAGCATTGCCCGCGGACGGGTATGGACCGGCATACAGGCCCAGCGACTGGGCCTGGTGGACACCCTCGGCGGACTGACGTTGGCCCTGCATATCGCCGCCGAGAAGGCCGGAGTGGAGTATGACGACTGCACCGTGGTGGCTTATCCCGCCGAGAAGAGCCTGTGGGAACAACTGTTGGAGTACAAGAAAGGCAAAGACGAGGTGGAGCTTCGCTCCCGCATGAGCAAATTCATCCCCTACTATTCCGAACTGGAGGACTGGGCCACCATGGAACCCCTGCAAGCCCGCCTGCCGTTTATCCTGAAATTGAACTAACCCCTACACTCCAGTGATTGTCTGTATTGCCGAAAAGCCTTCCGTAGGCAGGGATATCGCCCGCATTCTGGGAGCCACCGTAAGCCACGACGGCTATATGGAGGGTAACGGCTATCAAGTCACCTGGACCTTCGGCCACCTCTGCACCCTCAAGGAGCCCCACGACTACACCCCCTATTGGAAGGCGTGGGAGCTGGCCTATCTGCCCATGATTCCTGAACGGTTTGGCATCAAACTCATCCAGAACGAAGGGTACGAAAAGCAATTCCACACCATCGAGCGACTGATGCAACAGGCCGACAGCATCATCAACTGCGGTGATGCCGGCCAAGAGGGTGAACTTATCCAACGTTGGGTGATGCAGAAAGCCCAAGTTCACTGCCCCGTCCAGCGGCTGTGGATAAACTCCATGACCGACCAAGCCATCCGCGAGGGATTTGCCAACCTGAAACCACAGGAGGACTATCAGTCGCTCTACGAGGCCGGCCTCTGCCGCGCCATCGGCGACTGGCTGCTCGGCATGAACGCCACACGGCTCTACACACTTAAATACAGACAACTGCAGCGGCAGGTACTCTCCATCGGACGAGTACAGACCCCCACGCTGGCCATGATTGTAAACCGCCAGCTGGAAATACAGAATTTCAAACCCGAACAGTATTGGGTGCTTGCCACCCTCTATCGGGACACCCTCTTTACCTTGGACAAGAAGGGGTCAGACACCTCCGACCCGTCTGACCAATCGGACTCGTCCGACACTGCCGACAGCCGCGGCCGCATCACTTCTGAAGAGGAGGGCCGAAAGGCGTTTGAGCGCATCCAAGACCGCGACTTCGAGGTCACCAGCGTGAGCAAGAAGAACGGCTCGGAGGCGCCGCCTCGCCTCTTTGACCTCACCAGCTTGCAGGTGGAGTGCAACAAGAAATTCTCCTTCTCGGCCGACGAGACACTACGCTACATCCAAAGCCTGTACGAAAAGAAATTCACCACCTACCCCCGTGTCGACACCACCTTCCTCAGCGACGACATCTACCCCAAATGCCCTGGCATCCTGCAAGGACTGACGCCATACGCCCCTCTGGTACAACCGTTAATGGGGAGCACGTTGAAGAAAAGCAAGAAGGTGTTCGACTCCTCCAAAGTCACCGACCACCACGCAATCATCCCCACGGGCACCAATCCCTCCAACGGCGACATGACGCTGAACGAGAAGAAGGTCTTCGACCTCATTGCCCGCCGTTTTATTGCCATATTCTATCCCGATTGCAAATTTGCCACCACTACGGTCACCGGCAAGGTGGATACCGAAGAAACTTCCCCCGACGGCAAGACGAAGAAGGGAAAACTAGAGTTCCGCACATCGGGAAAACAAATCTTGGAGCAGGGCTGGCGCGATGTGTTTGCCTGGGGTCACCAAAGCAAGTCCGACCCCTCCGACTCGTCGGACAAATCGGAGACGGCCTCCGAAGAGAAGACCCTCCCCGATTTCAAAAAGGGAGAACAGGGCCCCCACACCCCTACCCTCACCGAGAAATGGACACAGCCGCCGAAACCTTATACCGAGGCCACCCTGTTACGCGCCATGGAGACCGCCGGGAAGTCGGTGGCCGACGAGGAGTTGCGCGATGCGCTGAAAGAAAACGGCATCGGCCGTCCCTCGACACGGGCCGCTATCATCGAAACCCTCTTCAAACGCAACTATATACGCAAGGACCACAAAACCCTTGTCGCAACTGAGACGGGCATGGATCTCATTGGCATTATCCGCGAGGAGTTGCTGAAAAGCGCCGAACTGACAGGCCAATGGGAGAAAAAACTGCGTGAGATAGAACACCACCAATACGATGCCAAGCAGTTTATTGACGAATTGAAGCAGATGGTGATGCAGATTGTGCAAGAGGTCAAGGCCGATGCCAGTAACCGCCGCATCGCCACCGCACCCCTGCCACCACCCCCACAAGCTGGCAAGTCTGCCCCACGTGCCAAAGGGACAAAAGCCGCCACCAAACCCCGCAAGAAATCCGCCAAAGGCGAGACCACCACAGTGAAAGTGGGCGACATCTGCCCGCTCTGCGGAAAAGGACATGTCATCCAAGGGCATACCTCCCTAGGATGTTCGGAATGGCGTTCAGGCTGCTCGTTCCGCGCACCATTACCCACCCCCACAGCATCATAAACGAGAGAACCATGCGCTACTTCATCCATCTGGCATACAACGGCACGAACTACTGCGGCTGGCAGACCCAACCTGACCTGCCCACCGTGCAGCAGACCCTCGAGCAGGCGCTCTCGACCTTGCTTCGGCAACCCATCGCAGTGGTGGGATGTGGCCGCACCGACACCGGTGTCCACGCCTCGGATTTCTACGCCCACTTTGACGCCCTCTCTCCCATCTCTCCGCTATCCACTCTTATCTTTAAACTGAACAGTTTCCTGCCTGACGATATTGCCATCTTCAATATCTTCCCCGTGGCGGACAACGCCCACGCCCGCTTCGATGCCACGGCGCGCACCTACCAGTACCATGCCAGTAACCGCCGACTTCCCTTCCGGCAAGGACTCTACAGCCGCATATACTTCGAACCCGATATGGATTTGATGAACCGTGGAGCGGAAATCCTCATGGAGTACGATGACTTCACCAGCTTTGCAAAACTTCACACGCAGGTCAAGACCAATATCTGTCATCTCAGCCACGCCCGTTGGGAGTGGCTGAACGACGAGTGGGTCTTCACCATCCGCAGCAATAGATTCCTGCGCAACATGGTACGTTCCGTCACAGGGACACTCCTCGATGTTGGGCGCGGCAAACTCACCCTCGACGGACTCCGTGAGATTATTGAACGAAAAGACCGCTGTGCCGCGGGAGTATCCATGCCTCCCCAAGGGCTTTTCCTCACCAAAGTGGAATACCCAAACGAATTGATTAATGAAAGTTGAGGTCCAAAGTCGGCAACCTCGTGGAGATAATTGAACATCATGAAATATACTGAAGTCAATATTACATTAAGCCAACTCGAACCCTACCGAGACCTGCTCATCGATGCCCTAGGCAACGAAGGCCCCTACGACAGTTTCGTCGAGACCCCCAACGGATTGAAGGCATACGTCCCCACCGACCAATACGACCCGCCGTGGCTGAAAAACCAACTTGAGGAACTCTCTCAACTCTCGACTCTCGTCGTTTCGCAAAGCGAGCGCAGCGTTAACCCGTTCACGCTGCCAAGCCAAAGAAACGTCAACGAAGTTAACTCTCAATTCTCAATTCAAGAATTGCCCGACAAGGACTGGAACGAAGAATGGGAGAAGCAACACCAGCCTGTGCTGGTGGAGGCCGGCAACGGGAAACGAATCTGGGTCAGAGCCCCTTTCCACGAGCATCGGGCGAATGTCGACTACGAGATTGAGATAGAACCTAAGATGTCGTTCGGCACCGCCCACCACCCCACCACCTACATGATGCTCTCCTACCTGGCAGAACTGCCGCTGGAGGGGTTGAGAGTGCTCGATATGGGCTGCGGCACAGCTATCCTCGCCATCCTCGCCAGTATGAGGGGAGCGGAACAGGTGGAGGCCATCGACATCGACGAATGGGCCTACCGCAATGCACTGGAAAATATAGACCGAAACCATTGTAAGAATATCCACTGCGCCCTCGGCGACGCCTCTTATCTCAAGGGGGTACACGGGAGTACGCCCCTACAATTCGATTTGGTTATCGCCAACATCAACCGCAATATACTCCTGCGCGACATGGAGGCATACGTCTCGGTCCTTTCTCATCGCCAGCCTGGCGGCATCATCCTCTTCAGCGGATTCTACACCGCCGACATCCCCGCCCTCGCTGCCAAAGCCGAATCCCTCGGCCTTATTCTAGCCAACACCCGAGAGCGCGACGGCTGGGCCGCGATTGAAGTAAGAAGTAAGAGCTAAGAAGAAAAAAACAATCCATTCAATTATTTTAATTTATTCCATTAATTCAATTAATTCCATCAATATGGCTTTCCTCAAAACCAACAATCTCAAAGGCGACATCTTCGGCGGCATCACCGCCGGCATCGTAGCCCTACCCCTCGCCCTCGCCTTCGGCATCCAAGCCTTCGGCGGCATTACCGTTCCCGAAGGTTCTGACATCAATCCCGCAGCCACAGGAGCCCTTGTGGGCCTCACCGGTGCCATGCTACTCGGTTTCTTTGCCGCCCTCTTCGGCGGTACTCACAGCCAAATCAGCGGCCCTACGGGCCCGATGACGGTCATCACAGCCACCCTCGTGTCAGGGGCATGGGCTTCGTACAGCAACAGCTTGTCGGCAGTGCTCGTCAGCATGGCGTTGGCCGCCATCTTCTGCGGTCTGTTTCAGATTCTCTTCGGGCTCATCAAGTTGGGCAAATACATCCGCTACATCCCCTACCCTGTTCTGTCGGGATTTATGAGCGGTATCGGTGTCATCATCATCCTGCAGCAGATATTCCCTCTGCTGGGACGCAGCAAAGGAGGCTCGATGATTGAACTCCTCACCAGCCTGCCTGCCGAAGCGATGCAGACCAACCTCACCGCCCTGCTCCTCGGCCTCGGCACCGTGGCCATCATCTATCTCTTCCCTTTGATTACAAAGAAAGTGCCTTCCACTCTCGTGGCCCTTATCGTTATGACGGTGGTATCGCTCTTCTGCAATATACCGAAGGAACTGACCATTGGCGAGATTGGCTCAGGTCTGCCCGTGCCGTTCTTCGCCAACAGCGCCATCAGTCTCTCTGGCCTGCCTTGGAAGGAGATTATCGTTGCCGCCATCATCCCCGGTCTCACCCTCGCGGGCCTCGGAAGCATCGACACGCTGCTGACCTCCGTGGTAGCCGACAACATCACAAAAACCAAGCACAACAGCAACCGTGAACTTATCGGCCAAGGCATCGGCAACGCTATCGCCGGTCTCTTCTGCGGACTGCCCGGCGCAGGTGCTACCATGCGCACCGTGGTCAATGTCAAGAGTGGCGGCCGCACCCAAATCAGCGGCATGGTCCATGCCCTGCTGTTGTTGGCCATCATGCTCGGCCTAGGTTCTGTAGTGCAGTATGTGCCGTTGTCGGTCCTTGCCGGCATCCTCATCACCGTGGGTATCGGCATCATCGATGTCAAGGGGTTCAAAGACCTCCTCAAGATTCCCCGTGCCGATGCCGTGGTGCTCATCGTTGTCTTCCTCGTCACCGTCTTTGTCGACCTCCTGACCGCCGTGGGTATCGGCATGGTCATCGCCTGCGTGCTCTTCATGAAACGCGCCAGCGACCTTGTGGAAGGAGGCTACAGCAGCCAAGAGATGACCAACTTCGACAAGGAGAGTCCATGGAGCGACGAAGGTGGAATGCCCGACACCGCCAAACACAGCATCTACATCCAGCGCCTCAACGGACCCATCTTCTTCGGAACCATCAACAAGTTCAAAGAGGTCATGCAAGATGTTCCTGCCGATGCCAAGATAGCCATCATCCGTATGCGTTTGGTGAGTTTCATGGACCAAAGCGGACTATATGCCATGGAAGAGGCCATCAAAGAGATTCAGTCGCACGGCACAATGGTGCTCATGACCATCATCCAGCCCCAGCCGATGTATATGTTGACCACCCACAAAGTCATCCCCGAGGTCATTCCCACGGAACACACCTTCAAGACCTTCGAAGACTGCACAAAATTTCTCTCCGAGAAATTGGAAACTAAAAACTAAAATGTAAAACTAAAACAATTGTTCACATGAAAGAGAGCCTTTTATATGACAAAAGTTTGACATTTGCAATCCGCTGTGTGAAATTTTACAAATACTTGAAGGAGGAAAAGGGTGTATATATTCTGAGCAAACAACTATTGCGTAGTGGAACAAGCATTGGTGCCAATCTACGGGAGAGTCGGTTTGCTCAAAGTCCAGCTGATTTTGAAATAAATTATGTATCGCGCTAAAGGAAGCGGAAGAGACGCAATATTGGATAGAACTCATGTTCCATTCCGAACTTATATCGGAGCATGAATATCAATCAATATACAACGACTCAAGTGAGATGGTGGCACTGCTATTATCCACTCTTAAAACGTATAGAAACAATCAACAATAGTATTAACCCGTAAAAACCCATCAAAAAACTTTTAGTTTTTAGTTTTTACCTTTTAGTTTAACATTATGGGAAGAGCTTTTGAATATCGCAAAGCAAGAAAACTGAAACGGTGGGGGCACATGGCCCGCACCTTCACCAAAATTGGAAAAGAAATCGAACTCGCCGTCATCGCCGGCGGTCCTGACCCTTCGAGCAACCTCCGTCTCCGTCTGCTGATGCAGACCGCCAAGAGCGAGTCCATGCCCAAAGAGAATGTGGAACGTGCCATCAAGCGTGCCACAGAAAAGGACAAATCCGCCTACAAAGAGGTCGTCTACGATGGGAAAGGTCCTCACGGCACCGCCATCGTGGTGGAGACCGCCACCGACAACCCCACCCGCACCGTTGCCAACCTCCGCGCAGCTTTCGTGCGTGGAAAGGGCGAATTGGGCACTATGGGCATGAACGACTTCCTCTTCGAACGTAAATGCTCCTTTGTCGTGGCCTGGCGCGACGACATCGACATGGACGAACTGGAGCTCGAACTCATCGACTGCGACATTGATGAAGTCTTCCGCGATGAAGACGAAATCCTAATCTATGCCGACTTCAAAAACTATGGCCCCATTTCCAAATTCCTTGAGGATAAAGGACTGGAGATTAAAAGTTTCAAATTCGAGCGCATTCCCCTCACTTTACGCGAACTTTCGCCCGAGGAGCAGGAGGATGTCAATGGCCTGCTGGAGCGCTTGGAAAACGACGACGACGTCGTCAATGTGTTCCATAACATGGCGTAAGCGAGCGCCCGAAAACTTGTTTTCGAGGCCGAGCACAAGCCATGTCTGCGCCAGCGAACAGGCGTAAGCGAGCGCCCGAAAACTTGTTTTCG